>DAINOH010000100.1:0-17353 GCA_036735485.1 Draconibacterium sp. | reverse complement strand
CGGGAATTTCGTCAGGACTGTCCTGTAAGTCGGCATCCATGGTAATTACCACATCTCCCTGGGCTACTTCGAAGCCACAGAAAAGCGCAGCAGATTTTCCGTAGTTGCGCCTGAATTTAATTCCTTTGATATTTGCATTTTTGTTTTGAAGTGATTCAATCACCTGCCACGAATTGTCTTTGCTGCCATCATCAACCATGACGATTTCATAACTGAAATTGTTTTCAGCCATCACTTTTTCAATCCAGACAACCAGTTCCGGGAGCGATTCTTCTTCGTTAAAAAGGGGCACAACTACGGAAATATCCATAAAAAAAATAATTGATTATAAAGGAACCTCGTCGGTTGGGTTCTTTTTGGTAAAGATGGCGGTTATTAACGAAATAATCAAACCTAAAAAGGCACCACCAACGATACTCATTACCAGCATCATAAAAGGAGTCTGAAATTTTGTAGCCATATTCACGGCCATTTCAAGCTGTTCTTCAGGCACTCTTCCTTGTTTGATAATTTGTTCTTCGGTAAAAATTCTTAGTTGTTCAGTTAACGAAGGATCAATGAACTTGAACAGTATAAATGAATAAATGCCTGATATTGCTGAGGCAAATACGAGTGCCAGAACACCCGATGCAACTGCCTGTCCATAGGTAAGGGTTCCGCCAAGAGCTTTTTTATAAGTTATCTGAGCAAGTATTACACCCCCTATAAAAATGGGGTAGGTTAAATACTGACTGATTTTTGAAAACGGATTACCGGTGACATAAAATACAACCGATAAAAGGATCAATACAACGGCGATGTAAACACCGGTAATCATTGTTGATTTCCAGATTGAAACAGCTTTTTCTTCCATAAATGTTGATTTTAAGTTCGAATTACGACAAATATAACGCTATTTTTTATTGACTTTCCGGGTTTTTAATTCTGTAAGAATTTTTATTTCCCGGTTGTTCAGTGGTATAGGTTAATGTATGCAACCGAAAATTACGGGGTGTACATTTTTTATTTGGTGGTAATCCAAAAATTTCTACTTTTGCGCCGGGTAAGTCCTGCGCGACCAGCTCCTGCTGAAATCCCCCAGGGTCGGAAGGCAGCAAGGGTAGGCGGTTGTAGCGGTGCGACGCAGGTAGCTTACCCACTTTTTTTGTAAAAAGGAGAAGTGAAAATTTGAAAAAAAAGTGTTGCACAAGTAAAAATTATTGCTTTCCTTTGCCGCGCTGAAAAAGAAAAACAGCATCGTTCTTAAAAAAACTGAAATATAAATAAGCCGGATTAGCTCAGTTGGCCAGAGCACGTGATTTGTAATCTCGGGGTCCTCAGTTCGAATCTGAGATTCGGCTCGGAAGAGGAGAAATCCTCAGTTCGTCCCGATTTAATCGGGACGGCTCTTTTTAAAAATATCCGGGGAGTTACCAGAGTGGCCAAATGGGGTAGACTGTAAATCTATTGGCAACGCCTTCGGTGGTTCGAATCCATCACTCCCCACAAAAGCCTTTCATCATTGCGATGGAGGGCTTTTGTATTTTTAAGGCTTTTGGAATCACTGCAACTTTTCAGGTACTTATGTGTTGAATTTGACAGTTGTATTTTTTAGCCACAGAAAATTTTAGAAACAATGTTCCGATTATTTATCCTGCTAACTTTACTTGTGCCGGGTACTTACCTGTACCTGCGATTGAACCGGCTTTTTATCATGCCGGGATACAAAATTCTTTTCACGGTTATTTTTCTGATTCTCTTTCTGATGATTCCGTTATCCGGGTTTTTTATGACCTCGGCCAACAATCTTTTTCAAAAAATTATGGGGCAGATTTCAGGTTATTTGCTGCCTTTCTTTTTGTATGTTTTCCTGGCAGTTGTGGTTTACGACCTGATTTTGCTGGTCAATTATTTTCCGCAGTGGATCCCACTGGAATTAAGAAAAACCTTTGATTACAAACTCTATGCACTCAGCGGAATAACAATTTTTGCGGCACTTGTGGTGATTGGCGGAGTAATCAACATGAATTATATGCAGGTTTCAAAATACGAGATTTCGGTACCCCGAAAAAATTCAAATCTCGAAAAACTGAGGGTGGCTTTTATTGCCGATTTTCATATCCATTCGGGCGTTCCGGTTTCTTTTGTCGAAAAGTATGTCAGAAAAGTGAACAGCCTGAATCCTGATTTGATGTTGTACGGCGGCGATATTGTTGACGATAAAAACATTCATCCTGAGCTGGAGAAAATAACCGGGTTGTTCAGACAGATAAAACCACAATATGGCGTTTTCGGTGTTCTTGGAAACCACGAGTTTTACCGCGGCCACAACGACGGTGCTTTTTTCAGAAATGCTGGAATTGTTTTGCTGAACGATTCTGTTGCGCAGGTCGGCGAAAGTTTTATTGTTGCCGGCCGGTTCGACGAGCATTTTGGAAAACGTAAAGCTGTGAATGAAATCCTGAGCGACAGCATCCCCGATTTGCCTATTTTATTACTCGACCACAGGCCAACGCAACTTGAGGAAGTGAGTAAGACATCTGTAAATGCTCAATTTTCAGGGCACACACACAATGGTCAGTTGTTTCCGTTCAACTTCATTATTAAAAGAATGTACGAACTGGGGTGGGGTTACAAGCAAAAGGCAAACACCCATTTTTTTGTCACCAGCGGACTGCGGTTGTGGGGGCCACCCGTAAAAACCACCGGAAAATCGGAGATTATTCTGGTGGATTTTAAGTTCGAATAACCCGCAGTTTTCAAAAGATTTCTTTTCGGATAAAAGCACCGAGGTTGTATTCCACCGAAGGATTGGGCCCGTTTTCGTCGAGGTTAAAAGCCAGTCCGATTTGAATTCCTTTTTTCTCAAGTCCAAGCCGGAACCACTGGTAACTTTTAATATTGCCCCCGGCATCAAAAACATTCAGGAATTTTGCCCTTGCAAACAGGTTCGTCCGCTCATTCAAAGGCGTTTCGTACTGAATAATGTTCATTATATCGTATGAAGGTTCGCTGTCGATGTTCACACGCGGCGCACATAAAAACATGAGTTTTTTCCCGATGATGAGATACTGAAGTCCGGTAGTCGGGTCAAATCCGCCTTTGCTGTAGGCAACACCCGCTGTAATCCGCAGGTTTTTAAATGTTTCAACAAACAACTGGTCCTGCAGAATAAAACTGTTTTTTGCCTCTTCATTGTAATCGAACTGAATGGTGTTCATGTGAAAAAGTCCAAACCTCGAAGTTGGTGAGAATTTTTTGCTGAATGCCATATCAACAACACCATATTGGTGTCCCAGCATCAGTTCGATTGGAATGGGCTGGGCTTTTGCAATACCAAAAGAGAGTAAAACTGTGGCAAAAACTGCCTGAAACAATTTGTTTTTAATCATGAGATTTTTGTTTTAAGCTGATTTATTTCTGTTTCTGAATCGTTTAAAACCGCGGTCAATTCCGATGGTAATCAGTGTGAACAAAGCAAACACTGCCAGAAATCCGGATGCCTTTCCCAGACTGATTCTGCTGCCGCCCCTGAAATCACCGCCACGTCTGTCACCGCCGTGGCCACCCCTGAAAGAACCATGTTCACCCCGGAAATCATCCCTTCTGAACTTTTGCCTCAAACTGTCGGGTAGTGCTTCAAAATTTCTTTCATCTGTCAATTTGGTTCTCAGGCTGTCGGGTAAATCCGGTCTTTCCCTGAATTCAAAATCCATACGCGCGCCATCAGGCCGTTCATGTCTTTCGCGTCCTTCAAATCCTCCGCGGCCACCACTGAAATTTGGCTGGTCACTATTTATTTGAAAAATTCTCACACTACTTTCCCAGTAATGCAGACTTACAAAGGCTAAAACACCGGTAGCCACAATGGCCACCACTAAAATGATTGTGCTAATTTTCCTGAACATTGGCTGATTTTTTAAGATTTAACCTGCAAAGAACCCAGTTCCAGTGGAGACCGAGATGAATCCCGAAAAGCGCAAGGGTGATAAACGACGAGCTGGTGTGCATTACGCGCCAGAACATGCGCGAACCGCCGAGGTTGAGCCACGAAAAATCGATGGTTTTTGCAATGGCAATTCCGCTCAGAATCATCAGAACCAATCCCGCCAGCAGTGCGACATCAAGTACATAGTTCAATCGCGCCCGGACCGGAGTGGTTCTGAAAAAGCAAACAGTTACTTTTTTTATCCAGCCCCAGTTCAGCACTTTGTGCAGAATAAAAAACAACCCGATTATCAGTCCTGCCCATTCATGAAACCCGAGCCCGTAAAACGACCGCGGGTCCATCAGCAAAACCATCACCACAGTCAGCAAAATGTTGTGAATGAATTTAAATCTGTTCATGGTTAAAAGTTTTCTGTTTCTGTTATTTAAAATTGTTTAAAGTCTGAATGTATGCGTGTATTTCAGCATAACTGTCTGGTTGATAAAGGGTGGCAGCAAATCATCCGAACCGGTTTTCTTCGAATTCCGCATGTCGTTCAAAACGAGGTAAAAATCGTTGCCATCACGCGGATTGTAACGCAACCTGTAGTTGGTAATCAGAATGTTGTCGATTTCATTGTACTGCACAAATGCGCTCATCGAGATTTTTGTGTTAACCATGTAAGTGATTTTTACTTTGCCAATGTTGTTGGTGAATTTCTGTTCTCTTGTTGGAAATGTCACATGGTCGAACTGGTACCCGGCAGTGATTTGGAAACTCGAAGAAAGGTTCAGTTCCGGGTCAACATTAAACGAAACCCGGTTGCCATCGTAAAACTGTCCGGCTTCAAAACCAACCATTCCAACCAGCTTTTTGGTGCGTGGTGAGTTGGCGAATCCATGAAATCCGTAAAATGCATAATTTCCAGCCGAAACAAAAACATCGTCAGTAAGATGAAAATCTTCCAGAACTCCTTCCTTGCGGTAAGCCAATCCGGTAAAAGCCCCGAATCCGTTTTTAAAATTGATTTCGAACTCCGGCGAAATCTCCATGTTTTCGAGTTGTCCGTCTTCAATTCGCCGCAGCATTTCAAAATCAATCCCTGTGCGATAACTGAATATGGCCGAATTTTCTTCCGGAAACCAGCCGTACTGCATTTCACCCCTGAATTCGTGCAGGTTATTCAGGAAAATAAAACCCGATTCAGGATTAAAATCTTTTCCCCAGTAAGCGTAAGCTCCGCTGTAGCCAAATCCTTCTTCCGACCGCCGTTCCCAAGCCAGCCTGAAAAAAGTGGGATCAAGCGAAGCAACATTGTTTTCAAGGCTGTTGTCGATAGTTTGGGCAACTTTTACATCGAGGTAATCATCTCCAAAAACCCTGATGATTCCATCCAGTCCGTAACCCACATTGTAACTGCCATCGAATCCGAGCCGGGTTGTCAGCATCCCTCCGATGTAGGAGTTTTCGTTAATTACCTGTTTTCTGACACGTGCCACTCCAAAATTTTCAGCCGGATTGCCATTAAATTTAGCTGTATTCATGTCCAGAATGCCGATATCCCATTTGCCAAGCCTGCCAACTAACCTCGCCCCGCCGGGGATTGCAGCCATTTCGCCATCCACGATTCCGATATTCCGGCTGTAAAACAAATCCTGCGGACCACCCAAACTAAAACTGAAAATGGAAGCACGTTCCTGGAAAAAGAGTCTTTTTTCAGGAAAGAAAAGTGAATAACGGGTCAGGTTTACCTGTTCGTCATCGGCTTCCACCTGCGCAAAGTCGGTGTTTACTGTGAAATCAAGTGTCAGGTTGTTGTTCAGGTTGTATTTTACGTCGAGGCCACCGGTCAGTTTTGGTTCGTTTGATTTTACAAAATCGTCGCCTGTTTCGTTTGATTCGTAGTTTTGCGAAATTCCGCCCATCAGATAGGGCGAAATATAAAGCGGATTGCGAGGTTTAATCTGTTCAAAAACAATGGTTTGACCCAGCGAGGGTTTGATTTTTGCGTTTTGGCCATATTTGGTGTCGATAGCCGGATAAGTATCGGTTTCGTTGCAATGACTGATTCCCCGGTTGATAATCAACCCCATTTTAGTGATGTCGTTCACGCTCTGAAAACGCAGGCTCGAAAACGGAATTCTCATTTCAATGAGCCACGCCTCGTCGTTTTTCACGGTTTTAACATCCCAAAACGAGTTCCAGGTATAATTTTTTAAATCGTCGCCCGGGCCGCGACCGGCAGCGTCGTTGGCCACCGTGTAATCGATTTTTAAACCCGATGGCATGGTAAAAAAAGCCAGGGCGTTTTCGTTATCGTCGTAGCTGTCGAGCAAAATCCCGAAATAGTCGGAGTTTTCCGATGTTTCATCTCTCTTTTTACTGGTCGATACCAGCTTCGAAATATCGTTGTAGTAGAGTTTGGCGCCAATCCACAGGTAATTGTTGTCGAAAGTAATATACACCTCGCTTTTTTCGGTGGGTGAACCGTTGTAAACCGGGTAATGCATCACCATTGGAAAGCTCCGGCTCAGTTGCCACGCGGGTTCACCGGGATTGCCATCGAAATCGATTTCCCCGGTCAGTGGTTCAATTTTTATCTCTTCCTGCGCAAAAACCGGATGAAAAAGAGTGATTGCGGAAATAATGGAAATAAGGCACAAAAGTTTTTTCATTTCAGAATTAGGTTAATTGAAGTTTCAGTTTATTGCACAGCTAAAGTACTTTTTCTTTTCTTGATGTAAACCGGCAGGGCAAAGTACCATTTAATACGCTGGATTATATGGATGAGAACCAATACCAACAGCATCTGACCGGTAATTTCGTGTATTTCCCTGAAATTGAAAATTTCGCGTGGAACCAGTTCAAGCCACATTATCAGCCCTGAAACGGCCATCAGAACAAATACGACCACGGTTAATGAAAGCAGTTTGTTTTTTAAAACGAATTTTACAGAAATCATCTTTTTAAACCATTTCCAGTGATGAATGGTATGAAAAACCATCAATCCAAGCATGATGAGTCCAAACCAGATGTGAATATTTTCCCCGCCATTCTCTCTTTCTTCAAACAGAAATTCAGGATTTCCGCTGTTTATCTGCGGTGCAAATCCTGCCGTTGAAATTTCTTTTTCCGGTGTTATTTGTTCGATACTGAAATTGTGACTGGGTTTGTAATTACCTCCTCCGGGTTTGATTAAACCGCTTGCTGCGCTGATTACAAATGCCACTATCAGCAAAACATTAACCAGGTATTTTGTCGCGAAAGAATAAATTATGTTCTTCATTTTTCTAAAATTTAAGATTCTGTTTTCGTCCATTTTAGATGGAAGAACCTGCCCGGGGTTTTGAAAAACCTGTGAATTGTTAAAATTGAAAGGTGAATTGTAAAAAAGCACGCGTGAAACGCACCGCCATTGCTTTATTCTCCTGCAAACCAGTTTTTAAATTCGGCAACGCGGGTGCGGCTGACCAGAATTTTTTCGGGGATTGAAACTTTCAGGTTGATGGACAACCGGCTGTTGAACCACCAGTCAACATCTTTTATCGATTTTCGGGAGATTATGAACTGGCGGTTGGCCCTGAAAAAATCCGCCGGATTGAGTTTTGCAGAAAGTTCATCGAGATTGAAATCCACCGGGAAAGTTTCCTGGTCAAAAGTTTTGGCAATTACTTTACCCGATTCGGTGTAAAAAAAGGCAATATCGCCGGCCAGCAACGGAACCATTTTGTTGCCTTTTATCTCAACAAGAAAATGGGTTTTGTAACTTTTTTCCGGTTTCAGTGCCTGAATGAGTTGCTGAATATCGGGCTGAACAGCGGTTTTTGCCGAAAGTACCTCCAGTTTTTCCAGCGATTTTTCAACGGCTTCGCGGGTAATGGGTTTCAACAGATAATCGATGCTGTTGACTTTGAATGCTTTGATGGCATATTCGTCGTAAGCGGTGGTGAAAATGATGGGGCATGAAATATTCACCTGGTCAAAAATCATAAATGCCGAACCGTCGGCAATGTGAATATCCATAAAAACAAGGCCGGGCAGCGGATTTTGTTTCAGCCACTGCACAGTCGATTTGATGCTGTCGGTAACAGCAACCACTTCAATACCCCCGATTTCATTCAAAATACTGATGAGGTGCCGGGCTGCCGGTTTTTCGTCTTCAACTACAAGTGCTTTCATCATCAAGGTTTTAACAGTGGAACTTCCACAACAAATTCACCACCGGTTTTGTAAATCTGAATTTCTTTTTCGCCAAGCAGACTGAATAATTTGGAAAGATTGACAAGCCCGATTCCGGTTCCTTCCTCGGGTGCGAGTTTCTCCTGAATTTTGTTGGCTACCCGCAGTGTCTCGTTTTCCGTGGTCGAAATGGCGATTTCAAACGGAAATTCATTGCTGATTTCGTTGTGTTTCACGGCATTTTCAACCAAAGTCTGGATGGTGAGCGGAGGCAGGTTCCAAAAGCCAAAGTTTTTATCAATTTTCGATTTGACGGTCAGGTTGGTGTCGTACCGCATTTTCAGCAAAAACAGGTACGATTCGGTGAATTCAAGTTCTTCATTCAGCGTAACTACTTGTTTGATTTTGCTTTGCAGGGTGTATCGCAACACCTGCGAAAGATGGCTCACATATTGTTTTGCCAGTGCCGGCGATTCTTCAATCAGCACTTTTAACGCCGTAAGTGAGTTAAAAAGAAAGTGCGGGCTCACCTGGTTTTTCAGCGATTCGAACTGACTTTGCAAGCTTTCACTCCGGAGTTTTTCATTCTCGAGTTCAATAATCTGCTGTCGTTGCAACAACCTGTAAACAAATGCACTGACCAAAACTATTGCGCTACAGAACAAATTTCGTGACACCAGTTCGTCGATGTGCCGGCGGGGATTCATGCTGAAATGAAATAAATCTTTGAGGTGAATAAACAGAAAAATGAGCAATGCTGTCATCAGGGCGGTTGTCAGAACAGCACCGGTTATTTTTCTGAAATTGAGTTTTTTATGAATATCGTACGGTGCAAAAAAGAAGAAATTCACCCCAAAAATGATAAACGCCAGCACAACAGATGTCAGGAATTCAAAAGTCACAAAAATGAGTGATAATTCTTCCTCATGGTGACCGGGACGTCCTTTCAAAAAGAATTCGGCCATCAGCGAAAAATGAATCATCAGGCTGATGACAACCGACAAAAGCAGCGAAATTCGAATGTATTTTGCAGGAATTTTTAAATTCATTTCTCAAATATAAAAAATTGCCATTGCAGTTATCAGGTATTCATTCTGAATTGATTAAAACCGGCGCTGAACCTGCAATTTGTGCAATTGAAAAGCTTCAGGTTTAAAAATTACTCAGCCAGCCTGATTTTTATTGCAAATGCTTCTGCCGTGTTCAGTTCAAAAATCTGGCTGATTTCTTTTTCTGAAAATCCTTTTTGTTGAAGTGCCGGTATCAGAAATTTTTCGATGGCGGTGAAATCCCTGAAAGTTCCGCCACCGGGTTTCATCGGGTCGTACCAACCAGCGTCGTGCGAAAAAAGCAGCCGGTTCAGCAAACCTTCCTTTTTCATCAGCACAGCAAACTCCGAAAAATTTTCGGTTTCCTTTTCTTCGAATTTATCAAAGGCAATCCACACACCCATTTTGGCGGCGTTGATGATTTTGCTCCATTCCTTTTCGTTGTTGGCGTGTGTCCAGATAAACGCCGACGGAGAAATACCATTTTGTTTAAGTATATCAATTTGCTGGTATGCCGGTACTGCCAGCCCGGTGTGCGACATGATGGTTAATCCGGTGGCTTTGTGTGCGATACAGGCGGCTTCCACCACTTTCCGGTTAATTTCCTGCAGCGGAGCACGTTCCACGGCAATTTTGATAAAACCAGGATAAATTCCGGTTCCTTCGATTCCGTTTGTTGCTTCGGCGATCCAACGGTTGGCCAATTGTTGGGCGGTTTCTTCAAAACCATGTTTCGGAATAAATTTTCCACCCACCGCGCTGTAATATCCTGTGTTGGTAAGTATCTGAATCCCCGATTTTTCGGAAAGCATTTTCAGCAAAAGCGGGTCGCGGCCAATGTAGGCAGGGGTGCATTCAACCAGGGTTTTGTAGCCCAGCGCTTTGATTTCAAGCAAATAGGGAAGCACTTTTTCCACCACGCTGTCGCGGTTCCAGCGGTGGTAACCGGTGCTGTCGGCACCAATAAAATCGACCAGCAAATGCTCGTGATGCAATGTTTTTCCAATTGCTGATGCAGGAATTTCGCCGGTTACGGCGATGATTTTGGATTGCTCAGGTTGGCAGGAAGCGAGCAGCAGGATGACAAACAGTAATTGAGTGAATGGGTAATTGAGTAAATGAGGGAAATTGTAAAAAACAGCTGTTTTGAGTTTCATTGGTGTCAGTTTAAAAATTCTGACCAGAAAGATACTAACTTCATCTTTGTTTTTGCTTTTTGGCGACCAAAACCGCACCCGACAAAACCAGAAATCCGCCGATGATTGAAAAAGCCGAAAACCTTTCGTGACCAATCCATTTCACATTCATTTGGGTGAGAATTCCCATCGTAACAAAGGTGATAATCGGGTTCATGATGATGATGATACTGACTTTGCTGGCTTCGATAAGTTGCAGCGCTTTGGAAAGTGTTGTGTAGGATAGCAGCGTGTTGATGCCGCCAAACAGAAGCAACAACCAGGTTACCAGACCGAGATGCTGCAGCGAAGCAAAATTTACAAACGGTAATAAAATGAGCACCGGTAAACCAAAAATAAACAGGTTCAGGCTTTGAATATCCAGTTTCAGAACCAGTTTTTTTTGCAAAACTGCATAAAGCGCCCACGCAACTGCAGCTATCAAAAGGTGAATTACACCCAGGTTATATTTTTGCTGAACATCGAAAAAAGCCATCAGCTGGTCGCGGTAAAAAAAGGCCATTCCGGCAAGCGCAATTACAAACCCGATGATTTGTAACCGCGTGATTTTCTCCCTGAAAAAAAAGATACCGGCAAGCGCCAGCAAAATAGGACCGGTTTGAATAAAAAGCTGGGCATTGCTGGGTGTGGTGTAGTGGATACCCATCATAAACCCTATGTAATTCCAGGTTAGCGCCAACGTGGCAATAACCAGTAAAACAGGCGGACGGATAAGAATTTTGAATGAGCCCGGATTTTTAGCCGCCTGCCAGGCTGCCAGAATCATAAAAGCAAGCAAAAACCGGAACCACACAATGGTGATGGGTTCAACTTTATCGTCGATTATTTTTAAAACGATTGCCAATACACCCCAAAACAGGGCGGTGATTCCAGCGTAAATAATACCTTTCAGGTGATTTTGCATGTTTTATTAAAGTGAACAATTCATTATAACCTGATTAACCTTGAAATAGACTCGGCTACAACGACATATTTTTCCGGTTTTAACTTTCCGATTCTTTTGGTAATAATATTTTTGTCAGCTGTGAAAATTCTGTTGGGTCTGATATAACTTTCTTTATTCAGCGAACCATTTGCAAAGTCGCTCAGATTTAAAGGTATCGCATAAATATCGTCAGAGAATTTACTTGTTATCTGGCAAAGTATGATATCGTTTCCCAGCAAATCGGCCAAAACCAGTGCAGGTCTTTTTTTTGCCTCCGATAAATCGGAAAATGGGAAAAGAACAACTACAACTTCACCTTTTACAAATCTTTCCATGCTTCATTTTCTGCTGGATTCAGCCAGTCTTTTGCTAATGTGGTTTCGCTTGCCAAATGAGTTTCAATCTTTTCAGCACTCCGGTTTATCTTTTTGAACCTGATAAAATCAAGAATTTCGTTGGCAAATTCATCCGGCAAATCCTTCAGTTCGTCTATAATGATATTTTTTGTAACGCTGGTCATATCATGTTTTTTTTGTTTAAACGAAAAACAACTATCGAAGTTCAGCGCTGAGTTCCTTTTTGTAAGTTTCAATCAGCTTTTGCATGGTCTTCTCAATCTGTTTGTCGTTGAGTGTGGCCTTGTCATCGCGCAGGATAAAGCTCACCGCATACGATTTTTTCCCATCCGGAACGCCTTTGCCTTCATAAACATCAAACAGGTCTACTTCCCGCAGAATTTTCCGGTCGGTATAATAAGCCAGCTCTTTTATTTTGCTGAATTTAACCGACTTGTCGATTAATAGCGCCAAATCTCTTCGAACCGCCGGGAATTTTGGCAATTCTTCAAACAGCACTTTGTGTTTTTTATGAAGAATCAGAACATTGTCCCAGTTGAAATCGGCAAAGTAAACAGGCGCATCAACATCGAATTTCTTCAGCCATTTTTTTGCCACAATCCCAACATTCACAAGTGTTTTGTTGTTGCCGGTGTAACTGAGACCTTCGGCAAAAAGCTCATCCGAAACTTCGTTCACCTGCAGCTGTTCAATGGAAAATCCAAGCCGTTTCAGAATGTTTTCAGCGTAAGTTTTCAGGCTGAAAAACGAAGTGAGTTGTTGTTTTCCGCTCCAGCTTTCGTTTTCTTTCGCCCCGGTAACAAACAAACCGAGGTGTTCTTCCTCACGGTAATTTTTCTCCGGGTGGTCTTTCAGTTCGGTGCCTTTAAAGAAATAGCAGTTTCCGAATTCATACATCCGCAGGTTTTTATTTTGGCGATTGGCGTTAAAGGCAATACATTCAAGCCCGCCAAAAAGCAGCGTTTGCCGCATTCCATTCAGGTCGGCGCTGAGCGGATTCAGTAGTTTCACTGTCTGCGCGTCGCCGTAATGGTTTAACCCTTCGTAATATCCTGCTTTTGTCAGTGAGTTCGACCATATTTCGTTGAATCCCTGCGCAGTAAGCATTTCTGCTACCAAATTTTTGACCTGGTTCGGGTCGGGTTTTTCGGCAGTTTGCAACGAGGCATTTACCTGGGTTGGAATTTCCACATTGTTGTAACCGTCAATCCGGAGGATTTCCTCAATCACATCGGCTTCGCGTTTTACATCAACACGGTAAGGCGGAACCAGCAACGAAAGCCCGGTTTCGGTTTCTTTTTCAATCTTTATTTCAAGTGAAGCAAGAATATTTTTAATGATTTCTTTACCAAGTTCTTTGCCTATCAGCCTTTTTATATTGTGATAACTCACATCAACTTTAAAATGGCTGATGGGTTCGGGATAAATATCCACGATTTCAGAAGAAATGTTTCCACCGGCCACTTCTTTAATGAGCATGGCCGCACGTTTGAGCGCATAAATCACACCGTTCGGGTCGGTGCCACGCTCGAAACGGAACGAAGCATCAGTATTTAATCCATGACGCCGTGCGGTTTTACGGATGAAAACCGGGTCGAAACAGGCACTTTCAAGAAAAATATTGGTGGTTGAATCTTTAACTCCAGAAGTAAGTCCGCCAAAAACACCGCCGATACACATGCCATTTTCGGCATTGCAAATCATCAGGTCGTTTTCGTTCAGCAAACGCTCAACACCGTCAAGCGTTACAAATTTGGTCCCGCTGTTTAATGTTCTTACAACAACTTTTCCGCCTTTAACTTCGTCAGCATCAAAAGCGTGAAGAGGCTGTCCGGCTTCGTACAAAACGTAGTTGGTAACATCCACCACATTGTTGATGGGCGACAGGCCGATGGTTTTTAACCGGCGTTTCAGCCATTCGGGCGATTCTTTGATGGTAACGCCTGAAATGGTAACGCCAGAATAACGAGGACACGCTTCCGGATTTTTTACTTCAACCGGAATTTCAAGGTTGTGGTTGTCCACTTTAAAGCCTTCAACCGATGGTTTTTTGTAGCCGTGTTCAACAGTATTTCTGAGGTAGGCAGCCAAATCGCGGGCAACACCAATGTGCGAGGCTGCGTCAATGCGGTTGGGTGTGAGGTCAACTTCGATGCACCAGTCCGATTGAATATTGTAATAATCTTTGGCCGGCATTCCCACCTGCGTATTTTCAGGCAGAACAATAATTCCGGCGTGGTCGGTTCCGATACCGATTTCGTCTTCGGCACAAATCATCCCTTCAGAAACCTCGCCCCTGATTTTTGATTTTTTAATCATGAACTCATCTTTGCCCATGTACATGGTAGTTCCCACGGTGGCAACCACCACTTTTTGCCCGGCTGCCACATTGGGAGCACCGCAAACAATCGGCAACGGTTCGCCCGTTCCGATATTCACCGTGGTTTTGCTCAGGTGGTCGGAATTCGGATGCGGCTCGCAGGTAACCACTTCGCCGATTACAAGGCCATTCATGCCGCCTTTCACAGTTTCAACTTCTTCAATTCCACCAACTTCAAGCCCAATCTGGGTCAGAATTTTTGCAATTTCTTCGGGTGACAAATCAATGTCGATGTAATCTTTTAACCACGAATAAGATATGTTCATTGTATAGTAATTTCTTTCGGTTTAAAACGTGCCAAAAGTAACGATTTTTTCAGGTGATATTTCAGAAGTGGAAAACGAAGTTTGGAACTCAGTGTTTAAATTAATGTTTCAGGAAAGGAGAAAAGCAGAGATTCAGGATGAGTGTTTCAAAATACGATTTGTCATTCAGAAGTAAACACTGTTATAAAATCTAATATTTATCACACACTGAACGATCTAAATTAATTATTTTCGTCGCTTGTACTTACAATTTAAAATTTGTTACCAATGAAAAAACTGCTGATTATTCTTTTTGCCGCGGGTTTGTTTCTATCCTCGTGCAAAAGTCAAAAAAAAGAAACCACAACAAATATGGACAATCCGTTTTTTACCGAGTGGACCACACCTTTTGGCGTACCACCTTTTGAGTTGATTAAAACAGAACATTTTCTTCCGGCAATTCAGGAAGGAATCAAACAACAACAGGCTGAAATCGATGCCATAGTGAACAGCACCGATGCGCCGAATTTTGATAATACCATTCTTGCTTATGATAAGTCGGGAGCTTTATTAGATAAAGTAAACGGTGTTTTTGGCCCGTTAAACAGCGCCAACACCAACGATGAAATGCAGGCTGCTGCACGCGAAATTACTCCGATGATGACCGCTCACCGCGACAATATTTCGATGAATCCGAAGCTTTTCGAAAGGATTAAAGCTGTTTATGATAAGAGAAATGAAAGTGGGCTGGATGATCAGCAAATTCGTGTTATTGAAAAATTCTACCAGGATTTTGTTCGCAATGGAGCCAATTTAACACTGGAAAACCAGGAAAAACTCAAATCTATCAATACAGAATTGTCGAAACTCAGCCTGAAATTTGGTGAAAATCTTTTAGCCGAAACCAATAAAAATTTTAAGCTGGTGGTTGAAAATGAAGCAGATCTGGCTGGTCTTTCAGCCGATGTGATTGCCCGCGCAGCAATGGATGCACAAAAATCCGGCGACTCAGGAAAGTGGGTTTTCACACTGGCAAAACCAAGTATGCTGCCATTTTTAACCTACGCACAAAACCGCGATTTGCGCGAAAAACTGTATCGTGGCTATTTTATGCGTGGCGACAACGACAATGAATTCGATAACAAGGAAATCATTAAAAAAATTGCAAAACTGCGCGATGAACGTGCCAAATTACTTGGCTTTAACAATTTTGCTGAGTACCAGATTGATATTAACATGGCAAAAACTCCACAGGCTGTTTACGATTTTCTGTTAAAAATCTGGGAACCTGCACTCAAAATGGCCAAACAGGATGTAAAAGAAATGCAATCCATCATCGACAAAGAAGGCGGCAACTTTAAATTGGCTTCGTGGGATTGGTGGTACTACAGTGAAAAGCTGAAATTACAGAAATTCAATCTCGACGAAAATGAGGTAAAACCGTATTTCAGCCTTGACAATGCCAAAAACGGCGTTTTCTATGTGGTTGAAAAATTGTACGGATTGAAATTCGTGAAACGCGATGACCTGCCAACCTATCATGCTGAAGCTGAAGCTTATGAAGTGCAGGAAGCCGATGGTTCGTTTCTGGGAGTTTTGTACATGGATTTTCATCCGCGCGATGGTAAAAGAGTTGGAGCGTGGTCAACTGCTTTCCGCAGTGCTACATACCGCAATGGAGAAAGAGTTCCCACAATTGGTTCGATTGTGATGAACTTTACCCGACCGGCTGGCGATACACCAGCTTTGCTCAGTTTCGATGAAGTAACAACTTTCTTCCACGAATTTGGTCATGCATTGCACGGACTGTTTGCCGATGGTTTGTACGACCGCACTGCCCGCAGTGTGCCGCGCGATTTTGTTGAACTGCCATCACAAATTATGGAAAACTGGGCTGCTGAACCTGAGGTGATGAAAGTTTATGCCAAGCATTACCAGACCGGTGAAGTGATTCCGGATGCGTTGATTGAAAAGCTTGAGAAAAGCGGAACTTTCAACCAGGGATTCCTGACTGGTGAATATGTGGCAGCATCTATTCTTGATATGGATTACCATACGACACCAAATCCTGAAATTGCCGATGTGCGTGCATTTGAAAAAGAATCGATGGATAAAATCGGTTTAATTCCCGAGTTTATTCCACGTTACCGGAGTACTTATTTCTCTCATACTTTCTCGGGCGGTTATTCAGCCGGTTACTATGTTTATTTGTGGGCTGCTGTTCTTGATACCGACGCTTTCAATGCATTTAAAGAATCGGGCGACCTGTTTAATCCTGAACTGGCTGCAAAATTCAGGGAATTATTAGCCAAATCGGGCGCTGCCGAAGGAATGGATGTGTATCGCAAATTCCGTGGACAAGATCCTTCAATTGAGCCACTTTTACAAAAACGAGGTTTGAAATAAGAAATTGATTGAATAATGTTGAAATGAGGTTGCCAGATTTTCCGGCAACCTCATTTTTTATGCTTTCTCTTTTACCTCAACCGGGAATGGTTTGGTTACTTCGCCAGTGTAAACACTGATGTGCGGGAAAGGAATTTCGATTCCTTTTTGTTCGAAAGCTTCCTTGATTTCCATGAAAACTGAATTTTTTACTTTGAGAAAATTGGCTCTTTCAAACCAGACTCCAAACTGTACCAAAATACTGCTGGCACCAAAACCCTTGAAAACAATGAGTGGTTCAGGTTCATCCAAACAAAGCGGATTGCGTTTGGCAACTTCCTGCAGGGTTTGCATCACCAGTTCCAGGTTTTCCTTGTAAGCCACACCAATTTCAAAATCAAGTCTTCGAATAGGAAAACGGGTTACGTTGATCACTTCACTCGAAATCACAGTCTGGTTGGGTATTCGCAGCAAAAGGTTGTCGAAGGTTCTGATTTTGATGGAAAGCAGGTCGATGCTGTACACCACTCCGGTTTTGTCGCCAATACGGATTTGGTCGCCTATTTCAAATGGCTTTTCAGAAACCATAAAAAAGCCGCTGACAATATTCCCGATGCTGGTTTGCGAAGCCACACCCACCACAATACCAATCACACCGGCTGTACCAAAAATGGCTGTCATGTCGATATTTAATTCTGAAATAATTACCGTAAACAGAATGACGATGGCGG
>DAINOH010000099.1:0-17550 GCA_036735485.1 Draconibacterium sp. | reverse complement strand
GAGCCAATTGCGGGACTCGAACCCGCGACCTGCTCATTACGAATGAGCTGCTCTACCAACTGAGCTAAAGTGGCTTTTATTTACAATCTGGATTGCGCATATACAATCATGTTCTTCCAAACCTGTCGTTGTTCCTTTAAAGCAGCAACTTTATCTTCAGGATTAGTTCGGCATTCCAGCAATATCCATCCTTTGTAATCCATCTTTACAAACAAATCCATCAGTTGCTGATAGGGATAATTTCCCACATTCAATTCACGAACATGCGTTATATCGCCCAAACGGTCTTTTACCAGCTTGAAATTATATTCAAGGCCTCCTCCAATCAGGTCCTGATCGTTACAATTCCAGCAAACAGTAGTACCGTCATTCTTCACATAATCCATTATTGTTTTAATATTGGGCAATTCCTGTGTGCCTTCGCCATGAACTTCGAGCCTGATTTTCTGCCCCATATTGTTAGCATAATTGCCAAGTTCGTTCAATGCTTTTCCGATTTGTTCAAGCGTTTTTTCCTTTGCAATTCCATCCCTGAACTGGTTCGGTTTTACCTTCACACCGCTTCCGCCAATATCTTTGCTCAACTGCAACCACTGTTTTGTGGTTTCTATGGCTGATTTCAATCTTTCGGCATCCGGCCAATCGTATTGCTCGTTGGTTCCCATCCCGATTAATTCAACTCCACTCCCTGCAAACTGTTTCTTAACTTCCTTTCGCTGTGCATTTGTCAAAGCAAGCGTAACACCGTGAGCATGCTCAACCCGTAACTCTACACCACCAATACCAGCCTCACCGCAGTTTTTTATGATTGTCGGAATATCCCAGTCCTTCGCCCACAAGTAGGTAACCAGGCCGAGTTTTATATCACTTCCCTTCAGTTTTTTAAATGAACTCAGCAATCCTGTCGAAAGCAAGGCCCCACCAGTTAAAATCGACAAATTTTTCAGAAACTCGATTCTTGTTTGATTATCAGAACTTTTAGTCATGCTATACAAGGTTTAAATCAGTTTTTAAAGATATGAATATTAAAAGATGGTTTTCAATAATTCAATTTTATGTAACAAGTTTTTCTATTTTTGTCGCAAACTTAAAATACTCAGAAATGAAAGGTGCAGAAATTCATACTTCCAAAGGAATTATGAAAGTAAAATTTTATGAAGAAGATGCCCCGAAAAACGTGGCAAACTTTATACATCTGGCTGAAACGGGATTTTATAACGGACTTACCTTTCACAGGGTTATCCCTAATTTTGTAATCCAGGGTGGATGTCCTTTGGGAACAGGAGCTGGTGGCCCCGGTTACACTGTTGACTGCGAACTGGATGGCGAAAATCAATATCACGACAGAGGTGTACTTTCGATGGCACACGCCGGAAGAAATACCGGAGGCTCACAATTTTTTATTTGCATGAACAGACGTGGCACGCAACATCTTGATGGGCACCACACTTGTTTTGGCAAAGTTTACGAAGGGTTGGAAGTTATCGACCAAATCAGACAAGGGGACATAATTGATAAAATCATTATCACTGAAATTTGATTCACTGCCCGAAGAAATGAAAAGAGGAAATGACCGGCTCATTTCCTCTTTTTGTTTATTTTAGATGCTGTTTGAGTTAACACATATAAGTCAGGATGATTTTTGAATTCAAATATTCTTTTTCTCAACTTGAAGTTTCAAAGGCTGAAGTTGCTGAATTTATGGGATTTGAACCCGATTCTATTCCTGAGCCATTTTCAGAAACAATTGAAAATGTGTTGCTAATTTCAGCAGAAATAATCGAGCCGATTGGCGGCTGCGTTGTTTTTGATAATCCTGAAATGGATTTAAAAACTGGAATTTTAAGGGTTGCCGGCAAAACATTTCATCCGGCTAAAGTTGTGGTTTCGCAAATAAAAAATGCTTCTTCTCTGGCTTTTTTTATTTGCACAGCGGGTAAAGAAATCACTGAAAAATCAAAAGAACTTTCTGAAAATGGTGACCCGATAACAGGGTACATATTGGATGTGATTGGATCGATAGCAGCCGATAAAACCGCAGAATTAATACAAAAAGAACTCGAAATAAAATGCGGGCAGAGCGGACTAAGTATATCAGATCGTTTTTCGCCTGGCTATTGTGAGTGGAGTGTTTCTGAACAAAAGTTACTTTTTGACTTATTTCCTCCCAAAATTTTTGGAATCGAATTAACAGAGTCGTTTTTAATGAAGCCTGTTAAATCTGTGAGTGGAATAATTGGTATTGGAAAAGGTCTCATGCAGAAAGGTTACCAGTGCCAATGGTGTAACGACACAGATTGTTTTGTGGGGAAATTAAAGAGAAAGAAAAAAGATGAAAAAAAATTAAAAAAAACAGTTGTATAATTCGTTACTAAAATCTTTATTTGCTGCTGTAAATACACATTAAACAGAAACAGGAAAACCCGCACTGTTTGATTTTTAAATATTGAAATTAGTTTAAAAACCATTATTAATCATACTGTTAGATATGGCAATTAATAAACCAAGAGTTATAAAAGATTACAACAAACTCGACAAAGAATTACAACAGCAGATCAAATTATTGTATGCAGACGGATTTGCTGATCATCTTATACATTTTTTTGACAAAGACGGAATTAAAGTCACTGTACTTCCATTTGAGACCGAAGACAGGTATTACATGTTGAGAATGACTGAAAACGAAGCCGTTGCCATTGTTGAAGATGATGATGATTTTGACGAAGACGGCTTCCTGAAAAGTGAGGTTAAACAGGAATATGAAGATAAGTTTGCCGAAATGGATAACATTGCCGACACTGAAGATGATGACGACAGTTATGATGATGACTTTGATGATGACGATGATGCAGGTGAAGCTGATGATGAAGAATAAGGAATAATACCGAAATAAAAACAAAAGGGTTTGCAAACTGCAAACCCTTTTTAATTTCCTTTGATTAAATGGTTGGAATTTCGGGAAAGGCACTGCTAAACCTTTCAAATATCTTATTAATCGAGTAATTCCTTCACTTTTGCCGAAATATCTTTTCCGTCAGCCAATCCGGCTAATTTTTTAGAAGCAATTCCCATTACTTTTCCCATTTCTTTCACAGTAGTTGCCCCGGTTTCAGCAATAATATCTTTAATTGACGCTGTCAGGTCAGCATCTGAAAGTTTTGCCGGTAAATAGCTTTCAAAAACCTTCACCTGGAAAATCTCCTGATCCTCGAGATCTTTTCTTCCCTGCTGCTGGTAAATGGCTGCAGACTCGCTGCCCTGTTTTGCAAGTTTGGAAATTATCTTTATAACTTCCTCATCGGTAAGATCGCTGCCGGCACCTTTAGCCGACCGTGCTTCAAGCATCACTTTTTTTACATTTCTGAGCGCTTCGAGTTTCTCTTTTTCACGGGCCTTCATGGCTTCGGTGAGATCACTGTTTATTTTATCGAAAAGACTCATATTATTGATATTTAAATTTTAGTTACTTATAATTACAGATTAATAATCTATTATCAACCATTAATCAACCTGACGATGCAAATATGAGTTCCGGTCAGAAATACGATTATCGCTGCTAACTGTCAATCCCGACTTTTGTCGTTTATACTGCGGATCATTCATTCTTAATTGCCGACGTAAATAGGCCGGAATATTTTCCATATTATCCACATCTTCCTCGCTCATCGAAGTAAAATCAGTTGAAGTTGGCTGATGATTTACGCTTTTTCGTTCTTTAGTCGTTCCAGGATACAATGATTCAAATTCATTTTCTTCTTTCGCCTTTTCCTCTGAAATATTGAATTCAATAAATTTCTGCCCCGGGTTGGGCGCAGCCTCTTTTTTCAGGTGAGGATTTGGTGTAATCGCTTTATCGGCCACCGGTGATTCAACCAGGAAATGTTTTTCTTTGCTTACCTGTTGTTGTTGTTCATTCTTTAATTCAGGAATAATGCTGCTGCTAAAACCCGTGGCAATAATAGTTACCGAAAGCTTCTCTTCCAGTGTATCATCTTTTCCGTTACCCCAAATCAGGTCAGCATCAAATCCGGCTTTGTTTTGAACAATATCTGTTATTTCACCAATTTCATCCATGGTAACTTCAATGCTTCCTGAAGTAATATTCACCAATATATTTCTTGCCCCGCGAATGTCGTTATTATTCAGAAGCGGCGAATTTAATGCACTTTCAACGGCTTCGGCTGCGCGGTTTTTTCCTTCGGCAATACCTGTTCCCATAATGGCCATGCCACTTTTTCGCATCACAGTTTCAACATCGGCAAAATCAACATTAATGTAACCCGGAACCGTAATGATTTCAGCAATTCCTTTTGCAGCCGTGGCCAAAACATTATCTGCTTTTGAAAATGCTTCTGAGATCGGAAAATCGCCATACATTTCACGAATGCGTTCGTTGTTGATCACCAGCAGCGAATCGACATAACTTTCGAGTTCCTTAATGCCTTCGGCAGCCTGTTTAATACGGCGGCGTCCCTCGTTTCTGAATGGAATGGTAACAATCCCCACAGTCAGATATCCTGCTTCCTGGCAGGCTTTGGCAATCACAGGTGCAGCACCGGTGCCGGTACCACCGCCCATCCCGGCCGTTACAAAAACCATTTTTGTGTTTTCCGACAAAGCCTTCATAACGTCTTCAATATTCTCCTGGGCTGCCTGTTTTCCCACTTCGGGTTTGTTGCCGGCTCCGCGTCCTTCGGTAAGCGACGGACCCAGTTGCACCCAGTTTTCCACCGGGCTCGAAATCATGGCTTGTGCGTCGGTGTTACAAATAACAAAATCGACATCGCGGATGCCTTGCCGGTGCATATAATTTACCGCATTTCCGCCACCACCGCCTACTCCCACAACTTTAATCTCTGCACTCCGGTGGTTATTTTCCTTTTTCATCACATTTTCTTCCATTTTTCACTTTTTTTATATTGAACAGGGATTTTTATTTCATTGGCTGGTCATCATCGTCATCGTCAAAAAAACGGTTCAGCCCGAAATTTTTCATAAACCAGTTGTCAACATTCTCAGAAACAGGTTCTCCGGCTTTTGTCTTTTTCTTTTCTGCCTTTTTCATTCGGCTGAAAATCGAAGTGCTTTCTTCATGCACTTTTTCCGGCGCCTTTTCCTTTACATTTCTAGTTTTCATTTCAAATTGGAAATCGGGTTCCGGAACTGACGTTTCAAATTCAAAAGCAAAATCGGGTTCCGGTTTTTCTTCCAAAACAGGCTCCTCTTCAATTGTTTGTTGGCTCAAATCAAACTTTTCAGGCTCTTTCCGTGGCTGAAGAATTTTATTCGGATTGTTAACAAAACCTGTGGCCAGAATAGTAACACTGATTTTGTCTCCCAGATTTTCATCATAGCCATTTCCCCAGATAATATCAGCCTCCTGACCTGCCCTTTCCTGCAGGGTTTCAATTATTTCGCCAATTTCACCAATCGTAACCTCGGCTTTTCCTGAAATAATATTGAGCAGAATATTTTTTGTTCCGAAAATATCGTTGCTGTCTAACAGCGGTGATTCAAGCGCCATGTTAACAGCTTCCATTGCGCGGCCATCGCCGATCGCATAGCCAGTTCCCATAATAAACACGCTGCTTTTCTGCATCACAGTTTTTACATCGGCGTAGTCGATGTTAACATTTCCGTGAACAGTAATTATTTCGGCAACACCTTTTACAGCAGTTGTAATAATGTTGTCGGCCATTTTAAAAGCCTGGCGCGCTGGCAAATCGCCATAAATACTGTGCAACCGCTGGTTGCTGATAACCAGCATACTGTCAACCGATTCGCTGAGTTTTTTGATGCCCTCCATTGCCTGTCCATAACGTTTTTTCCCTTCGGAAGGCGATGGGACTGTAACCACCGCAATGGTAAGAATATCGAGTTCGCGGGCCAGGGAGGCAATAACCGGAGCAGCACCCGTGCCGGTTCCACCACCCATTCCGGCGGCAATAAACAACATTTTAGTGTTGTCTTTCAGCACTTTTTTCAGATCTTCGTAGTTCTCGCGGGCGGCTTCTTCGCCCATTTCGGGTTGGTTGCCTGCTCCACGACCTTCGGTTAAAGTAACTCCCAACTGGATTTTTATGGGTACAATGCTTGTTTCAAGAGCCTGGGAATCGGTATTACAAATTATATAATCAACTCCCCTGATCCCCTCTTCGCACATATGACTCACGGCATTACAACCGCCACCGCCCACGCCAATCACCTTGATGATAGACGAGGTAGCTTTTGGAAACTGAAAGTTTATTAATTCATCGCTCATATTCTTACTTTTTATTTATTTCATTGCGATATCTTCTTCGTCATCAACAAGGTTCAATACACCCTGAACAAAGCTGTTTAGGCGTTGCGAAAGTTTTCCGGGTTCACGCGGTGGTTTTTCTTTTTTGGGTTTCGGCGGCTGAACAACAACCTGGGTTGCTTTCTTCTCACATTGGTTCAGCAAACCAAACGCTGTATAGAAGTCTGATTGCAACAATTCTTTGTTTCTTTCGCTGAAGTTTAATACAATATTTCCCTTTCTTGCATCGAAACCTGTGCGGAATTTTACAAGGGTTACAATATTTTCAAGGTTCGAAGTTCCACCAGTGAGCACAATTCCGGCTCCCAGATTTTCATCAATTTCTGCCTTCTGAATCTGAAAATTCAGGCTATCGACTATCTCTTCCATGCGGGCCTGAATAATAAAGGCAAGACTTTTAAACGAAATTTCTTTCGGTTCCCAGCCGTTGTGACCCGGTATTGTAACAACTTTCTGGTCGTCGGCAAAATCGCCAAGCGCCTGTCCGAATTTTACTTTCAACTGCTCGGCATATTTCAGCAAAATTGAACAACCCTCTTTTATATCGTTGGTAACTACTTCTCCTCCAAAAGGAATCACGGCAGTGTGAATCAGTCTGTTTTCGTAATAAACCGCCATTTTGGTGGTTCCGCAGCCAATGTCAACCACAATAACACCCATTTCCTTTTCGTCGCGGGTAACAACTGCATCAGCAGTGGCCAAAATCGAAAATGTGATTCCGTCAACCTTCACGCCCACTTTGTCAAAAACCCGGTTCAGGTTAATCCAGTAACTGTTTGGAATCGCCATTAATTTAAAATGCGCTTCAATTTTACGCCCTGTAATTCCGACCGGATTTCTCTCAATAATTTCATTATCGACAAAAAAAGCCACCGGAATCACCTCCATCATCCTGAAACCTTCTTCCAATTCGCAGGTTTTTGCCTGTTCCACAAGGTATTCAATATCAGATTTGCTGACAATTCCCTCGTCGGAGGTAAACCGCGACCGCTGAAAATGAATGGTTTTCATATGCTGCCCTGCATAGGCAACTTTCACCGATTCAATATTTTCACCAATCCTGTTTTCGAGTTGATTAATTAACTCCAATACCGAAGCAGCGGCTTCTTCAATATTATAAACAACCCCGCGTTTTATACCACGGGCTTCCGTTTTTGCAATTCCGGCAATTTCAAGTTTACCCGACTCGTTTTTTGTACCGGCCACTGCCACCATTTTCGAGGTGCCAATATCCACTACAACCGAAAGTTTTTCTTTTGAATCCATAACCTACTTTCTTTTTGCTACCACCTGATTGTTATATTTCACACTAATCTTTGAATATCTGTCCCAGTTATCTTCTGCCAGCACCTGTCTGTAAAATTCCTTCAGGTTTCGCAGTTTTATTTCATAGTTATCCAAATCACCCATTTCAACCACCTGTCCACCTACCAGCATACTCATAATCACATTACCGTTTCCTTCCACATGAATTTGCTCAATCTGGGCTTTCCAGAAATCACTTTCTTCGATGTATCCAACAAATGGCAGTAATTTTTCGGCTGCAAATTCTTCCGAAACAGCTCCCGTTGTTACCATTATTCTTTTTGAATAGGCACCTGAAGCTGGAAAACGTTTTCCTTCCTTATCCATAAAATAACTGTGGTCGGCATTAAAAATCCGCAGAACCGGCTGCCTGTTTTTTACTTTAATCACCAGCACACCTTTGTAACCTTTTTCGTCTTTTACCACAAGCTTGTAAACATCGGCACGTTTTATGGCTGGGTGTTTCTCAATTTCGGCTTCAATCTTTTCACTGTTAATATCTTCGAGTTTACGGCTGAGTATTTTACTGTCGGCAGTTTTTGCCATGCGTATCAGCTTGTCTTTATCAACACTGATAAGATCTCTTTTATTGAAAACAACTTCAATCTCTGAACACTGTACATTCCTGGTTTCGATGGAGGTAAAAGCGAGCGTTCCGATAATAAAGATTATCAGTCCCAGGACTCCTGTAAGTTTCAATATTTTCCTGAAGGTTTTCATTTCGACTTCAGAATTTCAATAATGTTATCCGCCTGTCCGTCAATATCGCCGGCTCCCATTGTTAAAACTATATCACATTCATTTTTTCGGAGAAACTCCAGCAATTCGGGTTTCGAAAGCAGGTGTTTGTCCTCCAGTTTCATTTTATTCAGAATGATTTCCGATGTCACACCCCGGATGGGTTCTTCGCGTGCCGGGTAAATTGGCACAACGATGGCTGTATCAAGCAAATCAAGACTTTCAGCAAACTCAGCCTGAAAATCGCGTGTGCGCGAATAAAGGTGAGGCTGAAAAATTCCGGTAACTTTTCTGCCTTTATAAAGCTCTTTCACCGATGTAATAATCGCTTTCAGTTCTTCCGGATGGTGTGCATAATCATCGATGTACAAATACTTTTCATTTTTGAACCGGATATCAAACCGGCGGACAACACCCTGGTATTCTTCAAGTCCGCTTTTAATTTCCTCAAAAGAAGCTCCGGCCAGATAAGAAAGTGCAGCGGCTCCCATTGCATTTTCGACATTCAGCAAGCCCGGATAAGTCATCCTGCAGTTTTCGATAATACCACCGGGTGTTTTTATTCCGAAAGTATAGAAACCATTTTCAAGATTGAGTCCCACCGTTGTAAAATCGGCTTCCGGATTGTTCAGTGCATATGAAAAAACCTTTGCAGTGGTTTTGGTCGTATCCAGTTCAACTCCCTTTTTCAATACGAGCATCCCGCCCGGCTGAATTTGTGAGATAAACTTTTCAAACGATTCCACAATCTTTTCCTTATGCCCGTAAATATCCAGGTGGTCGGCATCCAGACTGGTTACCAGCGCAATCACGGGAGTCAGGTTCAGAAACGAACGGTCAAATTCGTCAGCTTCGGCTACAATCCACGGCGATTCTTCCTTTGGCAAAAGCAGGTTGGTCCCGAAATTTTTCGAGATTCCGCCCAAAAATGCGCCACAACCTTTTTCAGTTTTATTCAGAATTGTGGCAGCCATTGTACTGACAGTCGTCTTTCCATGTGTACCGGAAATAGCGATTCCACTTCTCTCGTTACAAATCAGGCCAAGCACTTTGGCGCGTTTCAGCAGGGCAATGGGTTTTTCGCGAAACCACGAAAGTTCGGCATGTTCATCGGGTAACGCTGGGGTGAAAACTGCCAATGTATTTGCCGGATCCCAGTTCTTGGGAATATTCCTGATGTCGTCGTCGAAATGCACACTGATTCCTTCTTTCTGTAAAGCTTTCGTAAGCGTGGTTTCGGTTTTGTCGTACCCGGCAACATTGCGGCCGGTGTGCTTAAAATAACGGGCGAGCGCACTCATCCCGATTCCCCCGATTCCGAGGAAATAAACATTCTTAATATGTTGAAGATTTTTCATTTAAGTAAATTTTCTATTTCGTCGACAATAGCAATTGTCGCCTCAGGTTTTGCCAGCAATTTTATGTTTGCCGACATCGCCCGGCAGCGTTCTTCGTCTTTCACCAGACGCAGCGCAACAGGGAACAATTTAAGGTCGATTTCAATATCTTTCAGCATTACGGCTGCATCTTTATCAACAAGTGCCATTGCATTTTTGGTCTGGTGGTCCTCGGCAACATTGGGTGAGGGTACCAAAACAGAGGGTTTACCAACAATGCACAGTTCAGAAATTGTTCCGGCACCTGCACGCGATATCACAACGTCAGCTGCAGCATATGCCAGATCCATGCGCGAGAGGAACTGATGAACATGAAGATTTTCAGGTTTTCCATCCTTCAACTCCTCCACAATTTTGTCGTAATAATACGAGCCAGTCTGCCAGATAACCTGAATACCTGATTTGGCGATTATCTCCTGATTTTTCAGTACTGCATTATTCAAAGAGCGGGCACCAAGACTTCCGCCTGTGATCAGCACAACTCTTTCCTTGTTATTCAGACCGAAATATTCCAGCGCTTCGGTTTTATCATCCAATTTGGTAACCAGATTTTCACGAACCGGATTTCCTGTCAGCACAATTTTTTTCTTCGGAAAGAACCTGTGCATTTTTTCGTAAGCCACACAGATTACGTTCACCTTTTTTGCCAGCATTTTATTGGTAATTCCGGCATATGAATTCTGTTCCTGAATCAAGGTCGGAATATTTGCTTTGGTGGCTGCACGCAACAGCGGACCACTTGCATAACCTCCCACTCCAACCGCAATTTCAGGATTAAATTCCCTGACTATTTGTTTCGCCATTGCCGAGCTTTTGAAAAGCTTTTTAAAAAAGGTAATCATCTTTAATCCGGGTTTTCGTGGAAATCCCATAACAGGCAACCCGATAATTTTGTAACCTGCAGCAGGAACTTTCTCCATTTCCATGCGGTCGATTGCCCCCACAAACAAAATTTCGGATTCGGGATAACGTTTCCGTATCTCGTTTGCAATGGAAAGTGCCGGAAAGATATGTCCGCCGGTTCCACCGCCGCTGATAATAACCCGGTTAATTTTCAAGGTTTATTTTTTTACAGGTTGTTTTTATTGTTTTTTCATTTCTTCATCTTCGTCAGGAATATTTACCTGTACGGGCTGTTCCTGCTGTTCCTGGTCAACCTGGTTCAAATGACTTACACTCAGAATACAGCCAAAAGCAATGGCTGTAAATAAAAGTGAAGTTCCGCCAAGGCTCACCCACGGCAAAGGCTGACCGGTAACTGGCAGCACCCCGCTTGAAACGCCCATATTAATCATCGCCTGGTAAACAAGCACCACTGTGAGCCCGATTACCACAAAAGCAGGAAACGTCCTCGTCGATCGTCGCACAATGATTATTCCGCGGAAAAATAAAACGAGGTAAAGAAAAATTACAACAACACCACCAAACAGACCGTATTCCTCGACAATGATGGAGAAAATAAAGTCGTTGTAGGCTGCTGCCATATAATTACTAACATCCGATTGTCCGGGACCTTTCCCGATGATTCCACCGGAATAAATCGCCAGTTTTGCATAGTCGGCCTGGGTGATTCCCTTTTCAGAATTCGGATCTCCGTGAATAAATCGTTCTATCCTTCCTTTTATCGTGTGAATACGCCCGATTTTCTCCGGAAGCAGGTCGGCTGTAAAGTAGATTAATACCACGAGCCCAACACCGGCAGCAAAAACGAGTAACATATATCTTATCGGAATCCGTCCGACAAACATCATAGTGATTATAGTAATAAAAATAAGAGCTGAAGTTGAAAAGTTCGACATCAGAACAATACCGCAAACCACGGCGGTGCCTGTCATAATTTTAAAGAAAGCCACTTTCAGGTCATGTGTTGTTTTTTGTTTTCGGCTCAACACTTTGGCAGTAAATATGATGAGCGCGATTTTGGCGACTTCGGCTGGTTGAAACGACAACGGCCCCAAAGGAATAGTACGCCCGGTACCTCTGATAACTCCTGCAAATTTCAATGCCATAGCCATTAAGAGCAACAAAATACTACCATACAATAGCAGATTGGCGGCCATGGAATACATTTTTACCGGAATCACATTCACCATTAGAACAATTACCCCAATACCAGCACCAATTGTAAACAACTGGCGAACAAGATAATACATTGTATTACCTGATTTTTCACGGTAAGCCAAAGCACCGGTTGCACTGTACACAATCAGCAGCGAAAGCAACGACAACAGCATCAGCACTATCCAGATAACCTTGTCGCCTTTGAAATATTTGGCAATTGTCTGGTTCATTAAAGATTTCTTACATATTTTTTGAATTGCCGACCCCTGTCTTCGTAATTCTCAAACAGGTCGAAGCTGGCACAGGCTGGCGAAAGTAAAACGGTATCGCCATTGCGGGCCAGGTAATAAGCTGTTTTCACAGCTTCTTCCATACTCAGAGCGTCAACCCTGTTTTTAATAATGCCTTTGAAAGATTCGTGCAGCTTTTTGTTGTCCTTGCCCAGACAAACCATTGCTTTCACTTTATCCTTCACCAGGTCGTGCAACATGGTATAATCATTTCCTTTGTCCACTCCACCCACAATCCAAACGATTGGTTTTGCAATGCTTTCGAGTGCATACCAGGTCGAATTTACATTGGTTGCCTTTGAATCGTTGATAAACTCAATTCCGTGAACTGTCAGAAAGCGTTCAAGCCGATGCTCAACGCCCGTAAAATCAGACAGGCTTTCCCTGAGCTGTTCGTTACGGATGTTTAGCGCCATGCTTGCAATTCCTGCTGCCATTGAATTGTAAGTGTTGTGTTTTCCCTGTAGTGCAAGTTCAAGAATAGACATACTGAAGTGGTTTTGATTAAGATTAATAATGAGCTCTCCGTTTTTAACACCGGCTGCATTTCCTGTTGGTTCGCCAAGCCCGAACGGGATAACTGCAGGTATGATTTTGCGTTTTTTTAATTCATTTTGAGTGACTTCATCGTCGGTACAAACCACGAATAAGTCGTCTTTTGTCTGGTTTTGAATGATGCGGAATTTTGAATCAACATAATTCTGCATTTCGTAATTGTAGCGGTCGAGATGGTCGGGGGTGATATTCATCAGTACCGCAATATCGGCTCTGAAATCGTACATTCCATCAAGCTGAAAACTGCTGAGTTCGATCACATAATAATCGAAATTCGCTTCGGCAACCTGCCAGGCAAAACTATTACCCACGTTGCCGGCCAGACCCACATTCAATCCTGCGTTTTTCAGAATGTGATAAGTAAGCAAAGTAGTGGTGGTTTTGCCATTACTTCCGGTAATACAAATTGTTTTTGCATTTGTGTACCGGCCTGCAAATTCGATTTCAGAAATTACCGGGATATTTTTTTCATGCAACTGCTTAATCAGCGGTGCCTTTTCAGGGATTCCGGGACTTTTTATGACTTCAACAGCAGAAAGAATTTTTTCAGTCGAATGCTTTTCTTCTTCAAATTCGATGGAATAATCAGCAAGAACCTGTTTGTATTTTTCTTTGATTTTTCCTGAATCGGAAAGAAAAACAGAAAAGCCTTTTTTCTGTGCGAGAATGGCTGCACCAACCCCGCTTTCGCCACCACCTAATATTGCAATCAGATTGTTCAAACTACCTCATTTTTAATGTTGCCACTGTTAAAACCGCCAGAATGATTCCCACAATCCAGAACCGGGTAACGATTTTGGCTTCAGGGATTCCTTTTTTCTGAAAATGATGATGGATCGGGCTCATCAGGAATACTCTCCTGCCTTCGCCATATTTTCGTTTGGTGTATTTAAAATAATAAACCTGGATAACCACCGACAAATTTTCAATCACGAAAATGCCGCACAACAACGGAATCAGGATTTCCTTGCGGATGATAACCGAGAAAACTGCCAGGATTCCACCCAGTGCCAGACTTCCGGTATCGCCCATAAAAACCTGTGCCGGATACGAATTGTACCAAAGAAAACCAACGGTGGCCCCGATAAAAGCAGCTATAAAAACTGTCAGCTCGCCAATGTTCGGGATGTACATAATATTCAGATAATCAGCATAAATAATATTACCGCTAACATACGCCAGCACCCCGAGTGTGGCCCCGCTGATGGCCGAAGTTCCGGTCGCCAGCCCATCAAGCCCGTCGGTGAGGTTGGCAGCATTGGATACCGAAGTGAGAATAAATATGATGGCGATTGCATAAACCACCCATTTCAGCCATTCCGAAGCATCACCGGCAAAAGCCACCAGCCATTCGTAATTAAACTCGTTCTTTTTAATAAATGGGATGGTGGTAATGGTGGTTTTTACATCCTCGGTAACAAACTGAACGGTTTGTTCGCCGGTAACCGGGTCAATCAAAACTTCCTTTAAATCGTTGCCGTTTTCATCTTTAACATGTTGGCGCACTTTTACATCATCGCTCAGAAAAAGCGTGGCTGCAACAATGATTCCCAGCGAAACCTGACCCAGAATTTTAAATTTGCCAGCCAGCCCGGCTTTGTTTTTCAGAAATACCTTGATGTAATCATCCACAAAACCAATAAACCCCAGCAATACTGTGGTTACCAGCATCAATATGATATACACATTATTAAGCTGGGCAAAAATAAATGTAGGGATGATAATAGCTGAAAGGATAATTATTCCGCCCATTGTGGGTGTACCTTTTTTCTGCATCTGGCCTTCGAGACCCAAATCGCGTACCACCTCTCCTATTTGCTTTTTCTGCAAAATCTGGATAAGCTTTCTACCAAAAACAGTGGTAATAAAAAGTGAAGTGATAATTGCAGCAGCCGACCGGAACGAAATACCCGGAATCATCCCGATACCCGGAATATCGTAGCTGGAAAGTAATTGGTATAACCAGTAAATCATGCTTTCAGTTTTTTAGTTTTTAATGCCGAAGCAGTTTTGAATCTCTTCTTTATCATCAAAATGATGTTTCACACCTTTTACATCCTGGTAATTTTCGTGTCCCTTTCCGGCAATCAGAATGATGTCGCCGGGCCGGGCAATCAATGCTGCGGTTTTTATTGCTTCCCTGCGGTTCTCGATTGAAACCACCTTATTTTTATATTGAGCCGGAACACCGGCTTCCATGTCTTTTATAATCTGCGCCGGGTCTTCAGTTCTGGGATTGTCCGATGTCAGAATTACTTTATCGCTGGCCATTACAGCTTCCAATGCCATTTCGGGGCGTTTGGTTTTGTCGCGGTCGCCACCAGCGCCCACCACGGTAATCACCTGTTCGTTACGTGTCCTGATTTCTGAAATGGCGCCCAGTACATTTTTTAAAGCGTCGGGTGTGTGCGCATAATCCACAATTGCCAGTTTTCCATCGGTACTTCTCACTGTATCAAAGCGTCCCTGTACCGGAACCAGTTCGCTGATAATGGTCAGCACTTTATCCTTTTCCTGCCCCAACTCAATGGCAGTGGCATAAACTTCCAGTAAATTCGATGCATTGAACTTTCCTACAAATCTTGTCCAGATTTCATAGCCATCCATGTTCAGCAACATTCCATCGAAATGGTTCTCCAACATTTTACAACGATAATCGGCCATTGACCGTGTAGAACAGGTTACTTTCCGGGCAGCAGTGTTTTGCAACATTACGAGGCCATTTTTATCGTCGGAATTGGTAATGGCAAAAGCACCGGCAGAAAGCGAATCGAAAAACGCCTTTTTGGCTTTGATGTATTCAGCAAAAGTTTTGTGATAGTCGAGATGATCGTGGGTGATGTTGGTAAAAATTCCTCCTGCAAATTCGATTCCTGCAATGCGTTTCTGGTGAACCGCGTGAGAACTCACTTCCATAAAACAGTATTCACAACCGGCATCCACCATTTCGGCCATTAACTGCTGAATTTTAAGCGCATTGGGTGTTGTGTGAGATGCTGTTTCTTCGCGATCGTTAATTTTGTAAGAAATGGTGGAAATCAATCCTGTTCCGAAACCCAGTTTCAAAAACATTTTATACAAAAGCGTGGCAATGCTTGTTTTCCCGTTTGTTCCGGTAACACCCACCACCTTCATATTCCGGGAAGGGAAATCAAAGTAAGCAGCAGCCAGTTTCCCGAGAACTTCGTTTGAATCGGCCACTTTTATATAAGTAACACCATCGGCTGTTTCAGCAGGCAATTCTTCACAAACAACAACATTTGCCCCATTTGCAACAGCTTTCGTGATAAACTGGTGACCATCGGAAGCAACTCCACGCTGCGCTACAAACAAAGTCCCTGGTTTAACCTGACGTGAATCGAATTCAATTCCGGTAACTTCAGTCTGAATATTACCGAAAACGTCTTCAAAAGTGATGCTTTTTATGAGTTCGTTTAATTTCATTTTATCCCAGTGTTAGAAAAACTGTTTGTCCGGGTCTGAATTTGCTTCCCGGGTTTAACGATTGCTGTTTTACTTTTCCGACCCCTTTTACTCTCACCTGAAGTCCGGCCTTTTCAAGCAGATAAACGGCACTGGTTGCACCCATTCCTTTTACATTGGGTACCAATCCTTCAGGGATTTCATTATCTGTCAATACAATTTTTTCTTCCTGTTTCTCAACATTTGCCCATTCGGTATCAGGACTACCTTTCACATGTCGCACATTCAGTTCGTCAACCACCTCATCGATATTATCATAGCTTCCCTTTTTGATATCGGCAAGTACAAGTCTTTCTTCCTCTTCAATTACCTCTTCCTCTTCTTCCCCTGATAGAATTTTATAGGCGTAAACTTTTTCGGCAACCTCTTTGAAAACAGGACCTGCTATCGAAGCTCCATAATATCCGCCACGTGGATTATTAAAAGTTACAATCATTGAATATTTCGGGTCATCAGCCGGGAAATAGCCAACAAAAGATGCGAGGTACATTCCGGCGCTGTAACCCTGACTGCTGGTAGCAATTCTGGCTGTCCCGGTTTTACCGGCGAAAGTCACGAAATTGCTTTTCATATCTTTGGCTGTTCCATACAAACAAACACCTTTCAGCATTTCCTGTGCTTTTTTGATGGTACTACGCGATGCAATTCTTGAGTTGAGTACTTCAGTTCCGAATCTTTCAACCAATGCTCCATTGTCACGGACTTCTTTTACAAGATGCGGTTTCACCATTTTGCCATCGTTAGCCACAGCATTATAGAAATTCAGAATCTGAAGAGGTGTCATTTTGGTTTCGTAACCGTAAGACATACCTGCCAGCGTTGTACCCCACCAATCGGCATCACCCGGATATTTGAAATAAGGTTCGCCCTCACCAAGAATATCCACGCCAAGCGGTTTGTTGATGCCAAAACTCAAAACCCTGTCAACATATTTTTTTGGATCTTTTTCGTAATTACTGGTGATGATTTTGGCCACGCCCACATTCGATGATTTTTCAAAAACCTGTTTGACCGTTATCTTGCCATAACCATGTGTATCCGTAATCGTTCGTCCGCTTTTTTGCCATCTGCCGTTGCCTGTATCAATAATATCCGTGGTGTCAACAACACCATCTTCCAGCGCCACCATCAACGAAACAAGTTTAAATGTTGAACCGGGTTCATAACATCCGCGGGGCCCTAATGCATAGTTGTCCTTTTCGTAATAACCGCCTTCTCCCTTGCCCAGGTTGGCAATTGCCTTAATTTCACCGGTCTCCACTTCCATCAGGATAGCGGTTGCCCAGTCGGCATTTGTTTTCTGTATTTGTTCCAGCAAAGCGCTTTCAGTGATATCCTGCATTTTCACATTCAAAGTGGTGATAATATCCATCCCGTTCTCTGGTTCAATTTCGATGCGGGAAACCCATCTTCCCGAAAG
>DAINOH010000098.1:0-18290 GCA_036735485.1 Draconibacterium sp. | reverse complement strand
CGATGGTTTTAATAAATATCATTGAAAATCTGTCAACTTATTTCAGGACGATTCAGACATTCCTGAAAATTTCAGTTAAATAACATAAACTTCTATTTCTGTTGAAGTTAGGTTTCTTTTTATTAATGCTTAAAATTGAGTTGTTTATAAAAAAAGAATTATTATCTTTTAAAAGTTTTACGATAGAATAATTTAATATTAACTGATGGACGGAGCTTATGATTTCTGAAGGAATTCAGTGTCATTAGTTGATTGATATAAGGAATTTAATTCCAGTATTTTATAACAAACCTAAATGAGCCTTTATGAGTAAAATACTGATTTATGATTTGCATGACGAAAAAAGTCATCGATTCAGGCAAATTGTTGAAAATGAATGGCCTGATACCGTTTTTGCTGAAATTTCGGATTATATTGCCGAATTTTCAGATTGCTGGTTAATTGTTTGTAATCGTTTTGCAGAACATGATTTACAGGTTATTTCAACAATTAAAACAAATCCGCAATACGAATCAATTCCTGTATTGATACTTATTGACAGTAAGGAACAGGTTCAGAAAGTCAATATAAATCCTGAATTGATTAATGCAGTTTTAGCTTTTCCTTTTGATGAATTTCAGGTTATAACTTTATTGAAAACACTTCAGAAACTGCATAATCTGTCAAAAGAAAATATAAAATCCGTTGATGAAACAAACAAAGCACAACATGTTTCAGAAGACAAAAACTTCAGGCTGGTACTTGATTCGATGATGGAAGGTTGCCAGATCATCGGGTTCGATTGGAAATATTTATACGTAAATCCAGCCGCTGAAAAGCAAAACCGCCGTCCGGCAAGTGACCTTTTGGGAAACCGTTTCATGGATGTTTGGCCCGATATTGAAGACAATGAAATTTATCAGAAAATTAAAAACACACTTGAAAACAGGGTAAACGATCAGATTATTGTGTCTTTCCATTTCCCCGATGGATCTGCCGGGCATTTTGAGTTGCATTTTCAACCGGTTTCAGAAGGCGTACTGATTACTTCATTTGATATTACAGATAAGAAGCAGATAGAGAAGGAACTAGTTGAAAGCGATGAACGCTGGCAATTTGCGTTGGAGGGAGCAGATCACGGTGTGTGGGACTGGAACATTGAATCCGATCGGGTAATATTCTCAACCCAATGGAAAAGGCAATTAGGTTATGATCCCGGCGAAATTCAAAATGATTTTTCAGAATGGAAATCGAGAGTGCACCCTGAGGATCTGGAAAATGCAATTAATGATTTGAATAACCATATAAATGGTAAGACTCCATTTTACCAAAACGAACACAGATTAAAATGCAAAGACGGAAGTTGGAAATGGGTTCTTGACCGCGGTAAAATTGTATCCCGGGATATTACGGGCAAACCATTGCGAATGGTGGGCACACACACCGATATAAACGAACGGAAACTAACTGAAAAAAGGTTAACAGAACTATCGGAGATGTTATTGATGGCAAACGAAGCCGCCGAATTAGGAATCTGGAAGCACGATATAATTAACAACCGGGTTTTTCTGAACGATTGGGCACAACTTCATTATGGAATAAAATCAGAAGAAATTGCCCTGCCTGAATTATTGGAAAGGGTTTATCCTGAAGATATTTCGCGTCTCAGACTTGAGATGCAAATGGTAATTAATCCAGAAAGTAACGGAAAATTCAGAACCGAATACAGGGTGATTCACCCCGATAATTCAGTGCATTGGCTTGAAATAAACACCCGGATTGAATTTCAGATTATAGAGAATATCAGAAAACCGGTTTTTGGTTACGGAACTGTTATCGATATTACTTATCGAAAACAAATGGAGGTTGAACTGATTGAAAGCGAAAGAATATTACGCGAATCGCAAAAAGTTGCCGGAATAGGAACCTATATACTGGATGTGAAATCCGGAAATTGGAAAAGTTCTGAAATTTTAGATACTGTTTTTGGTATCGGTGAAGATTTTCCACACACATTAGAAGGGTGGGGAACCATTATACACCCTGACTGGCGCACAGAAATGATGGACTATTTTATAACCGAAGTTGCAGGCCATAAAAAGGATTTTAACAAAATCTATAAAATAGAAAGAGTTAACGATAAAATGGCTCGCTGGGTGCATGGTTTAGGCAGGCTCGAATTCGATAAAAATGGCACACTTCTTCGGATGATCGGCACAATACAGGACATAACCGAACGAAAAGAAGCACAGGACGCACTGCTGCAAAATAAAAAGATTCTTGAATTATTTGTTGAACACGCACCGGCTGCCATTGCCATGTTCGATACCCAAATGAGGTATATTCTGGTAAGCAAGCGCTTCAGAATCGATAACAATCTGGATGATATCGATCTGAGAGGAAAATATCATTACGATGTTTTCCCCGGCATACCCGATCGTTGGCGGAAAGTTCACAGCGAATGTTTGAGTGGTAAACCTGAACATCAGGATGAAGATTATTTTCTTTTACCCGATGGAAGCCGTGAATGGCTGAAATGGGAGGTGATTCCCTGGTACGAATCAGAAAATGTAATCGGGGGTTTGTTATTGTTTACCGAAACAATAACAGAGCACAAAAACATGATGGAAGCATTGACCCAGAGCGAGATCCGGTTCAGGATGCTGGCTGAATCAGCGCCTGTGGGTATCATAATTATTGATTTGAATCAGAAAGGTGAATATATCAATCAGTATTTCACAGAGATGTTTGGTTATAGTTTGGAGGATGTTTCCGACCTTGATAAATGGAGAATGCACGCATATCCTGATGAAAAAGTCAGACAAAATGCGCAAAAGGATTGGAGTGAAGCCATTTCGATGGTGAGAAAAGGAGAAAGACACCCATTTCTTGAATATCCTGTAAGATGCAAAAATGGTACAGTAAAACATATTGATTTCAGGTTGGCAATAGCCGATAATAAGTTTTATGTGATTTGTAACGATTTGACGGACAAGTATAATGCGCAGAAAGAGCTTCGCCGGTTAGAATGGATGTTAACAAAAAAATCGACCGCGGACAATGCCAAAACCGAAACTCTTATGCCCGCTTATGGCGATCTCATGGAATTAAACAAAGACGGATTAATTCTGAATTCAGTGGGGCAAGATGTTTTAACCGAAATTGTGAATGACTATCTGAGTTTACTCGAAACATCGACTGCAATTTATGAGAAAGATGGCAATTATGCACTGGGAATTTTTTCTTCAGGATGGTGCCGGTTTTTGGATGAAGCATCCAGAAAATTATGCGAAACAGATAGTAACGATACAGCCTTAAATTCACGAAAATGGCATTGTCATGAATCATGTTGGCGTGATGCATCGCTGAAAGCGATTGAAAACGGGACTCCGGTTGATATTGAGTGTAAAGGAGGCATCAGACTTTATGCTTTACCAATAAATGCAAATAATGAAATTATCGGGGCTTTAAATTTTGGTTACGGCAACCCCCCATCAGATTACAATAAACTTTTGCAGATTGCTGATGATTACAAGGTTCCGGTTGAACAACTTGTGAAACTTGCATCGGAATACGAAACAAGGCCATCGTATATTATTGATCTGGCCAAAAAAAGATTGATGGCTTCGGCAAATCTGATCGGTGAAATTGTGAACAGAAAAATATCTGAAAAACAAATCCGGGAGCTGAATGAAGGCCTTGAGAGCCTGGTAAGTGAGAAAACAAAGGAACTCAAGGAAAGAATTGAAGAACTCGAACGCTTTTATGAAGCAACCATAAACCGTGAGTACAGAATTAAGGAACTGACAGAAGAGATTGATTTGTTAAAGAAAAGCAGGGGTTAGCAGGCTAAAATAGCATTTGAACTAAAAATGATAACAAAATGAAATCAGGAACCTGGCTTTGGATTTGCATTTCCGGAATATTATTTTTTTCGGTATTGGGCCTTGTCAGCTATTTTTCTGAAATAACCTACATCAGCAGCCTGAGCAGAAAATACATTCCGATGGCGCCACTGACTGCAACCTGTTTTTTGTTTCTTGCTTTTGCCTTGATTTTGTTTAATATCAATAAAATATCAAAACTAAAATCAACTCTTATTTATTCCGTTTCAGCAGTAATCCTGATCGCTAATGCAATTTTGCTGTTTGATTGCATATTTGTCGGAAATTTTAAAATTGAAGACATCTTGTTTCCTATTCATATTATTAATTCAGGTATTCCGTTATTCCGGATGTCTCCGGCAACGAGCTTTGTATTTATTTTGGCGGCAACTGATCTGGTTCTTTTTACTGGTTTAAAAACTCTTATTCATAAAAAAAGATTTGCCGAGTATTTAAGTGGTTCGCTCAGTTTGCTGATACTTGTAGTAAGCTATATTTTCAGTCTCGCGTATCTTTACGGGAAGCCGATTTTATATTCGATGGAAAACATAATTCCCATGGCAGTTTCTACATCAATGAGTTTTTTACTTTATTCGGTTGCGATTCTGACTTTAAAACGCGATTATTTTCCGGTTAAATTATTAAGACTGAGAAGCACTCACAGTATGTTACTCAGGTTCATACTTCCACTATCTGTAATTCCTGTTGTTTTAATACAAATTTCTTTGTTGTTTTCATTTAAGGATGTTGAAAAAAGTTCAGTAATTATTACCACTACAATCAGCATTATTATTGCTTTGACTGTGGGTGTTTTAGCTACTTTTATATCACGCTATCTCGGGAAGATTATTGACAGGCAAAAAACAATAATTGATGATTCTGAAAAGGCGATCAAAATGGGCGAGGAGAAGTACCTGAACCTTTTCAGAACAATGGCTCAGGGTGTTGTATATCAGGATAATGAAGGGAAGATTATTGAAGCAAATCCAGCTTCGGAAAAATTGTTGGGATTGACTTTCGACCAAATGCAGGGAAGAACGTCTGTTGATCCGCGCTGGAGAGCAACCGACATTGATGGTAATGATTTGCCGGGAGACAGGCATCCTGCCATGCTGGCTTTGAAAAATGGCACCGAGGTGAGAAATTATATTATGGGAATTTACAATCCGAAGGCAGATCAGCAGGTGTGGATTATTGTAAACTCAATTCCCATTTTCAGGGAAGGTGATGAAAAACCTGTACAAGTTTTTTCTACATTTCTCGATATCACCGATCTGAAAAACTTAAACGATGAAAAACAAAGGTTAAAGGATGAATTTGAACAACAGGTAAAGGATAAAACCAGAGAATTAAATCAACAAATAGCCGAGCTTGAGCACTTTTTCCAGGTTACTATTGAAAGGGAATTACGAATGGAAGAGTTGCGAAAAGAGATTGAGTTGTTAAAAAAACAGATGAATAATGAGAGAAATACTCAGAGTTTTTGAACGGGTAAACAAATATAAGTTTGCTGTTACTAACCTGAACAGGTTGGTACTTATCTTAATTTTTCTTTTCCCGGTAATTGTGAATGCACAGATTGCTGACAGTACAAATCTTAACAAACCTGTAAAAGACACAATTTTAATTGCTGCCGAACCCGATTATCCGCCTTATTGTTCGATTGATGAAAATGGCAATGCCAAAGGTTTTTCAATCGACATATTTAAAGCGGCTGCCCGGGCTGCCGGTCTCGAAGTAAAGATAAAGGTAGGGTTATGGAATACAATAAAGCAAGATCTCATCGATGGCAGGATTGACGCGTTACCCGTGGTCGGCCGCACGCCCGAAAGAGAAGATATTTTTGATTTTACATTGCCTTATCTTACGCTGAACGGTGCAATTTTTACCCTGAAATCCAATCAAAGTATTCAATCATTAGATGACCTGAAGAACAAAAAAATACTGGTGATGAAGGGCGACAACTCCGATGAGTTTGTCAGACGTGTAAAACTGTCCGATAACATTTTAACCACAAATACTTTCGACGAAGCATTTAAAATGCTGATAAATGGAGAGGGCGATGTTGTAATTACCCAGAAAATTATAGGGCTTAAAATAATTGACAGACTGAAACTGAAACGCAAGGTTGTGCCCCTGAATATTGAAACAGGTTTCCGCCAGGATTTTTGTATCGCCGTCAGAAAAGGCGATACAGAACTCCTGAGTAAACTGAATGAAGGTCTTTCTGTAATAATTGCCGATAATACATTCGAAAGAATCAGGGAAAAATGGTTTGGGCCGGTTTTATTGGAGAAAGTGGGTTTTAAGGATGTTGGCCGTATCATGTTTATGATTCTGATTCCATTAGTGGGAGTGATGATATTACTGTGGATTATTTTCCTCAGAAAAGAGATAAAACGCCGTACAACCCGTTTATATCATGAGTTTGCCGAACATCAGCACACCCTGAATAATTTAAAGGAAAAACAGCATCTGCTCGAAAGCAGCGAACAGCAAATCAGACTGTTACTAAACTCAACAGCCGAAGGGATTTATGGGGTTGACGTAAACAATAACTGTACATTTGTCAATAAATCGGCATTGAAACTTCTTGGCTATAATGCACCTGATGATTTAATAGGGAAAAATGTTCACAACCTGATTCACCATACAAAATCCGATGGAACAGAATGTTTGTTTGAGAATTGTGTTATATCTCAAAATCTGAAAATGGGAATTGGAATCAGCATTGATAATGATATTTTCTGGCGATCTGACAATACAAGTTTTCAGGTTGAATATTCCTCATTTCCAATTAAAGAAGGCGAGATATTAACAGGTGGGGTAATTACTTTCAGAGATATAACTGAGCGTAAAAAAGCTGAAAATGAACTGATTCAGCTTAAGTCGGAACTGGAAGTAAAAGTCGCACAACGAACTATCGAACTTGAAGAGAAAGTGCAAAAACTGGCAAAAAGCCAGAAAGCTTTACTATTTATGGTCGAAGATTTAAACCGAATTACTGCCGAATTAAAAGAAGAAAGGCGTAAACTGGAAAAATCGAATAAAGAGTTGGATGCATTTACTTATTCTGTTTCTCATGATTTAAGGGCCCCGTTGCGCGCAATCAATGGTTTTGCCGGATTTTTATACGAAGATTATTTTGAAAAACTCGACAACGAAGGTAAACGTTTTATCCAGGTAATACGGCAAAATGCAAATCGCATGGATCAGCTAATCAATGACATGCTGATGCTGTCGCGAATTTCGCGAACTGAAAAAAGACTTGAAAATATTGATTTTAACGTATTGGTTGATACGGTTATTACTGAAATAAAGGAACATTATCCGATTACCGATTTTGAATTTGATATTCAGAAATTGCCGGTAGTTAAATGCGATATGAACCTGTTTAAACAGGTTTGGCAAAACCTGATTCAAAACGCGGTTAAATACAGTTCAAAATCTGCCTTGAAAAAAGTTGAAATTGGTGTTGCTGAAACTGACAACAATTTCAGGTTTTATATAAAAGATCATGGTGCCGGTTTCGACCCGCGTTATGTTTCAAAATTGTTTGGTGTTTTTCAGCGCTTGCACAACGAGAATGAGTTTGATGGAACAGGGGTTGGGCTGGCCATTGTAAAACAAATTGTGAGTTTGCACGGTGGCAGTGTTGAAGCCGAAGGTGAACTCAATAAAGGGGCAACTTTTTACTTTACTGTTCCCCGCTTCAGTCAAATTAACAACCTAAAAAACTGAAAAATGGAAGAAGCATTAATGGAGGTGGAAATCCTCATCGTGGAAGATAATCCGAATGACGCTGAGATGGCAATGCGTGCATTAAAGCGGAACAACCTTACAAATAAAGTATTAGTTGTTACGGATGGCGAAGAGGCCCTCGATTTTATATTCTCACGAGGAAAATATAGCCTGAGAAAAAAATGTGTACGCCCCAGAATGGTTCTGCTCGATCTGAAATTGCCTAAAATTGACGGGCTTGAAGTACTGAAAGAAATAAAAGGGAATCCTGAAACCAGGATTATTCCGGTTATTATCCTCACTTCATCAAAAGAAGAAAAAGACCTTGTTGAAAGTTATAAATTAGGGGTTAACAGTTACATTGTGAAACCCGTTGAGTTCGAAAAATTTGTTGACGCAGTAAACGAGTTGGGAATGTACTGGCTGTTACTGAACCTGCAACCCGAATAAATATGTTAAAACCAGTAAAAGAATTATGAAAGAAACAAAACCAATAAAAATTTTATTTGCAGAAGACTTATCAACCGATGCCGAAATGGCATTAAGAGTAATCAGAAGCGAAAAAATCGAATTTGATTTTCGGATTGTGATGGAAGAACGCGATTTCAGAAGAGAACTAATTGATTTTAAGCCCGATATTGTCGTTTCAGATTATTCGATGCCTGCTTTTGACGGGATGACAGCCCTGAATATAATAAGGGCTCACTCAATGTTTCTTCCTTTTATTGTGTTAACAGGCTCAATGAACGAGGAGACAGCAGTTGCCTGCATGAAAGCTGGCGCAAACGATTATGTAATTAAAGAACAGATAAAAAGGTTGCCGTTTGCCATTCTCGAAGCGATTGAGAAAAGCAACGACCGTCGCGAAAAAGAGAAGATACAGCAGCAGCTTCGCGAAAGCGAAAATAAATTCAGGTCGGTTTTACAGTCAGCAAACGACGCAATTATTTCGGCTGATACAAAAGGAATCATTGTTGGCTGGAATTCGGGTGCTGAGAAAATGTTTGGTTTTACAGAAGAAGAAATAACCGGCAAAAACATTGCAACTATTCTGCCCGATATTTTTACCGACGAACAGCAGAATTGGATAAAAAAACAGGTTAGGGGTGGTAAAGGTTTTGGAGGAAGAACAATCGAATTTGAGGGAATTCATAAAGAAAGCAAGCATTTCCCGATTGAACTTTCGCTGGCAAACTGGGAATCGTCGGGCGAGATGTTTTTTACAGCAGTTGTTCGCGATATTACCGAACGCAAAAAAGCAGAACTCACACTGAAAGAAAATGAGCAGCGCTTCAGGATGATATTTGAGAGTGTCAGCAATGTGGCTGTTCACGGCTATCACAGTGATGGTAAAATAATTTTCTGGAATAAAGCCTGCGAAATAATTTACGGATACGCGGCTTCCGATGCTATTGGCAGTAATTTTTATGATCTGATCATTCCCGAAAAACAGGTTTCTGTGGCGAAAACTGAAACACAAAGAATGTTTGAAACAGGAATTCCGGCTGTTTCTGAAGAAAGGGAATTGAAAAGGAAAAATGGCGAAAACATTCATGTTTATTCAAGTTATGCAATTATAAACCTGCCCAACAACCAGTCTGAAGTATATTGTATCGATATCGATCTGAGTGAACTGAAAATGGCTGAACAGCAACTCCGGCTTCTCAGCCGCTCGGTTGAACAAAGCCCGGTAAGTATTGTAATTACTGATAAACAGGGCAACATTGAATATGTAAATTCAGCGTTCTCGGAAATTACAGGTTATACCCGCGAAGAAGCGATTGGGCAAAATCCGAAAATCCTGAAATCAGGACATCATGAAAATGAACATTATAAAAAACTTTGGGGAAATATTCTTCAGGGAAAAGACTGGAAAGGTGAAATACTCAATAAAACAAAATCGGGGAAACTGATCTGGGAGGATGTGAATATATCGCCGGTTACCGATGAATATGGCGCCATTTCTCATTTTGTGGCCATTAAAGAAGATATTACACAAAAGAAAAAAATAATTGAAGAACTCACAGCAGCCAAAGAAAAAGCTGAAGAAAGTGATCACCTGAAATCGGCATTTCTGGCCAATATGAGCCACGAAATCAGAACCCCGATGAACGGGATTCTCGGCTTTACCGAACTTTTAAGCGATTCAAACTTTTCGGGCGAAGAGAAGCAGAACTTTATAAAAATAATTCAGAAAAGCGGACAGCGGATGCTGAACACGGTAAACGACCTGATTGATATTTCAAAAATCGAAACAGGCCAGATGTCGGTGGTATTAACTCCTGCCAATGTTAAAGAAATACTTTTCTCGCAATACTGCTTTTTTCAGCCCGAAGCAGAGGAGAAAAAGCTGAAATTTGTTCTGAACGACCAGATTCAGCAAACAGAAGCACTGGTTTCCACTGACGTTGTTAAACTGGATTCAATACTTACAAACCTCATTAAAAATGCTTTGAAATACACCGATTTAGGATCGGTGGAAATTGGCTGCAACAAGCAGGATAACAAGTTATATTTCTATGTGAAAGATACCGGGATCGGGATTCCGGAAAACAGGCAGGCCGCTGTTTTTAACCGTTTTGAGCAGGCCGATGTGGGCGACAAAAGAGCTTACCAGGGGTCGGGGCTGGGTTTAACCATTGCAAAAGCATATGTTGAAATGCTTGGAGGAAAAATGGAACTTGATTCGAAAATAGGTTATGGTTCCACTTTCAGCTTTTTTATACCGGCAGGCGAAACAACCGGCGAAGTTATTACTGAACCTGAAATCAGCCCAAAAGAAGAAAAACTGGAGACCTTTGAAAAACTGAAAATTCTGATTGCCGAAGACGATTCTATTGCTTTTCAGTATCTGAAAGCGGTTCTCAGTGAAATTCCGTGTGAAATTTCTTATGCCGCAAACGGACAGGAAGCGGTTGAATTCTTCAAAAACAATCACGATATTGATCTAATATTAATGGATATCAGAATGCCTGTGATGGATGGCTACCAGGCCACCCGTAAAATCAGGGAAATAAATAGTCAGGTTTATATTATAGCTCAAACTGCATTTGCCCTGGCAGGCGACCGCGAAAAAACGATTGATGCGGGTTGCAATGATTATTTATCAAAACCAGTGAATAAGACCGAACTCCTGGATAAAATAAAAGAATTTGTAAGAACAAAAAAAAGCAGCAAAGCAGACTGAACAATATTTAAATACAGGTTGCGGGAGGATTTTTTAAAAAAGTATTGATCATTATAAATTGACGCTTGATGATGGATTGGGATAAATTTAAATTCAAAGGAATTAATAAAACAAACAATGAAATGCCCGAAGTACCTGCCGTTTCTGTATTGGATACGGTGGATGACCGGATTTTTATTGTTGACCGGAATTACACGCTTATTTACGGGAATAAAAGTTTTCTCGAAATGGTATGGCAATACTCTGGCAGTTACCTTGAACGCGGACAAAGTGCTTTTACCGGAATTCCCGAAACGGTTGTTTCGCAGTGGAAATCTTATTTCGACAGGGTTTTTGAAAAATCGCAGGAATTTTCAATTGAATTTGAATCACAGGGCCTTGTTCCGAAAAAAGTATATGAATACCATTTCAGCCCGGTTTTTAACAACCAGAATCAATTAATCAGAATTTTGGTGATTGGCCGCGATATCACACAATTGAAGAATACTGAAGCCGAATTAATAAAAAAAGAATCGTACCTCCGTGAATTGTTCAATGCAATTCCTGACCTCATTTTCAGGATTGATAGAAACGGTTTATTTACCGGATACAAAGCTGCAACCGATGATTTATTTTATCGAGAAGGAGAAATCATCGGAAAATCTGTTCACGAAATTTTTATGCCTGTTTTTGCATCAGAAGTTGAGGAAAAAATACAGGCAGTATTGCAAACTAAGCTTATTCAAAGATTTGAATACCAGCTTGAAATACCCGATCGTGGTTTGCGGTTTTTCGATGCCCGGATGGGGCCGTTCGGTGCTGATGAGGTGGTTACGGTGGTGACTGATGTTACCGACCAGAAAAAAGCAAAAACTGACCTGGATAGCAGTATCAGCGAATTCAGAAACCTTTTTGAAAATGCCCCGGTTGGAATTTATCGTACAACTCCCGATGGAAAAATTCTGATGGCAAATCCTTTTCTGCTGCAAATGCTGGGCTTTCAATCAATTGAAGAATTGGCCAAAAGAGATATTGCGAAGGATGTTTATGTGTCAGACATCGCACGCGATGAGTTCATTAAGAGGATTGAGCAGGAGGAAGTTGTTTTTGGTTTTGAATCGAAATGGCTGACAAAAGATAACAGGAAAATTTCAGTTATTGAAAACGCCAGGGCCAAAAGAGATAAAAAGGGCAATATTCTTTGGTATGATGGAATGGTGCAGAATGTTTCTGACCAAAAAGACTATGAGGAAAAACTGAATTTTGAAAGGTCGATTCTGCGTGCATTAATCGATAATATTCCGGATGCCATATATTTTATCGACAAAGAGGGCAAAAAAGTAATTGCCAACAAAGCTGATGTTTTGAATATCGGGTATGAAAGTGAAGAAGAAGCCATTGGCAAAACAGATGTGGAACTTTTTGCGGGTGAAATCGGACTGCGCGGGCATGAAGATAATTTGCAGGTATTAAATACCGGTGTTCCGATTATCAACCGCGAAGAAAATTTCTTTAATAAAGAGGGGGTTCAAACGTGGTTGCTGACCTCAAAGTTTCCGGTTTATGATGATCAAAGACAAATTCTGGGTTTGGTCGGAATTGGCCACGATATCACACATCGCCGTGAAACGGAAAAAAAGCTGAAGGAAAGTGAAGAAAAATATAGGTTGATGTTCGAAACTTCACAGGAAGGGATTCTTGTGGCGCAGGACTACAAAATGGTGTATTTCAACCCGGTTTTTATCGAACTCAGTGGCTATTCAGCATCAGAACTTGAAAATAAACACTTTGCAGAAATGGTTCATCCTGATGATTTTGAAAAGGTGGTAAATAACTATCGCAAAAGGCTTTCCGGGGAATTTGTTGAGCAACGTTACGAATTCAGAATGATTACAAAATCGGGCGAAATCAGGTGGATTTCATTAACCGGAGCCCCGATGTTATGGAATGGAAAGCCTGCAACACTCAATTTTATCAGCGATGTACATCAACGAAAACTGGCAGAAGATGCACTGAAGGAAAGTGAAGAAGCATTGCGTGAGCTTAATGCAACCAAAGACCGGTTTTTCTCCATCATCGCCCACGACCTGAAAAGTCCGTTTAACAGCATTGTGGGTTTCAGCGAATTACTGAAAGACGAGGTGAAGTATCTCAGTCCTGACGAAATTTCGAATTATGCGGCTGCCATTTATAATTCGGCCAAAAACACACTGGGATTACTCGATAACCTGCTCGACTGGGCACGCATGCAACAAAACAGAATGTTGTTTGAACCCAAATTAAAAGTGCTGAAACAGATTGTCGATGATGTTTTCATGGAAATCGGCACCGTGGCGCAAGCTAAAAGTATTAACCTGTTTGAAGATGTTCCGGGTGATATTATTGTAAATGTTGACGAGAATATGTTTAAAACACTGATAAGAAACCTTGTGAACAACGCAGTAAAATTTACAAAACCCGGCGGAACCGTTAAAGTTTTGGCTGTGAAAGAATTGAACAGGGTAATATTATCGGTTACCGATACCGGGATTGGAATCAGCCATGAAAATATTGAAAAGCTTTTTGATGTTGGCGCCGGATTTACCACCCGGGGAACAGAAAATGAAAAAGGAACCGGCCTGGGACTGATTCTTTGCAAAGAGTTTGTATCTCGCCACGGTGGTACAATCAGCGTTGAAAGTGAAACAGGAGTTGGTAGTACATTCATTGTTGAATTACCTCAAAATATTTAAAATGACAGGAATCGATATTCGAACTATTTTTTTTAATTATACACTGGTGAATGTTGTCAGTGTTCTTATAATCATTATTTTATGGTTTCAGTTGCGGAAACGTTTTGAAGGCATTCATTATTTTATTCTTGACTTTGTTCTGCAAATAACCAACCTGCTACTTATTTTCTTACGCGGTCAGATACCCGATTTTTTTTCTATGTCAGTAGCCAATACCTTGTCGCTCACAGGTACTTTTATGGGCTTAATCGGATTGGCAATTTTTACAGGCCGCAAAATAAGTTACACCGTCAATATTGTCCTGATTGCACTGTTTTTTGTAATCCATACCTGGTTTTCAGTGTTTAACGAAAATCTGGCAATCAGGAGTTATAATTATGCTTTCTTTTTCCTCCTGATAACGGGGCAGTGTGCATTCATTTCTTTGTATAAAGTTCCTGATCATCTCAAAAATCTGACCCGCTGGGTTGGTCTTGTTTTCTTACTATTCAGTGTGGTAAATGTAGTCCGCCTGGTTGTCTATTTCTTCCAGGGGATTCAAACGAACGATTATTTAAGTTCTGGCCTATTTGAAACGGCAGTACTGCTGAGTTACCAGATTCTGTTTACTTTTCTCACCTTTACACTCGTATTAATGTTCAATGAGCGTTTGTTGTTGATTATTAATGCTGAAGAAGAAAGATTTAAAAAGATATTTCATTTGTCGCCCTACGCCGTTATTATTTCACGCCCAAATGATGGTAAAATACTGGAAATAAATAATGGATTCAGCCTTCTGACCGGATATTCAGGTTCTGAAGTTTTTGGAAAAACTACTCTTGAATTAAACTTTTGGGAGAATATTGGTGACCGCAATGAGATTATCGAGATAATCAACCGCGATGGAAAGGTTTTGCAAAAAGAATATCATTTCAGAAAGAAATCGGGTGAAATCATTACAGGAGTCTTTAATTCAGCCATCATTGAAATTAATGGCGAAAATTGCATGATGTCGGTTATTTATGATATAACCGAACGTAAAAATATGGAAACCAGGTTGGTGGAGCTCAACGCCACAAAAGACAAATTTTTGTCAATTATTGCACACGACCTGAAAGCACCACTTAACAATATTCTTGGCTTTAGTAATCTGATGATTGAAGAGAAAAAACTGGGCACTGATGAAATACAACAATTTGCAACATTCATCAACAAATCGGCATCAAATACCATCGACCTTCTTGAAAATCTGCTTGAGTGGGCGTCTATTCAGGATGGGCGCATTTCGTTCAAGCCCAGGCTGGTGAACCTTAACGAATTATTGTCGGAAATGGTTTCGATGATTGGAGAATCGGCAACAGAGAAAAAAATTGAAATTTCGTTAGCCGAAAGCGGAAATATGAAGGTAAAAGTGGATGAAAATATGATAAAAACAGTAGTTCGTAACCTTTTAATCAACGCTGTAAAATTCACAAAACCGGGAGGTAAAATTGAGGTTTCTGCAATCAGAAATGAAAGCGGGATTGTGGTAAAAGTTACTGACACGGGGGTTGGAATTTCGGCTGAAAACATAAAAAAGCTTTTTGATATCGGTGCGGGATATTTTTCGCGTGGTACAAAAAACGAAAAAGGAACCGGTATTGGCTTATTACTTTGTCATGAGTTTGTTGAAAAACACGGAGGGAAAATGATTGTGGAAAGTACTGAAGGCGAGGGGAGTACATTTAGTTTCACAATTCCGGTGAGTTAATTAATTGATATTTAAGTTGAAGCAATAGAATATGCAGGTGGTTAATCACCGGGAATTTTTCCGGATATTCTGTATGGTTGATTTTTTTTTTTCAAGTTTTTAAATAATAAGCAATGTTTTATATAGAAATTATTTACAACCTGTCGCTGCTTGTTACGCTGAGTCTGATTTCAGCATTTATTTGGAATGCACAAAAATTATCGTATACCTTAAAATCGGTATTACAGGGTTTTATGTTCGGAATCATTGCAGTGGTAGGTATGATGTATCCGCTGGAATTTGCCGAGGGTGTAATTTTTGACGGCCGTTCGGTGGTAATCTCGCTTTGCGGTTTGTTTTTTGGTCCTGTTTCAGTTGCCATTTCAGCTGGTATGGCGATTGCTTTCCGTGTTTACCAGGGAGGTGTGGGAGCATTAACGGGTTCATTGGTAGTACTTGCTTCGGGTCTGACGGGTGTATATTTCTATTTTCGTTACTTTAAGAAAAACAATTTCATAAAACTGAAACACCTTCTTATACTGGGTTTTGTGGTCCACATTGCCATGCTTTTGTTAATGCTCACTTTCCCCCGTGAAATTGCTCATCGCGTCATTGATAAAATGGGTTTGTATATTTTAACGGTTTACCCGCTGGCAACCTTAATCATCGGACGAATTATTTTCGAAAGTATTGAAAGACTCAGGTATAACCAAATTCTGAAGGCAAGTGAGGAGAGGTACCGAACTTTTTTTTCGCAGGTTTCTGATGGTGTTTTAAGGTTTGAGTTTGATAAACCAATGGATATCAATCTTCCATTAGAAGAACAGGTTGATTTTATTTACGATCATGCCCGGATTGCCGAATGTAATGACGCCTGTTTGAAAATGTATGGAATGACATCTCCGGAAGATATCATTGGAAAAGGACAAATTGATTTTCATGGTGGAAGAAATAATCCGGTAAACAGGGGAGTTTTACTATCGTTTGTCAGGAATAATTACAGAACTGAAAACGTAATTACTGAAGAAACCAATACAAAAGATCAAAAGGTTTACTTCAATAATAATTCAGTTGGAATTGTTGAAAATAAACAACTTATCCGTATCTGGGGTACTCAGACTGATATAACTGAAAAAGTAAAAAGTGATACTGTACAGGAAGTATTGTACAGGATTTCAAATGCTGCTGTTTCGTCCATTAGTTTACTTGAATTTTTAGAAATAATCAGGGAACAACTTGGCCGTTTGCTGGATGCCACCAATTTTTATATTGCCTTTTACGACGAGGTAACCGATATGCTGTCAACACATTACGATGTCGATCTGAAAGATGAAATTGAAACGTGGCCTGCAAAAAAATCGGTTACCGGATATGTAATCAAAAATCAGCAATCGTTGCTCGCCACCGAGTCGGATATTTTGCAACTTTTTGAGGCTGGCGAAATTGAAATAATCGGGACACCTTCAAAGGTTTGGCTGGGAGTTCCGCTGATGATTAATAAAAAGGTGAATGGTGCAATTGTGGTGCAGAGTTACGACGATCCGCACGCATACACCGAAAAAGATAAACTAATGCTGGAGTTTATTGCCAGTCAGATCAGTATTTCAATTGAGAGAAAAAAAGCACAGGAAGAATTGATTGTTGCCCTGGCAAAAGCACAGGAAGCAGACCGTTTAAAAACGGCATTTCTGGCCAACATGAGCCACGAAATCCGCACGCCGATGAACGGCATCCTGGGTTTTACAGAGTTGTTGGCCGATTCGAATTTCACGGGCGAAGAGAAAAAAGATTTTATCAATATCATCCGCAAAAGCGGACAACGGATGCTGAATACAGTAAACGATCTGATCGACATCTCGAAAATAGAAACCGGGCAGATGCAGGTGGTTCTTACCGAAACCAACCTCAGGGAGCAGATGTTAAACCTGTATAATTTTTTCAAACCCGAGGCATCGGAGAAATCGCTTGATTTCAGGTATTCCGAAAATATTGATCCGGCAGCGGCATTGGTGCGGACGGATGTTCCCAAGCTCGATTCGATAATGACCAACCTGATTAAGAATGCCCTGAAATACACCAATTTGGGATTTGTGGAAGTCAGGGCTTCGCTGGCTGACAACCGGTTTGAGTTTTGCGTGTCCGACAGTGGAATTGGCGTTCCGGAGGAAAGGAAGCACGCCATTTTCAATCGTTTCGAGCAGGCCGATATTGAGGACAGCCGTGCACTCCAGGGTTCGGGTCTCGGTCTTGCCATCACACGGGCGTACGTTGAAATGCTGGGAGGGACCATCAAACTTGAATCGGAGTTGGGAAAAGGGTCCGAATTTACGGTTTCGATTCCGGTAGTTGGCATTTCGGGGCAGAAAATCATTCCATTGGTTCAGCAGAAAAACCATGAAGAACAACCATCGAAACCACGGTTAAAGATTCTGATTGCCGAAGACGACCCGGTAGGCGACCAGTTTCTTACCATCTTACTGAGTGAGTTGAAAGCCGATGTTTTACATGCCATCAACGGGCAGGATGCGGTTGAAATTTGCAGGGAAAATCCGGATATCGACATTGTGATGATGGACATCAGGATGCCGGTGATGGATGGTTACGAGGCCACGCGGCAGATCAGGGCATTTAACCGCGCAGTGGTGATAATCGCACAAACAGCATTTGCCCTCACTGGCGATCGCGAAAAAGCGCTGCAAGCCGGTTGCAATGACTATATTTCGAAGCCAATTAAAAAGGATGAACTGATCCAGATAATTTTAAAATACATTTGAAAATCAAAAGATTAAACGGGTATGGAAGCAGAATATTATAACGCAGTATTGATGGATGCCCCGTTCGGATATGCCAATCACCGCATTTTGCTCGATGAAAATGGTGTGCCGGTTGATTATGTTTTTCTTGAAGTAAACAAAGCGTATGAAAATTTCACCGGTTTAAAAGCTGCAAATATTGTAGGAAAAACAATCAGGCAGGTTTTGCCGGGAATTGAAAATGATGAATTTAACTGGATTGCCTTTTTTGGGAATGTGGCTTTAACACAAAGCAAAGAAGTGGTGGAACAATACAGTAATGTTTTG
>DAINOH010000097.1:0-18402 GCA_036735485.1 Draconibacterium sp. | reverse complement strand
CGAACCCAGGACCCCATCCTTAAAAGGGATGTGCTCTACCTGCTGAGCTACTGAGTCATCCTTGAGTGCTTTTGTTTTTCAAAAGCGGATGCAAAAGTAATATTTATTTTATACCTCACAACCCTGATCCAAACTTTTTCATAAAAATTTACATTTTATTTGTTCGCCTTGGCTTATGAACCAAAAACAACTAAAATAAATTGTGTTTATCAATTCAAATTAATCATTAGTTTTGGAAACATCTTCAATTTATAATTATTGTAAACTATTTGAACATTGCTTACAAATGAGGGATACATCGTTCTGGGAGTAATTTTTTTAATGATTGTTGCTCTTTTTAAGGAAATTATGAGGCCTGGCCTGATACTTTTCTCAGCCACCACCATCCTGCTTGTATTTGGCATAATCACGGATGAAGAAGCTCTGAACGGGTTTTCAAACAAAGCAATGATTACGGTTGCAATCTTGTTTCTTGTGAGCGAAGGAGTGCGGCAATCAGGAATTCTAAACAGGCTTGCACAGTCGTATCTGCCGCGGAAAAGAAGCAAAATGGCATTTCTTATTCCCCGGATTATGTTGCCGGTTTCGTTTATTTCGGCATTTTTGAACAACACACCAGTGGTAATTATTTTCGCACCAATCATAAAAAACTGGACAGAAAAACTGAACCTCTCATCGCAAAAGTTTCTGATTCCACTTTCGTATGCCACTATTTTGGGCGGCATGTGTACATTAATCGGAACCTCCACCAATCTTGTGGTTCATGGTCTGATGATCGGGAATGGTTACCAGGGTTTTAACATGTTTGAGCTCGGAAAAATAGGCGTTTTTGTTACCATTATCGGAACAATTTACATGGCTGTATTTGGAAATTGGTTGTTGCCGGGTAAAAAAATCCTCTTTAACGCAAAATGCAGAACTGAATATAAAGACTATTCATATGATATTACCATTCCTGAAGGGAGCAGTTTGATTGGCCTTGATGTTAAAAATGGTCGTTTAAAAGAATTGAACGGCCTGTTGATCAGGAGCATAAAAAGAGAAGGAAACATAATTGAAGTAAACAAAGGTAGCTTTACGTTGCTGGCAAATGACAAACTGCACATCGATGGAAAATCGGACAGATTAAATTATATTCTGGCACACGACAATATTAAACTGAATGGAATTGAACTAATTGCAGATTTACCTAAAAGTGAATTAAAACAATACGAAGCCGTTATTTCACCCCGATTTCCGGGTATCGGAAAATCAATTACCGAATTCAATTTTTATGAACATTACCAGGCAGTGGTTCTGGCCATTCATCGAAATGGCGAAAGAATCACCACCAACCTTGGTAACCTGAAACTGCGCGAGGGTGACAACCTGATCCTTTTGACTACTGAAAAGTTTATTCAGTCGTGGGGCGATTCAAAAATATTCTACTTAACATCCTACATCCGCGATTATCGTACAACCGGAACTTTCTGGAAAAAATGGCTGGCATTTATTATTTTATTGATAATGATATCAGGCGCCACCCTGGGACAGTTTTTCGAATCGCCGAAAGGGCTTTCACTTGATATGTTCTTTTTCGCAGCCGTTGCTGCTGTTTTAATGGTTTGGTTTAAAATTCTGCCACATCAGAAATACACAAAATCAATTAGCTGGGATGTGCTCATAACCATCGCCTTTTCATTTGCATTAAGTAAAGCGCTGCAAAACTCAGGTGCGGCCGATGCTATTGCACACGCCACTATTAATATTGGAAAAGGAATGGGACCAATTGGTGTTTTGGCTGCTGTTTACCTGATAACCACCATTTTCACCGAAATTATTACAAATAATGCAGCAGCAGCAATCGTATTTCCAATTGCACTTTCGGCAGCAAATCAGTTGGGAGTTGATCCAAAACCATTTTTTGTGGGCATCGCAGTAGCTGCTTCTGCAAGTTTTGCCACACCAATCGGATATCAGACAAATCTGCTCGTACAATCAATTGGTAATTATAAATTCAGGGATTATCTGAAAATTGGTTTGCCCTTAAATTTAATAATACTGTTCACCTCCCTATTGTTAATTCCAATGTTCTGGGATTTCTGATTTTGAGTTAAACTCCGCCCGAAGTTTCCTTTCAGAAATTGGAGTTGAATAAAAAATATATCTTTACCCGCTATAAAATCGGACAAATAAAAATTAAAAATTCTGTACATGGAATACAGTTTATCTAATTTGCGGGAACTTGAAGCAGAAGCGATTCATATCATTCGTGAGGTGGCTGCTGAGTTTGAAAATCCCGTGATGCTTTATTCAATCGGAAAAGATTCATCGGTAATGGTTCGCCTTGCCGAGAAAGCATTTTACCCTGGAAAAGTTCCGTTTCCACTGATGCACATCGACTCGAAATGGAAATTCCGTGAAATGGTCGAGTTTCGTGATAACTATGCGAAAGAAAAAGGATGGAACCTGATAGTGCATTACAACGAAGAAGGTTATAAAAACGGAATAGGGCCATTTACACACGGCAGTAAAGTTCATACTGATGTGATGAAAACCCAGGCTTTGCTGGCCGGGTTAAACAAATATAAGTTTGATGCAGCTTTTGGTGGCGCCCGCCGCGACGAGGAAAAATCGCGTGCTAAAGAACGTATCTTTTCATTCCGCGATAAATTTCACCAGTGGGACCCGAAAAACCAGCGTCCGGAACTGTGGAATATTTATAACGCCCGTGTGCAAAAAGGTGAATCAATCAGGGTTTTCCCCATTTCAAACTGGACTGAACTCGACATCTGGCAATACATCCGTCTCGAAAATATCCCGATTGTACCGCTCTATTACGCCAAGGAAAGGCCGATTGTTGAAATTGACGGCAACCTGATAATGGTTGACGACGACCGGATGCCGGCAGAGTTGGCTGCAAAAGCAAAAATGAGAAAGGTCCGCTTTCGCACATTAGGCTGCTATCCGCTTACCGGAGCCATCGATTCAAATGCCGAAACCATCGAAGAAATTGTGGAGGAAATGATGACCGTTACCGTTTCGGAACGAACCACCCGTGTCATCGATTTCGATCAGGAAGGCAGTATGGAACAAAAGAAAAGGGAGGGGTATTTTTAAGTACTGGATACTGGATACTGGATACTGGTTAAAGCAACATATAACATGCAACGAGCGGCTAGAAACAACCAAAAATTGTAAAAAAATGAGTAGTTACAGGGATTTGGATATATATAAAATTGCATTCGAACTTTGTATTACAGTACACAAATTAAGTCTTCAACTGCCTACATTTGAATTATATGAACAAGGGAGTCAAGTTAGAAGGTCTTCGAAAAGTATTAAAGACCAGATAACGGAAGGATATGGGAGAAGAAGATATAAAGCCGATTTTATTAAATTTTTGGTTTATGCTCAGGCCTCCAATGATGAATGTCAAAATCAAATAAATACAATTATGGTGTTATATCCTGATAAAGAAGGGTGGAGTGATATAAGTAAGGAATACAATAACCTTGGAATGAAAATCAACAAATTCATTCAATATGTGGAAGATAGCTGGAAATCTTAACCAGAAACTAGTAACAAGCAACAAGCAACTACAACAATGACTACACAAAATCTTGACATAAAAGCTTTCCTCGACCAGGACCAGAAAAAAGACCTGTTGCGTTTATTAACTGCCGGCTCGGTGGATGATGGAAAATCGACATTGATTGGACGCCTGATGTTCGACAGTAAAATGATTTACGAAGACCAGCTTTCGGCATTAGAACGCGACAGCAAAAGAATCGGCCACGCCGGCGACGATATTGATTATGCTTTGCTGCTTGACGGTTTGAAAGCCGAGCGCGAACAGGGAATCACCATCGATGTGGCGTACCGCTATTTTTCTACTGCCAGGCGCAAATTCATTATTGCCGACACGCCCGGCCACGAGCAGTACACCCGCAACATGGTTACCGGCGCATCAACCGCCAACCTTGCCATTATTCTGATTGATGCACGATACGGCGTAATCACCCAGACAAAACGCCACACTTTTATCGTGTCCCTGCTGGGAATAAAACACGTGGTGGTGGCCATCAACAAAATGGATTTGAAGGATTTCAGCCAGGAAGTTTTTGAAAAAATAAAAGCCGATTATGAATCATTTGTGGCTCAACTGGATATTCCTGATGTCACTTTTATTCCAATATCGGCGTTGAAAGGTGACAATGTGGTCGAAAAATCGGAAAGAATGCCCTGGTACAAAGGAACCTCGTTGCTCGATTTTCTTGAAAACATCAGAATTGTCAGCGACCGCAATTTTACCGACATGCGCTACCCGGTGCAGTTCGTGCTGCGCCCCGACATTGATTTCCGCGGGTTTTCGGCTGCAGTGGCTTCCGGAATTATATCAAAAGGAGACGAAGTTATGGTGCTTCCATCTTACAAAAAATCAACGGTAAAATCTATTGTTACTTACGATAAAGAACTTGAACAGGCTTTTCCTCCGCAATCGGTGACTGTAACTCTTGAACACGAAATCGACATTTCTCGTGGAGACATGCTGGTACACCCCGACAATCTGCCGCGGGTGGAGCGCCATTTCGAAGCAATGCTGGTTTGGATGGACGAGAAATCAATGAATCTTTCCACTCAGTTTTATATCAAACATACCACCAACACTACCAAAGCGAGAATCGACCAGGTAAAATACAAAACCGATGTAAACACGCTCGAAAAAATGCCGGTTGAATTTATGCAACTCAACGAAATTGGCAGGGTTGTGATTACAACGTCAAAACCGCTGTTTTTCGACCCCTACAAAAAAAACAGGCAAACCGGTTCATTTATCCTCATCGACCCGATTACGCACAATACATCGGCTGTCGGCATGATAATCGACAAGCTTGATAGTAAAAACCTCGTATCGCGGATTACCGATGTGGATAAGGAGAAAATTGCAGCCGGGAAATCATTGATTCAACCTGAAGAATATCAAAAAAAATACAACCAGAAAGGTGAAACCATCTGGATTACAGGGTTACACGGTTCAGGCAAAAACGAATTGGCATTCAGTCTCGAAAAGAAATTGTTTGATAACGGCGCTGTGGTTGTTCTGATTGATGGCAGTTCGGTACGCTCGGGTTTAAACCGTGAACTCGATTTTACACCGGCCGACCGCGACGAGAACCAGCGCAGGGTGGCACACATTTGCAAAATTTTGAACGATCAGGGGATTATTGCCATCGCTTCATTTATTTCGCGAAACGATTCACTGCGCAGGCAGATTGCAGAAATAATCGGTCCCGATCATTTTCACCTGTTTTATATGGATGCAACGCTCGACTATTGTAAAAACAACAAACCCGAGTTGTATGATTTAATAGAACAGGGAAAAACGCAATACCTCCCGGGAGTTGATTTGGAATATGAAGTTCCGGAAAATGCAAAATTGGTTTTTAAACCTGAAGAAAACAGCCAGAATATTGAAAGAGTGCTTGATTATCTGGCAGCAAACAAGGTTTTTCCACACCATTAGCTATCTCTGCCAATGACAGATTCAAAATTCTTGTCATTTCGTCTCGCCTTGGGCGAGAGAGAAATCTGCCTGTTCGAAGAGATTTCTCCTCGCTCACTCGTCGAAATGACAGCATTGATGAGGCTTTCTGTCATATGTTCATTGTTCCAAATAAAAAATTGGGTTGTCTCTCAAAAAGACGCCAGGACGCAAAAGAAGTTTTCTATTTTCTTTGCGTCCTGGCGTGATATAAAAAAAGGCAAACCTGTAAGCCGGGTTCTGTTTTACTGACTGAAACGTCAGTAACCTTTATCATTTATCTTGCCCCGACATCACTGCCGGAGTCCTGCAGCCTACCCCTCCTGACTTCCTTGTGCGAAGAGAAACAAGGCGGGCAGCCTTGCTGTACCGCAACAGCGGCATACAATCAGGATATACATGGCTTTGCAACCCGTGAGGTGTACGGCTCCCGATGTTACCATCGTGACCGGTGCGCTTTTACCGCACCTTTTCACCCGTTCCCCGCTCTGAATTCATCAAAACAAGGTGGTTATTTTCTGTTACACTACTGTCCCCTTTCAAAGACCTTCCCGCTAAGAAACACGGCGCCCTGCGTTGCCCGGACTTTCCTGACTGACTGTAAACGTCAGCCCGATAAAGCGGCTTGCCGATGCAAAGATAGAAAAGTTCCGGGTTTAATGTTCAAAGTTTAAAGCTCTAACCATGAACTCTGAACTTTGAACTCTGAACCTGCATTTCTTTATTTTCTCAATATCACCATTGTGGCGCCGTAACCATACTCTCTGAAAGAGGCATCCTGTGTATAATACTTCGCATATTTGGTTTTGAGCAGTTTCAGCACCTCCTGTTTCAAAACACCCTGTCCCACTCCGTGAATAAAAACAATCTTTTTTATTCCGGTTTGAATAGCAGCTTTCATTTCCGATTCCACTTTTTCTTTCTGGATTTCAATAATCTGCGTGTTGCTCAGTCCGGCGGTATTATCAATTAATTCATTGATATGCAGGTCAATCTCCACAATTTCGGGTGTGCGTTTGCGAACCGGTTTGGCTCCTTCCTGGATATCCATTTTTTCTTTCACCACTTTCTGAAAATCTTCCTCGGTGAGTTTATCCATTTCAGCGCTTTGAATATTTTGCGAAATCTGCAAAGTCATTGCATTTTGTCCGAAAAACTTACTGAACTGAAAACTTGATTCTTTGTAAAATTTCAGTGGATTTACTTTAAAACGTTTAACGATGGGCGTTTGCCAGTCGTTTTCGTTCGAAAGGAAATGAAGCAACTGGAAACCGAATTCCGGCAGGTCGCTCAGCAAACTCTGGCCAAAACTGCTTAACATTACTTTTGAATTCGGTTGCAATGTGCCGGTTTTCATGGTGTTAATTCCGGTAGGTTTGATGTACACAAACCTGAACATCAGCGTAAAATTGCTGTCGTTAACCAAAAACATTGTAACATCGCCGGCCAGCGGATTTCCGGCATCGGCAGGAACAAAACAAAAATAAAACTGAGGGGTGTCTTTGCCTTTTACCCAGGTTCCGGCTGGTTCAGTTACAACCGGTTCCGCCTTTTTTATTGTTTGAACAGGTTTGGGCTCCGGTTTTTCGTTTTTATTCATCCCCGGTGCATCCACATTTACCAGTTGCGAAACCGGGTACGGAATTTCAAAACCGTCGTAATTTTCAACATAAACCCTGTCTTTTCCTGCAAAACCGGTTACCACGCCACCGCCCACATCGTTCAGGAATTTTACTTTATCGCCTATCTTAATCATGCTTTCTGAATTTGTGGCAAAAGTACAATTTTAAACCGAAGGAATTTTGCGTTATTTTTGGCCGGTGATTTTAACGCAAGGAACACAAAGAATCCGATAAGTGCGCTAAGAAATATTAAGAAACTTGAAAGCATACAAAAACATAAAAATCAGCGATTTCAATTACGAATTACCCGATTCGAAAATTGCAAAATACCCGCTTGCCAACCGCGACGAATCAAAGTTGCTGGTTTTTAAAGACGGAAAAATTTCAGAATCGGTCTTCAAAAACAGCCCGGCCTTTTTACCCGAAAAGGCACAGCTTGTTTTTAACAACACCCGGGTGATTCATGCGCGGCTTTTTTTCAGAAAAGAATCGGGTTCGAAAATCGAGATTTTTTGTTTGGAACCGCTCGAACCTGCTGATTACCAAATTGCCTTTCATCAAACAAACGAAACTACCTGGAAATGTATGGTGGGCAACCTGAAAAAATGGAAAGGCGAAACTTTGCATCAAAGCCTTGTTATTGCTGGTGAAACGGTGATTTTAAGTGCGGAAAAAGGAGAACAGACCGGGAATACAGTAGCTGTAAGGTTTTTCTGGGATAAACCCTTTTCGTTTGCCGAAATTATTGAACACAGCGGAACTTTGCCCATTCCTCCCTACCTGAACCGCGAAACCGAAGAAACCGACGAAGAAACCTACCAAACCGTGTATGCCAAAATCGATGGTTCGGTAGCCGCACCAACGGCGGGATTACATTTTACAGAACCAGTTTTTGATGCACTTAAAACAAAGGGAATCAGCACCCACGAAATTACATTGCATGTTGGGGCGGGTACTTTTCAGCCGGTAAAAGCCGAAACACTTTCGGGGCACACCATGCACCGTGAAATGGTAATTATTCCTAAAACACTTATCAGTGCATTTTATAAAGATCCGGAGAAAATCATTGCCGTCGGGACTACTTCAGTTCGCTCGCTCGAAAGTTTGTACTGGCTGGGACTCCAACTCGAAAACGGGTTGTTCAACCCCGAAAAGCCGGAAGTTTCGCAATGGGAGCCCTACAAAACCGAACCAAAAATCAGCCTGAAAAAATCACTTGAAAATATTCTGGATTATCTCGAAAATAGTAAGCTGGGTAAGATTCAGTTTTCAACACAGATTATCATTTTACCGGGCTATCAATTCAAGGTAATCGAAGGAATGTTCACCAACTTTCACCAGCCGCAAAGCACGCTGCTGCTGCTGATTGCCGCTTTTCTAGGCGACAAATGGAAGGAAATTTATAATTACGCACTGGCTAATAATTTCAGGTTTCTGAGTTATGGCGATAGCAATTTGTATCTGAGGTAAAATACTATTCAAAATAATCCCGAAAGGGTTTAATTCAGAATTAAAAACTCATTTTTGCACCCGAAAGGGTATAATTTACAACTATGGACGGACGATACAGAAAAAACATCAAAACCGGCGACCTTGTGGAAATTGTGCAAAAACACCACCAGCGCACCGGCGAACTAACCGAAGGTTTTGTAAAACGGCTGCTCACAAGCGCAGACTTTCACCCGCACGGCATAAAAGTGATGCTTGCCACCGGCGAAGTTGGAAGGGTGAAGGAGGTGATTGAGGAGTAAAGAAGTGAATGAGTGAATGTGTAAATGGGTGAATGGGGAAGAAGGTTGTCGGGATTATTTTGTTGTCGGGTTGTCGTTGTTGGAAAAATTAAATCTGATATTGTTAATCGTTAATCATCATTCTGCAATCCTCACGTTCTTCCCTGCCAGCCAGCCGGTTGAATAGGCAATTTGCAAATTATAGCCACCGGTTTCGGCATCGAGGTCGATGAGTTCGCCGGCAAAATAGAGTCCTTTTACCAGTTTCGATTCCATGGTTTTCGGGCTGATTTGGCTGGTGACAACGCCGCCCGCTGTAATAATTGCTTCTTTAAACGACCGGTTGTGCGACACCTCAAACCGCAGGTTTTTCATGAGGTTGCGGATTTGCTTCCGCTCGTTGCCGGTTACCTGGTGACACTCTTTTTCGGCATCCAACTGCAAAATTTCGAGAAAAACCGGAATCATTGATGCGGGCAGCCACTCACGGAAAATATTTTCCAATTGTTTTTTACCATGTTCGTTTAAATCCCTGATAAGCCGGGCATCCAGTTTTTGCTCATCCAGTGCGGGTTTCAGGTCGATGGTGAATTCCACTTTTTTGTTGTTTTGCAAAGCGGCTACAGCAATCCGGCTCAGGGTTAAAATGATGGGGCCTGACAAACCAAAATGCGTGAAAATCATTTCGCCAAAATCTTCGCCAGCTTTTTTGCCATCCACCCAAATCACGGCTTTTACATTTTTGAGGTTCAGTCCCTGCAGATTTTGTGCAATGCTGCCTTTTGTTTCGAGCGGCACCAGCGCCGGAATTGGTTTTTCGATGGTGTGTCCAACTTGTCGCGCCAGTTCGTAACCATCGCCGGTTGAACCGGTTCCGGGGTAAGATTTCCCGCCGGTTGCAAGAATTACGTTCGGGGCCAGAATATTTTCACCATTTGCTTTTACTCCCGAAATTGTGCCATCCTCAACCAGCAGTTTTTCAACCCGCTGACTGCAGCGAATTTCAACACCCAACTCACCTACCCATTTCAGCAGGGCTTTCAGAATATCAGCCGACTGGTTACTTTCCGGGAACCAGCGGCCACCGCGTTCCAAAGTGCAGGCAACTCCATGTTCGGCAAGCAATTCAATAATATCTTTTGAGAAAAAGCCGGCAAATGCGCTTCGCAGAAAACGCCCGTCGGGGAAAATATGGGTGATGAATTCGCTGATATTGGCTTCGTTGGTTACGTTGCAGCGGCCTTTCCCGGTAATCAGGAGTTTGCGGCCGGGGGCATACATTTTTTCTAAAATAAGAACTTTTGCCCCATTTTGCGCAGCACTTCCGGCTGCCAGCAATCCTGCCGGTCCCGCTCCCACCACAATTACATCGTAACTTTTCATGTGGTGCAAAGGTAGATTTTACCGTCAAAATATCAGAAGGAAAATGAAAGGGAAATATCCAATAATGAATATTCAATGAACAATTCCATTGATCAGCAGATTTCGGGTTATTCTGATTGAAAATTAGATGTTGGACATTTCACAACGCATTTTCTCTCCTCACTGCATTTCTGGAAGCCCGGTCAACAAACGTAAATAGCCGATCAATATCATCTTTAGAACTGGTTCTTTTATGTCCACTCACCTTTTTTATTTCGATATTCAATTTATCAGTTAAAAGGTAAAAATCCCTGTACAATTCCCAATTGGTAATTCGCTTGTTTTGCTTCGAATAAAAATCATTTTTCTCCAGGCGCTCTCTTCTTCCGGGCAAACCCAAAATATTCTGAGAATCAGTGTAAACATTAATTTTTCCGTTAAAATTTCTGACTTCATTTAAAGCCCACAACATTGTCTGCAATTCCAGTTTTACCGAGGTCGTTTCATCAAACCGTTTTAACATCACATGCTGTGTCAAATCATCTTTTCTGATTTCGTTTTCTGAAACAGCCAAATAAGCTCCGTAACCAAAATTTAGCTTCGGATTTACACTTCCGTCTGTAAAAAGCAGTAAATCAATCGGCTCCATTTTACTTCACGTTCTTGTTTGACTGAAATCGTACAAGAATTGAATCATCATTCACATCTTTTGAAAGCGATTCGAGCACCTGCATCGGAATATTAAAAACATCCAGAAAAATCAAGCCGTCAATACTATCGTTGAAAGCAGGATCGACGTTAAAACCAAGAATCCGGGCATTTAACTGAATGTATTTTTTTAACAATACCGGCAAACCAATATTTTGCTCTTCAAGATCTGCCACCGTTTTATCCAGTATTTCAATGTCGCTTTCAGCACTTTTCAGCAAGGTTCTGATATTTTCATCTAATCTGCCAGGTTTGTATTCATTCCGGGGTAAAACGAAAGATGCCAGATCGTTATCAGAATGATTTTCAGTAATAAAACGAATTATGAGATCTTTTGAAACCGCCGAATAATTGTTACTGATACTTGCCGGCCCAATCAGGTAGCGATACTGCGGATTTTTCAGCAGAAAATACAAAATTCCTTTCCAAAGCATAAACAATGGAAGTGGCTTTCGCTGGTATTCACTGACAATAAAAGACCGGCCCAGTTCAAGACTCTCGTTCAGCACCTGTGACAACCCTTCGTGTAAAATAAACAACGTACTGATGTAAAACCCGTGAATTCCGTACTGCGACATAATTTCACGACCCGGACCGATGCGGTAGGCTCCCACCAATTTATTTTCTTCGTTGTCCCAGATAAAAAGCTGGTCATAATACAAATCATATTCATCAATGTCAATACTCCGGTTGGTACCTTCGCCCACTTCACGAAAAGTAATCTCACGAAGCCGTCCGATTTCCTGCATAATATTGGGGATTCTTGCCGATGGCACTGCATACACTGAATAATTTTTAAGGTTAAAAAGTACGTATGCAGGCTCAAGCGATTTGATTTCTTTCAGCAGTTTCTTTTGAGGAACCGGTTCGATAACAGGCTCCGGCACTGAAATTTTCCTGGGTGGAAAAATGAAAAAAGGTTTGATTTTCATTTTCGCCTGCATCCCGAAAGTTTTGGCTCTCAGGTATCTTCCAAACTGGTATTCGTCGGCAAATTTTTTCTGTGTTTTCAGGCTGATTGGGTTTCCAATCCTGATTCTCAGATTCAATTTCTTATCCGAAGGTTGAAAACCACTGAAAACAGGGTTCATTCTCATCATCACAGCAACCATTTTACCCGGTTTTCCCTGGAAAAAAACGGGCAAAACAGGAACTTCAGCCTCCTTGATAAATTTTATTAATTGCAACTGCCAGACTTTATCGGTTAAACCATAAAAAGGATGAAAAGTACTTCCACTACCCGACGGAAATAGACAAAGCATTCCACCGTTTTCAAGATGCGTTTTCAACTCATCAGGAAGTGCAGTTGATTTTTTAACCGGAATCAGATTGAGTTGTGGTTTTTGTGTAATAAAATAACCGGCCAGCGGATCTACTTTTTGCAGTAACGGGTTACCAAGAATTTTAATATCGTTCCTGATCTTTCCAAGGTATTTAATGAGCAGCAATCTTTCGATTCCACCCAGCGGATGATTGGCAATCACAATCACAGGGCCTTTTTCAGGAATGCGTTTTAATTGTTTATCGTTAAACTCCACCGTAACATTGAGCAAATCGAGTACCTTCCCGATAAAATCGTCACCACTTATTCCCGACGCTTTGGCATAAACTTTCTCAAGTTGATTAAAACGAAAAATTCCTGTCAGCATCCGGTCGAAGTACTCATTTCCAGCCACTGATGCCGAGTTAAGAAAATTAAAAAATTCAAAATTTCTGCGGTTCTTCATTGATAAACGATCAGAGTGATTCTTACAAAAGTAAACGAATCCCGGTTTAAAACATTAAAGTTCAGTTAAATAAAAATCACAAAACTTCGTAATTTTTAATTCATTATAAATTCTGACAAAAAAGTGTTTTATTTGTCAGTAATATCAAAAAACAGCTTGAATTGGAAGGGAAGACAGATATAAAATTATGGTTGCCAACCTCGATGAAAGAGGTGAAAGAGCTTGGCTGGGATGAGATTGATGTGATTCTTTTTACCGGCGATGCTTATGTTGACCATCCCTCGTTCGGGGCCGCTGTGATTGGCAGAATTCTGGAAGCAGAAGGATTGAAAGTGGCTGTAATTCCGCAACCCAACTGGAAAGACGACCTTCGCGATTTCAGAAAAATGGGCAAGCCACGGCTGTTTTTTGCAGTTACCGCCGGGAACATGGATTCGATGGTAAACCACTACACTGCCGGGAAAAGGTTACGAACCGACGATGCTTACACGCCCGGTGGAAAAGCCGGTTTCAGGCCCGATTATGCCACCATCGTTTATTCGCAGATTCTGAAAAAACTTTACCCCGAAATTCCGCTGGTGATTGGAGGAATTGAAGCCTCCCTGCGCCGTGTAACTCATTACGATTACTGGTCGGATAAACTGATGCCTTCGATTTTGGTTGACTCGGGAGCCGACCTGCTTTTCTACGGAATGGCCGAAAAATCGATTGCCGAATTTGCTCAACTGATGCAGAAAGGTGTTTCAGTTAAAAACCTGACTACCATTCCGCAAACGGTTTTTCTGACTGACGCAGAAGAACAATATGCCACCCGCAAAAACTGGGACGAATTTGAGCTTACTTCGCACGAGGAGTGTTTGAAAGACCGGAAAAAATATGCCCGTAATTTTATGTACATCGAGGAAGAATCGAATAAAATGGAGGCAAAAAAACTGACCCAGCGCATCGGAAGTAAGAAAATTGTGGTAAATCCGCCATGGCCCACTTTTAAAGAAGCTGAAATTGACAGGGTTTACGATTTGCCTTACACCCGCCTGCCTCATCCGCGTTACCACGGAAAAGAGCCGATTCCGGCGTACGAAATGATCCGGCATTCGATTAACATTCATCGTGGGTGTTTTGGCGGCTGTACTTTTTGCACCATTTCGGCCCACCAGGGAAAATTCATTGCCAGCCGATCAGAAAAATCGGTTTTGAAAGAGGTGGAAAAAGTTACTGAAATGCCTGATTTCAAAGGATATATTTCTGATCTGGGAGGCCCTTCAGCCAATATGTACAAAATGAAAGGGATTCACGAAGAAATCTGCAAAAAATGCAAGCGCCCTTCGTGTATTTTCCCTGCCATCTGCAAAAATCTCGACACCAGCCACCAGCCCATGCTCGACCTTTACCGGAAAGTCAGGCAAAATCCGAAAGTTAAAAAAGCATTTATCGGCAGTGGCATCCGGTATGATATGATTCTTGAAAAAACCGGTCGCGAAGAAACCGACAAAGCCAACAATGAATACCTGCGCGAAGTGATCAAACACCACGTATCGGGCAGACTGAAAGTGGCACCGGAGCATTCGTCGGACGAAGTGCTGAAATTTATGCGCAAACCCCCTTTCAAACTATTTGAAAAACTGAACGAGGAGTTTATCAAAATCAATAAAGAAGAAAACCTGAACCAGCAACTGATCCCCTATTTTATTTCGAGTCACCCGGGTAGCAAACCCGAGGACATGGCAGACCTGGCCATTCAAACAAAAAAAATGAATTTCAGGTTGGAACAGGTGCAGGATTTTACGCCCACTCCTATGACACTTGCAACTGAAGTTTATTATTCGGGCTACCATCCTTACACGATGGAAAAGATTTACACAGCCCGCAACAAACATGAAAAGGAAAATCAGCGCAAATTCTTTTTCTGGTACAAAAACGAATTCAAAAATTCGATCATCAACGACCTGAAATCACGCGGAAGAACAGACCTGGTTAATAATCTGTTTAAAAAATAGCTGAATTTCTGTTATTTACATGTCAGAAAAAAAAATTTATGCTCTGAAACTCATTATGATTACAATTTGCCGAATATTTGCTAAATTCAGGTTGTTAAACGAATGTAACAAAAAGCGACTTTTAACATTCCTGTAAAAAAACAAACCAATTAATAATTGAACTTATGAGACTGGAATTTGTAAGAATTGAAGAAGCCAACGACCTGGTTAACCAGTTGATCGAACATCACCCACATGCTATCTTCCTCACTGACCACGAATTCAAAGTGAAGCTTTTCAATAAATCATTTCAGGAATTGACAAAAAGCGATAAAGGCGATATTCTGGAACATGAGTTCTGCGAAATTATGGGATGCACACGCCGCGGAAAAATAGTGGATGAAAGCACAAAATTCTGCAAGCATTGTCAAATGCGTGATTTACTATCGGGGTCTAATCTTTCAGAATTGGATATGATTCAGGACTTTGTGATTCACAACAAAGTGGTAACCAAACACCTTCATATTAAAACGTATCGACTGGTAATGGTCGGGCAAAAATACAGGCTGGTTGTAATTGAAGATAAAACGCAAAGGGTTCCAATCAGCTAATAATCAAATTTAATAACAGATAATTATTTCTGTGTTCATTAATATTTGGGTGGGATATTTTTACAGAAGCCGCGTAAAATGCGGCTTCTGTTTTTAAAAACATTCGCAATTAAAAATATCTGCAAAACCGATGTAATGAATTTAAACCGGGCACGTCTTAAAATCAAAAAAGGAAAAACAGCGAAATGGTTGCAAGCGATTTTAAATTAAAAATCTTGCCGGTGAGCAATAAACTTCACCGTTTTGCAATGCGTTTCCTGAACGACGAAGACGAAGCAAAAGATGCAGTGCAGGATGTTTTTCTGAAATTATGGCAAAAAAAAGAAACACTTGACAACGTTCAGAATATTGAAGCTTTTGCCATGCAGATGACGCGAAACAGGTGCCTTGATATTCTGAGAGACAAAAAAAACAAACCGGCGGTTTCGCCAACAATGCAGGTTGTAAAACCTGACGCAACTGACGTTCATTTACAGGTTGAATTGAGTGAATCGGCAAACCTGATAAAAAAACTGGTAAACGAATTGCCCGATCTGCAACGGAAAATTATGCAGATGAAGGACATCGAACAGCTTGAATATGAAGAAATAGCCGAAATCACCAGCATGGAAATGAATGCCATCAGGGTGAACCTTTCGAGAGCAAGAAAAAAAGTACGCGACGAATTTGTAAAACTGAATGACAATGGAAACTTCGAAAATAAAAGATTTACTGCAAAAATACTTTGAGGGACAAACTTCTCAGAATGATGAAAAACTGATTGAAAGTTACTTCAGAAGCGGGAATGTTGATCCTGAATTGCAGGAATACAAATCGTTCTTTGACGGATTGGATGAATTATCGGGCAATGGAAGAAATCTGCAATTGGAAAGCGAAATCATGGATTTTATTCTGGAAAGTGAACACAGGGAGAAAGCAAAATACCGCTGGCTGTGGCAAACAGTTACCGGTGTGGCAGCAGCAGTAATCATTGTTTTAGGCGGATTCCTGTTCTGGCAACAACAGCAAAAACCTGTCGATACTTTTAAAAATCCACAGGAAGCCTATGTTTATGCTGAAAAAACTTTGCAGTTTGTTTCAGAAAAATACAACAAAGGATTTGCCTCACTTTCAAAATTCGATAAGCTTCAAAAAGCAACTGAACCGGTAAAAAAAGGAGTGGCACCAGTTAACGAATTCTTCAAAACACTTGAAAAAATGAACAAGCAGGAATCCGGGATTTCTGAAACAGATAAAACGAAAGAAACTGATTCAATATAATAGCGCGCAAAAAAGTACTGAAAAGTTCTTTAAAAACTTGGATTACAAACATTTAAAAAGAAAATATCATGAAAAAGTTAGTATTAATTATGGCAATGTTGCTGCCTTTGGCAGTGTTTGCACAGAAAACAGCAGTTGACAAGCTTTTTGAAAAGTATGCCAACCAGAAAGGATTCACCACCGTTAATATTTCGGGGAAAATGCTGGGATTTGCCAGCCAGATTGAAACAGGCGACAAAGCCACCTCTGACATTCTTTCAGGTCTCAGTGGAATTAAAGTACTTACGGTTGAAGACGAATCGCTGAACAAAACCCTGAATTTTTACACTGAACTTGAAAAGGAAGGATTCTTTAAAAACAATGGCTACGAAGTACTGATGGAAGTTACCGGGCCCGACGAAATGGTAAGGTTTTTAGCCAAAGATGCCGGCAATGGAAAAATTTCGGATCTGCTGCTGGTGGTTGGCGGCGACGATAACGCTCTGATCAGCATCAGCGGCATAATCGACCCGAAAGACATCAGTAAAATTACCGGTGCACTCGACATTAACACCGACGGGAAAAGCATGAAGTAGATTACATCACAAAAAGGAAAATCCGGGTAAATCCCGGATTTTTTTTGCCTGAGCCAATGCAAACCCAAATGTTTCGTAATTTTACCACTGAACAATTATTTAAAAATGAACATCAGCGAACTACTCGTAAAACACCAGGTTTTACCTGGCAACACAAAAACCATTGATATTGGATGTGTTCAGTTGAAGGCCACCCGTAATAATGAGGGCTGGCATCTTGTAACGACTGATAACTGTCCGGATGATGATATAATGTTGAGCGAGGAATCCACATTGTCCGATTTTTTTCAGACCGGAAAATCCAATTCACTGCTTATTGCACCTGCCCTGCCTGCAAAACCGCTTGTTTTTAAAGGTACCGGACTTAATGTTTTGCCCGGACAAACCATTACCTTTTTCCTGAAAATTCCCCTAGCGTTTCAGATTTATTTTTCGAAAATACAGCCTGCCAACCTGCTCAGGGAAATTTCATATAAAAGACTTTCGAACACCTGGTTTGGCGACCCCGACAGCGGTGAACCCGCTTTTAACCTCGGTACAGAATATTTCCTCAATCCCGATGACATTAAAATTACCGACCTTGAAGCAATTTGTCCGGTAAACATCAGAAACAGTTCGAATTCGATTCTGATGGTCCAGCGACTGATGATCAGAACTGAATTTATCACGCTGTACAAAAACAATCATAAAATCGTAACAAGCCTTGTTCAGGTTGAACACAAAGGCGACGAAGAAGGCAGTTCGGTTGAATATCATTATTCAAAACAATACAACGGCGAAAAACAGGAGGTGATGGCAAAACCCCGAAACGCTTCAGGTAATAACCTGTTGAATATCAAATTCCATTTTATCAGAAACATTTATAAAGGCGAACAATGAATTTTGACTGGTCACATTATATTAATGCAGAAACTTTTGAGAAACTGCTGAGAATTGCCATCATTCTTGTGGTGGGTACCATTATCATTTCTCTCTTGGGCGTGTTGATGAAAAAAATTCTCCCGTCAAAGCTATCGCAACAACGGAAAATGATTATCAACCGGTTTGTACGATATACCGCTATCGTCATTCTGTTTACGGTTATCATCTCAGAATTAAATATCGACATGGCCGCTATTTTCGGAACTGCAGGTGTAATAGGTATTGTCGTGGGTGTAGCTTCGCAAACCAGCATCGGGAATATTGTAAGCGGCTTTTTTATGGTTTCTGAAAAGCCTTTTGAAATTGGCGACCAGATTCGCATTGGCGACAAAACCGGGGTGGTACACAGCATCGACCTGCTTTCCATCAAAATCAGAACTTTCGAC
>DAINOH010000096.1:13152-18449 GCA_036735485.1 Draconibacterium sp. | reverse complement strand
GAGAGGGGCAGAGTTTTCCTGATGTAAATCGGGAAAATTCGGGGTGAGTGAAGATTTTAAAATATGACATTTTATCTTTCTCATTACTTAAAATGTATTAAAGGTTGAATTTAAATTCTTGAAATGATGGAATTAATTCAGGGTGATATTACAAAACTGGAAGTTGATGCAATCGTGAACGCTGCCAACACAAGTTTGTTGGGTGGCGGCGGTGTTGATGGAGCCATTCACAGGACTGCAGGAAAGGAATTGCTTGCCGAATGCCGCACACTGGGAGGCTGTGCAACCGGCGATGCAAAAATTACAAAAGGGTACCATCTGCCTGCTAAGTTTGTCATTCACACAGTGGGGCCGGTTTGGAACGGTGGCAGATCCGGAGAACCGGAAAAGCTGGCTTCGTGTTACCGGCGCAGCCTTGAACTGGCTGTACAAAACGGTATTAAAACCCTTGCGTTTCCGAACATCAGCACCGGAGTTTACGGATACCCGAAAAATGAAGCAGCCACAATTGCGATTTCAACGGTAAAAGAATTTCTTGAAAATCATTCAGAAATTCAGCAGGTGATTTTTTGTGCTTTTGATGAGGAGAATTACAGTATTTATAAAAACTTACTTTTATGAGAACAGTTTATCTTTTCCCTGTTTTTCTGCTATTATTTTTCGGTTGTAACACCCAAAAGCCTGATGTGAGCGAGCTTTTTGAAACCGACAGAAAATTTTCCGCCATGTCGGTTGAAAAGGGCTATCCGGCAGCATTTATCGAATTTGCACATCCCGATGCAGTGATATTGCGCCCCAATTCGATGCCTGTTAAAGGAAGAAATGCCATTTCAACATTGTATGAAAAAGCAGATACTGCCGGTGTACATTTTACCTGGGAGCCACTGGCAGGTGATATTGCAGCCTCGGGCGATCTGGGTTATACCTTTGGAACTTACACTTTCAGAAAAGACACTGTAATAGAACGCGGGACCTATGCTTCGGTTTGGAAAAAAGACGGGAATGGCAACTGGAAATATATACTGGATGTTGGAAATGAAGGGATTGAAAACAGGTAATACAAATAAATTATTTAATCAAACGACTGAATATTAGATGTTTAATTTTCGAAAGATTAAATTAATTTAGGTTACCACGATAAATTCCTTATTTTTGGAAAAATTTCTGGTTTGTGAGCCATTTCATTTCCCCAGTGAAACCTACACCCGGGTTCATCCGCCAGATTTAAAGATTAATAATTTTCGAAAAACAATCGTTATGGGCAGATCGCACGAAACTTTCAGCAAAAAAGAAGTCAGAAGTAAACAGGAGAAAAAACGTAAAGACAAGGAAGCCAGAAAAATAGCCAAAAAAGAGGGTGGCAAATCGAGTTTCGACGACATGATTGCCTATGTGGATGAAAACGGTATGATTACCAATGAGCCGGTTGACATGAGTAAAAAGGTTGAAATCAATCACGAGGACATTGAGGTGAGTGTCCCGAAATCGGTAAAAGAAGAGATTGACCCGGTTCGCAAAGGCGTTGTCACTTCGTTTAATACGTCAAAAGGATTCGGCTTTATCAGGGACCTGGAAACAAAACAGGACATTTTTGTACACATCTCAAATATCATTGGCGAGGTGGGCGAAGGAAATCTTGTAACCTACGAAGTGGAACGCGGTCAGCGTGGCCCTACAGCTGTAAAAGTGCAGGTTAGCAAGTAATTCACTATGAAAACGATCGGGTTAATTGGCGGAATGAGCTGGGAGTCTTCGGCTGTTTATTATGCCACAATCAACCGGAAAATCAAAGAAATACTCGGCGGATACCATTGTGCAAAAAGTGTGATGGTAACCGTTGATTTTGCCGAAATACAGGATTTGCAGTTCAAAGAAGACTGGAAATCGCTGGACCAGATCATGATAAATGCTGCCAGACAACTTGAAGCTGCCGGCGCCGGTCTTGTTATTCTCTGCACCAACACCATGCATTTGTGCAGCCCGGCTATTATCGAAAACATTTCGGTTCCGTTTTTACACATTGCGCAGGCCACCGGCGAAAAAATTGCTGAAACAGGCCTGAAAAAAGTGGCGTTGATGGGAACCCGGTTCACCATGGAGAAAGACTTTTATAAAAGTTTTCTTTTCAACCAATTCGGAATTGAAGTGATCATTCCCGAAGAAAGCGAAAGAACGCTGATTCACAATACTATTTATGGTGAATTGGTTCATGGAATTATCAAAAATGAATCGCGTGAAGAATTCCGGAAGATTATTGTCAGTTTCGAAAAACGGGGTGCTGAAGGAGTGATTTTGGGTTGTACTGAAATTCCCTTGCTGATTTCACAGGCCGATTCGCAGATTCCGGTATTCGAAACCACCATCATTCATGCTGAGAAAGCCGTGGAATGGGCTTTTAAATAATGAGTTTCTCTTCTATTTTATATAAATTCAGGCTGTCATTTTTAGTCTGAATTTATGGAAACCAAAACCGAAAATCCAACTGTAAAAATCATTGCCCTGACACCTGAAAACATTGCCAATTATGGTGTTTGCGGCTACAAAGACATCAAAAAACAAGTAGAATTACGCAGGAAAATCGAATGGTATTCAAAGTACTATGCTGAAGGATTGCGGATAAAAGCGTTGAATGCAGAACCCGGCGGATACCAGGGAATGATTGAATATATGCCCGGAGAAATGGCACACAGGCCGGTTGAAGCCAAAGGTTTTTTATTTATCCAGTGTGTTTTTGTCGGATTTAAAACTGAATTTAAAGGAAAAGGGTTTGCCACGCTTTTGTTAAGGGAAATCATTGATGAAGCCCGCAAAAACAATCAATTTGGAGTCGCAGTTGTTACACGCACCGGTTCGTTTATGGCAGATAAAGATTTGTTCCTGAAAAATGGTTTTTCGGTGGTTGACAAAGCAAAACCCGATTTCGAATTGTTGGTATTGAAATTTGATGACAGCACAGACAATCCTTCGTTTAAATCAAACCTCGGAGACCAGTTAAAAAATTACAAACAGGGACTTGTAATCATGCGATCGCCCCAGTGCCCATACACCGAAAAAAATGTGAATGCCATTATTGAAACTGCACGCCAACTGGAGCTCGAACCACAACTCATCGAGTTAAAAGATGCTGAAGCAGTTCAGAGTTCGCCCTGCGCATTCGGCAGTTTTTGTATCATTTACAACGGTGAAATTATTGCCCACCACCCAATCAGCAATACACGTTTCGAAAATATAATCAAATCGAAATTAAAGAATGCTGGTTAAGTAACCGTAATTTTTCTTCCTGTTCAAAGCATAATTTCATTAACTTTCCGCATCAACCAATTAAACTGAAATACGATGAAAAAACTGTTTTCCTTTCTGTTGATTTTCATTTTTATCCTTGCAAACATCATCGTTTTTGCCAGTCAGAAACAAAAAACGGGTGTTGGAACAAAAGCTCCCAAAAAAGCTGAAGTTCTATTTGATGGTTCAGAAAAAATGTTGCACGAAAAATGGATTTACTGGGAAGGACCCCGTTATTCGGCACAAATGCCCATCAAATGGAAAATTGTTGCTGACCCCGTTGATAAAGGAACTGCTGTAAACAGCAATGATCCAGCGGCGGCGGGAGGTTTGTATGGTGCAGCTGATATTGTTACAAAAAAGGAATTTCGTGATTTCCGGCTTCATGTTGAATTTCTGATTCCCAACAAAGGCGGAAACAGCGGCGTTTACCTGCAAAACCGGTATGAAATCCAGATTTTGGATGGCGATTCTACCCGTCACGGACTCGCCACTGTGATTAACGAAACTGAATCACCCTATTTTGCCTACAATGGTGTCGGGAAGTGGAATGCATACGATATTCAGTTCAGGGCTGCCCGCTTTGAAAACGCGAAGCTGACTGAAAAGCCGCTTGTGACAGTTTATTTTAACGGGAAAAAAGTACACGTAAACATCCCGATCAGCCAGGTTTGGGGCGGACCTAATTCCGGTCTTGATGGCGGAAATGACGGAGGAAAAGGAATTACCGATAAACCCGGAGGAATAAAACTGCAGGCAGAGGGTCATGATGTTTTCTACAGAAATATCTGGGTTGAAGAGTTGGATTTGAAAAAAGCGGATACTGATTTTTGACTATTTATTTGTCAACAATTCTTTCTTAAAATCAACCAATTCAACCTGCACCTCATTTCTCCTGTTTACTGGCTGAAACGGTGAATTGTACCCAAGAAACTCAAAATTTCCGGTGTGTTGAAGATTTAATTGCTTCAGCATTTCTGACAGTTTTTCCCTGTGTTTTGCAATATCAGACTCATTTGCATACCCGCTAAATCTTACAGAAGCGGTGTACATTGGTTTTGATTTATGCAAAAGTACCCGATTATCTTTGGGACCGGGTAATTTATCAAATTCCATTTCCGATGGCAATACAAAACTCATGGTATTCAGTTTTTCATTTCCCGACATCCGAACTGGTGAAGTCATTGCAATTTGTTGGTTATTTTCATTTCCACCGAAAATATAACCTGCCAGTACCTGGAATCCTGAATTTCGCGCGTTATCATACAATCCATTTATCTTTACAGTAGCCAGAATGGCTTCGGGATAAAACCTGATTTCAAAATTGTCTTGTGTGTAAATCACCACGTATTTCTGGGTTTCCGTTTTTGCTTTTGTCATGGTGTAAATTCCTGTTATTAAAACAATTACTACTATTAACGACACTACTACGATTATTGTTTTCATCTGGATATTTTTTACTTTAAGCTATTTCAATAATAAAGATTGTTAAAATAAGAGGTTGCCAATTGATTTGGCAACCTCTATTAATGCGGTGAAGCAGAATTTATTTCATCCGGATCACCATTTCAGGTAATTGTTCAAATTAATGTCGATTTCAACAACACAAATCCTTTATCACCTCATAAACAAAAAATGAACAAAGCCTTATCTTACAATCAGTTTCTTTGTGGAAACTGAATTTCCATTTCTCATGGTAATCAGGTACATGCCTGTTTTGAAACCACTAAGATCAATTCTCTCCGATGAACTGATGTTGTTCAATTGAGTAACAACCCGTCCGGCAATATCCCTGATTATCAAGCTTTCAATACCAACATTTGAATTTATACGAATGTAATCGGATGCAGGATTTGGATAGATATCAAATGTAACCTCATCCAGACGTGAAATATTCGTAGAAGTCGGTATTAATACTGCGTCGATTACATGTACAACCCCGTTTTCGGCTTCAAGATCAGCAACGGTTACTTTGGCATTGTTGATGAAAACACCGTTTTCATTGATCGTTACTT
>DAINOH010000096.1:0-13052 GCA_036735485.1 Draconibacterium sp. | reverse complement strand
GCAACGGTTACTTTGGCATTGTTGATGAAAACACCGTTTTCATTGATCGTTACTTTGATGTCTTTTCCCAGAACGGTGGTAATCTCCTGGCCGTTGCTCAGGCTGCTGCTCATCGCTTTCGCGCCTACAACATGGTAAAGAAGGATGTCAGTCAGCGCCGGAATATCAGCTAAAAGTGCTTCAACGGTTCCTGCCGGAAGTGCGGCAAAAGCGGCGTCAGTCGGCGCAAATACCGTGAACGGGCCTGTTCCCTGCAAGGTTTCAACCAATCCGGCTGCCACAACTGCGGCTTCCAGTGTATTGTGATTTTCGCTGTTCACCACGATGTCAACCACGGTGGCAGGCATTGCCGGTGGCAGTAATACTGCGTCGATTACGTGTACAACACCGTTTTCGGCTTCAAGATCGGCAACCGTTACTTTGGCATTGTTGATGAAAACGCCTTCAGCATTGATCGTTACCGTTAAAGTATAGTCATCGTCATTGTATGTTTCTATAATTTGCCCATTTGCAAGCGATGAACTCATAACTTTTCCTTTCACAAGGTGGTACAATAGAATATCTGTTAATGCACCCCGTGAATCTGCTAAAAGCGATTCAAGCGTTCCGGCAGGAAGAGCTGCAAAAGCTGCATCGGTTGGTGCAAAAACTGTATAGGATCCAATACCTTCCAGGTCATCCACTAAATTAGCTTCGATTAAAGCCGTTTCCAGAACTGTATGATCCGGACTGTTTACAATCACATCAACCACACTCTGGGCTTTTGATGTGACTTGTGCAATTATTAAAATTGCGATTAATAAGAAGTAAAGTTTGACATTTTTCATGGCAATTTTTATTTTTTGTTTAACTTAAATTGATAAACGCCAAACAATTATTTTTTGTTCATTTTTTTGGTTTATTATTTAAACATTTTATCGATAAAACATAAACAAAATTTATAACATTTCCATATCTATATGATTATGAATCATTTATAACACATAAAATTTATATGTATTTTTACAACAAAAATTCAAATCATCATTCATTTAACGTTTATTTTGATTTTGCCGGATAATTGGTAAAAACTAAAATTTACTGATATTAATAACTAACTTTGCGACCCGTATAAAAAGAATGGGAACAAATTATTTTTCAGATGATTACAGTAGAAAATTTAAGAATTCAGTTTGGGAAGAGAATCCTGTTTCAGGATGTAAATATGAAATTCACTGCGGGCAACTGTTATGGTATTATCGGGGCCAACGGAGCAGGCAAATCAACATTTCTGAAAGCAATCTCCGGTGAGATTGACCCTACAAATGGTATAATTACCCAAGGCCCGGGCGAACGGCTTTCGGTTTTGAAACAGGATCACTTTGCGTATGACGAATTTACTGTACTTGATACTGTAATGAAAGGTCACGAGCGGCTTTGGAACATCATGCACGAGAAAAATGCCCTGTACATGAAACCCGATTTTTCGGACGAGGACGGACTTAAAGCAGCACACCTGGAAGCTGAATTTGCCGAAATGGATGGTTGGAATGCTGAAAGCGACGCTGCTTCACTTTTAAGTAACCTGGGTATTAAAGAGGAATTTCATTACACACTGATGAAAGATATGAGTGGTAAACAAAAAGTACGTGTATTGCTGGCACAGGCACTTTTTGGCAAACCCGACAACCTGTTACTTGACGAACCAACCAACGATATTGACCTTGAAACAGTTGTCTGGCTCGAAAATTATCTGGCCAATTATGAAAACACAGTGCTTGTGGTTTCGCATGACAGACACTTTTTGGATGCCATCAGCACACATATTATTGATATCGATTTTAACGATATTAAAATGTTTGCCGGAAATTACAGTTTCTGGTACCAGAGCAGCCAGCTTGCACTGAAACAACAGGCGGCTCAAAACAAAAAAGCCGAGGAACGCAAAAAGGAATTGCTCGAATTTATTCAGCGTTTCAGCGCCAATGTTGCCAAATCGAAACAGGCAACCAGCAGGCGTAAAATGCTTGAAAAACTGAACATTGAAGATATCAGACCTTCGACAAGAAAATACCCCGGAATTATTTTTACCCCGGAACGCGAAGCCGGTGACAAAATTCTGGATGTTCACGGTCTCAGCGCCAGTATTGACGGAGAAGTGCTTTTTCGCGATGTGGATTTTGTTGCAAGCAAAGGCGATAAAATTGTTTTTCTTTCGCGTGATCCGCGCGCTATGACTGCATTTTTTGAAATCATCAACGGTCACCAGCAAGCTGATTCGGGAACTTATCAATGGGGACAAACCATTACCACAGCGTATTTACCACTTGACAATGCTGAATTTTTCAAAAGCCAGAAAACGCTATTTGACTGGTTCTGCCAGTTTACAAACGATACTACCGAAATATTTGTGCGCACATATCTGGGTCGAATGCTTTTTGCCGGTGACGAAATCTACAAGAAAGTAAGCGTACTTTCGGGAGGCGAAAAAATGCGCTGTATGATTGCCCGGATGATGCTTGCCAATGCCAACGCGCTGATTCTTGACACGCCAACCAATCATCTTGATCTTGAATCAATTCAATCGTTCAACAATAACCTGCAGCGTTATCCGGGCAATGTCTTTATGTCGTCGCATGACCATGCATTTATCCAATCGGTTTGTAACCGGATTATCGAACTCACGCCAAACGGCATCATCGATAAATTGATGGACTATGATGATTACATTTCTGACGAAAGGATTCATGATCTGAGAGAAAAATTGTATTCAAAATAAATGGTATTTTCGTTCTATTGATTTTTGTTTTTGATATTTTTGAAAGAAACTGAACTCAGATTGATTTTCAAATTTAGTTTACACAACTTAAAATCATTCAAAAATGAAAACGATGTTTCGGTTGTTTATGCTGGTTTCCATAATTTCTATTGGAATTATTTTTTACCTGAATGCGCAAACACCAGAACCTGCTGTTTTTGAACCCCGCGACAAAGAGATAGTGGAGGGATTGTTGAAAAAATTTGGCCATGAAACAAATTCCTCAACCTCTGAACTGGTTGTTAAGATTGGTACCGAATTATTGGGAACTCCTTATGTGGCGCATACACTGGAAAAAGAGCCTGAGCAACTTATTGTTAATTTACGAGAGCTTGATTGTACCACATTTGCTGAAAACTGTCTGGCGATTGCATTAACAATCAAAGATGGAAAGCCCAATTTCAATCATTATCTGAAATCTTTACAAAACCTGCGTTATCGTAATGGGATAATCGACGGATATCCTTCACGGATACATTATTTCAGCGACTGGATCAGGGAAAACGATAAAAGAAATGTTGTAAAGGATGTTTCTTCTGAAATAAGCGGAACGAGGTACATCAAAGCTATCAATTTTATGAGTACCCATCCCGAAAGCTACAGGCAGTTGAAAAATGCAGCTTTTATACCACCACTGATTAAACAGGAAAAAGAGATTTCGAAAAGAGAAATGTATTATTTACCGGAAGAAAAACTGGCAGAATATGAAAATCAGTTAAAAGACGGTGATATTGCAGGTATTACCACCAGCATTCCGGGACTTGATATTCTGCATGTTGTCATCCTCATCCGTAAAAACGACAGAATTCATTTACTTCATGCTTCTCAAACTGGAGGGAAAGTTTTGATTTCGGAAGAAACACTGGCAGAATATCTGAAAAACAGCAAACAGGGAAATGGAATTATGATTGCCAGACCATTATAAATCTATATATATGAATCATTTTTCGGATACACACATCAAACAATTCCTTGTCTGTAGCATAAGTTTTAAACTTTTTTACATTTAAAATATTAATGATATTTAAGTTGATTAATTGTTTAACCAAAATTAATTATAATGAAAAGTAATCTTAGAAACATTTTAGCCGTTGCAGTTTTAATTATTGCCGGCGCTTTATCATCAAATGCGCAGGAACTGGGTGTGCGTTTCGGCGGAACAAATGGTCACGGCGGTGCTGCTATTGATGCAGTTTTTGCTGCAGGTCAGTTCAGCCGTATTCATGCTGATCTTGGTTTTTATAAAGGAGGCGTGGGAGTTGATGTACTTTGGGATTTTCTTTATAAACCGTTAAGTGGAGAAGCTTTTAACTGGTATTTAGGAGTGGGTCCCAGTACTTATATTGCTGATCCATTTTGGCTTGGTATCAGCGGTGAAATCGGGCTTGAATATCGTTTCCAGGGAGTACCGATTGCCATTGGTGCTGACTGGCGACCGACACTTTGGGTGGTGGAAGAAACTCAATTCGGAGCTGATTCATTTGGTTTGAATGTCCGTTTCGTTTTTGGCAATTAACATGATAAAACATGAATAAGAAAGCGCCTGTCCGGCGCTTTTTTTATTCTATTTCATTCCACCATTCATCAAATAATTGGGTTGTATCTGAAAGAAAAACCACTTCGCCGATTCTTGGTGTCACCAGCGATAAACCCACACTTTTGTTAAGTTCAGAAACTGTCTTCAAAGGTGCATCCCAGGTATGATTGGCCAAAGCAAATTTCATGGAATGAACAGGCAAAATCCGCTTTGCATTCAGGTCGCGGCCAGCCTGCAAAACCTGGGGTGGCAACGTGTGAATAAACTTCCAGCTTTCGTTGTATTGTCCGTTTTCCAGAATCGCCAGATCGAACCCACCAAACTTTTTGCCTACTTCAGCAAAATGAGCATCGTAACCGCCATCGCCACCAATAAATATTCTTGCTGATGGTGTATCAACAACAAATGAAGCCCAGAGAGTTTGGTTGGGTTTTGTACCGCGGCCTGAAAAATGGCGTGCCGGGGTCACAAAAATATTCAGGTTTTCAGCTAATTGCGTGCTGTCTCCCCAATCACCTTCAAATATTTTTTCTGATTCAAATCCCCATCTTTCAAAGTGCGCACCAACGCCCAATCCGGTAATTATTTTACCGGTTTTCCCTTTTAACGCCTTCATTGTTTTGTAATCCAAATGGTCCCAATGATCGTGGGTAATTACAAGATAATCAATAAATGGCATGTCATCAGGCTTATAAATATCACTACCTTTAAAAGATTTTACCATAAACGGAAAGGGAGATGCGTGTCCGCAAAAAACAGGATCAACTAAAAATTTCTTCCCATCGATTTGTATAAAATAAGAGGAATGACCAAACCAAACCAATACATTTTGATTGGAGGGAAGATTTTTCAGATCGGTTTTAACAGAAGGAATTGCAGCTTTTGGTCTTCGGTTTTTTGCTTTTCTGAAATCGTTCATCATTTTCAGAAAACCACCTTCGGCAGTAATTTGTTGGGTAGGATTTAAATTCTGAAAAGCGCCATTTCTGTAATTCGGCGATTTTTCAATCCTGGCTAATCTTTCTCCTTCAGGCAATTTACCAAAGCGGGGCAACCGCACAAAAAAATTCACACCCACCACCAAAAACACTGCAACAACCAGAAGTGTAACCATAATACGTTTCAGTTTTCTGTTCATTATTTTAACAAATTACAAAAATCAGCTAAAAATCAGATTACTGCATAGAACAGTCACGTTGTTTGAAAGTTTTAAGAAAGATTTATTATTGATGCGTTTTAAAGTAGCGGCGCAATAAAACTTTTTTCAGATCGCGGACAATCACCTGGTGAGCAATTACCTCAACATGAGAATAATGGGGCAATTCACGCGCTGTGCGGTCAATTTCGCGGTTACTGATGTCAACCTGGTAAAGCACCGAAAGCAATAAATCATAATTCCGGGCCATCAACACGGTAATCTGATCTACCAATTGCGTGTGCAGTTCGTGATAGGCATCGGTTGTATTACCCGAAAATGTGATTTCAACACCGAACATGCCAAAATCTTTCATGATTTGTTCTGCAGTTTCTGTTACAACCCCGGCCTGATCAAGATAAACCGATACATTCTGATTGCTGATTTGTGGCAGTGACATCTTTTTTTTCGTAAAGCTATGGCAAAAAACGGTTTCCCCGGTATTTCAGCTATTTATTTCCATCAATATTTTTTACTTTTAACCTGAATCAACTAAAATTTGAATTACTATGAAAATAATGTTTCCAGCATTGATGCTCGTTTTTGTAGCCTTCTGTATTTCAGCACAAAACCAGCCAACCAAAAGCGAATTCAGCAACCCAACCATTTTTGTGGGCTCCGTGGTGACCGATCTTGAAAAATCGGTTGATTTCTACACCAACATTATTGGCATGAAAAAAACCGGGTCGTTTTCGGTTGATGCAGAAAAAGCCAAAGAACTCGGGCTTACCAACGGTAAAAAAATCGATGTTACCGTGTTGAAACTTGAAGACAGTCCACAGGCGAACGAGTGGAAACTGATGAGTTTCGGAACCAAGCCAGGGCATAAAAAACCCGCTTATCTCGATGACGACACTGGTATGCAGTATATTACCATCCTGGTAAATCACCTTGACCCCATCATGAAACGCATCGAAAAAAACAATGTCAAAATTCTGAGCGGCAAACCATCGAAACTGGAAGAAAACAGGTTTTTTATACTGATTCAGGACCCCGATGGAACGTTTATTGAGTTGATTGGACCAATGTAATTGGGGGTGTGAGTGAATGAGTAAATGTGTAATTGAGTGAATGGATGAATGAGGTAAAACAGTATTTGATTTTCTAAATAACACTTTCTTAAACCGGGTTAATGTACAAAATAACAACACTTTAGCCCGGTCCTTTATTTTAATGACAATTAGATATAAAAATGTCGGTTTGTTTTTTTGTAGCTTTGTGAGGCAAACTGATAAAGAATTGAGATGATGGATATAAAAAGTAAAGTGTCGGTTCGCCGGGAACTAACTGTCGGGGAAGAGATTTTTAACAGTATTACACATGGAATCGGAACCCTTTTAAGCATTGCAGCCCTAATTACATTAGTAATGTTTGCCATGATGAAAGGTGACATCTGGCATGTGGTTAGTTACAGCATTTACGGTGGTTCACTGGTTTTACTATATTTGTGTTCAACATTGTACCACAGTTTTACAAAGGAAAAGCTGAAAAACCTTTTTGCCCGTTTCGATCATGCAGCCATATTCATACTAATCGCAGGTACTTACACACCGTTTTTACTCACCGTAATGCGGGGAACTTTCGGATGGATTCTGTTTTACATTATTTGGGGCATTGCCTTGTTTGGAATCATCATCCGGTCGATTTATCTGACACGATTCCGCAAACTAATGGTTGCACTTTACCTGGGAATGGGTTGGTTATTTGTGGTGGCTGCCGGTCCGATGTTTAAAAATCTGCCTTTAACCAGCATCGTATTTTTGGTTGCCGGTGGATTATTTTATTCAGTTGGCGTTATATTTTATATGTGGCGTAATCTGAAATATGCACACGGAATCTGGCACCTTTTTGTTCTGGCAGGCAGCGCAATGCATTTTTTTGCCGTGATTTACAGTTTGCAATAGATCTTTTGCTTGCCCGATAAATAATAGTGAAGAATTTTTCTGTTTTAGTTTCAGGTTAAATCCTCCATTCTCCAATGCTTACAAACCAATCTTTGTTTTCCCTTTCAGATTTATTGTTTTGCCGTTCCAGATAAAAATTCCACTGAGGTCTTCAGGCAAATTAATTTCTCCTTCAATGCCATTATTCTCCGTTCTTTTCAGGCTGAATGAAATCGTTCCCGCAGGGTGTGGCATTTTGCCGTTGATAAACTGCAGTTCTCCCAAATATGGTTCAATTTTAACGGTTTTAAATCCGGGTGACTCAGGTTCAATTCCGGCAACAGTGGCCAGAAAATCGTAATTGGGACTGGCACTCCACGCATGACAATCGGAACGGGTCGGATCGGGCCTTTCGGCAAAAGTAGTCAGGCCAAGTTTCAGCATTTCACGCCACAAATCAAGTGTTTCTAAGTATTTATCCGCCAAACCGGCCGTTTTAAGGGCCTGCGTAAGATAAAACCTGAAATACATAGTTGGCTGAATCAGGTTTTTATCCGATTCAAAGCGCAAAACAAACTCTTCCATTACTTTCTGATCAACAGCACCGGTCAGCACTGCAAAGATTTGTGTATGCATACTGAAATCCTTTTTGGCAGGCGAATCGGCAAAATATTTCCTGTTACTATCCCAGCAATGCTTTTTTACCGATTTAATGACATCATCAGCAATTTTTTCATAGTAATCTGCTTTGGTTTTATCACCGTTCCAATTGAAAATTGCGGCTGCATGACGCGCAGAATAGGCCAGTTGCAAACTCAGTATGGCCGATTTTCCCTCAACACCACCCTCAGGTACTCCACCAACCTGTTCCTCTTCGTTCCATGGCCATTCATCGGGCCAGTCAACAAAATTCCAATAACCTGTATACCCCAGCAATCCGGTTTCTTTATCAATCCGATTGATAAAAAAAGTAAGCACATTTTCCATTCCATTTAAAAACGAATTGACAAATTCAGGATCATCCCGGTGCATCCAGTAATCATAAACCATGTCGATCCAAAATAATGAGTAAGGCGGAATAACCTGTGGCATCGACGATGGATAACGGCTCATGGTGAGGCCTTCGCTAAATCTCGACTCGTCAAACATCTGAATTGCATTGCGCATCAACCGGTCATCACCCGAAACATAAAGCGAAATCAATGCCTGAATGCGGGTATCACCAACATATTGCAACTGCTCATAATACGGACAATCATAATATGTTTCACCGGCACAAAGGCGTGCGGTATGCCAGCCTACCTGCCAGATTTTTTCAAGCTGCTTATCGTTGCTCTCAAAAGTGGCATTTCCGGCAAACGGATACCCGGTGAATTCGCTTTGAAAACTGTTGATTGTCAATGGTTCTTTGCCTGTAGTAATTGTCATCTCAAGATAACGCCAGGTGCGCAGCCAAAGCGGACGAAACAAACGATATTCACCACCATCGGGGTAAAAGTAATCTATGTACCCCCGCATTTTCTTACCTTCCACCTCGTTCCGGTTTCCTTTCACTCCCTGACCGTCAAACAACGCTTCGGCATATTTTAATTCAACCGCTGCATTTTTTCCTCCCGAAATATTGATTTCAGGATAGGCTGTGGTCAGTTCTCCCTGGTCAAAAAGCACCACCACCTTTTTATTTGGCGGAATCACCAGCTTTTCATTTCCATTCAGAAAACCCGGTTTTACATCTGCATTTTCTGTTTTCCTGACAGATACAAATTGTTGTTTTCTGGCTTCCATCAATGGAATTGTTCTCGGCTGTAATCCCCATTCAATTCCGGTTCCGGCTGTTTTAACCCTACCCGGTTCCAGTAATTTTGGTTTCTTCCAATGTGTATCGTCAAACTCAGTTTTTTCCCAGTTCCACGGATACAATTCTCCATTTACTGCATCGCACGGCCCCACCACAATGAAACTGCCGCCAGTTTTTTCACGACTCGCATCGGCTGGTGAGTATGCTTCATTCTTAATTACTTTCCACGTATTGTCTGTGTTGACTATATTTTCATTCTCTGAATTTCCCTGCAGAATAAAGGCTGTTCTCAATGACATCTGAGCCCAGGGTTTTAACCCGGCAAAATTCCACACAACTGATGCAATGGTATTTTTGCCCGGCTTTAGATATTCTGCAATATCAATGCTTTCAAAATTCCAGTGCATCAGATTGCCGCGGGCAGGACCAAAACAAACCGGTGTTCCATTTACAAAAAGCCGGTAACGATTGTCGGCTGAAACATGAACCACAAATTTTTGCGGCACTTTTTCCATTTCAAATGACTTTCTGAAATGATAGACGCCATATTCAAGACCGCTGTCATCGGGATAAGTAATCCAACGCGCTTTCCAGAATTTTTTCAGCAGATCGGGATTTATTTCATTTTCAGTAATACTTTTTACCCCCAGTGCCTGAACCGAAAGAAAAATCAAAACAGCAAAAAAGATTGTTTTCATGTTGGTTTAGTTAAATATTCAGAAATGAGCTTACTGCAGTTTCACAAACTTTTCATAAGCCTTATCCCAGTCGAGGGCTGGTGAAGGTTTGTACCGGATTACTTCAAACGAATTACTGACAATTTCACGCATTTCAGTGAGTGAGAACACCTTACCCAGTGCTTTTGCCTGTAACAGGATGTTTCCGGTAGCTGTGGCTTCGGTCGGACCTGCCAGCACTTCAATACCTGTGGCATCGGCAGTAAGCTGGTTCATCATAGAATTGTGTGCACCCCCGCCAATAATATGCAATCTTTCAATTTTTTTTCCTGTCACCGATTCAATCTGCCGGAGGGTATATTTGTATTTTAATACAAGACTGTCATAAATACAGCGGGCTATTTCACCTTTTGTTTCCGGAACCGGCTGATTGGTTTTTACACAATAATCCTGCACAGCTTTGGGCATATCTCCCGGGTTCAGAAACCCGGCATCATCAGGGTTGATAAGACTTTTGAATGGTTTTACATTGTTGCTCAGCGCCATAATTTCGTGCCAGCCCATCACGCTTTTTGAATCCCAGATGCGTTTACACTCCTGAATGAGCCACATTCCCATAATATTTTTCAGAAAGCGGGTTGTGCCTTCCACCCCACCCTCGTTGGTAAAATTCATGGCAAGTGTTTGTTCCGAAACCAGCGGGACCGGGCTTTCAATTCCCAGCAGCGACCAGGTTCCTGAACTGAGATACGCCCAGTTACCTTCTTTTGCAGGTACCGAAGCAATGGCCGAAGCCGTATCATGACCCGCCACCGAAATACACGGAATGGCCGTGCTTCCTGTTTCCTCCTGAATTTCGTCCAAAACTTTTCCAATGACAGTACCTGGCTGAATAATCTCACCCGCCAGAACCGATGGAATCCCGGCTGTCCTGAAAAGTTTTTCCTCCCATTCAGCTTTTCCCGGTTTTAGCAGTTGCGATGTACTGGCAATGGTATATTCAATACACTTTTTACCCGTAAAAAGATAGCTCAGCGCATCGGGCATAAACAAAATATTTTTTGCTTTGTCAATATGTTGTGTTTTGTCGCGCACTGATGAGTATAACTGAAACAGCGTATTAAACTGCATAAACTGAATTCCGGTCAACTGGTAAGTTTCCTTTTTAGACAGCAAATCAAAAAACTCATTCATTGCATTATCGGTGCGATGGTCGCGGTAAGCAAACGGAAGACCGGCAAATTGTCCGTCGGTAGTAACCACTGCATAATCAACACCCCAGGTATCAATGCCGATGGAATCAGGCTGAATTCCAAACTCGGTTATACACTTTTTCAAGCCTGTCTTTAATTCGTCGAACAGACTGTAAATATTCCAGAAATAATGTCCGTGAATACGGGTCATCTGGTTTTTAAACCGATGAACTTCAACTAATTCAAGTTTTTTATCCTGAAGTTTACCAAGTATAGCACGTCCGCTTGAAGCGCCAAGGTCGAAAGCCAGAAAGTTTGAATTGGTCATGGATGATTTTTGGTTTGAAAAATAATACTTTTCAAAGAATTATTATTTGTTCTGATGAGTATCAGACATATATTTTTTATCATGCTTTTTTGTACCGAGGTATTGACTTATTAAGGAATTTAGCCGATTTTAGCCTTTCAATTTTATGTTTAATCTAAATACTTTGATCATGAAAATTTATATTCTGGCATTATTCATTTCAACATTATTCTTTTTCACCCCACAATATTCTAATGCTCAGCGATTATTGAAAGACTTGAAAAGCAAAGCACAGGAGAAACTGAATGAAAAACTAAAACAGGAAACAGAAGATCAGGTGAATGAAGAAATCGATCAACAACTTGGCATTGATGATGCTGAAAAAAGAGACTCTATCAATGCAGAAAGAAATCAGCGACGAATGAACGGAATGCTTAAAAATTTCGGCATGAATGGAGAGCCGGTTCCAATTGCCGATCATTATCATTTTGGTCAGGTCATTGAGATGCATCTTGAAGTTTATGATGCTGATGGAAAGAAAATTTCGGACGGAGATTTTGTTACATTGCTGAATTATGATTCGAAAAGTATGGCCTACCAGGCTACTTCGGGCGATATGGCTGAGAAATCGAAGGGCATTTTTATTGTGGATGTTGTAAACAAAGCCACTATCATTTTAAATGAAGATGGTAACAATAAAACAGGCATAGTTTTCGGGCTTGATTCACTGACCAGCGTTGCAAAATCAGGAATGGCTGATACAGGAATTGAAGATACCCCGGAGTATTATGCGGCTCACCCCAACATCAGAAAAACCGGGAAAACAAAAACCATTGCAGGATACAAATGCGAACAATATATTCTGACAGATGAAGATTCGGAAGCTGAAGTCTGGCTTACACGTGATTTAAAAATGAATACTTATGACTTTTTCAGCACTGTTTTTAAAGTTGAAATGGCCGCAACCGGAATGGGCTGGGGCTACCTGATGGAATCGACTACAAAAGAGAAAACCGGTGAAAAATCGTTTATGCAAGTCACCAAAATCGATACTAATACCAACAAATCTTTTAACATGAGTGATTACCAGATCACAAATATGGGAAGCTTAAAAATTCCGGCAGGACAGGAATAAAACCTTATTTAAAATTAAAATCAAAGGGTTGGAGAAACCAACCCTTTGATTTTAAACTAATTCTTAATAATTAATTTTTTAGTTTTCTGCAATTTGTCGTTTTTAAAACGCAAATAGTAAACCCCGGATGAATAATTATTTAAATCGATAACAAACCTTTGACTTACAATCTTTTTACTTTGAATAACTCTTCCATTCTGGTCAATTAATTCAATCGCTGATTCAATTCCCGGCATTAATTCAAAATCAATATTCACCAATGAATTCGCTGGATTTGGATACATCGTGAAATCAAAATTTTGGGAAAGATCCGTAACATCATTTATTAAATAGATTTTTTCTGAGGAAATTACCGAATTAAAGTCATCCTCCGAAAAAGCCTCAACTTTTATATCTTCCGGAATCTCTATATTTTTCAAAGTAGTTTGATTTATCCCATTAAAAATATTTGTGATTTCTGGACTTGTCAGTCCAAAATTACAGATCATCACTTCATCGATCAAACCTTTGTACATATCCCATGAGGTAAG
>DAINOH010000095.1:0-18771 GCA_036735485.1 Draconibacterium sp. | reverse complement strand
AAACCTTGTTTTTTACAAATAATTTTACCAATTTTTTACATCGAACTCACGTTAAGTTATATATTTGCGCGGTTTATAATGATTTTTCGACATTGAGATGATTTCATTCAATCCTGGAAATAGAATTAAAGAATTCCTGAAAATGGTAAAATCAGGAATGGGTTCACCCAAAAGTATGGCACTGTCGTTAACAGCAGGTGTTTGTCTTGCGCTGTTTCCTGTAATTGGAATGACTTTTTTACTGGGTCTGATGGTGGCCGTTGTTTTCAGGCTGAACCATCTGGTGGTGCAAACGCTCAATCTTTTGCTCGCGCCGGTTCAATTGCTGCTGATTTACCCGTTTATTAAAGCCGGAAACCTGATTTTTGCCGGTTCACGCGTTTTCAAAGATATTTTCACCTACTCCGGCGACTGGACTTTTCTGAAATTTCTTGAAATGATTGCAGGCGGTGTAATTGTTTGGTTTGCCCTGAGTTTGGTTACCATGCCCGTATTGTATTTTTTCCTTTTTCGTTTGCTGAAAATCAGGGGAAAAGCTGCAGAAACCGTAAAGTCAGATAATTAACTGCAATAAAAAAGGCTGCCAGTCTTTTCAGACCAACAACCTTTCCAACTTCTTTTATCTGAAACTTATTTTTTCAGAATCCTGTCGAGAACAGTTTCCTTATCTAACTTTTTGGTGCAGAAGAACCAGTCATAACACTTCATTTCTTCCTTGCCTTCCATACGATTTTTGGCAACACCACACGAACCTGCAGGTGGAACAATTACATCGTCGCCCGGACGCCAGTCGGCAGGAGTGGCAATTTTAAATTCGTCGGCCGTCTGTAATGCAATTACCACGCGGTACAATTCGTCGAAGTTACGGCCAAGGCTCAGCGGATAGTAAATTATGGTGCGGATAACGCCAACCGGATCGATTACAAACACCGCACGCACGGCTTTTGTGCTGCTTTCGCCGGGCATCATCATGCCATATTTTTTTGCCACTTCCATGGTAATATCTTCTATGAGCGGGAAAGTAACTTCCACATTTCTCATGCCTTTGTACTCAATTTTTTCCTTAATTGTGCGCAACCAGGCAATGTGGCTGTACAAACCGTCAACCGACAAACCAACCAGTTTGCAATTGGCTTCGTTGAATTTACTTTCGAGCGATGCAAAAGTCATGAACTCCGAAGTGCAAACCGGTGTAAAATCAGCCGGGTGACTAAAAAGAATAACCCAACTTCCTTTGTAGTCGGCAGGAAAATTAATTTCGCCCTGTGTTGTTACTGCCTTAAATTCAGGCGCTTTGTCGCCAATGCGTGGCATGGCAAATACTTGATTTTCTTCCATGATTATAATTTTTGAAATTGTTATTAATGAAAAATTATTCTGTTGGCCTTCCCGCTGCAATATTTTTGCTTCGTTCTATTGATTGCAGGGCAAGGTAATTGTCTCCGAATTTTCTCAGGTTTTCCATCTCATTGTCGTACTGGTCGCCATGACGTTCTTCGTCGGCCACAAGGGTTTCAAACAGTTTTTTAGAAACCGAATCGGCATTTGCCGAACATTCATTGGCCCAAAGGTTGTAATCCCGAACGCTTGATTCTTCCATACTTACAGCCATTTCGAGCATTTTTTTCACATCGTGAATCTTTTTTACTTCTTCCGATGCTATCATTTCAACATCACCTTTCAAAAAAAGAATTCTTTCGGCGAGTTGCTCAATATGAAGCATCTCCTCGATGGCGGTACGTTTGAAAAGATTGGCAAGCAGATCGTAACCCTGGTCGTCGCAATGAAAGTGAAAGTACATATACTGGTGAACAGCCGACAGCTCATCGGCAACGGCTTTGTTTAGTAAGTCGATACTTTTTTGTTTCATGATTTTAAAAGCGGTTTAAAAGTTAATTAATAATTGGTTGTTTATTTTTGGTATTTATTCTAAATCGAACCTGTCGAGATTCATCACTTTATTCCAGGCTGCCGCAAAATCATTCACAAATTTTCCCTGTGCATTAGCACTTGCGTAAACTTCAGCTAGTGCCCTGAGTTCGGAGTTCGAACCAAAAACCAGGTCGGCACGGGTGGCTGTCCATTTTTTTGTTCCGGTTTTCCGGTCATGGCCTTCAAAAATCTCTTTATCTTCTGAAACCGGGAACCAGTATGTACCCATATCCAGAACGTTGACAAAGAAATCATTGGTCAGCACGCCAGGTTTGCTGGTAAAAACGCCATGTTTCGAGCCATCAGAATTGGTATCCAAAACACGCATTCCACCAACCAGAACCGTCATTTCAGGAGCAGACAAATTGAGAAGCTGTGCTTTGTCAACCAGCAATTCTTCGGTTGAAACTGTAAATTTCTTTTTCAGGTAATTTCTGAAACCATCGGCAGCAGGTTCCAAAACAGCAAACGATTCAACATCGGTTTGTTCCTGCGAAGCATCCATTCTGCCGGGTGTAAACGGAACTGAAATTGTAAAACCTGCATCTTTTGCGGCTTTTTCAACGCCAGCGCAACCTGCGAGCACAATTACATCGGCCAGCGAAACTTTTTTGCCACCGGTCAGTGCTTTGTTAAATTCTTTCTGAATGCCTTCCAGAACTCCCAGAACTTTTGCTAACTGTGCCGGATTGTTTACAGCCCAGTCTTTTTGCGGTGCCAGGCGAATGCGGGCCCCGTTTGCGCCACCTCTTTTATCGGAGCCTCGGAATGTGGATGCCGATGCCCAGGCTGTCGATACAAGTTCAGAAACTTTGAGACCCGATGCCAGAATTTTTGTTTTCAAAGCAGCCACATCTTTTTCGTCAACGAGTGGGTGATTTACTGGCGGAACCGGATCCTGCCAAAGAAGATCTTCTGCCGGAACTTCAGGGCCGATGTAACGTGTTTTTGGCCCCAAATCGCGATGGGTGAGTTTAAACCAGGCACGTGCAAAAGCATCGGCAAACTGGTCGGGATTTTCGTAGAATCGTCTTGAAATTGGTCCGTAAATCGGGTCGAAACGAAGTGCGAGGTCCGTTGTCAGCATATTTGGTGCAATACGTTTTGATGGGTCGTGAGCATGTGGTACACTGCCCGAACCTGCTTGTCCACGAGGTTTCCACTGGTGAGCCCCGGCCGGACTTTTGGTGAGTTCCCATTCGTAATCGAAAAGGTTTTCAAAGAAATTATTGCTCCATTTTGTGGGTGTCTTGGTCCAGGTTATTTCAATTCCGCTTGTGATTGTGTCGCCGGCTTTTCCCGAACCATAAGAACTTTTCCATCCCAGTCCCATCTCTTCCATCGGGGCAGCTTCGGGTTCGGGGCCAACATGGGCTGCGTCGCCTGCGCCGTGAGTTTTACCAAATGTGTGTCCTCCGGCAATCAGTGCCACGGTTTCTTCATCGTTCATAGCCATACGGGCAAAAGTGTTGCGGATGTCTTTTGCCGCTGCCAGCGGATCCGGATTTCCACCCGGGCCTTCAGGATTTACATATATCAGACCCATCTGAATGGCAGCCAGTGGGTTGTCCACTTCTTCTTTATCCAGTTTACGATCATCATTTTCCAGCCATTTTGTTTCCGAACCCCAGTAAACATCTTCTTCGGGTTCCCAAACATCAGCGCGTCCTCCGGCGAATCCAAAGGTTTTAAATCCCATCGATTCGAGCGCCACATTTCCGGCCAGAATCATCAGGTCGGCCCACGAGATTTTCCTGCCATATTTTTGTTTGATGGGCCAGAGCAACCGGCGTGCTTTGTCGAGGTTGGCATTGTCGGGCCAACTGTTCAGCGGAGCAAAACGCTGCTGACCGGCACCTGCACCACCCCGGCCATCGCCTGTTCTGTAAGTTCCGGCACTGTGCCAGGCCATTCTTATAAACAAGGGGCCGTAATGTCCGAAATCTGCCGGCCACCAGTCCTGCGAGTCGGTCATCAGTTTGTGGAGGTCTTCTTTCAAAGCTTTATAATCAAGACTTTTAAATTCCTCAGCATAATCAAAACCCTCACCCATTGGATCGGATTTGGATGAATGCTGACGAAGAATATTCAGTTTTAACTGGTTGGGCCACCAGTCGCGGTTTTTTGTTCCGCTTGCTCCAACGCTGTGTTTTCCCATTGCTCCGGTTACCGGGCATTTCCCTGTTTTGTCTGTACTGTTTTCCATAATTTTACTTTTTTCAGGTTTTATAAAATGTTAAAAATGATTGTTATTTGAATAATCAGCATTTGTTAAATGTTCCTTTTATCTGAAGTACAAATTCTTCAATTTTGAAACCCGGAATATTTTTCGATTCGAAATATTTTTTCAGAAGTTCATCAAGTTCTGCGTCATGATAATCTTCTATCAGATCGCAGGTTGAACAGTATAAATGATGGTGATTTTCAATTATACCATCGTATCGCATAAAATCCCGATCGGTTGTTACCCTCTTAATCAATCTGTTTTCAACCAGTGTTTCAAGCACTTTATAAACTGTCCCGATTGCCACATTCGGATGTGTTTTTCTAATGAATTCAATGATGTTTTCTGCTGTTGGATGGTTGTTCAACTCATAAATAGCTTCAAGTATTGCCATTCGTTGAGGGGTTATTTTCATCCCTTTTTCAGATAATTTTTGTTTTAATAATTCGTTGTCCATTTTTGAAAAATACTTAAATAAGAATAATTCTCATTAAAGAACAAAAGTTATGTGAGAATGTTTACGAGAATTTCTTTTTTCTGTTTGGTTCTTTTTTTTGTTTTATGATTTTTTAAGAACTGCTTTTTATAACAAAAAAGGCGGGGATGAAATTTTATACATTTCAACCCCGCCCTGATTATTTAAAAATCGTAATTGCCTACATTGTTGTTCGATACCATTCCGAACTTTTACCCATCCAGCGCATTCCCATCACAAAACCCTTCAGTTTTAAAAGGTCGTTGCCTTCGAGCCAGGCGTAGCAATCGTATGTCTTGCCCGATTTCGGGTCATAAATTCTGCCATCTTTCCACTCTTTTTCCCCGGCATCAAAAACAAAACCATTCAGAATCTGTAACCCGATCAGCGAACGGCTTTGTAGTTTAGTATCCGGATTTTTATCATCAACCGGCGGTTTACCGTTTACATATTTTTCAGGAATCATGTAAACAATTGTGCCGATGTACTTTCCGTTTACTTTTTCAACTTTAATTTTTGTGGTTTTTTCGTCGTTCCACCAGATGCCCACAATTTTGTCAGCTTCCTGTGCAACGCCTGCAAGTGTGTATAAACCAAGGAACAAAATGAGAATCAGCTTTTTCATACATTTCAATTTTAAATTTTACCGGAATAAATATATCAATTATTTAAAACCGAATCCGTACATTTTATGTTCTTTTTAAAAACTGAAAATTCAACAAAAATGAAAACTGTAAAAAGGGTTTTAACAGGTCTTGCTGTTTTGGTGGTTCTTGTTGTGCTGGCTGGTTTGTTTTTTCTGAAAAACCTTCAGAAATCGGCAATTCCTGATTATAATAAAGACGTAAAACTGGGCGGGATAAATTCCGAAGTCACCATTTTGCGCGACACGTTTGGTATTCCGCACATCGAAGCGCAAAACGAAAACGACCTTTATGTTGCGGTTGGTTTTGCCATGGCACAAGATCGTCTGTGGCAAATGGATCTGTTACGAAGAGTTACACAGGGGAGGCTTTCAGAAATTTTGGGGAAGGATCAGGTAAATACCGATTTACTTTTGCGTTCGCTGCGGTTTGAAGAAAAATCAGAAAAAATTCTGGCTGGTTTGTCGCCCGAAATCAAAGCAGCACTCGAAGCTTTTTCAGCGGGGGTAAACCAGTACATGGCTTATTATCCGCTGCCGCCCGAATTTAAAATCCTTGGTTATCATCCCGAACCTTGGCAGCCCGTTCATTCGGTAAACCTGATTGGTTACATGGCGTGGGACCTCTCGTCGGGCTGGGGAATGGAACTGCTTTTGGAGCAACTTAAAACAAAAGTTTCAGCACAACAACTTGTTGAACTTATTCCTGATTTGGCCAATGCAAAAACCGCGGTTTATGCTGATTTTGGCAAACCTGCAATTCCGGTTGGCGAAACACTTTTGTCGGCTTCTGAAAACCTTGATGCGCTGGGTGCACAGGTTTTTTATGGCAGCAACAACTGGGCGATTTCGGGAGCCAAAAGTACCAGCGGAAAACCCATTTTGGCGAATGACATGCACCTCGGGTTGAATGCACCCGGGATCTGGTACCAGATGCACCAGCATGTTGACGGAAAACTGAATGTTACCGGACTTGTGTTGCCAGGACAGCCTTTTGTGATTGCTGGCCACAACGATTCCATCGCCTGGGGAATGACCAACGTGATGGTGGATGACCTCGATTTTTATGCCGAAAAACTGAACGATGATTCCACAAAATACCTGCTCGATGGTGAATGGAAAGATTTGCTGGTAAAAACAGAAAAGATAAAAACCAAAGAAGGGGAGGAGGTTAAAAAAACGCTCCGTTTTACGCACCGTGGCCCCATCGTAAACGATTTTAAAAAAGAGGCGGTAACACCGGTTTCCATTCATTGGTTGGGAAACGAAATGAGCAATGAAATCCGCTCGGTGTTTTTGCTCAACCGGGCCAAAAACTGGAGCGATTTCAGGGATGCTGTATCCACGTTTAAAGCCGTGAGCCAGAATATTGTGTATGCCGATGTTGCCGGAAACATCGGGTTGCAATGCAGCGCCGGTGTTCCGATACGCGCCGGCAATGGCATTCAGGTTTACCCCGGCGACAGCAGCAAATATGACTGGCAGGGAATGGTTCCGTTTGAAGAACTGCCGTTTGAGTTTAACCCGCCACGCGGTTATGTTTCGTCGGCCAACAACAAAACCGTGCCCGACAATTATCCCTATTACATCAGCTACTGGTTTGCCACCACCGACCGCATCGACCGCATCCGCGAAATGCTGGAAGCAAAACCACTATTGGGTACCGACGATTTTGCCGCCATTCACGGCGACGTAAAATCGAAAAAAGCTGAAAAATTTACACCGGTTTTTGTAGCCGCAATTAAAACTGATGCAAAACTGAGTGAAACTGAAAAAGCAGCACTTGCCAAACTCGAAAGCTGGAATTTTGAACTTACCCGCGAAAGTCAGGCAGCTTCGGTTTTTGAAATTCTTTACCGGAAAACTGCTGAAAACCTGGTAGGTGACGAATTAACGCCTGAATTACTGAAAGCTATAAAAGGGCAGAAAATGTTACTCGAAAACCTTTTAATCAACATTCAAAACAATAATAATTCAGAATGGATTGATGATAAAAACACCCCTGAGAAGGAGGTTTTTTCGGATATCATTATCAAATCGTACAAAGAAACCATCGCTGATTTGACAGACGAACTTGGAAATGACCCTGAAAAATGGCAGTGGGGGAAATTGCACACATTTACTATTTCGCATCCGCTGGGAACTGTAAAAACGCTCGACAGAGCTTTTCACCTGAACCGTGGCCCGTTTGAAATGAAGGGCAGTTTTCATACCGTGGGGCCGTATTCTTATTCCTACAACAATTTGTACGCAGTCAATCACGGAGCATCGCACCGCCATATTTTTGATACAGGAGACTGGGATGCATCAAAAACAGTGATTCCGACCGGAACAAGCGGTATTCCGGCCAGTCCGTTTTACCTCGACCAAACCGAAATGTATTTGAATAATCATTACCACGCTGATCCATTTTCAAAAGGAGAGGTTGAAAAAGCAGCAAAATTCAGGATGAAGGTTGTGCCGAAGTAGGGGGAAAGAAGAAAGTCGGAAGACCGAAGTCGGAAGTTTTTCTTCGGTCTCCCGACTTCAGACTTCCGTCTTTTATACCGTTTCGCTGAAATATTTTACCGTACCCACTTTCAGCTCCAATGTGGCTTCTTCGTCGCAGACGATTATTCCGTTCGGGTGGTTTTGCAAAGCAGAGAGTGTCCACATGTGGTTGATTCCTTCTTCGACCACTTTTTGTAGCGCCCGGGCCTTTTTGTATCCATTCACAATAATCACCACTTCTTTTGAGTCAAGAACTGTTTGAACACCCACTGTTAAAGCCTGTTTCGGAACCTTGTCCAGATCGTTGTCAAAAAAGCGTGAGTTGGCTAAAATGGTGTCGTAATTCAGGTTTACCAATCGTGTTCGTGAACCCAGCGACGAACCCGGCACATTAAATGCAATGTGGCCATCGCCACCCATTCCGCCTAAAAACAGGTGAATTCCACCCAGCGATTTGATTTTATGTTCATAATCTTCACACTCTTTTTCAAGGTCGGCTGCATTTCCGTTGAGAATATTGATGTTGTTTTTATCGATATCGATGTGATTGAAAAAGTTTGAAAACATAAAACTGTGATAGCTTTCCGGGTGATTTTCGTCGATTCCGACATATTCATCCATGTTAAAAGTGACCACATTTTTAAACGATACTTTTCCCGAACGATTCAGTTCAATCAATCGTTTGTAGGTTCCCAGTGGCGACGAACCGGTTGGCAACCCCAGTACAAAAGGATTTTCAGGAGAGGGTTTAAAACTGTTAATTTTAGCAGCAATGTATTCAGCCACCCAATTACTTATCTCGTCGTATGTTTTATGAATTATCAGTTTCATTGTAATATTTTTTGTTGTTAAAAGTAGTTTGAACCTTCATTTCAGTTATCAAACATTCGCGCAATGTTGCATTGTTTTTTTGCCTGTTCAGCCCAAAGTTTTAATTTCCGGTTACCGATTTTTCGAGTTTAAATGCTTCTTCAAGGAACTGTTCCACATTCAGGTCGCGGTGATAAACCATTCCATGTGTTGCTCTGAGCAGCGGTGATTCGTTCTGATAAAAGAAATCTTTCCCCAGCAAAAGTTGAATTTGTTTGTGTTGTTCAAACCACACTCTCTGGGTCAGTTCGCTGAATTTGCCGTCGAGCTGATAACTGGGGAATGAAGCATTTACCTGTGTTACGTAACATTCTGAGAACGATTTGTCTAAAGTAGCCAGCGAGTTCAGCGAAACCGGAACAATCACTTCCACATCCCAGGGATTGTATTTGAACCAAACATTGCGGTAGCCAATAATGCGCAGTTTACTCAGGTCTTCTTCTTTGCTCCAGGCTTCCACCGCACGAGCAATGGCCTGTAAAACCTTGTAATGTGTGTCGGGTCCGCTTCCCTGCGGATCCATGGCAAGGCTGATTACAGTAGGTTTGTATTTTCTGAAATCTTCGAGAATCGGTAACACATCGCCTTCAAAATTGGGCGTACTTCCAAAAGTGCTTCCCTGGTAAAAACTCAGGCGGAGATGGTGGACGTTTTTTACCATTATTCCGTAATGTGCCCAAACCAGTTCTTCCTCAAACTCCCTGATCATTCCTTTCAGTTTCTGAATTTTTGGTGGATTTTTGCCTCCGTCGTAGCTCGATTTAAGCGACGCAAGAATTTCATAAATCACATCGCGGAGATCATCTTTTGATTTTACTCCCCAGATTGAAACAATTGCGCGAACGGCACGGTGACAAACACCCCGGCGTTTTTCATCGTTGTTCTGTGCGGCAATATTATCGAGGTAATGATAAATATCTTTGTCCCATTTGTATTTATATCCTTCTTTAAAGAAATCAGGAAAATTGATCATTTCGATTTTACCCTGGCTGATCAAATCTTTTGTGTCAACCAGTAAATCGTAAAGAAAGGTGTTGGTAACGGCCGTAAAACCAGAAGTAAGTACAGAAAAATGCAGTTCGTTGCTGGCGTCGCGGCTTTGGCGGTTGGTGGCGGGCATAATCCCAAGCATAATATCGTCGTGGTGCGGGCCGGTGTGGTAATAAACCTGGTTCAGCTCTTTCTGCATACCTTTCCGGATTTTACCAAGAATCGAATCAATTACACTCTGAACCGTATTTTCATCCAGGTTGGGAATCATCCGGCAATATTTATCGGCCTTCAGGTCTTCCAGTTCAAGTTTCGGCCCGAATTTGTTGATTTTCTTACAAAGTTCGATTACTGCACGTTCGGTTTTCTGGTGAGTCCACTCACCGGTTTTGTAGTAGTTATCAATGCTGTCGTTGAGTTTCACCGCAGCGCCATCAGTTAAATAAAAGCGGCTGTTGGGCAGTTTTTGCAGTGCTGTGGCAGGTGCATCCACGGCCGGGGTGCTTTCGAGGGCAAATTTGATGGTGTCGGCAATGGCTTCTCCGGCTGCAAAAACGATGGCTTTTGCATTGGGATTGTAACAAATTGTTCCCAGTCCAACAGTAATAACCAACCTTTTTCTGGAAACTTCAATACCTCCCAAATCGGTGGCTAAAACTGCCTGCGTCTCGAAATTGGTTTTTGTCAGACGGGTTGAATTGTAATGCCCGGAACCTTTTGTGTTGTAGGCAATGTGGCCATCCGGGCCAATTCCGCTCATAAAAAATCCGATTCCGCCTTTTTCCCTGATTCTTTCCTCGTATTGAGTGCACCAGTTGTCAATTTTAAAAATCGATTGCTGCTGAAGTTTCTCCTGGGCAGTGTGTGCTTCGCGAAAACGCAGCGACAAATCAATCTGGTAATCAGGGAAAATTTCAAGGAAATGTTTTCCTTCTGCAAGCTGAATATCTTCCGATTTTATCAGCAATGATTTTTCAGCATTAAATCCAAATCCTTCGATATAATTTGTTTTGGCGAAATTGTAAAGACTGTTGTGCTGAACAGAGGCAATGGGGTAAAAATCGCCCATTTGTACAAACTGAATTTCGCTGAGGTCGGGTTTGGATTTGTGATTCAAATTGTATTTTTCGAGTAGCTCCTTTCCCTGTTTATTGTTCCAGTTGTCGAGAATAAAATGCAGGTAATGAATAAAATATTGCATGGTTTTACTGGCCGAAAGACTGACAACACCTTTGGGGTTTTCAATGGCCCATTCTACAAAACTCATTGCCGACAGCAACCCGAGTTGCGGGAAACTGGCAACCGTAACAAAAGGTACTTTTGTAGTTATATTCTGAATGGCTGAATTTTTAAAAAATGCCTTTTCAACGTTGGATAAATTCAAGTTCATAGCTCAATTCTTTATTTTATCATCGAAATTTTTTCAAGTGCATAGGCTGCAATGCCCAGTGTTGCAGCTTTTTCTCCCAATTCCGAAAATTTAATTTCGGTGTCATTACTTATTTCGGGGTTGCAAAAAGTGTGAACCGACTGAAGAACAGGATTCAGAATAAACTGTTTTGCCTGTGCCACACGTCCTCCAATTATCACCAGTTCCGGATTAAAAATCTGTACCAGGTAAGCGATCCCCCTCCCAAGCCATTGTCCGGCAAATGTAAAAAGCGAAATGGCGAACTGGTCGCCAAGATTGGCTGCTTTTGTAATCACTGAAATGTCGATTTTGCTTAGGTCGCCATTGACAAGTTCGGTAATCAGCGAAAGGCTGCCTTTTGAAATTCCTTCTTTTGCCATACGGGCAATGGCAATGGCCGAAACAGCGGTTTCGAGACAACCATTTTTTCCACAGTTACAGAGAACGCCGTTATCGACAATGGGCAGGTGGCCAAATTCACCTGAATAACCCGATTTGCCTGAATACAGTTTTCCGTTCGAAATAATTCCAAGTCCCAAACCCCAGTCGGCCTGCAACATCAAAACATGTTTTCTTCCGTGGGCCAAGCCGAAATGTTGTTCGGCAAAGGTTCGGATTTTGGCATCGTGGTTAAAGAAAACACGGGTGCCAAAAATTTCCTGTAGTTTTTCAAACAGGTTTTCTTCTTCGGGAAAATAGGTTTTGTTGGTCCCTTTCTTCAGATTAATTAAGCCTGGCAATTCAATTCCCGTCACCAGTATTTTGTCTTCCTGTATTTTGCTTTCGGAAATTACTTTAGCCAGGGCTGTTTTTACCTTGCCGAAAACCGAAATATCAGGCTGAATTTTGATGGGAAAATAGTGAGGCCCGCTCACTTCTTCGTTTTTACTGTTGAATATCGAAATAACAGTCTGGTTCACACTGATACTGATCCCGGTTACATAAAAACCATCGGCCACCAAACCGTATAAATTGGGGCGCCGGCCACCGCTCGAATCGCCACGGCCCAGATCTTCCACCAATCCTTCTTCAATCAGTTCCTGTAAAAGGCTGTTGATTTTGGGTGTGCTGAGGTCCAGTATCTTGGAAAGATTTGAATTCGGCATCGCATTTCCGAAGTACAATGCTTTCAGAATTTGTTTTTTGTGCCATGTTTTTTTTGATTCAACAGTAACACTTTGATTGCCTGGATTTCTGAATAACTTTTCCATTTCTGCCTTGCGAAGATCGATAAAAAATAAATAACATGCAATAATCATTTTAAATAAATTAAAAAGAAATAAAATGTTTTAATGTTTTTTTAATTGAGTTTGCAGTTTTTTTTGAATCACCTGATGATAAATACTTGTATATTCGTTTGCATTTAATATTAAGTTCTCAGGCTAAACTATAATCTAAATATCATGAGATTCTTTCAAAAAAATCTGACCTTTTTTCTGGTCCTCGTTTTCTCTGTTTCGGTTGCTCAAAACCGGAAGATTATTCACTTTCCTGACATTGAAGGATACCAGACATTGAAATGTGATTTTCATATGCACACGGTTTTTTCGGATGGTGATGTCTGGCCAACCGTCAGGGTAACAGAAGCATGGAGAGAAGGATTGGATGCCATTGCAATTACCGATCATATTGAATACAGGCCACACGCTGATGATGTGGTATCTGATCATAACCGGTCGTACCAGATTGCAAAACCGCTGGCCGATGAATTAAAGATGATCCTGATAAAAGGAACTGAAATTACCCGCAGTATGCCGCCCGGACATCTGAATGCCCTGTTTATCAGTGATGCAAATCCGATTGACACAAAAGATGTTTTCGATGCCATTGGCGAAGCTAAGAAGCAGGGTGCTTTTCTGCTTTGGAATCATCCCGGCTGGAAAGCGCAACAACCGGATACAACGCTTTGGTGGGATGATCACACAAAACTCTACAATAACAAAATGCTCAACGGAATTGAGGTTTTTAACGGCGATGAATTTTACCCGGAAGCTTTGGGTTGGGCAAAAGAAAAAAATCTGACACTTTTTGGAAACACCGATTCTCACGATCCGATTGATGGCCATAAACTCCGGACAATGACGCTTGTATTTGCAAAAGACAAGACTGCTGAAGGAATCAGGGAAGCGCTGAACAAACAGAGAACTATCGCTTACAGCGAGAATCGGTTAGCTGGCGATGCCGGTTTACTGAGCAAATTTTTCTTTGCTTCCCTGAAATTTAATCATGAACCTTTGAAACTGGTGATGAAAGGCAGGGCAGTGGTTTATATTCAGAATAATTCGGATATAACTTATGAACTGGAACTTGAAAAACCGAACCCGGATTTTAAAGCTCCGGAAAAGCTTATTTTAAAGGCCAACGAAGTTACTCCAGTGGTTTTAAACGGGAGAACACAAAGTGTGAACGACCTTAAAGAATTGACCATTAAATATAAGGTTAACAATGTTTTTGTTGCTGGCAACCAGGTTTTAAATGTAACATTCAATTTCCATAACAATTGATGGGCTAACCAACCATGGTACAGCGAAATATGCAAAGAAACACGCAGGAATTAGGTGAATACAGATTGACAAATAATCTGGAAATTTCACCGGATGTTCATTTGATATCGTTTCAACGTGATTTTGATTTTATTCCCGGCCAGGTGGTGAAAATTGCTGCCGATAAAACACACCCACCGCGGATTTATAGTATTTGCAGCGGAAATTCAGATGATGAAGTTTCCATACTTTTCAATGTAAAAGAAGATGGATTTTTAACGCCGAAAATGGCCGGAATGATCCCGGGCGACAAAATCCTTGTTTCGAAACCTTACGGAAGTTTTACCGGGTCGAAAGAAAAAGCCTGGCTGATTGCCACAGGTACCGGAATCGCGCCGTTTTACAGTATGATAAAGTCGGGATTGGGAAAGGATATAACATTAGTTCATGGTGTAAAATTTCTGAACCAGTTTTATTTTGAAGATGAATTGGATGAAATGCTGGGAGAAAGTTACATCCGGTGCTGTTCGCGCGAGAAATCGTGTAATACTTTTCCCGGTCGTGTTACTGATTATATTGAACAACAACAAAATCTTCCTGATGTAAAGTATTATTTATGCGGACAGGCCCACATGGTGGTGGATATGCGCGATTTACTGATCAGCAAAGGAGTGAAATTTGAAAATATTTTGTCTGAAATTTATTTCTGAGAATAAACATATTACTACAACCAAAAACAAAAAGAATGAAAAAATTAGTGATTACCACAATGGCCATTTTTATGGCTGCGTTGATGAATGTAACAACTGCCCAAACCTTGCAGGAAGTGCTTGAAAAACATTTTAAAGCAATAGGGCAGGAGCAACTGATGGCTGCCAATTCGTTTTATGTGAAAGCAAAAGTCAGCCAGATGGGAATGGATTTACCGATGGAAATGAAAATCAAAAAGCCCGGCAAGTTTATTACAACAATTGATTTTCAGGGACAGAAAATTATCACTGCTTTTGATGGCGAAAAGGGCTGGATGATCAATCCGATGATGGGAGCCGATCCACAGGATTTGGCTGGGGAACAGCTTGCGCAGGCACAAAGTCAGGCTGATATGGAGGGAGAGCTTTATAATTTTGAAGCAAAAGGTGGCTCGGCAGAACTGGCTGGTAAAGTCACCATTGAAGGAAAAGAACTTTTCAGAATCAAATACACTGGCAAAGACGGAAATACAAAAGACTATTTTATTGACGCAAAAACTTACCTGATTGACCGGGTAAAAGCGAAAGTAAGTGCACAGGGACAAACAGTTGATATTGAACAGATAATGGGTGATTATAAAACCATTGAAGGCATTACAATGGCCATGAAAATTGATCAGAAAACGCCGATGGGATCTGTTTCAATTATTATGGAGCAAGTAAAAATAAATGAGAATTTTGACGATTCGATTTTTAAAAGACCTGCAAAATAGTATTGGTATTCTGAATAATTGAAAAAGACGGGCAACCGTCTTTTTTTTTGTTTTTACCTTCTCTTAAGTTCGTCTCTGAATGATGAGCGCACACAACGGAACCCGACATACGATTTTGTGGTATCCTGGTATTCAAAACTACGGGTTGAGGTTCTGATAAAATAGGCCATATCTTTCCACGATCCTCCTCTTATTACTTTCCGTTTCAACACCTCCGGATCATTGGGTTTTGCATCATAATGTATTTCCGGATTCAGGTCATTAACCGTTTCATATCCTGCTTCAAAAAAGGCAGTGCTTGTCCACTCGGCTACATTTCCGGCCATATCGTACAAACCGAAAGGATTCGGGTCGAATTCACCGGCTTTCATGGTAGTTGCAGTTGTTGGACTGTCGGATACATAATTTCCGCGTAAAGGTTTGAAATTAGCAATAAAACAACCATTATCGCTTCTTGTATAATAGCTTCCCCAGGGATAAATTGTGTTATCGAGCCCTCCCCTGGCAGCCATTTCCCATTCAGTTTCAGTAGGTAACCTGAAATCGTGTGCGGGCGTTTCTTTTGCCCTTTTATTGGTTAATATTTTCAGGTTTGTCCGCCAGTTACAAAAAGCATTCGCCTGTTTCCACGACACACCAACAACCGGGTAGTCATCAAAGGCAAAATGCGAGAAATATTTTATAGTCAGCGGTTCATTATACGAATACGTAAAATCCCTGATCCAGCAAAGCGTATCGGGGTAAACCGGTACCGATTCGTGCATCATAAACGAACTTCTGTTTTCGATCGGAATCAATTCACCTTCATTGGTAGTAACAAAACCTTCATATTTACCTGTTTCGGTATTGTAGCTGTTACTTCTTCTGGCAGCCTGTGAGTAGTCAACCCAGTAGTAATCATAAATCAGTTTTCTGGAATCAATTTCTTTAAAAAAAGCCAGCCTTTCGTTTTCCGGAACGTATAAATCCTCCAATGCACGTTGAACATCCGGGTCGCGCCAGTTTATTTTTTCATACCAGTTAATAACCGGTACATCAAGCGGCACTTCATTTTCATCAACAGTGATGAGGTACTCGGGCATTGTTTCGCCCAATAATTTACGGGCAATCGAGTCTCTTACCCAATAAACAAACTGTCTGTATTCATTATTGGTGATTTCAGTATCATCCATCCAGAAAGCTTCCACCGAAACGGTTTTTGCCCGGTTGGTTTCGTTCAAATCGTTGTCATTTGCCCCCATTGTAAATGCAGCCCGCTGAATGTAGGCCATGCCGTATGGTGTGGGCTCAAAATACTGGTCGCGGTTGTCTTCGCGGCCAAGCATGTAATTATCGGCTCTCTGGCAGGCACTAAAAAGCAATCCGAGGATAACCACGGTCAGGAGAATTGCTTTTTTTGTGCTGAACATTGTATTTTTAAATGATTGTTTATCCCGAAAAAAAAAACCTTATGAAATCATAAGGTTTTCTGATTTCATAAAATTATTAATATTCCCAAAGATCCTGTTCATAATTGAAAATCACCTCTTCAATTCTTTTCGATTCAAGCATCGCTTCCTTACCAGTCAGGTAAGAGCTTATATCGCGGTTGTTGTAAACGTTTTCAGCAATTACAATGTAGCTGTTGAATGAACGTTTGATAAATAAATCATCGAAAGAAGTTTGTTGTGCCGGATTGTACTGGTTTAACACAAGGTTGGTGGAAAGCAGCGGTCTGGCTTCGGGGTAATAAATCCAGAACAATTTCTCGCGCTGAACCTGGCCCGAGGTGTCACCTTCGCGCATAAATTCACGAATCGGGCAAATGCCGATAATCCGGACATTCATTGTTGAATTATTTTTGTCGAAATACCATTCTTCCTTAATCAGGTATTGTTTAATATCATTGGGCCTGATTTCACCCTGAACTGTAACCTGTGTACGCTCGCCTGTATCGAAATCGATTTTTTCTTCTGTTCGGGCTTCAGCACCAAACCTTTGTTTCACCTGGTCAAAAGTCATCGGAACTTTAAAATCGTCATCACTGCTGGCGTCATATGGCGTAATCTGGTTGTTCTCAATTCCTTTCAGAATTAAAGCAATCAAATTAACCCTGCCATCGATTTCGGTAGTGGGATAATAAAGCGGCAGATTCATTTTTTCACGCAGGTCAACAATCCGCCATACTTTTCGCGACCAGAACACATCTGCTTCGCGAACCGAAGGTAGTGGCATCGGTTTTTTCTGGACAATATCGGTGCGTTTGTACGCGCCATTAATTATCTGGGCATTTGTTGGTTTTACATTCAAAACCAGCAAAAATGCAGCGATTCCTAAATATGCTACTAACTGTTTCATAATTATTTTACATTGAAAGAAATCGGGTCGAGGTCGCGTGTGCTTCCATCATCGCCAACTGCTTTTATATTACCAATATATACTATACTTCCGGGCTGAACTCTTTTCAACTGTTCTTTTTGTTCGGGTGTGAACCGGTTCGTTTTCGACAATTTTCTGTCAACATATCCACCCTGAATGGTAGTTTGAATTTCAAACTGTGTCACTTTGTATTTAAAATCGAAGTCAAAATCTTCGAGAATTGCCATTACGCCATCTTCCACCTGTAACCGTTCCCTGCGGATTTCGCCACCCGTCATTCCGGCAACCTGCGCAACAGGGTCTGGTACTTTTTTTACACGCCAGGTTGTGGTTCCCACCAGTTTTCTCACACCATTCATATTGGCATAAACTGTAACTGTGGTACGTTTCCCCTGTTCATCCAAATCAGTTGGACGAATAAGATATGAATCTCCTGATTTAACCCACTTCCCATTTGTCATTTCTATCTCCAAATTCTCCTTGGGTATTCCACCCGAAATATCAAACGGGTTATCAAGTCCTTTATAGAAAACATTCATGCGCGTAGCCGACATGGTAACACTGGGTTTGGTTACCTGGTAGGTTTGCTCAAATTTATAGTCTTTAAAAATCCCGTCCGGGGTTTTGTATTTAATCAACCCACTCCATTTAAAAATGCCGGGTTCGTTGGTGCCCACTTTGTAAACTGCTTTTCCGTCGGCAACTTCAACCTGGCGTCCGTTGATATAAATCTCAGGTTGTTGTGTTGTATCTTCAGCAGCCAGAAAAACTTCTGCTTCATAAGGTTCACCCTGGAAAACAACATTTGAATTGGCAATTACTCTTGCTCCCAGTTTGTTGAATTTGAATGAACCGGCATCAATCTGAGAATATAAATAAGACAGAATGGTTGACTCTGCATTTTTAATGTCGATTTGTGTTTTTGATAAAACAGTCAAAATAGCTGCCATCGGAGTATTTTCGAAATGCATGGATTCCCAGGTACTTTTTTCCCTGTTCGGATTTCCGGAAACTTTCGGATCTTCGGTTTCCAAAGTGGTTAAAATGGTCTGTTTTAAATCAGGTTCTTCTTCACCTAAAAGATCGACTAGTGAGTTTTTGTATGCAATAATCTTTTCTTTCAACTCAAATGCTTTCTTTTGTTTGATCATAAACTCTGAAGTTCCATTAAGGTCATCTTCCTTTTTTATCTCAAGAGTGTCCCCATTCATGGTTATCAGGTTATAGCGATCCGGATCGTATGGTTTATCTTTTCCTACCAATTCGCTTCCTGAGTAAATAACAAGGTCCTCTTTCAGCTTTAATATATAATCCTGTATTTCTTTTGAATTTTTCTGTACAATATCGGCTTTTTGTTTCCATTCCTGAACTTTAGCCGGATTTTCAAGATAGGCCTGTTCAAAAGAAGAATACATTTGCTGGTTTTTATTGTT
>DAINOH010000094.1:0-18796 GCA_036735485.1 Draconibacterium sp. | reverse complement strand
TCTCATCAAAATATCTGCGGACTTCCTGTGCCATTTTATGACGTAATTCAAGATTTTGTCTGACAGAAGGTCTGCGGAGGTCGAGATAACGGTATTTCATACGCAGTTCATCGCCACCGTCAGTATCATCCTGTATTGTGAATGGCGGAACAACAGAAGCATTCAAAACTTTGACTGAACTAACCAAAATCTCAATATCACCGGTTGGAATATTCTTATTTTTGTTGGAACGTTCACGAACAATGCCTTTTACCTGAACCACAAATTCGCGGCCCAATGTTCTAATTGAGTTCAGAATATCTTCAGACAGCGTTCCATCAGCCACCAATTGTGTAATTCCATAACGATCGCGCAGATCGATGAAAGTCATTGCACCGAGATCGCGGATGCGCTGTACCCATCCGGCTAATGTAACTTCCTGGTTGATATGAGTTAAGCGGAGCTCTCCGCAGGTGTGAGTTCTGTACATGGTAAAATTTTTTAATCAGGTTGCGAAAATAAGAAGATTTTACCAATTTCATCCTGAGTTACAACATGCTTTTACAACGAAAATGATAGAACCATTTAACGACGAATATTTTATGAAAAAAGCCTTTGCTGAGGCAGTTACTGCTTTTGAAAAAGGTGAAATTCCGGTGGGGGCAGTTGTGGTTGCCAACGGGAAAATAATTGCCCGCGCACACAATTTAACCGAAACGTTGAATGATGTTACCGCACATGCCGAAATGCAGGCAATTACCGCGGCAGCCAATTTTCTTGGAGGGAAATACCTGAATGATTGCACACTTTATGTAACACTCGAACCTTGCGTGATGTGTGCAGGCGCTTTGGGTTGGTCGCAAATTGGCAAGATTGTTTATGGTGCCACCGATGAAAAACGTGGATTTCAACGATTTGCGCCACGTTCGCTGCACCCGAAAACCGAGATCAAAGGAGGTGTTCTTGAAACAGAGTGTGCAGAACTAATACAGGAATTTTTTAAACAGAGACGCTAAAATCAACTGATAGAAACTTCTTCAATCTTGAATCCGACGCTTTTTAAGTCGTTCCAGAATCCGGGGTAGGATTTTGTGATTACCATCGGATCGTTTATCAGAATTGCATTTCCGGTGAGTGCAAAAGGTGCAAACGATAACGCCATCCGGTGGTCGTGATAGGTTTCAATAGTCGGATTTTCAAGAATTGTTTCTGGTTTGATAATTCCATCCCAGGCAAGTTCACCTTCTGCAGGTTCTGTAATTAAGGCTCCGAATTTTCCCAGTTCGTTCTGCAATGCTGCAATCCGGTTCGTTTCCTTGATTTTCAAAGTCTTCAATCCTGAAAAATGAAACGGAACATTCAATGCAACGCACAAACAGGCCATTGTTTGCGCAACATCCGGATTTTCAATAAAATCCTGCACTAATATTACGGGTTTTGTTTGGGCTGATTTTGTCAGTAAAACGCCACCTTTTTGTTGTGTCGAGACAATTCCAAAGGGAATAAACCAGTCAGAAATTCCGGCATCGCCCTGTAAACTGTCAAGTTCGAGGTTTTCCAGATATACTTCGCCTTTTTCACATAGTGCGAGAATCTGGTACCAATACGACGCACCCGACCAGTCGGATTCCACCGTAAAGTTGATGGGGAAATAGTGTTGCTCGGGAACGTGTATATCGTTGCCTTCCCAATGATATTTTATGCCAAACCTGGCCATTAATCCCAAGGTCAGTTCAATGTAAGAACGTGAGGTGATTTCGCCGCGCAGCCGCAAAGTCAGCCCGTTTTCAAGTGTCGGGGCAATCAAAAGCAAGGCAGTGATGTATTGGCTCGAAACACTGCCATCAAGCTCAATGGTTTTACCGGTCAGGTACGAGCCGGTTATTTTTAATGGCGGAAATCCTTCGTTTTTCAGGTATTCTATTTTTGCTCCCAACTGGCACAGCGCATCAACCAGAATTGAAATTGGCCGTTGTTGCATTCTCTCCGATCCGGTGATTTCCCACTCACCCACAATTTTCGACAGGAAAGCCGTGAGAAACCGCATGGCTGTTCCGGCATGTCCTATATCAAATTTTGAATTATTCGAGTGAAGCGCTTCCCACATTACTTTGGTATCATCGCTATCGGATAAATTGCTCAAAGGGTAGGGACTATAACTCAAAGCATTAATGATGAGGGCCCTGTTGCTGATACTTTTTGATGAAGGAAGGCTGATTTTTGCCCTGATTTCTTTTGTTTTTGCTGAAACTTTGTAAATCATGTCGATTAAAGATTACGATAATATTTCAGAGCTTCCATGATAAGTTCCTTTTCACAATGCTGATCGATGGCAATTTTACCGGTTTCGGGCAGCAAAGTAAAATTAATTCTGCCCGATTCGTTCTTTTTGTCGTGGGTCATCAGCTTGTATAATCTTTCAAAGCTGTCTTCACCAATCACAAACTTCCCATAAATTTCTTTCAACCAGGCTGAGAGTTCATTACAATCTGCTTCAGGAAATCCGCACTTTTTTACCGAAAGGTAAAGTTCTGCAATCATTCCGTATGCCACCGCAAAACCATGAAGAATCGGTGTTCCCTTTTCCATGGCAAAACTTTCGAAAGCGTGGCCAACCGTGTGCCCGAAATTCAATGCTTTTCGGATGTCTTTTTCAGTGGGGTCGTTGCTCACAAACCAGGTTTTTACATCCACCGAATCATTTATCAGTTGCTGAAGCAAGTCATAATCGATATTTTGCAGGTCGAAATTTTTCAAATCCTCCAGATGTGATGGATTGTGAATCAGCCCGTGTTTGATCATTTCGGCAAAACCCGATTTAAAATTTTCGGTGTCGATGGTTTTCAGAAACCCGGTATTAATAATCACTGCCTCAGGTTCCTGAAATGTGCCGATTTCGTTTTTCAATCCATTAAAATTAATGCCGGTTTTTCCACCAACCGAGGCATCAACCTGCGAAAGCAAAGTTGTGGGAACATTCAGAAAATGAATCCCTCTTTTGAAGGTTGACGCTGCAAACCCGGCAAGGTCAGTCAGCATTCCGCCGCCAATATTGATCAACAGCGATTTTCTGTCAGCTCCGTTCTCCGAGAGAAATTGCCAGATTTTTGCTACAGAATCTATTTTCTTATTGTTTTCGCCCGAAGGAATCACCACTTTTCTGATTCCTTCAGAATCGATAAAATTGTCGAAGTGTTCACCCCACAATTTGTCAACATTATCTTCTGTAACCAGAAATACTTTTCCTTCCGGGTATTTGGCTGTAAGTAGTGTTAATTCGGCCACGGGTTGCCGGCTGTAGATTATTTTTGAGTAAACTGTTGAATTTCCCATTGTTTGCTGTTAAATTGCGGTAAAGTTAAAATAAACCTGTATTTCGATTAAAAAATGAATATAAATAACCAGCAAAGGGCCGTAAAATTAAGACGTACATTTTTTGTTGTCAGTGTATTGCTGGCTGTTGCAGCACTGATTCTTTTTTTGTTGAGCCATACTTATATTGCTCTTTCACTGATTGGGGTATTCTCGCTTTGGTATCTTTATTTTATGATCGCCGATTATCAGTTCATTGATTTTAACACAGAAAGAGGGATGATCAGGTTGCGGTATTATAAGGCAATCAGTTTCGGTGGAACAAGTCATAACGAGATTGAATTTCCGCAACAGATACTGAAAAATGCTGTTTTTGAAAATTCATTTTTTGGGAGAAATACCGATTTGACAATTTTTGTCAGAACCCAAAAAGGCATCGCAGAATATCCGAATGTCAGTCTGACCGCGCTCACAAAAAATGAACGGGAAAGAATTGCCGATCTTTTTAATTCAGTGGCGGCAAGAAATTAACGCCGAAATCTCCGATCATGAATCAAACTTTATTGAATAAAATTGCCCTTTCGCTGATTCCCGGTATTGGCGGTGTTCTTGCGCGAAACCTGGTTTCGTATATTGGGAGCGTAGAGGGCGTATTTAGCGAGCCGGTGAAAAGTTTGCAGAAAATTCCGGGAATTGGTGAAGTAAATGCCAGGCGTATAAAAGATAAATCCATATTTATTCAGGCGGAGAGAGAGTTGGTTTTTATTGAAAAACAAGATGTTAATGTTTTGTTTTATACCGACAAAGATTACCCGAGACGACTTAAATCCTGTGTGGATGCACCAGTCCTGCTTTATACAAAAGGAAATCTGAATTTAAATACTGAAAAGGTTCTGAGTATTGTTGGAACCCGGAATGCTACTTCTTACGGAAAACAGGTTTGCGACGAGTTAATTGAGAAATTGGCTGAAAGAAATTACCAGGTTTTGATAATCAGTGGATTGGCATACGGAATAGATATTCAGGCACACAAATCGGCAATAAAAAATGGATTGGCAACTGCCGGAGTGATTGCGCATGGTCTTGATAAACTCTACCCGTCACTTCATGCCGACACTGCCCGGAAAATGACAGAAAACGGTGGATTAATCACTGATTTTCCGAGTAACACAAAAATTGATCCTTCCAATTTTATACGAAGAAACAGAATTGTGGCAGGGTTGGCAGACGCCACAATTGTGGTTGAATCGGCTGAAAAAGGCGGGGCCCTGATTACAGCAGAAATGGCGTCATCATATAACCGCGATGTTTTTGCTTTTCCCGGAAGGGCAGGGGATGCTTTCTCAAAAGGATGTAACCAGTTGATCAGAAATAACGGGGCCAGCCTGATTGAAGGAATTGAAGACCTCGAATATTTTATGGGTTGGGAAAAAACAGATAAGAAAAAAAATCAGCAACCAGCGCTTTTTGTTGACCTTTCTCCCGATGAAGAAAAAATAATGGAACTTTTACGCGTGAACAGCGAAATGTTTATTGATCAGATTTCGGGCGAACTGACATTGCCTGTCAGCCGCGTTTCTGCACTGTTATTAGGTCTTGAATTTAAAAACCTGATCATTTCACTGCCGGGTAAAATGTACAGGTTGAGGTAGTCGGCACGTTTTGTTATCTTTGCCGCATGAAAACAACATTCGAAGATCTTAAAATCGCCAAATCGATATTAACTGTGCTTGACGACATTGGCTTTCACGAGCCAACCCCGGTGCAGGTAGAAGCCATCCCCAAAATCAATTCAGGAATAAACGTCGTAGGGATTGCCCAAACCGGGACAGGTAAAACCGCAGCCTATCTTTTACCGCTACTCACAAAACTCAAAAAGCCCGAAGGTGTCGATCCGAGAGTGGTGATTCTTGTGCCCACCCGCGAATTGTCAATTCAGGTTGGCGAAGACATCGAAGAACTCACAGGAATGTCGGAATTACGGCATGTTTCGATTTATGGTGGCGTTGGCTGGACAAAACATGCTGCGTTACTGCAAGCAGGCGTTGATATTCTGGTGGCAACTCCCGGACGAATGAGAGAACTTTACCACGCTGGCGCTTTGTCGCTGAAGAAAGTAAAATACCTGGTGATTGATGAGGCCGACAGGATGCTCGACATGGGTTTTCTTCCGCAGCTCCGGCAATTGCTGGAAGTGATTCCACCCAAAAGACAAAATCTGTTGTTTTCGGCAACATTTTCTGAAAATGTCGAAAAAATGGCGGAAGAATTTCTGGATCATTACGAAAAAGTGGAGGTGGCACGGTCTGCCACGCCAGCCGAACTGGTTACGCAACTTGCTTATAAAGTACCCAATTACAGAACAAAACTAAACCTGATTCAATATTTGCTGGAAGATGAAGAGAAGTTTAACCGCGTAATTATTTTTGTGAATACAAAAGAACACGCCGAAGAAGTTTTCAAAACAATCAAACGAAAAGCTGAGGGCGAAAAGCGGATTTTGCATTCAAATAAAGGTCAGAATGCGAGGATCAATGCGATTAAAGCATTTAAAAACGGCGAAATCAGAATTCTGATTACCACCGATGTTTCGGCGCGCGGACTGGATGCAAGTCTTGTGAGCCATGTGATCAATTTTGATTTGCCCGGAAATTACGAGGATTATGTACACCGGATTGGCCGTACAGCCCGGGCCGGAAACAAAGGAGATGCCATCTCGCTGATCGACCCGCCGGATGAATGGCATTTACACAAAGTGGAAGATTTGATCAGAATGAAACTGCCGTTGCAGAATTTGCCGGCCGGGGTTGAGATTGTTGAATCCGAATTTGATGAAAAACAGGAAATGGCGCGTGAAATCGACCGTCAGCGAAAGATTGACGATCCAACTTTTAAAGGCGCTTTTCATTCAAAAAAAGGGAAACTAAAATCAAAACGCAATTTTGAGGATAGATTTCAACGTCAAAAAACCCGGCAGTCGAAACCTAAAAAGCGTTTCTGAAAGTCATTGTCAGGAAAGCGGCAGCAAATCGTCCAGTTTTCTATACAACACATCTTTGTCCCTGAAAAGGCTGTAAAACTCTTTCTGGTTGAACAACCGGAGTTCGAGCAAGTGACCTCTGCCAACGGTTTTTCTGAAAAGGATGTACCATTTGAATGCCAGTTTGCCAAAAAACGGGAGCGAAAGGAACAACCCGAAATTGACTAAAAATCCACCCGGAATCCACCATCCGAAAAGCAGAAACAGCAAAATATAAAACAGCGGGAAAAGAACAATGCCGGCTACCAGCGAAAACGAACTCCAGAAAGCCTGATCGTTCACTTTTTTTCTGATAAAAGTATCAATGGCTAAATACGGGACTGCATTTCCGATTGCCCCAATCAGAAACACCGGCAGGGTTAACAGCATGATTATATTGTTGATGCCGATTTTTGTCAGGTTCAGAAAAGGATTTTCTATGATCCAGCTTCTAATCTGAAATTCATCCAGTTTATCATAGTAGGCCCTCATTGCCAGTATCACCTTTTCAAACTCTTCAGGATTTTTTTCTTCCAGAGTCTCCAGTTTCTGAATCAGTAACTTGTCTGATAGAAAACGGTTTACAAGCGATTTTTTCTTCTTTTGCCTCCTGAAGAAATGATTGCTGTATATTTCCCTGATTTTCTCGTAGTCTTTATAATACTTTTCACTTTTAATTTCAATAACCAGAGGAAGCAACTCCTCGTAAATTTTTTGTCTTAACTCCTGAACCGCACTGTTTTCATTTTCTTTATACTTTTCAAAATATGCAGCGGCTGAAATTGGCTTTCCGAAGTTGACCAGTAACTCACGGTTAAATTTCCAGTAGCTTGAGTAATAAATTCCGGTTGGAATAATCTGAATATCAAGATTATTTTCAGCTTTTTCCAAAGCCATAAAAGCAATACGCGGAACAGCTTTTTTGTGTACAAGCATTTGCCTTTTTCCTGAGTGTGCAGCTTCGGGGAATAAACCAAGTGCACCGTTATTGGCAAGTACTTTTATTGATTCGGTGAATGTTTCGTCATTTTTTGTCAGATTCTCCTTGCCATCACGCATCCTGTAAACCGGCATGATTTTCAGAAATTTGAGTATGGCGGCAATGTGTTTATTTTTGAAAATATCGGCACGTGCAAGCCAAACCGGCTGAAAATTAGTGTGAAGCAGAATGGCCAGCGGATCGCTCAATGCGTTCTGATGATTGGGAGCTAAAAGAATCGGTTTGTTTTTCGGGATATTTTCCCTGCCGGTAACAACCACTCTTTTGTGTATTACCCAATCTGCAAACTGGACGTATTTTTTTAATACAGCATAGCCAAACGACCACTTTTCGTAACTCATAATTCAATATTGTTTATACAAAATTGATAGTTCTGATTAAAATCCGGGAGACTCGTTTGTTTTGATTTATATATTAAATTCGGCGAAGCATAATTGCTTCCTCCAAAAGTTGTCCTGAAATTTTCCGGTTTAAAAGCAGAGCTTTCTTTCACTTCGATTTTCTTTGTTTATCAGTTAAAACCCCAAAATCAAAAAAACGCGTAAAAATAGTCTAAATAGTAAATTCTTCTTTGTTTTCTGTAAAAAGCTCATTGAGAAAGTGAAAATAAGAAAACAAATGATTCGGTCAACAAAAAGCCGGAATCTTTAATTTCAGGTTCCGGCTTTTTGAAAAGCATTGAACTGATTATTCAATCAATAGTTTTTTCATTTTTGCAAATACATCGGTATTCTCAATAATTCCGGTAAATTCCTGTGCACCCGGTCCGAATGAAAAAATGGGTACCATTATAGCGGTATGATCAGTGGTTGGATACGATCCTATTACAACACCTTTTTGCATATTACCACCTGTTATTGCCATTCCACCGGTTTCATGATCGGCTGTTACAACAATCAGTGTTTCACCATCTTTTTCAGCAAACTCAAGCGCTTCGCCAATCACTTTGTCAAAATCAAGCATTTCTTCAACAATATAGCGCGTGCTTGATGCGTGTCCGCCCCAGTCGATCATCGATCCTTCCACCATCAGAAAGAATCCTTTGTCGCTATTGTCGAGAATATTTAAAGCCGTTTTTGTGGCAACCGGCAGCATGTCTCCCCTTTCAGCAATCCGCCCGTTATGAACAGGTGCTGTGAGCCCGGCAAGTTTTCCTTTTTTTACTTTGCTGATTTCCTTTATATCTGTCTCAACCTGGTAACCTTTTGTTTTCAGCTCTTCCATCAGATTCCTTCCATCTTTTCTTTTTGAGAAATGATCAATTCCTCCACCGATAAAAACCTCAACATCAGTTTTCAGAAAATCAGCGGCTATTTCTTCATACATACTTCTTCCGGCCTGGTGCGAAATAAATGAAGCAGGTGTTGCGTGTGTAATTGCTGACGAGGAAACAAGCCCGGTGGCAAGTCCTTTTGCTTCGGCTTCCTCAAGAATCGATTTTACCGGTTTGCCTTCTGCATCAACCCCAATAGCGCCATTATTGGTTTTATGACCAGTGGCAAGGGCCGTTCCGCCGGCAGCGCTGTCGGTAATATAACCATTGGCCGATTGTGTTTTTGAAAAACCAATGTGTTTGAAGTTTTCGAGAAAAAGGTGCCCCTTGTTGGCTGTTAACCCGGCAAAAACCTGGGAAACACCCATTCCGTCACCAATTAAAAGGATAATGTTTTTGGGTTTTTCTGTTTTGAAATTTTGGGCGTAAGATTTTACCGGGTAAAAATCTTTTGCTTCATAAATCTTTTCTATTGAATCTGATTTTGCTTTCAGATATTGATCTTGTGCAAAAACCTGAATCCCGATTGCAAGCATTAATAATAATAAACTGAATTTAGTGCGCATTTTTTTGAATTTTATTAAGTTTTAGAAGCGTCAAAATTAGGCAGAAATCGATTAAGCGACGAATCGTCCTGTTAAAAAACGTTAAAGTCAAATGGCCGATTTGCCCTTGTCTGATATATCATTCAGGTATTTTTTATTGAGCAGGAAACTTGTTCCTTCAGGGGAGTGTTGTATATCAACAACTTTCATGATGATCAGGTTTGTAAGTATTTCTTCGGCTGTAATCCTCGAAATATGGGCAAGCTTTACAAATTTTGTAAATGAAATGGTTTGATTTTCATGGAGATAATCGATGAGTATTTTTTCTGTGTCTGAAATGGTGAAAATCAGTGGTTTCTTGCTTTTTTGCCATACATTAACCTGAATTTTATGGGCAATACAGTTTTCATCTTTTACCCTGTAATAAGCAATCCATTTACCCGATTCATCTTTTGCAAAATGGGGTTTGTCTTTACTGGGGTCAACCTGAATTTCCAAAACAGTTTTCCCTTCAACATTCCACTGGCGGGTTGTAAATTTCACGGGTGGTTTGCTGTAAATACAGGCTGCCGACTCAATCATATAATATTCCTCTTCGGTCCTGACTCCGGCAATTCTTCCATTGTCTTTTACTCCGATCAAAAGCCGGCCACCTTCGGTATTGGCAAATGCCACCAGCGATTTGGCAATCTTTTTCGAGTCGCTGATACAGAATTTGAAATCCTGGTGTAGGTGTTCGCCTTCTTTGATTAATTTATATAAATAGGTACTCAAAGCAATTGATTAAAGACGAGATTTGAAACAAACAGAAGCCTGTTTGGTTTGCAGCTCCCGGTTTTTCGTGCTGTTGTGAAAATAGGGATTTAATTCAATATCGACATCAATTTTAAACAAATGTAACAATGATATGACAATAACTTTTAACCGCAACTTAACCTGAACGTTGATGTTAATTTTTAAGCAGTTTAGTTTGTTGAGCCACTGTTGATTTGGTAGCCGCAGAACTACAGTATCTGAAAATCAGGGATTTATTCTGTCCATAATTGTTTCAATCCTTATTTTATCCTCACGCAGTAAAATCAACTGAATTTTTTCCTGTTCAAGTTTTTCCTTAACCCGGGGGCCAACTTCTCCGGTAATGATCGATGTAATTTTCAGCTCTTTCAGTAATTCAATTAATTGTAATCCACTGTTTTCTTCGTCCCTGAAAGGATTTTCAATAACTGAATGCTGATTGCCGGACGGATTAAAAATCACGATGTACATCGATTTTCCAAACCTGAGATCTAAAAACGATTTTGAGGATTTTCCCACCGAAGTGATTGCAAACAGTTTCTCCATTTTATTAAGGTTTGTATTTTGATTTTTAGTTACTGTTTAATTCTTCCCAATATTCCACAGCGCGACGGGTGTGTGGAATAACAATGGTTCCACCCACCAGGTTGGCAACTCCAAAAATCTCAAATATTTCTTCGGTTGTAACACCCATTTCATAACACTTTCCGAGATGGTATTTTATACAATCGTCGCAGCGTAATACCATCGATGATACAAGACCTAACATTTCCTTGGTTTTGCTGTCGAGCGCGCCATCCTGGTAAGTAAGCGTGTCAAGACTGTAAATACGTTTCATCACTTTGTTGTCCGAAGCCAGAATTTTTTCATTCATTTTTGCCCGGTACATATTAAAATCATCAGCAAGTTTGCCCATTTTTGTTGTAATCAAATTGTTATGCAGTAGTTTATAATTACCGCCATAAATCTTATCAGAAATTAAATTCTTTGATTTAAATACTCCTATCGCCCGACCTAAAAATAATGGAATTATTTTTTTGACATCAGTATTTGTTGCCAATTTTTTAACTGAATTGAAACTGAAGTATAATAATGTTAATCCAACCTTATTATTTTTCTTTTTTAAATAATCCTGTCTTCGTTGTGATTGAATAAAGTTGTTGAAAACTAATTACTTGGAAAGTCGATACTGAAAATGTGTGTTAAACCCCCGTTTGTCAGGAAAATGGTATTTCTCAATTTAGTTTATATTTGCACCTTTAATAGCAGGGAACAATGAGGCAGGTATTACTTCTGGCAATAACAATTTTCTTCTCAAAAGCTATTTTTGCGCAGGTATCCTATAATACAGGCGCCGGAACTTCAGACCCTGAAATCATAAAAAACATACAGATTCAACAAGATCCTTTGTTAACCGAAATGCTCGAATGGCATGTTTCAAACAATAAAAAAGACAAGCAAATTGAAGGTTTCAGAGTCGAAATTTTCTTTAGTTCTGATGCTGATGCCAAAGAAAAAGCACTTAAAAAGAAAGTTGAATTTTTAAAATTATATCCTGAAAATACAGTACATATCAAGTATGTTGCACCCAACTTCAGAGTTCGTGTGGGCGATTTCAGGACCAAAAACGAAGCTTTGAAACTTTTTAAAGAAATAAAAAATACATACCCGTTGTCGTTTATCGTAACCGACAATATTGATTTTCCATTGATGAAACCGTTACAATATGAGTGATCAGATTCAGCACGAATGTGGGATTGCATTAATCAGGCTTTTAAAACCACTGTCGTATTACCAGGAAAAATACGGCACATGGAAATACGGGCTAAACAAACTGTATCTTTTAATGGAAAAACAGCACAACCGGGGGCAGGACGGAGCCGGAGCGGTTTGTGTTAAAAACAGTCTACAGCCGGGTAGCGCTTATATAAGCCGATACCGGTCAGTAAAAGAAAACCCGATAAAAGATATTTTTGACCAGATAAACGAACCTCTCCAGAAAGCAATCTGGCAGGGTGAAAAAATCGATAATCCTGAATGGGCTTATCAGAAATTTTCGTTTGCCGGAGAATTGTATCTCGGGCATCTCCGTTACGGCACTTTTGGTAAAAACAGCATCGATTTTGTACACCCGGTAATGCGCCAAAACAACTGGAAATCGCGAAACCTTGTTTTGGCCGGTAATTTTAACCTCACTAATACCGATGAGCTTTTCAAGGTTCTGGTGGATTTGGGGCAGCACCCGAAAGCTTACACCGACACGGTTACTGCACTTGAAAAAGTAGGGCATTTTCTGGACGAGGAAAACCAGCTTTTGTTCAGGAGATATAAAAATGAAGGGCTCAGTAATATAAAGATTTCGGACAAGATTGAGGAAAATCTTGATATTCAGAATATTCTTGAACGTGCCACAAAAGACTGGGATGGTGGTTATGCCATTGCCGGGCTGATTGGTCATGGCGATGCTTTTGTTGTTCGCGACCCGTGGGGAATTCGTCCAGCCTTTTATTATTATGATGATGAAATTGCTGTAGTTGCTTCCGAGCGACCTGTTATTCAGACTGTTATGAATGTTCAGGTAGGTAAAGTTCAGGAGATAAATCCGGGAGAAGCTTTAATTATAAAAAAAGACGGACGCATCAGCAAAGAACTGATCAGGGTACCCTATAAACGAACTTCGTGTTCTTTCGAAAGAATTTATTTTTCGAGAGGCAGCGACCGCGACATCTACAAAGAACGGAAAGAACTCGGCCGGCTGATTAGTGCCGAGATTTTGAAGGCTATTGATTACGATTTTGAAAACACTGTGTTTTCATATATTCCGAATACGGCCGAAACCGCTTTTTATGGAATGATTGAAGGTGTGCGCGATTATCTTGTTGATTGGAAAATAAAGGAAATCAGAAAGAAAAACGGGTCATTAACCGACGAGGATATAAAACGGATTATTTCGTTTGAACCGCGTATCGAGAAAATTGCCATCAAAGACGTTAAACTGAGAACATTTATTGCCGATGATGCCAGCCGTGATGACCTTGTGGCGCATGTTTACGACGTCACATACGGAATCATCAGAAACCATATTGATACATTGGTGATTATCGACGATTCGATCGTTCGGGGAACTACGCTCAAAAACAGCATTTTGCGAATTCTGGATCGCCTGCATCCCAGGAAAATTATTGTTGTTTCATCGGCTCCCCAGATCAGGTATCCCGATTGTTATGGGATTGATATGGCACGGATCGATAAATTTATTGCTTTCAATGCAGCCATCGAACTACTGAAGGAAACTGGAAACCAGCATGTGATTGACAAAGTTTACAAAAAGTGCAAACAACAGGAAAACCTGCCAAAAGAAGAAATAGTCAATTACGTACAGGAAATATATGCCGGATTTACTGCACAACAGGTTTCTGATAAAATTGCTGAGCTTTTAAAACCTGAAGATTGCAATGCCGAAATTCAGATTGTTTATCAAAGTATTGATAATCTGCATAAAGCCTGTCCGAATGATTTAGGCGACTGGTATTTTACCGGAAACTACCCGACTCCGGGTGGCAACCGTGTTGTAAACAGTGCTTTTATCAATTACGTCGAAGGACGGGACCAGCGCGCTTATTAACAAGAGAATCAATTATAAATCGAAGTTAAAACCTTTCTCAATCAACTCGTCGTATTTGTGCTGGTTGAAACGATAATAGTAGGCACCTTTTCTTGAGGTTTCTTTTTCTTTATCGTCTTGTTTTTCAAGAAGATTCATCAATAAAAGCTTTCTTCTGAAGTTTCTTTTATCGAACGGGACCTGGTAAATGGCTTCATATAAACGCTGAATCTGGGGGATTGTGAATTTTTCGGGTAATAATTCAAACCCGATTGGTTGCGTTCTGGCCCTGATCCTGAGTTTTCGCAAGGCTTTATCAACCATTTCTTTGTGGTCGAATATCAATTCGGGCAACTGTGTTAACGGAATCCATGATGCACCGTGCTTTTTAACAAGTTCACTGTCGTGTTCGTTAATTTTGATCAATGAAAAGTAGGCAACAGAAATAATTCTTCCCCCGATATCGCGGTTTACATCACCAAATGTGTAAAGTTGCTCCATGTAAACATTGTTTAATCCTGTAAGTTGGGCAACAATCCGCTTGGCAGCATCATCCAGGTTTTCATCGGGATCAACAAATCCACCCATCAGCGACCATTTTCCCAGTTCAGGCTGAAAATGTCTTTTTAAAAGCAGGAGTTTGAGATCGTGTTCATTTTCGTTAAATCCGAAAATTATACTATCGACGGCAACAAGCAGTTTTGGATGACTTGAGTAGTAACTCATTGTTTTATTAATTATTCAGGGATCAGCCATTCTCCATTTTCCTTATCTCTTAAATAAGTTTCAATATGGCGATCGACTTTTATACTGTAAATATCTTCAATAGTGACAATTATTCCGGTTTCAAGAACATTTCCGAATGAATCTTCTTTGATAGTCCCGAATGTTTTCATCGATGGCGAAAGATTCATGTATGCATTAAACAATGGTGGAATATTTTCTCCGTATTGTCTGACACTCTGGGTTAAAATTTTGTAATCATCCTTGTAGTTGTCTCCCGTAAATAATTGTGCCATGGCCGATTCATCAATGTCAAAAATTACCGGGTCTTTTGGGTAAACAAGTTTTTCTTTGTCGGCAAAATATTTCCGCATGAAATATTGAATCAGGTTTCTGGCTTCGCTATGAAAATGCGAATACATGGTAACCTTGCCGAAGAAATATTTGATTTCAGGATGGTCAACTGTTAAAGCACCTAGTCCGTCCCATAAATTGTCGAGGGCGAAAAGTGCTTTGGCGCCAGCTTTGCTTGATTGATAAGCAGGTTGGACAAACGACCGGCCAAGTTCAATTGTATAAGGAAAATATTCAGTATTGAATCTTTCTGAAAAGTGAAACAGCTTCGAAGTGGCAAGAATTATGTTGCCATCTTTGTCACGGGGTGCTTCACTGCATAAAATATAACGGTAGCCACCAAGTATTTCTTTTGAGTCGGGATCCCAGACTATCAGTTGTTTGTATGGTTTTTCAGCAGTATCGTAAATATCAATGTCAGCTTCTTTTCCGGTTCCTCCACCTGCTGCCCTGAATGTTAGTTCCCTAAGTCGCGCGACCTCGTGCATGATTGCTGGTGAATCGTGATGGGTGATTACATAAATTTCGTTACCTCCCTTGTTTGTTTTTCTTAGCAACTTATCCGGAGTAAGTTCAGCTATGATCTGTTTTCGCGGAAGTGGTGCAACAATCTCTTTCATTTATGTATTTCAGTATTGTTTGAAACAGATGCGAAATTAGAAAAAATACCTGTTTCGTATAAATAGTGAAAAGATTTAATTTTTATTTATTGTACAAGTGACAATCTGTAAGTTTCAGCCCTGACCCAATCTGCCCACTCCTGGTGAGTTTTTGAATTGTCAAAAGTCTGGTAGGGTATTGGTTTACCAAAATATACATAAATATTGGCGTTTTTTTGCTTCACTAATTCATCGGGCAAATAAAACATTTCGAGGTTCCATTTTAACCTGAGCGCGGTTCTGAATTTTGCCACCCTGTAAAAGTGTTCAGAATTCTGGCCGGCGACAAAAACCGGAACAACATCCCGTTTGTGTTTAATGGCTTTTGCGATAAAATGTTTTTTCCATTCCAGATCGATTACTTTGCCTTTGATTTTTCTGGAGGCATAACCCGAGGGGAAAATCATAATCTGCAAGTCGGAATCATATAGTTTGTTCAGGTTTTCAGCCATTTCACGACTGTTGCTGCCATGTTTGTTTACAGGAACAAAAATTGATTCCAGGTTTTTGATACTCATTAAAATATCGTTGGCCAAAAACCTGAGCTCACCCATGTGTTTGTAAACATTTCGCATTAAAACCAATGCATCGAATCCACCGAATGGATGATTGCTGGCAAAAATATATCGCCCGTTTACCGGAATGTTCTCCAACCCGTAAATGTGTTCTTTAACATTAAATTCGGTGATAACCTGGTCGATAAACGGAATGCCTCTCAAATGCTCGTTTCTTTTCATGATATCGTTGAAAAATTCGAGATGCAGTTCTTTTGAAATATATCGATAAACAAAACCGGGAATAAACCGGGCCAGTGCTTTGTTTTTCTTGTAAAACAACTGCTTGATATCGACTGGTTTAATGGAGTATTTTTCTTCTTCTTCCACGCTTGAAAATTTTACGCCAATTAAATAAAAAATAACTGTTTCTCAAATTATCCTGATATTGACAAATGTTGGTCAAAAGGATATTAAACTGTCGGCATGTATTAACCCTCTTTCAAGTTTTTCAACCTGTTTTTTTTTATTCAAAAAGATGATTTTCCGGGAGAGTTATTAACTGGTGTTTATAAGTTTTTGTGTCTGTTTAAGTCGCATTAGGTCAGTGCTTAGTGCGTTGATTGTAACAGCATTTTCTTTGTTTTTAACATTATTTCAACAGGTTTTCAACAGACAAAAATGATGAAGTAAAATTTTGGCTGTGGAACAAATTGGAATGATATGTCATGTTTTGGAATAAATTCCTATTTTTACAATTGAAAAAAAGCAAGCGATTGTCGCATGATTGGATTTGCAGGAACATATAGCGCAACAGTTGATGATAAAGGTCGAATCGTACTTCCGGCACCTTTTAAAAAGGGGTTGGGCGATTTGGCTGCAGAGTCGCTTGTAATCGAGAAAAACATTCACAGAGATTGTCTCGATATTCATCCTGAAAAATTCTGGGTTAAAAGAGTAGAGGATTTTAAAAGTACACTCGATCCGTTTGATGAGGAGGACGACGCTCTTTTGCAGTATTTCTATCAGAATTTTACAAAAGTTTCGGTGGCTCCCAACGGACGAATCAATATTCCGACCGATTACCTGAATTATGCGCACCTTGAAAAAGGCGCAGAATTTATTGGGATGGGAGAATCAATCAGACTGATGGCTGAAAGTAAACTGGCTGAATCGCAGATGAGTAAAGCCGAATTTCTGGCAAAACTGAAGGAAAAAAGACAGAAAAAAGTTTAATCTCCATGACGCAGGTTTACCACATACCGGTTTTGGCTGCCGAAAGCATCGAAGGAATGAACCTGGTTGCTGACTCGGTTGCAGTGGATGCTACTTTTGGAGGTGGCGGCCATTCAAAACTCATTCTCGACAAAATTACCCGTGGAAAACTTTTTGCTTTCGATCAGGATGAAGATGCGGCCAACAATGTTGTGAATGATTCAAGATTGGTTTTTATCAGGCACAATTTCAGGTATATAAAAAATTTCCTGCGTTTTTATAATGTTGAAAAAGTAGATGCCATTTTTGCCGACCTGGGTGTTTCTTCTCACGATTTTGATGTTCCGGAGCGGGGTTTTTCTTTCAGGTTTGAAGGGAAACTGGATATGCGGATGAACCAAAACGCGCGTACAAATGCCGAACTGGTAATTAATGAATATACAGAAGAAAAACTTGAACAGGTTTTCAGGCTTTTTGGCGAAATAAGCAACTCGAAACAACTTGCTTCGTTGATTTGTCGTAAACGGCAGGAAACCAGGATAAAAACCACAAGTCAGCTCAGGGAAATTGCCTCCGGCTGCGCACCAAAAGCAATCGAAAATAAGTATCTCGCCCAGGTTTTTCAGGCATTGAGAATTGAGGTAAACGATGAAATGGATGCTTTGCAGGAGTTTCTTGAATCTTCTTTTCAGATTCTCAAACCTGGCGGCCGGCTTGTTATTCTTACCTATCACAGCCTTGAGGACAGAATCTGCAAAAACTTTATGAAAACCGGGAATTTCGAGGGAAAAGTGATTAAAGATTTTTATGGCAATGTTGAAACTCCTTTTAAAATAATAACCCGCAAAGTTATTACTCCCGGCGATGCTGAGCAAAAAGCCAACAGCCGGTCGCGCAGTGCAAAACTCAGAATTGCAGAAAAGATTTGATATGACAGAGAAAACAAAAAATAAAAAACCAGGGGTAAAATCGTTTATCGGCGGAACGATCTTAACCGATGAAAGGGTCACCAAACAGATACCTTTTATTATTTTTTTGTCATTTCTGGCCCTTTTATTAATTACCAACCGTAACTGGTCTGAACGCACGATCAGAAAGATGGAGATTATGCAGGATACAATGGATAATCTTCGTTCTGAGTCAATTACGTTGTCTTCAAAACTTATGAATGCAAGCCGTCCGTCGGAAGTGCAAAAGAAAGTTGAAAAAGCAGGTCTTGATTTACAGGAGCCGGTGAGGCCACCCAAAAAGTTAAACGTTAACAAAAAGAGACTGTGGATATTCGGAAAATAATATTAACACGTGTATCGCTGATCTATTTTGCGCTGCTGATATTCTCATTTGCAGTGGTGGTGAAACTTGTATCTGTTCAAAAGATCAAAAACGACCGGTGGGAGAAAATTCAGGAGAATCTGAGCGCCAATACGATAGTTGAAAGTCCGCAAAGAGGAAACATCTGTGCCGAAGACGGAAGCTTGCTGGCTACTTCAGTTCCTGGTTATTATTTACGGATGGACATGGCTTCAGAAGGAGTGCGAAAAGTATTTAAAAAAGAAAGCGATTCTCTGGCTTATTACCTGTCGGCTTTTTTCAGAAATCACCCGAAATCGGAATATAAACGAAGATTAAATGAAGCTTATAAAACTGCCAACCGTGGTTTTATGCTTACTCCCCGGAAAATTGATTACACCGAATTGCAGCAATTGAAAAGGTTTCCAATTATCCGTCGTGGACGATATGGCGGTGGAATTATAATTGAGCAGGAAAATCGCAGGGTAAATCCGCTGGGTATGCTTGCTCTCCGCACAATCGGGGGATTAAATA
>DAINOH010000093.1:0-18812 GCA_036735485.1 Draconibacterium sp. | reverse complement strand
TCAGCACCAGGTCGGAAGTAAAACTGTCGTCAAAATCCACTCCACCGATTTCTCCGTTTAACGAAAGTGAGTCGAGCCGCTGCATTTTTTCGATGTCGTAACTGATAACCGCGCCATTGTCACCCCCGCTGAGATAGACAGTTTTTGAATCGGCGGCAAAAGCCACACCCAGAAAGGAACCTTTACTCAGCGGTGATTTGATTTTTCCATCATAACTCGGGACCCTGACAACCTCCAGATTTTTCAGGTCGATGATCGAAAATACTCCGTTGTGCAGGGTGACTGCTCTTTTGCCATCGGGTGAAATAGTCAATCCAAACGGGTCGTTGGTGATGCGGATAAAATCACCGGCCGGAGTCAGCAAACGGCCACTGGGCAAAATAGTGGTGCCGCCTTCGTTTATCTTTGCATATTCATTTCCGGCAGGAACCGTCAGAATCTCCACTTTTTTTTGTGCCTGCAGTTTTTGACTGGCTGACGCAGTCAAAACAAGAATCAGGAAAATAAAATATCTGGTCATTCTATTTTAGCGTTTTTAGGTATTTGTTTTGACTACTCACCCTGATTGCATCTTCGATACAATCGTCCCTCTCTGCGCGCAGAGAGGGAGAAGAGGGTGAGTCAAATAGTATATAAATGCTTGAAATTTTGTACCGTTTTTCCATTATCATTGATTTATTTTTCTCTAATATTTTCTTTTATCCATTCGTCAACTCTCAGTTTTATGTTTTCGCGGATATTCATCCAGAAAAGGTTAATATCATAAACATGAAGGTCTTTTTTGTTTTCAAGCGTAGCTTTCAGCGGCTCAGGAACATCCACCCACAGAATTTTTGTTGAAGGTTCAATTTGAGTAGAAAGCGTATTGGGAACAATACTTTCAAAACCAAGCATGATTCCTTTGTGCAGCCCTGGTGAAGCCCATTCGGTTGAGGTAGTCCAGGTCAGCGGATTTACACAGATTGAATTTCCCTTTTCGGGTTCAATCTTTTTGGGCATTTCACCTTTCACAAAACTGCGCCAGCCTGCAAAACACCCCGTTTGTTCCGGTTTTTCGCTGGCCGGAATGGCTTTAAAATCTTTCTTTTTAATATGATATCCGGGAATATAAGCGCAAACCAATTGCTTCTGAAGCGGTTTTTCATCGAAAAATTCCTGTAACAACCTCACCGCGTGCAAAGCTCCCTGACTGTGGCCTCCAATGATTATCGGACGGCCTTTATTTTCATTTTTCAGGTAATATTGAAATGCGTTTTTCAGGTCGTTATAAGCAAGGTCAAGTGCGGCAGTGGCAGGTGGTGTGCCGAGTTTGTACAGCACTTCCATGTTGGCCTGCCGGTAGCGGGGGGCAAAAATCCGGCAACTGCCGTTAAAAACCGATGCCTGCAACAAAATGGTGGTATTGTCAATTTCGGTGTTTAATTTTTCGTCATTCAGCCAGGCATTGGCGGATGCCGTATCCGCATCATTGTCGTAAATGGTTGGATAAATAAAAAATACGTCGGCTGACAAATCCTGTTTTTCATCTTTCAGAAAAGCCGGAATCATGTCGCCGGGGTCTGCTTTGTATGGCGAGGCAGCCCAGTATTTCAGGTCGGAATAATCGGGCAGTGCGGGTTGTTGAGCTTCAATACCAAAAGAACAAAACACAAAAATCACGACTAAAACTAAACTTCTATCCTTCATTATTAATTATTCCCGTTTAAGTTCAAAACAAATCTTTTTTAATATCTGATTTCATTTTTTCCCTTCCCTGAAAGGGATAATTATTATAGCCCAGGGCAACGCCCTGGGTTGATGATGATGCAGTGAATTCGTCCGTGCTGTAAAGCCATTCAAAAATCAGTCGCAGTTTCGGACGAAATGATGGAAACCCGGTTTTGTTTGGATTTCTGAGTTGCCGTTCCGTCCGAAAGATTAATTCTGAATTAATCGACTTTCCCTCGCGGACAGTATTTGACACACATTTCTCACCCGGGGCGACGTTTTCGTCGTTCCTCCGTAAACTTTGCCCCGGGCTGAAATATCCTGGCCCTTCAGGCCGAATAATTCCCGGCAGTTTACTATAAATTATCTTTATAAAACCAATTATCATTTTATCCATTTTCAAACTATCCATTCAAAGACACATCTTTTTCATGCTCCCTCTCCATCTTCCCCCGGTTAAATGAAAAATAAATTCCGGCCAGGCTGATGGTGGCAAAAGTGATAAAACCCAATCTCAGTGCTTTCAGAAACAACGGATTGGCAACGGTTTCAACGGCCTGTTTGTTAAACAAAAAGGCAAAAAACAGCGTGGCAATCGTCATACTGACAATCTGCCCCACCACCCGCATTGTTGACGCTGAACCCGATGCAAGCCCCAGCTGGTTTTTCTGTACCGAACTCATAATGGTATTCATGTTGGGCGACGAAAACAGGGCAAAACCGGTGCCCACCCAGAAAAGCAGGACAACAATCAGCGCAATGGGCGTGGTTTCTGAAAGAAAAGCAAAGGCTGCCAGTCCGATGGTACATATCGTCATGCCGATGGTGGCGAGGTAACGCGGCTGAATTTTGTCGGATAGCCGCCCTGTAACCGGCGAAAAGAGCGCCATCACAATGGGTTGCGCCACCAGGATGGAACCTGCATCGCGCGGCGAAAGGCCTTTTACCTTCTGCAGATACAAACTCAGCAAAAAAATGATGGAAAAAGTGGCGCTGTAATTAATGAGCGCCGCCACGTTTGAAAAGGCAAACAACCGGTTGTGTGTGAAAAGCCGTGTTTCGAGCACCGGGTTTTCCGACTTGTTTTCGAGCATCCAGAAAATAATGAGGAAAAGTACCCCGGCTCCCATCAGGCTCCAACCGAAAATCTGCGGAATCCTTGCCGAACCATAGGTAAGTGATACCAATCCGAGCATGTAAAAAACAGTTCCTTTGAAATCGAGTTTTGTCCGGGCTTTTTGCTGAATCTCATCTTTCCCCAGAAACAAAAATCCGATAATCGTAATCAGCAAACCAAAACCCGATGCCATAAAAAAGATGGACCGCCAGCCCAGGTACTGTGTTAAAAATCCGCCGAAAAACGGGCCAAATGCCAGCCCGAGATAAACCCCCGAAACCGACATTCCCAAAACCCTCCCGCGGTGTTGTGGCAAAAATGCCGAAACAAGAATGGCTGCACCGGTCGTACTGCTAAAAGCAGCACCAATTCCCTGTAAAAACCGCATGGCAATGAGCCAGTAGCCCGAAGTTGCAAAACCGCTTAACAACGACGAAACAGTGAAAATTACCATTCCTGTTTTGTATAATCGTCTGATTCCCGACAAATCACCCCAACGACCAACCGGTAGTAAAAACATGGCCGTTGACAGCAAAAACGACGTTACCACCCAACTCAAGGTTACTGCGTCGAGCCCGAAATCCTTTTCAATGGCAGGCAGGGCAATGTTTACCGACGAAATCAGAAAAGTTCCGAAGAACGAACTAGCTGCAACAATGACCAATATCGAAATTTGTTTTTTTGTCCAGTTCATGAAAAATATTTGTGCTAATTCAAACTTTAAACTTATGTATTATTCATCGAAATTACTGAAATCATTTTGATGGTTTTTACTCGTTTTTTTCCTCTGATCCTGCCATTTCAAAAACCAGGGTTCCGCCTCCGGCAATTTCTGAATGTTTGAACCAGCTTCGGTTGAGTACTTGTCCGTTCAGCCTGACGGTTTTTAAATACCTGTTTTGAGAGGAATAATTTTCCGCCACAATCGTTAAAACCTTTTCTCCCATTTTTATTTCTGCTTTCGGGAACAATGGAGCCCCCAGCTGGTAAACATCCGTACCAGCCACGGGGTAAAAACCCAGCGAACTGAAAACATACCAGGCCGACAAAGTTCCGGCATCGTCGTCACCATCCATACCATCGTAACCGGCGCCATACTTGTTGTCCAGAATCCAGCGCACCCATTTCCGGGTTAAATCGGGCCTCCCGGCAGCATTAAACAGATACGCCGCATGAATATCGGGTTCGTTGCCGTGCCAGTAATACGAACCGGGAGAAATTGTCCCTCTTTGCGGGTTCGATTTCTCAAAAAAGCTGTTTAATTCAGCAACAAAATAAGCAGTGTCTTTAAAAAGTGAAAACAATCCGGGTGCATCAAAAAACGGCGACCAGCGCCATTGCAGCGCCGAACCTTCCACATAATCGTCGGTGTATTCCTCATCAAAATCGAAATAAGTAAGCAAAAGCGGCTTGAATTTTTCCACAAAACTGCCATCCGCATTCCGGGGCTGAAAATACTGCGTTTCAGGATTCCATACATTTCGGTAATTCTGTCCGCGACGGGCAAACAAAGCCGAATCTTCAGTATAACCCAGCGCTGCCGCCAGTTTTGAAACAGCATCGTCGGCCCAGGCATATTCGATGGTTTTGCTCACAGCCTCGCCCATACTTTCGGCCGGACAGTAGCCATATTTCATGTACAATGGTGTTCCGGGTCGCGGTTTGAAACCTTCCTTCGGAATATCAATGGCCAGCGCAGCTTTCCGCATGGCTTCGTATGCTTTTCCCACATCAAAATCGCGGATTCCTTTCTGGTATGCCTCTGAAATCACAATATCGGCTGAAGAACCCAGCATGGAACCTGTGTAACCGTAACCCGACGGCCAGCGCGGAAGTACGCCGCCCTGCTCCGCCATTTTCACCAGCGAAACCAGCATGTCACGCTGAAAATCAGGTAAAATCAACGTAAAAAGCGGGTGAATGGTGCGGAAAGTATCCCACAGCGAAAGGTCGGTGAAATACCGGAAGCCTTCGGTTTTGTGGATTTGTTTGTCGAAGCCTTTGTAGTCGCCGTTTACGTCGTTAAATAAGGTCGGCATTTGCATTGAACGATACAGTGCCGAATAAAAAATAGTCCGCTGCTCATCGGTTCCACCTTCGATTTTAATGAGCTCCAGTTTTTCTTCCCACTTTTTTGTTGCCTGTTTCTGAATCTCTTCAAATGACAGTCCTCCCGTTTCGGTTTCCCGGTTTTCGCGGGCGTTTTCGATGCTTACATACGAAATGCCCAGGCGCAGACCAATAACTTCGGACGCCGGTTTCTTATCAAATACAAGGTCGATTCCCAGCGTATCGGCTTTGATAGACGAACCTTCCCGAATCGATTTTTTCCCCGACCAGAAATTAAATGCCTGAAAAGGTTTATCAAACCGCGCGGCAAAAAAGATTTTCTGTCCGCCGTAACGTGAGGCGAAATTCCCGTAAGTAACAATGCATCCTGTAATTTCGCCATCGGGAGTAACGTGAATTTCACCATCCGACGACTTGCCTTTTCCCAGTGAACTGGCTACATCAATCAGAATATGCGGGGTTTCAGTGCCCGAAAACGTGTAGCGGTGGACGCCGGTTCGTTCGGTGGCTGTGAGTTCGGCCAAAATGTGCGGTTTTTTAAACCGAACCGCGTAATATCCCGGAAAAGCAATTTCATTTTTGTGCGAAAAACGGTGGTATTTTCCTTTGAGGTAGTTGCCGCTGCTTTTATCGCCTGTGGTTGGATAAACCCTGAAATGCCCGCCCTCGTATGCGCCGGTGCCAATCAGCCGCGTGTGGCTGAACCCCATAATGTGGTTGTCGGCAAAATAATAGCCCGCTGTGCTGACAGTCGGTTCGTCAAAAAATTCCTTTCCCAGGAAAAACCTTGTGTCGGGACTCAGGCGTACCATACCAAACGGAACGGTTACTCCGGGAATAACATCGCCGGAGGTGTAGGAGGGAAAACCGCCGGTGCCGATAAACGGGTTCACCCATTTTTCCAGGTTGCCGGGTTGAATAGCCATCTGCATCAATCCCGGAGTTTTTGAAACCGTGAGCTGGTAGCGGAGGTACACCATAAAAACAACTGAAAAAGCCAGCATCAGCAATGCCAGAATACTAAAAAACAGGTATTTCAGTACTCGAATCATTTTATGTTCCATCTGCGTTTTTCAATTCTTTATTTTTTCAATCTGAAAAAAGCAGTAACTGCCGACAGGACCAGCAAAGCGCCACCTGCAAGAAACAAAAGTTTGTAATATTCAGGGTAGATTTCGGTAAAATCCTCAACTGTCTGATTTCTGAAAACATAAACAAGACCCAGCCCGAGCAGAAACAAAGCTGCAGCAATTCCAGCGGACGGAAGCGTTCTCCGGCAGGTAAGTTGCTGTACAAACGCTGACCTGTTCCGAAGAAAAACAAACAGGAAAATCCAGAAAACCCATGAAAGAACCTGCAAAATGGTCAGGGTTCTGAAATAATTCAACAGTGTTAAAAGCGTATGCAGAAACAGGTTTTCCCTGTCGTAATAAGGCCTGTCGTTGAGCAAAAGCACTTTCAGTTTACTTTGGTCACGGGATTTGATGATGTTCAGAATCGCCTCTTCTTTTGCCCGGGAATCCATGTTTTTCCAGCCCGGAATTTCAAAAGCATTCCACAACGTACAGGCGCTGCCGTAACCATGAAAATCGAGGCCGCCATTCATAATTAATCCGTTTGTTTCACAAAACGATTTGATTCGCTGGTAAACTTCGCGGTTGTAACGTTTATCCTCGGCTGTGTTTTCAATTTCGAAACCATCGACTCCCAAATCGCGGTAGTATTCGAATGTTTTGTGCTCTCCGTCGAACCAGTGGTTGACAATAATGGCGGCACCTTCAGAACTCGCTTTGGCCACCACAACTGAATCGGATAGTCCTTTCGTTTTGAAATCAGATTTCAAACCTAACAGACTGAGATGATTGCTGCCCGAAAATTCCTCGCCGCAAAAAACAACCGGTTCGCCCGGCAATTCTTTGTTCCATCGTTGGTTTACAAATTCAAGCGTTTGTTTGTGGTTGTTGTGGTCGGTGATAAAAAAAGCATCGAAACCATTTCGCTGGTGCCATTTTAAAAGTCGTTCCTGCGACATCATTCCATCGTGACTGAATTCGGTATGCGAATGAGTTGTAACCAAAACCCAGTCGGAGGTTTTATTAACGATTTTGTCGTTAGGCAGAGGAATAAAAATCATCACCACAAAAATGGCAAACCAGATTCCAATCAGAATCAGGAGGTTTACCAATTGCCCCAGCAGGAGTATTTTCCGGTTGCTGTTTTTCAGTATTAAACCTTTTACAAGCGTATAAACAGCAAAAACCAGTACCAGCCAGTACAAAGTCTGAATAATTTCGGTGATAGCATAAAACGAGCGGTTGAAGTACAATAAAACGCCCAGAACGGGTTCAAACAAAGTCCGCAAAAAGTTGGTCTGTATTCCGAAACCGGCCTCCGGCTTCAGAGTAAGCGCATTTTCGATATGAACAGGATAATGAAAACCAATTGCGACAATCGCCACAAAAGCAGATAAAACGAGGGGAGCTATCCAGACTTTTTTCTTCATTTTTTATTGATATTATTTCGGAATATAGTGAAATGATTCGCCCCAGGTTGTAACCACCACCGGGTATTTCGATTTTTTGAGTTCGGCATAATTAAGCCCGAGATACGCGTCGTCGCCCCAATACGGCAGCCGGTCCCAGACCGTGTGCCCCATTTCAATTTCGTGACCGGGCAACACCAGTTTCGGATTGAAACCTTTTACCATTCGCATGATATCGGTGGTCCAGGCGTTGGTCATCAGTACATCAACCTTTTGGGTGTCTTTAATTTTGTCAATCCATTCCCAGTCAATCATAAAATCGCCCTCGTTAATCTGGTCGCCATTGTGTGCCAGCCAGATTTCTTCAGGAGTTTTTAGCATATAAACATTGCAGTCGATGGATTTCATCTGGTGTCCCGGGTAAACAATCAAATCAAGCGTGTTCTTTTTCAGTTTCAGAGGCTGTACTTTCCCGGCAATTCTTTCGGGATGAATGATATTTTCTGAAATCGGGTCCTCCTTCCACACCTGAGCCGGAGCCAGCACCGGCAAACCCAGTTCGAGAAACTTAGCTGCCACTGCTTTATCGGCATGGTCGGGGTGGCGGTGTGTAATCAGCAAGGCATCGCACTGTTTTGCCAGTTTTTCAACCTGTTCAGCACTCATTGCAAAATCAGGCGAACCTGAGGTAATCCCGGTAACCAGGTCAAATGCCAGCGTAACCGTTTTGGTGCGGGCAATAAAACCCATGTCGTACAACTTCCAGATTCTGACGCCCTTCTCCACTTTGGTGGTTTCGAGTTCGTGAATCACCTTTTCCACCTGTGCCCTGAAATATTGTTGAACAGGTGCACGGTAAGCTGCAAAATGTTCGTGAAAAACAGCGTCGAGCATCAGTTTTGCCAATCCGCGTTCACGTGCTTCGGGGAAAGTAGTTGGCGGAAACTGGTTCAGCAAAACCGTGGCAGTGTCAAGAAAAACTTTTGCCTGCCTGTCGAGGTAGTCGTTGTCTTTCTGACTGAGTTGCGGGTCGGGTTTGCCACCACCTTCTTTTTTGTCGTAAACCTGAGCAGAAATGATTGTTGTGAAACCACAGGAAAACATTGTCAGCATTAAAACCAAAAATGCTGTGTTAAATTGAATTTTACTATTCATTGCATGCCAATTTACAAGATAAAAATGCTTTCAGTACAAATCAAAGTAACACTTTGACAGGCAGATAAACTTCTGCTTTTTCAATCAGAATTAGTTCTATTTTAACCAATATTAAACGGTTTAGCAGATGGTTTACCTGGATTGTTTTGAAAAGGGTATTTGTACAATTGGCAAAATTGATACCGGGGAATCACAAATACAATGTTTGGCACTGTTTCGTCGGCAATGGTGCCTGTTTTTTTAATCTGCATGGTGGCGGACGGGTGTACTGGTTGACATTTTGACCCGGGGTTAATCCCGAAATTTCGGGACCGGACTACCAATATTACGCTCCTACGGCGCTGGTTTGAACATCAAAATTGTAATAATGGACTTGATTTCCTATGTTTTTCAGCAACGGAGTCGCGTAATCTTTGTTGCCAAAACGATAACCCCAAACAACCAAAGCTCCGAAGGAGCAAAACATTAAGAATTCAGAGTTTGATAAAAATCTTTTTCCGGTACAAAATCAGGCCGGCAGTCCAGCAAACCAAAAGTGAAAATATAGCCCACAAAAGAGACGCGGTTTTTATGTGAAGTCCGGTGTTTTGCATCCACAAAACTGTGTTGTTGCGAATGCCTGTCTGAATAAAAAAAGTCTCAAAAAAATCGGCCAGTACATAAATGGCAATGGCATTGCTGCCAAAAACAATCCACGGAAAAGTACCTGTTTTCAACTTCCTGATTTCAATGAGAAAAAACAAGAATGCATAAACAAGAAATGCCCAGCCCGCTGTGACAAGCACAAAGGAACTCGTCCATATTTTTTTGATGACCGGAAAATACAAACCCACCAAATAACCTGCTGCCAGCAAAGCAATTCCTGTAATTAGAAACTGCTGCACCAGCTTTTTTCTGTCGGTTTGCTGCAGCAGCATTTTTCCTGCCAGCAGTCCCGAAATCCCAGTGACAATTGCAGGTAAAGTGCTCAAAATCCCTTCGCTGTCGTACCCTCTTTCATTAATAAGATGTGAAGGAAAAACCACTTTGTCAATCCAGTTGGTGAGGTTCTTCCCAGGTTCGAGGACACCGGCACCAAATTCCGGCACGGGAATTAATGTCAGCGCCAACCAGTAAACAATAAGAATCGAAATTCCAACAACTATTTGTGTGCGCCAGCCGGTGAAAAGATACAATGCGGCACAGGCCAGAAAAACCAGGGAAATGCGTTGCAAAACTCCCGGAAGTTCAAACCGGCTGAAATCGAGTGTGGGTAAAAGCCGCAAAGCAAGGCCAACGCCGAATAATTTCAATGCACGAACGATCGACTTTTTAATCATCTGCTTCCTGGATTTGCCATTCTGAATTTGTTTTTCGAATGAAAGCGTAATGGAAATTCCGACAATAAACAAAAAGAAAGGGAAAATGAAATCGGTGGGAGTAGATCCTGCCCACTCAGCATGTTCGAGTGGCGAATAAACCGATTCCCACGACCCCGGAAAGTTCACAAGAATCATGGCTGCAATGGTTAACCCGCGAAAAATATCGAGCGAAATCAAACGTTCTGCCTTGTTCATTGGTCCTGGTTTTAAGCTTCCAAAATTGAAGGTTTTAAATTCAGCCAGCTCAAACAATCTTGTCTGATATTTCAATGATTTTGGCAATAATTCAGCGTTTAAGGTTTTAATCATCCGAATTTAAAACAAAATATCATGTATTTCTACTAATATTCAGGAAGCAAAAAAACAACGGTTTTGCTTTTTTTATCAATAGGAAAAATTGCAATTATGCTGGATCATTCGGAACTTTTAAAACTGAAACGCTGGAACACTCCAACTATTTATAACGGCTGGGAACAGATTACAAAAATGGATGCCGGACACGATGGATTTAATCCGGAGGAAACCACTGATTTTATGCCACACATGGGGCCGATGGTTGGTTACGCTGTTACAGTGAAAATCGAGCCGGGCAACCCGGTTCACAAACAAAAAGAAGGCGTTTGGGAAACTTACCGCGAGTATATTGCATCTGTACCCGGTCCTAAAATTGTGGTGGTGCAGGATTTGGATAAGCCTGCAACTTATGGTTCTTTCTGGGGCGAAGTTAACAGCAATGTCCACAGGGCGTTGGGTTGTGTGGGCACCATTACCGACGGTGCCATCCGCGACCTCGACGAAATGATGAATGCCGGTTTCAAGGCGCTGGCGCGTCGGTTATGCGTTGGCCATGCTTACAGCACACCGGTGGAATGGGGTTGCGAAGTAGAAGTTTTTGGCCGGAAAGTTCAGCCCGGGCAACTGATTCATGCCGACAAACATGGTTTTCTGGTGATTCCGGAAGAAGACGAGAAAAACTTGCTGGATGCCGCCATTTTTATGGATAACAACGAATGCAACACCATTATTGCCGCTGCCCGCAGTGCTGCCGGAAAACCGAAGGAACTTATTCTGAAAGAACTGAATGAAGCCTCGAAACAGTTTGGCGATGCGATGAAAGGAAAATTCAGTGGCAGTGGAGAATGGTAAAAGTCCCCTTCCCTGCCAGTCAGGCAGGCGGGGACCACGATAAGGGTGACAGTCAGACTAAGCGAAGTCTGTGTTAAAATAATTAAACTACCAGTTATGAACTTAAAACTCAACAAACCGACCCTTTCTGAAGAAAACAACGCCTTTTCTTCTGAAATTTTCCGGGGTTACTCGCGCCGGAGATTTATGCAGACAGCCGGACTCGGGGCGCTGGCACTGGGTTATTCCTGCGGGAACAAGGGAAAAACAGTGATTCCGGGATTTGAGAAAGCCGCCGAAAATGCGGATATATCCAAAAACTGGGTCCCCGTTTCGGACCGTAAAATCAAAATGGGCATCGTAGGTTACGGATATTGTAAATTCGGTGCTGCTTTTGGGTTTCAGAACCACCCGAACGTGGAAATTGTAGCCGTCAGCGACCTGATTCCCGAACGTTGTGAAGCGCTGGCCAAAGATTGCAAATGTTCCAAAACTTATCCTTCACTCGAGGAACTGGTAAAAGACGAAACCATTGAAGCCGTGTTTGTTGCCACTGATGCACCCGGTCATGCCAAACATGCCATCGAGGTTTTAAAACACGGAAAACATGTGGCGTCTGCGGTGCCGGCGGTTTTTGGCTCGCTGGAGGATGCTGAAAGGCTTTTCGAAACAGTAAAATCCACCGGGCTGAAATACATGCTTTTTGAAACTTCGGTTTTCCGCGATGATTTGTTTGCCATGCGGCAGATTTACAACGCCGACGGTTTTGGCAAACTGGTTTATTCTGAAGGTGAATATTACCACTACATGGAAAAGGCGCTGCCCTCGTACCTCAACTGGCGCGTTGGTTTGCCACCGCAGTGGTACCCAACTCATTCAAATGCCTACGGAATTGCTGTCGATAGAGGAAGTTTCACCGAGGTTTCGTGTTACGGGATGCCTAGTATTCTCGGTCATTTGCAACCCGAAAACAATGCTTACAAAAATCCTTTCGGTACCGAAATTGCACTTTTCAGAACCAACGAAGGTGGCATGTCGCGCATGGCAGTGAGCTGGGATACACCGGGCGATGAGGGCGAACGGGGCCGTGTACGCGGACAAAAAGGTTCATACCACGACAAGTTTGAAGCGCTCGCAGCAACACTCCCCGATTTGACCAAACCACCACTGCCCCCCGGAGTGGAAGCCGGTGGTCATGGCGGCTCGCACGGCTACCTGATGAACGAATTTGTAACCGCCATTTTACAGAACCGGAATCCGCTGGTTGACATTGCCATGGCGCTGAACTTAACGGTACCGGGAATTGTGGCACACGAGTCGGCCCTGAAAAACGGCGAACTTTTAAAAATTCCGCAATACAGATTGTAAAACACCTGACAAAATTAAACCGGGTCATTTACTGTTTATCCGGTGAAAATGATTGATTTATATGATCATAAATTAATTTTTAAAAAAATGAAAAGACCAATTTTTATCACTCTGTTTATTGTCTTCGCTTTTATACTATTCCCATTTTATGGAATTTCGCAACCTACCGACCTTTCGAAAGCTACCATTGTTTGTTTTGAAAAAACCGACAAAGTGGTGCTGAAATCGTTGACAGTGCTGCAGGAAGAGATTGCCAAACGCACCGGCATCACATTGCCTGTCAGCAGCAAACCCAACAAGTCGGCAAACCCTGTGATTTATGTCGGACTAGAAAGTCAGGCTTCACTTTTCCCTCAAAATATTCAACAGTTGCTGGCCGCCTTGCCCAAAACAGAAGCCGAAGGATACAAAGTGGTATTTTCTGCCGAAACAAAAACTGTTGCTGTAACAGGCACCGACTCCCGCGGAGTTTTGTATGGTGTGGGCAAGCTGCTCCGCTCACTCGAAATGGAAAGCGGGAAAATCATCATTCCCGGCGAACTTAAAGTGGCATCTTCTCCCAAATATCCCATCCGCGGACACCAGCTCGGGTATCGCCCCAAAACCAATGCCTACGATGCATGGACTCCGGCACAATTCGACCAGTACATCCGCGACCTGGCCGTTTTTGGCGCCAACAGCATCGAAATTGTGCCACCGCGCACCGACGACGATTTTACCAACGTACACATGAAACTGCCCGCCATAGAAATGATTGCGGAACAATCAAAAATATGCGATTCTTACGGAATGGATGTGTGGATGTGGTACCCGAACATGGGCAAAGACTACGAAAATCCTGACTCTCTGAAAAAGGAAATTGCCGAACGGCACGAGATTTTCAAAGCCGTACCGCGGCTGGATGCGCTTTTCGTTCCGGGTGGCGACCCTGGCGATCTGGAGCCCGACATTCTATTTAAATGGCTTGAAACCGAAGCAGAAATTCTGCACCAGTACCACCCCAACGCCAAAATCTGGGTCTCGCCGCAGGTTTTCAAACCTTCGAAAGAGTGGTACAGCAAATTCTACCAACACGTAAACAAAAAATACGACTGGTTTGGCGGCATTGTTTACGGTCCGTGGATTCGTACTCCCCTGCACGAAGTGAAAAAACTCATTGCTGCCGACATTCCCATCAGGTTGTACCCCGATATCACCCACAGCATCAGTTGTCAGTACCCGGTGCCCGACTGGGATGTTGCCTGGGCAATGACTTTGGGCCGTGAATGCATTAACCCGCGGCCGGAAGACGAAAAATACATCCACAACCTTTATGCACCCCTGGCAAGCGGAAGTATCAGCTATTCTGAAGGCACCAACGACGACGTGAACAAATTTATCTGGACCAGCCAGGACTGGGACCCGGAATCGCCGGTACTGGAAAATCTCCGCGAATATGCACGCTATTTTATCGGTCCGCAATACACCGATAATGTAGCGCAGGCGTTGATGGCGCTGGAACAGAATTTCCGGGGGCCACTTATTGCCAACCAACAGGTGCAGCGCACGTTGCAGCAATGGCAGGACATGGAAAAAACAGCGTCTCAACATGTGCTCTCGAATCCCCGTTTTCAAAGCGGACTTATCCGTGCCTATTTCGATGCCTACATCCAGCGCAGGCTGATTTATGAGACAAGTCTTGAAAGGCAGGCCAGGAATATACTTGAAAACGCCGGTAAATCCATGTCGTATGTGGCCATGCAGGAAGCCCGGAAAATTTTGTCGGCTGCGGTGGAGAAACCGGTTTCTCCCGAACTGCGCGAAAGGTGTATTGCTTTGGCCGATTCGCTTTTCCGCACTTTCGGGGCTCAGCTTACAGTGAAAAAACACCACGCCGCCGGAGGCCGTGGCAATTTTATCGACAACATCGACATCCCGCTGAACGATGCGCTGTGGCTGATGGATCAGATGAACCTGGCTGAAAAACTGGAAACCGAGGAGGCGCGTCTGGCTGCAATCCAAACAATGCTGAACCGAACAAATCCCGGTCCGGGTGGGTTTTACGACAATTTTGGAAGCCCGTCGGCCTGGAAACGGATAAAGGCTCAGAAAACCTGGAAGGAAGATCCCGGCAGCCTCGAATCGCCGCGCGTAAGTTTTGGTGTCGGATTGTCGGGCGAAGACTGGGTACACGAGGTGGTGGCCAAGGGTTTTGAAGGACAAACCACACCGCTGGCCTGGATGAACCAAATCAACACTTTGTACGACACCCCGCTGGAAATGGAATACGATAATCTTGATCCTGATGCGGAATACCTGCTGAAAATTGCCTACACCGGGCGTTTCAAGTCGAATATCAAACTGATGGCTGATGGCATGATGATCCACAATTATACCCGGATGGGAATTCAGCCCCTGTGGGAATTCAACCTGCCCAAAGGAATCACCCGTGACGGGAAAGTACATTTTACCTGGACTTCGGGCGATAACGACAAAGGCGAAGGTGAACGCGGCTCGCAGGTGGCGGAAATTTGGCTGATGAAGAAGTGAATGGGTGAGTGGGTAATTGAGTGAATGAGAGGAGTGAGTTAATGGGTGAATGAGGGGAAATAAAAGGGAAAAAGTGATTGATGGAGATTGGGGAAAAGTCCCCTTCTTATTCTCCCGGGGAGGGAAAGATGAAAAAAATTACGTATGTCGGATAAGCCCGCCTGACAAGACGGGCAGGGAATAACGAATGTCGAAGTGGGAAAATCCCATAGGGATTTGATTTTAGCTGCCCGGGGTAAGTGAGGCACGAACGTAACCCCGGGTAAAATGTACCACAAAACCTACCGTCCGGATTGAAACAGGATTGAAAATCGGGCTTTGTTGCGGACGGAACCCGCAGGAGTGAGTGGGGAGTTAGAAACCCTTCAGAGTTTAATTATAATAACCCAGATTCCGGGCAAATTTGCGCAAAAGACTTTGGAAATATTCCTTTCTGCCTCTTCCGGCAAGCCGCTGGGAAAGGAAATCATAGAGATTTCCTCAGGGATTATCTTGCCGGTAAAGGAAATATCTATCATGGGAAAGAAAATTATCTTTTCCGCCTCTCCCAGGAAGGTTATGGGAAAGGAAACCATAGAGATTTCCTAAGGGATTACTTTGCCGGGAAAGGATATATCGATCATGGGAAAGGAAATATTCTTTCTGACCAGTCCCGGGATGGTTCCGGGAAAGGGAATCACAGATATTTCCCGAAGGATTACTTTGCCGGGAAAGCGTGATATCGTAAAGCACAAGCTCCTCAGAGTAATTGTGGCCGACAAACAAAAGTTGGTTGATTACCAGCCGATTGCGGTATATTTTCTTATTTGGCCGGAATCTCAGGAACGACCGCTTTCATTGGAAAATATTCGTAGTGATTGATTTTTCCGGCCGGGTCGTTGGCAATAAAATCCTGCAGTTCCTGTTCGTTTTCAACCCCTACAACTCCGAGCCCGTAGATTTCTTTGGGTTCGAATACCGGCCCGAATGCGTAAACTTTTCCCTGCTTCATTTTTTCGGTCCAGTAGGCCACATGCTGCATCATAATTTCGCGTTCTTCCGCAGTCATGGTCATGGCAAAATCGGGTCTCGAAGGGTTTAGATACACGGCATAAAATTGCTTTTCCATTTTGTTGTTTTTGGTTGTGTAAAAATATAACAAAGGCTGATTGTGAATGGGTGGGTTTTACGGCGGATTTTGCAGCCTGTCAGTTTAGTTGTGATCCAGTGTTCGTTGGAAAAAGTGGAGCCGGAAAAATAGGCAATGCAATTTGGAATATGTTAGGTATAGGGATTTATTACTCTAAAAGTCCTTTTTTATCAAGGATTGCAAAAAAGTCTTCCTTGCTTAAAGGACAGTTTGATAAATCAATAAATTCATTTTTATCCAAGTGGCATTGTACTGACATTTGCTTAATAAGGTGATTACCAATATCCTTATTCCCATGACTAATTTTTGTATATAAAACTAATTTGTCGTTGTGAAATAACTCCAGATATTTATGGTCAATACTTTTGCTTTCAGAATCCACAAATCCTTTCTTTTTAAGATTTTTATATGTTTTTTTAGGGTCTAGCGCGCTCATTATTCTACTTTTTCTACAATTTGATTTAGTATGTCTTTTATTAATCTATTGTGATTTGTTAAAGATTTGCTGTCAAGTGAATTAAATCTCTTGTAAATAAAGTCAAATTCTTCAGCAAAGGATTTTTCTGCTTCATCTTCAGTCATTCCTGTACCAATAATTCCAAGCATTTCAGATTGAATTACAAAGTAGTCATCTTCTTTCTCAAAAAGGCAACGTAATGGGAATTTTAATATGTATTTGGTTTGGCCGATGATTATTAGTTCTGGCGCATATTCCAAGGAAAATTTGGAATTAGAATAATAATCAAGAATTTTTCTATTAATCTTCCCACCTTTTCGTGTGATTTTTATTTTACCAACTGCTTCATCTGTTTCAAGTTCTAAATTTTGAGTTTCATTAATTTCTGTAATAAGTTCTTTTTTCGAGGCAGGTTTAAATCGATGAATTTTAAAAATAGGGGTAATTCTTTCAGTGGATTCGTCAATGTCTACAAAGTTGACTGGTGCTGTACCAAAATCATTTACAAACGAATATAAATTTTCTACAATCGGATTTCGTTTAACTGGCTCCGGATATAAAACTTTAAGAGAATCATAATTGCCAGAATTTGAGATCTCAACTAATTTTTCAAATTTTTCATTAACCAAATTTCTATGAATTTGCCATTTATGTCCAACTTTATTCTCTATTCTGGGAGTAAAAGCAAATTTAGGGATAGCACTTCCTTTTTTATAGTCGACTAATTCAATTTTAAAATTATCGAGATTTATTGTTTCGCTTGAAGGTAAATCAAGTTTGGCAATAGTCATAACGAGTGCTTGCAAGTCTTGAGCAATTTTGATTAAGGTTTCTATTGGTAAAGAATTATATTTTCCAAGTTCCCCACCAATTTGAATATAAGCACCGTTATTTAAATCAAGTTTCACGTACCAAATGTAATATTTTCCAATAAATGAAAAATTTCTTTTTTACTATAACCCCAACACACACCACTGCACCCGCAATGCAATTTGAAAATTGTTAGTCAATGCTCTTTTGGGATTTGTTTAGTCATTTGTTCATCAATTTGTCATAGTGCTCGACAGAGTAATAATTGTCAAAACCTTCTATAGAGTTTATTTTCCATTTATCGTCTTCTTTTTTTGCTGTCATTTTGTATTTAAAAGAGTCTGATTTTACCGGTTCATCCCATGACCAATAAAAACTCGCAAAATCATTAATAATATTTAAGTCATGTATTGTAAGTTTTTCCCAATAATTGTCGGGATAGTCTTGGCATCCGCACCAATCATCAGCATTTGTTGCCCAAAGTGGAATACCGTCATTTATATTTCTCCATTCTTTGTCCGCTTTTTTTATGGAAGTATCTAATGTCAAGGCTATGTTTTTGTGTCTGGTGAAAAAGTCACGACTGAAAAAATTGGTCTGCTTAAAAACTTCAATATTGTTATTGTATTTCTCCCAGTCGATACCCATAATCAAAGTGTCTGCTGGCTCTTCATATTTATATGGAAAGTCATCAATTCTTTTAGTCATGTGCCATTCATATACTTGTCTTATCAACGCTGTTAATTCAATTCTGGCGTTATCTGATTTTCCAATGGCTACTTTATCTTCTGATGAAGTTGAATTTTTATTGCTTTGTCCTCTACAACTTGCCAACAACAATATCATTGAGAAAATTATTACAAGGCAATTTGTCTTTGTCATTTATTTGATTTTTTGTTCTTGTTTAGATTTGCAGCTAACGTGCGTGAATATGTAAGATTTCATCTATTTCACTGTTACCTGTTTTCTTTTTAATTTTGCATTTCAGAAACATTTGGAAATTCATTGTTTTTCAGCCTGGTTAATTGTGCCTTAAAAGTAAAAAGGATTTTACATAAATGCAAGGGGCGGGGAGCAGGGGGCGGGGAGCAAAGAGCATGGGGCAAGGAAAATCACAAAAATCAAAATCCAAATCTCAAAAACCAACACCATTTTCTCTGTGGTTCTCTGTGTCTCCTTTGTGTCCTCTGTGTTTAAAAGGTAGGAGACGGGGAGCAAAATTTTCAATTACCGTCCACGGGATTAATCTCTCCCGGAAACGTAATATTTTATAAAAAACCACACATGAAAAAGCTATCCTAACCTTATTTATAAACCTGATATTCTGTTGTTTGCATATTATCTTGTTCGAGACTATCTATTTTAGATAATCTAAAACAGATAGTCGTGTATTTTTGTATTATATTTGTGCTAAAATGTATTCATTATGAACAGGATAAACAATCCGTTGAATCGTCCTGAAATAAGTTGACAGATTTTCAATGATATTTATTAAAACCATC
>DAINOH010000092.1:0-19115 GCA_036735485.1 Draconibacterium sp. | reverse complement strand
TGTCCTGAAGATGCTTTGACACTGACGCGCGACGGAATTGTTACCGATTACGAAAAATGCACGCTCTGCGGGAAATGTGCCGAAGCCTGCCCCACCAAAGCCATCGAAATGTCAGGGAAACTATATGATACTGATGAATTGATGCAAATTATCGAACGCGAACGGGTGCACATCGAACATTCTGATGGCGGTGTAACTTTCTCGGGTGGAGAGCCGCTGATGCACCCCGATTTCCTGATTGACATGCTGAAAGCCTGCGGAAAAAAAGGCCTGCATCGCGCGGTTGACACCTGTGGTTTTGCTCCGGTTGAAACATTGTTGGAGGTGGCAAAACACACCGACCTGTTTTTGTACGACCTCAAAATGCTGGACTCTTCGTTACACAAAAAATGGACAGGCAAAAACAACCACCTCATTCTCGACAATCTGAAAGCGCTTGCTGCAACCGGAGCCAATATCAACATCCGGATTCCGTTTATTGGCAATGTAAACACCCACGAAGATGAGGTTCGGGCAATGGCTGATTTTGTGGCTTCGTTACCCGGGAAAAAACCGGAAGTTAATTTACTGCCTTATCACAATATTGCCCAAAACAAATACAACAAACTGGGTCAGGTTTACAATTCGGATGAAATGAGGGAACCAACCGACGAGGAAATCGGTTTTGCTAAAAGTATATTCAGCCAAAAAGGGATGAAAGTGGAGATTGGTGGATAATTTCAGAAAGGAAACTGTCCTTTATTGTATTAAAAATCATCGTTAACTTGCTTAAAAAGGAAAAATCAGGTTCAGATTTTAAACTTTAATCATCACATAAACATGTGGTTTTTAATTTTTTGTGTGTTCTGTAGAAAGGATTTTCTACTTTTAGGATAAAATAAGTTTATGATCAGAACTATTTTCATTCTTCTTTTGGTCGGATTAAATCTGCAGATTTTTGGGCAGATGTCGTATGTTTTTAATCGTTTTTCACGTTCTGATGGATTAAATACCAACAGCATCAACTGTATCTGGCAGGATAAAAAAGGCTTTTTATGGATCGGCACCGAAAACGGAATTCACAGGTATGACGGGCGTAAATTTGTCAGTTTTTTAGTCGAGAAAGAAGAATATCGCATTCCTCCTTTTGGAGTTGATCAGATTATGGATGCAGGAAATGGAAAGATCTGGTTCAGGCAGGGGGCATTATTAGGGATGTTCGACCCGGTAACATTCAATTATTATACTGTGCCGGTGGAATCGCAAACCCGTTTATCTTCACAAAACAATCTCCGTCTTTTCCGCGACAGCAAAGGCAATACGTTTCTTTGCGCTGCAAGATACGGGTTACTTTGGTACGATCCGGAACAAAATAAATTTACCGAAGAGAATCTCCCCATAAAAATTCCGGAAGGATGGCCGGTAACCAGTTTATTCGAAGATACTTTAACCGGCGACTACTGGATTTCCAGTGCAAAAGGACTGGCAGTATATCAAAGCAAGACTGGTGAATTAAACTTCCACGGGAATAATCCCGGTAAAATCGCTTTTTTTGAAAATTATGATTTATCGGTTGTCAATAATTTTTTTATTGATAAAAACAGAACATGGTGGATTTTTTACTGGGACTTTAACCCCGCAGGTGAAAAAGCAGAAATTGTTCATTACGACCCTGTTAACAACAAAACGCTAAACGACACATTGGGTCTGAAAGCTGCATTTTCGGGTTATTCAGAATTAACCTGGATTTTTGAGACACAGGAAAATCAAATCTGGATTGGCGGCATAAACGCCCTGTTGAGATATATTCCTGAAGAAAAATCGCTGGTACAATACCGCAAATCATCTCCCGGGGTTTATGACATCCGGTGCAGGGAAATTAAGCAAATGTTTGAAGACAGGGAAAACAATCTCTGGCTTTGTACCGACAACGGGCTTTATATTGTAACCCAGGAGAAAAGTGTTTTAAACTATGTTTTTCAGAATAATACTTCGGGAAAAGACATCATGGTTAACGCCATTCTCGAAACCAGGGATTTGGAAAACTGGCTTGGAACCTGGGGAAATGGCGTTCTGACGTTTGACGATCATTTTGTTCAGACAAAACACAATATGTACAAAGGTGTTCCGCACCAGCAGCTGCAAAATCTTTACCTTGTCTGGGATTTGTGCCAGCATTCCTCATCGGGATATATCTGGTCGGGGTGCCAGAACGGAAACCTTGCTGTATTTGACCCGGTAAATAAAAAAACGGTTGCATTTTTAGAACCACCGGCTTTCAGAAAGGAAACAGTAAGGCAAATACTTGAAGACAAGGACGGAAACCTGCTTTTTGGTACGCAGGGTGGGCGATTGATAAAATGGAACAAATCTTCGGCAATTACCAATGAAAGTTTTGAAGTTATCAGAGATTTTAACACCTCTGTTTTTGTTCTATACCGCGACAATAAAAATCGTATCTGGGTTGGAACGCGCAGCTCAGGGGTTTTCGTGCTTGACCCTGAGGGGAAAAACGTAATCTGGCAGTTTAAAGAGAAACCTTACACCGTTTCGGGGCCTGATGGAAACAACGTTGCCGATATTGAGCAACTGAATGACAGTATATTCTTTGTAAGTACCGGACTTCTGGATGTTGTAAATATAAATTCCGGGAAAGTGGAAGTACTAACCCGTTACGACGGGCTCCCCGGAGGAGGTGTAAGTCAGCTTCTTACAGATAATGAAGGAATTCTTTGGTTTATTAATAATAACGGACTGGCAAGCTACAATCACAAAATTAACATATTCATCCCCTATACCGAACGAAACGGGTTGATAATGGCCGACAAATCGAACCTGACAAAATTCAAAATGAAAAATGGCGAGTTTTGGTTTGCCGGCGAAAATCTAATGTTTGGATTCAGGCCCGAAGGATTAAAATTCAAAACCGCCCCACCCGATGTTACACTAACCGATTTTAAATTATTCAATAATTTTATTTCTCTCGATTCGTTGCTCACCCACGAAAAAGTAAGTTTAAAGCCTGATCAAAATACTTTTGCCATTTATTTTTCGTCACTTAGTTTCACACAACAGGACAAGCTTGTTTACTACTACAAAATGGATGGTATCGATGACGACTGGATAAAAGCAGATGTTATTCCTTATGTAAACTACACTTCGTTATCGCCCGGAAAATACATTTTTAATGTAAAATGCGTTAACCTGCAAGGATTGGAGTCTGCAAATATTACCAGGTTGTACATCGATATTGCACCTCATTTTTACCAGACCCGATGGTTTCTGGCTTTGATAATTTTGCTGTTTTTCAGTATAACCTACCTGTTTTACAGGCTCCGCATAAACCGGTTTCTTGCCGTAGAAAAAATCCGGAACAAAGTTGCCCGCGACCTGCACGACGATGTTGGTTCCACGCTCAGCACCATCAATATTCTTAGTTCGATGGCCAAAACAAAACTGCTGACCGACCCGGTGAAAACAAGCGAGTATATTTCAAAAATCACCCAAAACAGCCAGCACATGATGGAAGCCATGGACGACATTGTTTGGAGTATAAAACCCGATAATGATAACATGCAGCGGATTGTTGCCCGCATGCGCGAATACGCTTCTTCGATTCTGGAACCCAAAAATATTGAAATCGAATTTCGTGTCGGTGAAAAGATTGAAGAGCTTAAACTGAACATGGAATCCCGCCGCGATTTATTTCTTATTTTCAAGGAAGCATTGAACAACAGTGCAAAATACAGTCAGTGCACGCAGGTAAAGGTTGATATAAGTTCAGAAAATAAAAAACTGATAATCCGAATTACAGATAACGGAATCGGGTTTAATATTCAGACTGCCGACTCAGGAAACGGACTTGGTAACATGCAAAAACGTTCCGAAGCACTCCGGGGATCCATAAATATTGAAAGTGAAGAAGGAAAAGGTACCGGAATTTCACTTGTCATACCTGTAACATCATGAATTTTCACATATTTATGTGGAAAAAAAGTCGGCCACAGTTGTGTATTTTTGTATAAAAACACGGATGATGACAAAAGTATTAATATACGAAGACAACCCCCAGTTAAGAGAAGGACTGACCATGCTGATTGATGGCAGCGAAGGTTTCAGCGTTGTGGCATCGTATAAAAATTGCGTAAATATTATCTCAGAACTGAATACCTGGAAACCCGACGTGATATTGATGGATATTGATATGCCGGCAATGAATGGCATTGAAGGCCTGAAAAAAATCAGGGAAATCGACCCGGATGTAAAAGTATTGATGCTCACTGTATTCGATGATAACGTAAATGTGTTTGAGGCCCTGAAAAATGGCGCCAATGGTTATCTGCTCAAAAAAACTCCACCGGCTAAATTGCTTGAATATATTGCTGATGTTGCTGCCGGAGGTGCTCCTATGACCTCCTCGGTGGCCACGCAGGTTTTAAAAATGTTTTCTGATTTGCCTTCACGAACCAGTAATGAATACAACCTGAGCGACCGCGAAAAGCAGGTTTTGCAACTGCTTGTTAATGGTTACAGCTACAAAATGATAGCCAGCGAAATGTTTATCGCCATTGACACGGTTCGTTCGCACATCAAAAAAATTTACGAAAAACTCCAGGTAAACAGCAAAAGCGAAGCAGTTGCAAAAGCTTTCAAAGACAAGTTGATTTAGTTCTCTGTTTGTAAATCCCATTTTATATTGATATCTCACTTTCACATCATTATGTGATTGTTAAAACAACCTGAACGCCTTTACTTTACAGCGAAGATTGAAGCCATTTTTTTTCAGAATTAGGAACAATTAATAGAAAACAACATGAAAACAATTACATTTTTAATAGTCAGTTTATTTGCTGTTCTTTCGGTAACCGGGCAAAACGAACTCAAACCCAAACTGCATCAGCTTGCCCGGGAGTATGAAAATACTAATTTTCACGGCGTTGTGTTGGTGGCTAAAAACGACAAAATTATTACAGAAGAAGCATTTGGGCATGCCGACCAGAAAACCGGGAAGAAAAACACAACTTCAACACTCTTTAAAACCGAATCGACAGGGAAAATGATTACTTCGGTTGCCGTGTTGCAACTGGTGGAAGCAGGAAAACTTGACCTTCAGAAAACAATAACTGATTATTGGCCTGAGTCAAAAATAAAAAAGGCAGATAAAATGACGCTCCACATGTTGTTAACACATCAGTCGGGATTGACCAGTCCGTGGGAGCGACCCGGATACGAGTTCAAAAAATATACAAAAGAAGAGTGGTGGAATATTATCGAAACCAACCCGCTGGCTTTTGATGAACCGGGCAAAGGAGTGTATTACAGCAGTTCGGCTTACGAAGTTCTGGCAGCCATTGTTGAAAAAGTTTCAGGACTGGAATTTCAGCAATATTGCAGCAAAAAAATATTTGCTCCTGCCGGCATGAAAAATACTTTTTACACAATTGATACAGCAAGTTACTTTGCCAGAGGTGCAAAACCTTACCGCTGGATTGGAAGCCAAACCTTTTATGAGTACCCTGTAAACTCCCTTCAGGCGGGTGGCGCCGGCGGCTGGATAAGTTGTGTTGAAGATTTTTACAGGTTCGCATACGCACTTTTAAATGAAAAACTCATTTCGAAAAAATACCTCGGGTTAATGATGACCCCGCAGGTGGAAATGCAACGCAACAAATATGGATACGCCCTCGAAATTTATACAGATTTGATGGTGCGCGGGAAAACCGTTTACGGGCACAATGGTGGTGGAATGGGTTTTAGCTGCGATTTGTTTTTTGAACCTGAAACCCGGACTATTGTGGTAACCATGCTGAATATGTATGGAAATTCCCGTTATGTAACCGGAAATTTTATGACCGTATCATTTGGGAATGAAGCCCAAAAACCAGAAAAAGATAAACGCCAGGCCCTATTCGACCTGATAAATGAAAAGGGATTGGATGATTTCGATGTGCATTTTTCTGAGTATTTTAAATCCATCGGGATGGAACAACCCTCGCCGTTTTTTCTGATTGGTTTCGCCGATTGTTACGAATTGCTGGGGCAAAATGAAAACAGGAAAAAATTTCTTATTACGCTGGAAAAAATAATTCCTGATAATCCTGTTTTGTACATCCAGTTGGGCGATGTTGAAGTAAGCGAAAACAATAAAACCGCTGCCAAAACATATTATTTAAAAGCGCGTGAACTGTCAGAAAAATATGATAATCAGTGGTTAGGCGAAATCAATTCAAAACTGGAAGGTTTAGAATAATCCCAAAAAAGTATTGAAATATTCTCTTATTAATCCTCTCTATCAGAGAGACAGTTGAAAACTTCATTTTTGAATTGTTTTAAAAGATGTGATTTGATATCACATCTTTTTTTGTTTCTATCATATACGTTTCACATTTCTGTGTGATTGACCCCGATTGTAATTCGCCGTTACTTTGACAGCGTAAAACAATCAGAAACAAAAAGCTATGAAAACAAAATTTACAATTGTTACATTGTGTTTATTATTCGTACTGTCACTATCCTTACAGGCACAAAATCAGATTACCCAAAACGGCAAAAAGTATTTTCAGAATACTGGCAAAATTTCGCTGGAGCAAGGAATTCATTCCAGCCATTTTGCATTACCCAAATCGGTTGCGGGGCAAATTTCGGTACCGGGTTATAGCGAAGATTATTCGTGGGACCCGGATGCAAATGACTGGCTGCATGTTTCAAACACAACTTATAGTTATGACGATGCAGGCAGAATAACTGAGGAAATAGAACAGGAAGCCCAAACCGATATTTACCTCTCGCGAAACTCCTATTCATACGACTATTTTGGAAATATTATCGAAGATGTGAACTACACCCGAGGCGTTGAAGAATGGATTCCCGCAGGTGGCAGCAAATCGGAGTATTTGTTAAATGTAAATGGTGAGGTTGTAGGGGTTATCGGGAAAATTATTATGGATGGCGAATGGATAAACAAAACAAAAACCGAATATATTTTAAACGCAAATGCTGTCCCGATTGGCATGCAAACTTACAACTGGACCGGAACCGACTGGGAACTGTACGGCAAAACCGTAAACATTACCTGGCACAATTGGCAGAAACGACAAATTGCAGGTTACACTTTTCAGTACCTGCAGGATGGATTCTGGACAAACGGAGAGCGGTACTTTGCGCAATACAACGGTAATAGTTACATCGGCGAGTTTGAAACCTGGCAAAACACACAATGGGAATACACCAAACGGGAAGTTTATTCGAAAACAGTAAATGAAGAAATACTTACCCTTGGCAGTTGGAACGGCGCTGGTTGGGTGATGGAAGAGCGATATACCACAAAATACGATGGGCGGGGCAATCAAACAAAAATGGAATTCGCTACCTGGTCGCCGTTTGAGTGGCTGATAGAATTAGAGTTTTTCTTCGATCTCACCTACAACGAATCGATTGATGTTACCGAATTGGTCATCCGGTATCGTGACCCCGATATAACTGAACCGGCAAATATTTCGAAATTCGTTTTCAGCAGTTTTTTACATTTCGAAACCACGGGGGTTGAAAATGTGAATGTTCTTGAAAATGTGGAGGTTTACCCAAATCCGGTAACCAGTGTTTTCAATATAAAAATCAACGACAAAAGCGCCACAGAATTTGCTGTTAACATTGTCAATCTTGCCGGACAGACAATTTTCAGCGGGAATTATTCCACTCCGTCAATTTCGGTAAATACCGAATTATTACCCGGCGGAATGTACCTGCTGAATATAAAAAGCAGCGAAGGCAAAATTTATAACAGCAAATTCATGAAAAAATAAGAAAGACCTGTCGCTGAGTGGTTTCATGCAACTCACCGATTAACAACAAATTTCAGTTTTATTAAATATTCATTCAGAAAACAAAAATTAAACAATCAGAAAAATGAAAACAATCAGAATCTTCTCGGCTCCGCACAAGGCGCTCCGAAAAACAATGTCAGATTTTATGGTTCTTTGCGGACAAACCAATTTCAGAAAACCTGAATCAATTGAAAAACTTAAAAAGGCCGGGGCCGAAATGTTTTTTCTTTTGACATCTCATGCAAACACAGAAGATAAATTTGTGCTGAAAGCGCTGGAAAGTAAACTCCCGGGAGCAGCAGAACACGACACACTCGACCATGTTAAAATTGAGGAGTTGCAACACAACCTCGAAAACCATTTAAACCGGTTGAACGCTTCTGTTTCAGAAGACGAAGCCCACGATTTCTACCTGAAATTTGCCCTGTTTTTCAGTATTTATCTCGAACACATTGATGAAGAAGAAACAGTTACACAGCAACTTATCTGGGATAATTTATCGGTTGAGGAACAACTTTCCATTCATTCCTCAATTGTAAAAAAAATGGACCCGGCAGTTTATGCAATCTGGCTCAAACACATGATTCCGGCACAAAATGAAAACGAGAATCTTGCCATGCTGGACGCCATCAGCAGGAATATGCCTGCCGATAAATTTGAGGCATTGATGGAAACGCTGGCGCAAAACATTTCCCCCGAAAAACTAAACACTTTATTACACAGAGTGACCGAAAAAGCAGAATAAGTTTTTGTTATTAGTTTATAACACACCGTGAACGGACTTTTTTGAAAGCCAGGAACGGTGTGTTCCTTTTTTGCTGTTGAATGCTTGCTTTGTCCTGTTGTCATTCTTATATAAAAGTTAAAAATGAGATGTGCCGGACAATACTCACAAACAAGCATTTAGGCTGATTATGGTCAATTAGGATAATTTACTCTGGAAATATGTGATGGCTTATCACATACTTTCATTTTACAATCCATCAAATTTCACATTTCCATGCGATTGTTCGCCTCCCCTATTCACCGTTACTTTGTTTAAGTTCAATTTTAAATATTAAAGCTATGAAAACAAAATTTACAACAATTACAATGTTAGTCCTGGTTTTTTTAACATTCACATTCAATGCAGAATCTAAAAAATCAGCTCTCAGAAAACCCGATTTTTCGAAACTGAAGAATGCATCCGTTACCAACAACCTTAATCCGGGCCAATTCAAAAACCTTTTTGTTGCTGAAAATCAAAAATCAGTACCGGGTTTTAGTGAAGATTATTCGTGGAACAGAAATTTAATTGATTGGATGCACGATACGAACACAACCTATTCTTATGATGAGTCGGGAAGAGTAATCGAAGAAATTGTGCAGGAGGCCGCAACTGACATGAATGTTTCGCGGATTTCTTATACGTACGACTTGTCAGGTAATGTCACCGAAGAAGTTTCATACGTTTGGGGGAATAATGAATGGGTTCCGGTGGCTGGCGACAAACTTGTTTACACAATCAGCGCCGAAAGCCAAATTAATGGATATATTGAACAAACCCTTAAAAATGAAGTATGGGTCAACGAATCAAGGGTTGAATATATTCTGAATGCATCCAATATTCCGATTGGCATGTTAACATACCACTGGAGTGGAACAGATTGGATGCTTTACAGCAAAACAATGAATATTACCTGGGCCGACTGGCAGACCAGGGAACTCGCTGCATACACAATCATGTTATGGCAAAACGAAACCTGGGTAAACAGCGAACGATATACAACGGAAATTGATGAAAATAATCACGTATCAACAACCGAATTATGGATGAATATAGAATGGGTGAAAATTACAAGAGAAACTTACTCCCGAACTGAATTTAATGAAGAGATTGTAATTGAAAACCGGACAGAATCAGGGTGGGAAATCGAAAAATACAGGGGCACATTTGATGCGTATGGCAATCCAACCGGAATGTTTTACAGTACCTGGTATGAAAATGAATGGGTGACCCAAATGGAATTTTTTTTCGACCTGAAATACAATGAATCGAATGATGTAACTGAAATGGTATTTCGTTACCGTGATCCCGGACTTTCTATCCCAATGTATATCGCGAAATATAAATACAGCAATTTCCTGCATTTTACCACCGGTGTTCCTGTGATAAGTGCTCTTAATAATGTGAAGGTTTTCCCCAATCCGGTAAGTAACAATTTTACTATTCAAATCGATGAAAATACAACTGCAAATTATCAGGTAAGTATAGTCAATCTTGCAGGACAGACCGTTTTTAATAACAGCTATTCAAGTTCTTCTATCTCAGTAAATACCGAAAACCTTACCACAGGTATGTATCTGCTCAATATAAAAACTGACGATGGAAGAATACATAACAGTAAATTATTGAATCAGTAAAAACAAATTAATAAACAGAAAACAGGCACGAAAAACTCAATCTGATATGAAAACTTCAGTTCAAAAACGAATTTACGTTTACATCATCTTATTGGTAATTTTTACCGGAATTGTTCATGCCATAACAGTGTTTAGCAAAAACAAAAACATGGCGTCAATGCTCATTATGTGGACACCGGGTCTTGCAGCTTTGCTGGTAAGTTTAATTGCCAAACGTTCGCTGAAACGAATTGGTTGGAAGTTTTCAGTCAAATGGATTTCCATCGGATGGATTTTCCCGGTAGTTTACGCAACAGTTGCTTACTCTGCCATTTGGATTTTGGGTTTAGGCGATGTTCCCAATCCAACCTTTCTCGAAAGGGCACGGTTGACCTTAGGAATGGAATCCGGCTCTGATTCATTGGTAATTATTTCGGCCTTTTTCTACATTACAATCGTAAATCTTCTACCCTCAGCATTTATGGCCCTGGGCGAAGAAATAGGCTGGCGTGGCTTTCTTGTTCCCGAATTATCTGAATGGGTTGGTTTGAAAAAGGCTGGTTTAATTAGTGGAATAATATGGGGTACCTGGCATTTGCCCGGAATTCTGTTTGGAAATTACGGTCAAACAGGAACACCGTTGTGGTTCAGGCTGACCTGCTTTACAATTCTGGTAATTTCAACCGGGGTTTTGCTTGCCTGGCTTCGCATGAAATCGGGAAGTATTTGGCCGGTAGTTATTTTTCATGCCACACATAACGGAGTAATCCAGATGTTCTATAATCGAATCACCGCCGATACAGGGAAAACAGCCTGGTTCACCGGAGAATTTGGCTTTGCACTGGTTCCTGTCCTGGTTTTAACAAGCATACTTCTTTACAAAAACATGAGCAGGCAACCGGAAAAAACAATGTATAAAACCCCAAAATTATCAGGCCTGAAAAACATGTGAGTCAAAAATCACATATTTCAGACAAATAAGTATTCAATTTCACATACCTGTGCGATTTCACAACTCACTGACATTGATGAACTTTGTATCAAACAAAAGCATAATGAAAACAATAAAAACAGAAAACAGAAACAAAGAATTTGCACCCGGTTTCAATTCGGGCCGGGGCAAATTTTTGAACCATCATCAGGAAAAAATCATGATGATAGTTTTACTGATGATGATGCTTCTGCAAATCACGCTGAAAGTGAAAGCAGAAAAAAATCAGTGGCAATACACGATTTCATCCGGCGTTCATTCGTTTTACGCACCGGTTGAAAATTTAAAATGGGACAACTCAGCTTTTGCTGTTTCAGCAGGTGTAAACCGGTTGTTTGGCTCAAAACAGGTTTTCTCGCTGGGTTTGCAGGCAGATTTTGCAGCAAACGAAATCCAGGGAAATGCCACAAGCCTGCAACTGCTGGGACAAATTACACCTGTTTTATTTGAAAGAATTGAACTGGGATTTGGAACCGGGGCCGGTTACAGGTTTTCGGGCTATCCTTCTGACCCGCTAAAATGGAACGGCACTTCGTGGGAAAACGGGAAAAAGTTCAAAGGAATTGTACAAATTCCGGTTCAGTTAAGTGCAGGATTTCGCTCCATCGAGGTCTCAAATCTTGAGATAATTCCTTTTGTTGCTTATCAGATGAAAGCCATGTTTGGGTACAATCCCGACTTCGACCCGCTTCCTGATTCGCAAATTATGTTTGGTTTCAAATTCATGTTCAATTAAATATTCAATAAAAGATGAAAACAATTCCATTTATATTATTCATTACCATATCGTTGTCGTTGTTCAGCTCGTGCCAGAAAGATTTGCTGGTTTCTGATTATCAGCCGGGAAACGACGAAATACAGTCAAATCCCAATCACCCGATGAAAGATTCCATTCAATTCCTGGTGGAAAAATACATAGCCAAAGGAATTCCGGGGGCACAGGTTGTAATTAAAAACGACAATGGATGGTTTTATTATTCAGGAGGATATGCCAAAGTTGAAACAAAAGAATCGTTTAAGTCAGGCGGTACTTCCTGGCTGTTCAGTATTACAAAAACTTATACAGCCACGCTGATTATGAAACAAGTGGATGCTGGAAAAATTATTACTGACAGTTTAATTTCGAAATACCTTCCCCAAAATGTTCTTGACAATATTTCGGGATACGAAAAAATTACAGTCAGAATGTTGTTGAACCATACTTCCGGAATTGTAAATGTTACCGAATTACCAGAGTTTGTGGTAGGCCAGTTAAACGACCCCCTGAACCAGCCAACCATCGAAGGAAGATTGGAAATGGTAAAAGGAAAACCGCTTGTGTTTGAACCCGGAACCGATTTTATGTATTCGAACACGAATTATCTGCTCCTGCAACTGATACTTGAAAATGTAAGCGGGAAAAGCTACTGGCAACTGCTGAACGAACAAATTCTTGAACCATTGCAACTTTCGCATACCTTTCATGGATTATCGGAAGAGCAAACCATAACCTTGGGTTTTCCGAATTACTATTTCGACCGGTATGCAAACGAACAGCTTGAAAACAATTCGAAATGGAATGGAGCTTTGGCCAACGCCAGCGATGCTTACGGAGCGCTTGCAGCAACCGCTTCTGATGTGATTGCTTTTCATGAAGCGCTGATAAACGGCGAATTAATTTCAGAAAGTTCGTTTGAAGAAATGCAAAATTGGGTTGAAGGTGTGAACTCAACAGAACCTGAATATGGCGAAGGTTTTGAATACTGGCAGTTTAATGAAGGTTCAACACCGCAGTTTGGTCATGAAGGTGATGGTATTGGTTGTTCAACCCAGTTCTTTTATGTTCCTGATAATAATACTTTTATGTACATAAACATCAATGCAGGCCGTCAGATGTATGGACCTTACCTGTTTAAAATTACCGATATGAAACGCGATTTGTGCAGGTACGTGGCCAACTGGCAGGATTGATGCCTCCCCTACTATTTATTGGATGAAAATCAAAGGAAAGATATTTTATAAATACCCTTCGACTACGCTCAGGGTGACTGTCAGACTGAGCGTAGTCGAAGTCTGTTTTTAGACATCAAAATATAAATCACATCAAAAACTTAAAATTTTAGAAAATGAAAACAATTTATTTTCTCTCGTTTCTGCTTGCATCATCCATAATTGCATGCACACCAAAATCAGAAACTCTGGTTAAATCTGCTGAAGTTTCACTTGCCGACCAGATTGCAAAAGGAGAATACCTGGTTACAGTGATGGGCTGTAATGATTGTCATTCGCCAAAAGTAATGACAGCAATGGGGCCGGTTCCCGATTCATTGCGACTGCTTTCAGGTCATCCGGCAAACGATACACTCGCGCCGTTTGACAAAGAAATCCTGAAATCATACGTGGTATTCAATATGAATAATACTGCTGCAACCGGTCCGTGGGGAACATCATTTGCTGCCAATCTCACGCCCGACCCGACCGGAATCGGAAACTGGACTGAAGAACAATTTATTGTGGCAATGAAACAGGGAAAGTGGAAAGGACTCGAAAACAGCCGGAATTTGTTACCGCCAATGCCGTGGCAAGGTTACAGCAAAATGACTGACAAGGATTTGAAAGCCATTTTTGCATATCTGAAAACCGTAAAACCTGTAAACAACCCGGTTCCAATGGCAATTCCTCCGGTTATGTAACCAGAAAACAGGTTGTTTCCGGCGTTCGAATAAATTACAGTATAAAAGAATCACAAAATGAAGATTATCTATTTTGTTGCAATTTGTGTGGTAATAACCTTGTTTTCAACTGATAATACAAAGGCACAGGTTTCAATCAGCCAAAAGAATAAGTTGACGACATTGATTAACTCCTTTATTGAGGTTTACAACTCTGGCGATAGCGTTGAATACAACAACTGGTTTGTAAAGTCTGGCTTTAACAAAACAGAAATTGAAAATGCGGTTAAAAGCAATCTTAACGCTTATCAATATATCGGAAAGGTGAAAATCAGAAAAACTGACATCATTTCTCCGACAAACGTTGAAGCCTGGGTGCAGACTATCGCTTTCGATTCCTGGTGGAAATTTTCGTTGGTTACTGATTCCTCACAAAATTTTAAATACAGGGTAATTCAGCCAGCCGGGTTTGACGAATCATTTATTCAGGAGGGAAAACTGACTGAAAGTGAAATTGTTGCCGAAGTGGACTCCTATTGCAAGCGACTCACTGATTCAAATGTTTTTGCCGGAAATGTCTTTATTGCGGATAATGAACGGGTGATTTACTCCAAATCTTTTGGTAATAATCCGCAAGGGAAGCCAAACAATTCAGAAACTCAGTTTGGCCTGGCTTCGTTAGGAAAAATGTTTACCGCAGTGAGTATTTTGCAACTGGTTCAACAAAAACAGGTCAGTCTTGATTCAACTGTTGCAACGTATCTTCCTGGTTTTAAGAACAAAACCATCGCAAAAGAAGTCACAATCCGGCATCTGCTTACTCACACATCTGGCATGGGCGACTTTTTTGAGAATCCGGATTATCAGAAAAATGCAGCAAATTATAAAACCGCAAGTGATTTTTTACCACTGCTCGAATCGGATACCCTATGTTTTAAACCCGGAAGCAGTTGGCAATACAGCAATTCGGGCTTCGTTCTTTTATCTTTAATAATCGAAAAAGTAATCGGAAAACCGTTTACAAATTATGTGAAAACGAATGTTTTGCAGAAATCCGGAATGACGATGACAGAAGTTGGCAGTGGCGCAGGTGGAGGACTTTCAACTGTGCCTGATTTGTTCCATTTTGCCAAAGCCCTGAAAAGCAACAAACTGTTAAACAGGGAGACCACAAAGTTATTCTTCGAATACACTGTTGACGGAACCTGGGGATTAGGCAGTGTTCACCAAAAACTTGGAAATGAAATGATTTTCGGACATGGTGGAGATTACGAAGGCGTGTGTACTGATTTTGGGATGTACTTAAATTCCGGGCATACAGTCATCGTATTATCCAATATGGACCCTCCATTTGCCCATTTTATAAGCGATAAAATTAAAGAACTCATTATCAGAAAATAATGTAAAATAACAAAGCCAGAATCCGGATTCTGGCTTTGTTATTTTACGCAGGCTTTTTCGTCTGTCTCCTTTTGATATGTTCGTCTAAATAAGGGCAGGACTTTTTGCCTTTGTATGACACAAATAAGCGTCAATATTCCTGAATCGTATTAATCTTTCTTTCCCCATGTCAGCACTATCAATGCTCCTGTAACAGCCATAATCAGCGCATAGGCCAAAGTATCAACAAAAACTCCTGTTATGCTGGTGATCATAGTTGTCATCGAATAAATTCCAAGATCAACACTTAATGCATACAACGCGCCTACAAGCGCCCCGGTTTTTAGTCCATCTGTCCAGCTTTTTGCCCCTGACCATTTCAGTGTAAGTGTCTGGAGAGCAGCGAGTACCAGGTTCGATAAAATCAATGCCCACCAAATCATTTCGTTATCAGGCCTGTTCAGAGCCGTGTTGCTGTTTTCCATTGTGTAGTTCATGAGTAAAATACCCCAAACCAGCCATCCCAGGAAAAAGAAGGCGATTCCGCCAAACAAAGTTCCTCTTAAAATTTTCATGTTCATAAATTGGTTTATTAAAATTACGATACAATTTATTCATAGTTAAATAAATACAAAATATGAAAAGAAGGATTTTTTATCGATGGTTTTGTATTTTCCGGCAATTAAATCGAATTTTAATATTTTTAAGCCGAAATATTCATAAAACCATGAGCCTGAAAAAATCATTGCTGTTTGTTTTGCTTTTTACCGGTTTCGGAATCCTTGCAGCACAGGAAACTGATTCAGCAAAAATTCTGAAAACGTTTCATTCCATTTCGAGTCACGATTTGCTGAAAATCACCGAAGAACTCAGTTCTGAAAAGTATAAAGGCCGTTTGTCGGGTTCGCCCGAATACCTGAAAGCAGCCGAATGGTGTGCCGCTCAGTTTGAACAGTGGGGCCTGAAACCTGCCAACCATGGAAGCTGGTTTCAATATTTTCCGAATGCCTATTCTGAAGTTTATTCAAAAGGAAGTGTAAAATATACTGACCTGAACGGCACTGAAAAAGAACTTATTTTTCCGGACGAATACATGCCGGGATCGAATTCGGCTTCGGGAACAGTAACTGGTGAATTGGTTTTCGCGGGTCATGGAATCACTGCTCCGGAGCTCGAATACGACGATTATCTGAATGTGGATGTACGAGGGAAAATCGTGATTCTCGAAACCGGGATTCCTTATACAAAAAACGATTCGGTGCAGGGAAAATGGACACCGTATTCGTATCACCGGTATAAATTCAAAAATGCCATCGACCACGGGGCAATCGGTCTGCTTTATGTGGAAACCATTGCCAATCCGAACACCTCGTTTACCGAAGGTTTTGTGTATGCACACATCAGCGAGAAAATTACCGGAGAACTTTTTGCCGCCTCGGGAAAGGAATACAAAAAAGTAAAAGAGCAGTTGGCTGCATTTCAAATGCCATCGTTTGTGCTGAATCCGAAGCAAAAAGTGACCATTTCGGCAGAAACCAAGAATTTCCCCGACAGCAAATCTTGCAATGTGGTGGGTTTGGTTGAAGGCTCTGACCCGGTACTGAAAAACGAAGTGATTATTGTTGGCGCTCATCTCGACGGTCAGGGTTATTTGGGAGAACTTTTCCCAAGCGCGCTCGACAATGCATCGGGTTCGGCTGATATAATGGCTGCAGCCAAAGCACTGGCTCAAAGCGAAGTAAAACCAAAACGCTCGGTGCTTTTCATTCTGATTGGCGGCGAAGAATGTGGTTTGTATGGCAGTAAATACTATGCCGACCATCCGCTTTTCCCCATCGATAAAACTGTTTTTATGATTAACCTCGATATGGTGGGCAACGGCACAGGGTTTTATGTTTCATCGGGAAAAAGTTACCCTGAAATTTACAGTCATTTTGAAAAGGCCAATCAAAACTTTCTTCACCGCAAAATGGAAGCATCGGAATGGAGGAAAAGCTACAGTCGTCCGCGGTCTGATGCCGCCAATTTTGAAAATGCCGGCATCAAAACCCTTTCGCTGTGGACTTCTGGTGGAGTGTTCCCGGTGTACTATCATCATCCGAAAGACAAAACCGATGTTTTGACTCCTGAAATTATGGAAGACGCTGCCAAACTACTTTACTTAGGGATTTTGGGAGTGGCGAATGATGGAATTTAGATTAAATCTGTCAATACATTGATAGTTTAAATGCGCAAATATGTCAATACGTTGACATATTTGTGTGGTATTTTTATCAATGCATTGATAACTTTGAATGTTTATCAGTTTTTGATTTCGCAACATTTCTGGTTTTATCGTGTTCAATAAAATAAACTCGTATGCAAACCGAAGGCAACATTTTAAAAATGCGTACCGAAGGAATCAGTCCGGTACAGTTTTTTTTACCGGTAGGAGATGCTGAAATTCATCTGAATCCGTTACTGGGAAAACAGGTTTCGTTTCAGTTTACCGGGCGAATCAACTGCATTTCGTGTGGCAAACAAACCAAAACCTCGTTCGGACAGGGTTTTTGCTACAACTGTCTGCAAACCGCACCCGAAGCCAGCGAATCAATTGTGAGACCCGAACTTTCGAAATCGCATTTCGGAATTGCCCGCGATTTGGAGTGGGCCGAAAAACACGACCTCATCGACCATTTTGTCTATCTTGCTGTTTCGGCCGATGTAAAAGTTGGCGTTACACGCAATCACCAGATTCCAACCCGCTGGATTGACCAGGGCGCGAGTTTTGCAATAAAATTAGCTTGCACGCCCAATCGCCACATAGCCGGAATCATCGAGGTTTTTCTGAAGAAATTTTACACCGACAAAACCGACTGGCGCGAAATGCTGAAAAATGAAGTGGCAACTAACATCGATTTGCTGGCTGAAAAAGAAAAGGCACTCGGCTTTTTACCTGCTGAATTGCGAAAATACACCGAACCCGACAACCAAATTACCCGGATTGATTACCCGGTTCTTGAATACCCGCAAAAACTGAACAGCCTGAGTTTCGACAAACAACCGCTGATTTCGGGAACATTAAATGGTATCAAAGGTCAGTACCTGATTTTTAACGACGGTGACGTTCTGAACATCAGGAAACACAACGGTTACTGGCTCGAAATAAAATACTGATTCGGGCATCTGTTTATTAAGCTGCTGTAAAATATCTCTATTTCAACCCCATCCTGATATTTCTCTTATTTCAATAAGATAAAAAATCACTATTTTGCCCGAAAATCAGTTGTAAACTGAAATAACAGCTAAAAGACTTTTTAAAATGGAGAACATAGACTGGAACAACCTGGGATTTGGTTACATAAAAACCGACTACAACATCAGGTGTACATTTAAAAACGGAGAGTGGGGAGAACTTGAAGTAAGCGACAGTGAATATTTCCCGATGCACATTGCAGCAACAGCCATTCATTACGGGCAGGAATCGTTTGAAGGACTGAAAGCTTTCAGGGGAAAAGATGGTAAAATCCGTATTTTCAGAATGGACGAAAATGCCCGCCGTATGCAGGATTCAAGCGACGGAACTTTGATGGCGCGTCTTCCGCTTGAAAAATTTACTGAAGCTGTTGTTAAAGCAGTAAAACTGAATGAAAGATTTGTTCCGCCTTACGAGTCGGGTGCTTCACTTTATATTCGCCCGGTTCTGTTTGGTTCGGGTGCCGAAGTGGGTGTAAAACCAGCCAGAGAATACATGTTTATTTTGTTTGTTACACCGGTTGGCCCATATTTTAAAGGCGGTTTCCAGACAACACCTTTTGTGATTATGCGCGAGTTCGACCGCTCGGCACCGCTCGGAATGGGAAAATATAAAGTGGGTGGAAATTATGCAGCCAGCCTGGTTGCAGGCAAAAAAGCGCACGAACTGGGTTA
>DAINOH010000091.1:0-19556 GCA_036735485.1 Draconibacterium sp. | reverse complement strand
CTCCAGGTAGGACTTGAACCTACGACCTACGGATTAACAGTCCGCCGCTCTAACCGACTGAGCTACTAGAGATTATGTTCTGTAATGAACGTTTGCTTTTCGTGAAAAGCGATGCAAAAATAACAGCTTTTCGTAAAAGAAAAAATTTTTTCAAAAAAATCTTGTCATTTTAAGCTATACACAACTTGTCGCTGGTTATATCATTGCCAAAATGAACGGACTTTAATTCCTTTAAAAACAAAAATGTTACTTTTATTCTTTAATCAATTTTTGTCATGAAAAAATTTAAGCGCCTGAAATCAAGCTACCTATATTTTTTATGTTTTCATTTTCTGCTGCTTTTTTCTCCGGATCTGAATGCTCAAACCTTTGGATTGGAGCTGAAAATTAAAAATCAATCTCCCGGCCAGGTGATTCTGGGTTCGCTGAAAGGTGATGATTTTACGCGCATCGACAGCATTTCGGTAACCGGTCCTGATGCAACGGTGAAATTCCGTTTTCCGGAAAACAGCCACTCTGGTGTTTACCGCATAATTTTAGGTTATACTGCCTATGCAAAAATGATGAAGGAAGCACCTCAACAGTTTGATTTTATTTTCGATAACGAAAATCTTGTTTTTGAAACCGATTTCAAAGAGCCCGTTGAAAAGCTGAAAATTATCACTTCAAAAGAAAATATTGCCTGGTATACATTCAGGAATAATGACAAGGGTTTGATGGAAAAACTCAGCGAAGTTGAAAATAAGTTGAATGATTGTTGGGAGAAAAAAGACACTTCCAGACTCGATGATCTGGCAAATCAGTACAACCAATTACAAATGGAACGTGATATGTTTGTACAGAAATCTTCGCAGGACAGCCGCGGATTATTCGTTTCGCAAGTGATTAAAAACCAGCGTTTGCCCCTTCTCGATGGTTATCTCACAGAAGATGAAAGATTGAAATCTTATAAAAATGATTTCTTTAAAGTACTCGATTTTTCCAACCCCGGTTTAATTCATTCACAGGTTTACACCGATAATATTTTCAGCTACCTTATAAAATATAACAGTCCGCTGATGACCCAAAAACAGCGCGAAGCAGAATATACAAAGGCAGTGGACACAATTATGGCAAACACCAAACAAAATCCCGAGGTCCGGAAATTTATCACCGGTTATCTTTTACACGGTTTCGAGGTTTTGCAAATGACGAATCTTGTGAATTTCATCAACCGGAAATACATTCCATAAACTAAACCGGCAAAAAATCCGGCTCGTAAGCCTGGTTGCGGTATTGTGGTTCAAAACCTGCATCACCGATTACCTGCTGAATACCCGCCGCATCCAATTTATATTGCGCGCCTGCTGCCGAAACCACGTTTTCTTCCATCATTATCGAGCCCAGATCATTGGCGCCACCATGCAAACAAAGCTGTCCGGTGGCTGCTCCGGCAGTCAGCCACGAGGCCTGCAGGTTTTTTACATTGTTCAGCATAATCCGGCTGATGGCCACTAACCGGAGATAATCGTTGGCAGTGGTTTTATTGCTGATTCCCTCTTTTTGCAAAACAGTCCCCTCATCCATAAACGGCCACGTAACAAAAGTTACAAAACCGTGGTTTCCTTGCGGTTTTTCAGCCTGAACATCGCGGAGCAGAGCCAGATGTTCAATCCGCTCTTTATGGGTTTCAATGTGACCGAACATCATAGTGGCTGATGTGACAAGGTTCATTTTATGGGCTTCCCGCATAACATCGAGCCAGTCTTTTGTGCTGCATTTTCCGGGCGAAATGGTTTTGCGCACCCTGTCCGACAAGATTTCGGCACCTGCTCCCGGCAAGCTTTCCAATCCCGATTCCACCAGTTTCTCCAGCACTTCCCTGAAAGTCATCCTTTCCTTTTTTGCCAGAAAAGCGACTTCGGGCGGCCCCAAAGCATGAAGTTTTACATTCGGGTAACGATTTTTCAGTTCACGAAAAAGATCGGTGTAAAAAGCAAGTCCGAGTTTCGGGTGCATCCCGCCCTGTAATAAAAGCTGCCTGCCTCCTGCTGCGATCAGCTCGTCGGTTTTTTGACAATACTCGTCAAGAGTGGTAATGTATTGCGCCTCTTCGTTTATTTTACAATGAAAATTACAGAATTTACAACCCGAAATACAAACATTGGTAATGTTCACATTTCTGTCGATAATCCATCCCACCTTATTTCCCGGAACCTGTTTTTGCCGGCATTCATGGGCAACCAGCATCAACTCAGTTGTGGTAACATGCTCATAAATAAAAAGACCTTCCTCCACTGAAACCGGTTCCAGGTTCAAAGCTTTCAACAATATTTTGTCAGTATTCATGCTGTTTTGTTCGGTTTTGATAAACACCCGATCGGTTTTAATGTTTTACTTTTGCTTTAAAACTGAAGGTATGTTTCCAAAAATTTCAAAAATAGCACAAATCCGCGAAACACTTACAACAGCCTGTTTAATTGGCGGAATTGAAGATTGTGTTTTTCCGGGTATTGCTGAAAATGAAAAAAAATATGCTGCCGCCAGACTCGAAAAAGAAACCGATTGTATCATTTTTCGTTATCCCAAGCTTATTTTTCTTTATAAACACAATTTCAAGCCTGAAAAATATCTTCAAACAGAAGCGGCCCGAAAAGCCGGTGCAAAACTGGCAGAAATACTGAAAAACGAAAAAATCACTGAAATTCAAATTGAAAACACAGATCATTCAGAATTAGTTTTGCCATTTCTCGAAGGCCTGCTTTTATCCAGCTATTCATTTGAAAAGTACAAAACCCAAAAAGATGAATTTCTGTTGAAAGAGATTTTCATCGTCGAAGCTGAGATTTCTGATTACCAGGTTGAAGAAATCATTAATACAATACAGGCTGTTTTTTATGCACGGAACCTGGTAAACGAACCGCTTTCGTTTTTATCGGCGGTTCAGTTTTCAAAAGAAATTGAAAAGCTGGGCGAAGAAGCCGGATTTGATGTGGAAGTTTTTCATAAACAAAAAATTGAAGCCCTGAAAATGGGTGGGTTACTCGCTGTTAACAAAGGCAGCATCGACCCGCCAACTTTCACTATTCTGGAATGGAAACCCGAAAATGCAAAAAATACGCAACCGATAGTTTTGGTGGGCAAAGGCGTTGTTTTCGATACCGGCGGATTAAGTCTGAAACCGACTCCCAAATCGATGGATTATATGAAAAGCGACATGGCAGGCGCAGCCGTGGTGGCCGCCACTGTTTATGCACTGGCAAAAAACAAAATCCCGGTTCATGTAATCGGGTTGATTCCGGCCACCGACAACCGCCCCGACGGAAACGCCTATGTTCCGGGCGATATTATTACCATGTTCGATGGCACCACTGTTGAAATAAGAAACACCGACGCCGAAGGGCGCCTGATTTTAGCCGACGCACTGAGTTATGCAAAAAAATACGCCCCTGCGTTGGTTATCGATGTGGCAACTCTGACCGGCGCCGCTGACATTGTTGCCGGAAAATACGCATCGGTTGTGATGGGAAATACTCCGGAAAATATCAGCAAACTGAAAGAATCGGGTTTTGAAACTTACGAAAGGCTGATCGAGGTTCCGCTGTGGGAAGAATATGCAATTCCTCTGAAATCGTCAATTGCCGACTTAAACAACCTCGGAACCCGCGAAGCGCAGTCAACCATTGCCGGAAAATTTCTTGAACACTTTACAGACTATCCGTGGATTCATCTCGACACCGCCGGAACACCGTATCTGGACGAAAAAGACCACTACAATCCGGCTGGCGGCACCGGTTTCGGAACACGGCTGCTATACAACTTTTTAAAGAAATTCAATTAAAATACTAACTTTGCCCGCGCTTACAGAATTATAAATAATTGAAACTGAACAAAAATGGCACATCAGGATACAATAAAAGTTGGAATTACACAAGGTGATATCAACGGAATTGGATACGAAGTAATTATAAAAACATTGATGGAACCCCACATGCTCGAAATCTGCACACCGGTTATTTACGGATCGCCCAAAGTTGCGGCCTATCACCGGAAAGCATTGAACATTGAGGGAGTCAGCTTTAACCATGTGCGGCACGTTGGTGAGGCGCATCCAAAAAGAATCAACATCATCAATTGTATTGACGACAATATCAGGGTGGAGCTGGGAAAATCGACCCGCGAAGCCGGCGAGGCATCTTACCACGCGCTGGATGCAGCCTGTGCCGATCTTGAAAAAGGACTGATTGATGTGCTGGTGACCGCACCCATCAACAAAGACAATATCCAGAGCGAACAGTTTCATTTTCCGGGACACACCGAATTTCTGGCGCAGCGTTTTAAATCTGACAATTACCTGATGCTGATGGTGAGCGAAACCATGAAAATGGGTGTTGTAACCACGCATCTTCCGCTTTCAGAAGTTTCAAAACATATCACCAAAGAGAATATTCTTTCAAAACTCAGGATTATTGCCCGCACTTTGCAACAGGACTTCACCATTCCGCGGCCGCGAATCGCGGTTTTCGGATTGAATCCGCACGCCGGCGACAATGGTCTTTTGGGAAAAGAAGAAAATGACATTATTCTTCCGGCTATTGTTCAGGCAAAAAAAGAGGGAATTATTGCTTTAGGCCCCTTCCCTGCCGACGGATTTTTCGGCTCGGAAGATTACCGGAAATATGATGCCATTCTGGCCATGTACCACGATCAGGGTCTCATTCCATTCAAACTCACTTCGTTTGAACATGGGGTGAATTACACAGCCGGGCTTCCGGTAATCAGAACTTCGCCGGCCCACGGTACTGCATACGCCATTGCCGGTGAAGACAAAGCATCGCCCGAATCGTTCCGACAGGCTATGTTTCTGGCAATCGATGTTTTCAAAAACCGGATACAATACCAGGAAATCAGCAAAAATCCGCTTAAATCGTACCATTTCAATTCGAACCAGGCCGACGAAACCATCAATATTGAAGAAGAAGATATTCAACTTTAAACAGAAAAGCCATGTACGATTTTATCCGGGGAACACTGATTGAGCGCAATCCGGCAAATATTGTAATTGAAGCAGGCGGTGTGGGTTATATTGCGAATATTTCGCTGAATACCTACACAAAACTGGGCGACAGCAAAGAAGCGCTTGTTTATATTCACCAATCAATTCGTGAAGATGCGCACTTGTTTTATGGTTTTACCGATAAAAACGAACGCGAATTGTTCAGAAACCTGATTTCGGTAAACGGAGTGGGCGCCAGCACTGCGATAATGATGCTTTCTTCACTCAGCCCCGACGAAATTGCCACCGCGGTTGCCACTGAAAATGTAAATGTGCTGAAAGCCGTAAAAGGAATTGGCATAAAAACCGCCCAGAGAATCATTATCGATCTGAAAGATAAACTCGGAAAATTCAGGGAAAATGACCAAATTTTGTTTGCGCCGGACAATACTATCCTGAATGAATCGTTATCAGCATTAGTCATGCTCGGCTTTGTTAAAAAAGATGCAGAAAAAGTAGTCAGCAAAATACTTCAGGAGCAACCACAAACAACCGTCGAAAGCGTGATCAGGCAGGCGTTAAAAAGGTTATAGTTTTAAATGAGATCAGACCGAAGCATATATAAAATATACTTCTTATTGCTGTTTGCACCTTTGCTGGTAAGTTTTTACCCCGGCAAAAGGATTGAAAATATTAGCAACAGCCGGTTTTTACCGTTGCAAATTCCGGATACCATTGATATTGACACAACCGGTCAGTTACCTTATCCGTTTAAAGATCAGCCGGCATTTGGTTCTCCGAAACCTGATTCGCTGAAACTTTATCTCAACAATCCCAACAATATCAAATACGATATTGAGTACGATCCGATTACCGGGCAATATGTTTTTTACCAGAAAATCGGCGATATGAATTTCAGGTTGCCACAAACCATGTCGCTTGATGATTACATTGATTACGATTTTGAAAACTCCATAAAAAGTTACTGGCGCGAAAGGGCCCGAATTCACGAAGCAGATAAAAACCGCTCGCTGATTCCGGAACTTACCATCGGAGGCGAAGCTTTTAACCGGATTTTCGGCGGAAATACAATCAACATCAATCCGCAGGGGTATGTTGAAGTAAGTTTCGGGTACCAGATGAATACCACCGAAAACCCTTCAATTCCTGAAAGACTGCGAAAAGTGCCCACCTTTGATTTCGACGAAAAAATTCAATTGAATGTTGTAGGCCAGATTGGTACAAAAATGAACATGCGGGTGAATTACAACACCGAAGCATCATTCGACTACGAAAACAAAATGAACCTGGAATATACCGGTGAAGAGGATGAAATCATCAAAAAAATTGAAGCCGGAAATGTTTCGCTCCCATTAAACGGAACACTGATCACCGGTGCATCCAACCTTTTCGGGATTAAAAGCGAAATGCAATTTGGCAAACTCACGCTCACCACCATTTTCTCGCAACACAAAGGCGAATCGCAAACTGTTCAGACCGAAGGAGGTGCACAAATTACCAATTTTGAAATTTCGGCTGAAAATTACGATGCCAACCGGCACTTTTTCCTGTCGCATTACTTCAGGGATAATTACGACAAATGGCTTCAAAATACTGCAACGCCACTCACTCCTATCTCCATCAATAAAATCGAGATTTGGATAACCAACAAAAACAGCAATTTCACTGAAGCCAGAAATATCCTGGCTTTCCAGGACCTTGGCGAGCACAATCCGAATATTTACAACAACATTCCACAATTTCAGGAAACATCGGGTTTACCATATCCCCAAAATATCTTCCCGTTAAACGACGCCAACGGATTGTATTACGAAATGGCCAACACCTACAGCGATGTTCGCTATGTGCAAAACATCACAAGTACAATGTCGCAATTTGGTAACGAATTTCTTGGTGGCCGTGATTTTGAAAAGATTGAACAGGCGCGAAAACTGAATCCTTCGGAATTTACAGTTAACGAAAGGCTCGGTTATATTTCGCTGAACATGGCACTGAATAACGACGAGGTGCTGGCAGTTGCCTACAATTACACATCAAACGGTGTTACTTACCAGGTGGGCGAGTTTTCAACCGATGGGATTGCAGCACCCCAGGTTCTTTTCCTGAAATTAATCAAGGGAACCAACCTGACGCCCAAGCTTCCGACCTGGAAACTGATGATGAAAAATATTTATAACCTGAATGCCAACCAACTGACAAGCGCAGATTTTAAACTGAATATTGTTTACCAGAACGACTCGACAGGAACCAACATCAACTATATTCCTGAAGGCCGAATCAACGGGCATATTTTACTCGAGGTAATGAAACTCGACCAGTTGAACAAGCAACTTGACCCCTATAAAGATGGTGTTTTCGATTTTGTTGAGGGAATAACAGTTCAGTCAACAAACGGACGCATTATTTTTCCGGTGCTGGAGCCTTTTGGCAGCCATCTTGCCGATTCATTGCAAGACCCGCAACTTATTGAAAAATATACATTCCAGTCGTTATACGATTCAACCCGAACTTATGCCGAACAGGATGCCGAGCATAATAAATTCAGGCTGATTGGCAGTTACAAAGGTTCATCGAGCGCCGAGATAACGCTGAATACACTCAACCTGCAGCAGGGTTCTGTAAAAGTTTCAGCCGGCGGACGAGAATTGACCGAGAATGTGGATTATACTGTTGATTATACTTTGGGACGCGTTAAAATTATCAACCAGGCTTTGCTTGAAGCCGGCACGCCAATTTCGGTATCAACTGAAAGTGAGGATCTGTTTACCATGCAACGAAAAACCCTTCTTGGCGGGTATGCCAATTATGCTTTTTCCGATAATTTCAATGTCGGGGCAACCGCATTGATGATGCATGAACGTCCGCTGACAGAAAAAGTAAACTATGGCAACGACCCGATTTCGAACTGGATACTGGGTCTCGACACCCGCTATTCAACCGAAAGTATGTGGTTGACAAAAGCGGTTGATGCACTTCCGTTTTATACCTCAAAAACTCCCTCCACTATTAACCTTGAAGCAGAAGTAGCCCGATTATATCCGGGCCATGCAAAAGCCATCAGTGGCAGTGGAAACGCTTATATCGATGATTTTGAAGGTACAAAAACATCTATCTCGTTAAAGGCCCGTCAAGCCTGGGTTATGGCGAGCACTCCTCAGTTTCAGCCCGATTTATTTCCGGAAGGTGGAATTACAAACCAGCTTGATTATGGTATGAACCGCGCCAATTTTGCATTTTATACCATCGATCCGCTTTTCCTGCGAAACAACAGTCTCACACCGGATTATATAAAAAACGACCCCGACATGCAGTCGAACCATTACATGCGTGAGGTTTTTGAAAAAGAAATTTTCCCTGCAAAAGAGTCCCCGGTCGGACAACCAACCAACATTCCGGTTTTCGATGTTGCTTTTTACCCAAAAGAACGCGGCCAGTTTAACTACGATGCAGGAACAAGTTCATTCGCTGCCGGTGTAAATCCTGATGGTACTTTGCGAGCACCCGAAACACGCTGGGGCGGTATTATGCGCAAAGTTGAAACCAGTGATTTCGAATCGGCAAATATTGAAAACATTGAATTCTGGTTACTTGACCCGTTTATTTACGATTCGCTCGGAAACCACCAGGGTGGCGACCTTTACTTCAACCTGGGTGATATTTCTGAAGATATTCTGAAAGACTCAAGAAAAGCTTTTGAGAACGGACTTCCCACAAATGCATCATTAACTGATATCGACACCACTGCCTGGGGGCGGGTTTCAACACGTCAATCGCTGGTAAACGCATTCGATAACAATATTGAATCGCGCCAATACCAGGACCTTGGGTATGACGGCTTGAACGATGATGATGAAAAAAGCTTCTTCGAAAATTACCTGAAAGCCCTCGATGGAAAAGTTTATCCTGAGGTTCTCACAAAATTGGAGCAAGACCCTTCTTCTGATAATTACCATTATTACCGGGGATCGGACTACGACCAGCAACAACTTGATATTCTGCAGCGTTATAAAAGATTTAACGGAACTGATGGTAACTCTCCCACCACTGAAATGTCGCCCGAAAGTTACCCGACTTCGGCCTCCACCATTCCGGATATTGAAGACATTAACAACGACAACACACTCAACGAATACGAAAGATATTACCAGTATAAAATCAGTGTCAGGCGGGAAGATTTAGTAATCGGATCCAACCACATCGCCGACATCAAGGAAGCCAAAGTGCAACTAAAAAATGGTAAAATTGAAACTGTAAGATGGTATCAGTTTAAAATTCCGGTACGCGAGCCCAATAAAGTAGTTGGAAATATTGGCGATTTTAAATCAATCAGGTTTATGCGTATGTTTACGCGCGGTTTCCAGGATTCGGTTTTTCTTCGATTTGCCGAACTCGATCTTGTGAGGGCCGATTGGAGAAATTACACCAAATCATTGAACGAATCGGGCGCAATTTCGCCAGTCACAAATTTCAACATATCAGCCGTCAGTATTGAAGAAAATGGCAGCCGTGAACCGGTAAATTATGTACTCCCTCCCGGAATTTCGAGGGTGATTGACCCGGCTAATCCACAGCTCAGGCAGTTAAACGAGCAGTCGATGGAACTGAAAGTTACCGACCTCGAACAGGGTGATGCCAAAGCTGCTTACAAGGCAATCACAATGGATTTCAGAAGATACAAACGGCTGAAAATTGAAGTTCACGCCGAACAAATCGAAGACTCGCCTTTAAAAGATGATGAATTGCAATTGTTTGTAAGGTTGGGATCTGACTACAATTACAACTACTACGAATACGAATTACCCTTAAAACTCACACCTTACGGTTTTTACAATGTTGACAACGAGAGCGACCGGTACATAGTATGGCCCGATGAAAACCGCATTGATTTGCCACTTGATCTCTTCACCAATGTAAAATTGGCACGAAACGATGCCATGAGACAAGCCGGTTCGGGCATTGGAATTCAGGATATTTATGAAATGGTTCACCAGGGCTGGAACAAGAACAAAAACAAAGTGAAGATAAAAGGGAATCCGAATTTGGGTGATGTTCAGGTAATGATGATTGGTATCCGGAATAAAAAGGGTCAATTAAATACCGGGCCGAAATCGGCAATTGTCTGGATAAACGAAATGAGATTATCAGAATTTGACGAAGATGGTGGCTGGGCAGCGAACTCAAGATTAACCACTCGCCTTGCCGACCTTGGCAGTGTTACCATGGCCGGAAGGGTTCGTACCGCAGGATATGGAAACCTTGAAGAGAATATTAACGAACGGCAACTCGACGATGTGAAGGAAATTGACGTGGCTGCTTCTCTTGAACTTGGAAAGTTTTTCCCGGAAAAACTGGGTGTGCGTTTGCCTTTGTATTATGGCTATTCGCGAAGTGCCGCCAGCCCGAAATACAATCCGCTCGATCCGGATATTGAGCTGGAAAAATCGCTCGAACACGCGGAAACAAAACAAGAGAAAGATTCAATCAGGTTTATTTCGCAGGATGTAATCACCCGGAAAAGCATCAACTTCACCAATGTTAAAATCGAACCTCAGAAGCAAAAAGAAAAAACGCATCTCTGGGACCCTGAAAACTTTGCAGTTTCATACTCTTACAACGAAACCTCGCAAAGAGATGTGAATACAGAACTTAACGATGACAAAATGCATCGTGGAATGTTTTCATACAATTTCACAAGCCGGCCAAAATTGATACAACCGCTGCAGAAATCAAAACTTTTCCAGAAAGGGTTGCTAAAACCAATTGGTGCTTTTAATTTTTATACCCTGCCCAACCAGATTTCATTCAGAACTGATTTATACAGAAGGTACCACGAAACAAAAAACCGGAACATTACAAATCCTGACTTTATCATACCATCAACTTATGAAAAGGATTTTCTCTGGAACCGGTATTTCGATCTCCGCTATGATGTTACACGTTCACTGAAATTAGATTTTTCATCGAGAGGAACCTCCAGGATTGATGAACCGGAAGGAAGAATTAACAAAAACGACGATGATTACCAATGGAAAAAAGACTCGATTTTGAACAGTCTTTGGGAAATGGGGCGCCCCACTTTGTACGACCATAATATTAACATGACTTATATGGTTCCGCTGAACCAGTTTAAGGCACTCAATTTTATTTCGGCCAATATCCGTTACCAGGGAACCTACAACTGGATAGCAGGTCCCATCACTGCTGATACAATCCGTTTGGGAAATAAAGTACAGAATACCCAGAACTGGCAGTTTAACGGGAATATGACATTCACCAGCCTGTATAACAAAGTGCCCTATTTCAGGGAAGTAAACAACAAGTTCAGGCGAACCAGCCGAACCCGCGGAAGCCTGAACCAGCAACAGGGTGGAACACGACAAAATCAGCAAAATCAACAAAACACACCTCCAAAAACACAGGAACAAACCTACACAAGCAATGTGAAACTGGCTGCCAATACGCCTCAGAAAGTCAATCACAAGCTGAATACCAAAAAACTGAAGGTGATTGTAACCGGTGTCGAAGGCCAGGTTATTCCGGTAAAAGTGGAATATATCGACAACAACTCGATTAACATCACTCCGCTGGCAGATGCAACTCAGGCGATGCTTACAGTTACAGGGAAACCTGGTGATCAGTCGCTTTTCAAAGATATTATGGATGTTACAACGCGAATGCTGATTGGTATTCAGAATTTTTCGGGGACTTATACTTTAACCGGAGGAACAATACTCCCCGGTTACCTTCCGGAACCCACATTCTTTGGTGGCGGCAATTATGAACCAAATCCGGCGTTTGGATACAAGGCTCCTCCAAGTTATGCGCCCGGATTGCCTTTCCTATTAGGCTGGCAGGACAGGGATTTTGCAAAAAAAGCGGCTGCCAATGGTTGGGTTACCAACGATTCGACACTGAATATGCCGTATGTTTTCACAAAAAGCGAAAGGATCAACTTCAGAATGACCTATGAACCCCTGCCCGATTTAAGAATTGACTTTAACTCCGACCGTACTTTTGCCAGAAATATTACTGAATTCTACAATTATAATTATAACACCGGCGATTTTATGGCCAACAGTTTTTCCGAATCCGGTAGCTTCAGCATGACAACCATTACATGGGGAACTGCTTTCTTCTCAATCGGAAAAGGTGACGAACAAACTTCAGAGGCGTTCAATAAAATGAAAGAATACAGGCCGATAATTGCACATCGCCTGGCTAACGAACGATCGGCTAATAATGGCTTCGGGTATGATCCTACTGTACCGAATGCACAATACCCTGAATATCCTGACGGGTACGGTCCTACTTCAGTCGAAGTGATGGTACCGGCATTCCTGGCAGCTTACCAGGATAAAAGCCCGGAGAAAATTCCGCTCAGTTTGTTTCCGTCAGTCAAATACATGCGTCCCAACTGGAATATCAGGTACGAAGGAATGGTTTCAAAAATACCCGGACTGAACAAGTACATCCGCTCGCTCAACCTGCAGCATACCTATCGTTCAACCTATAATGTGGGCGCTTTTATCACCAACCTGAAATACAATCAGGAAAGTGATGGGTTCAGTTATATCAGGGATATTGCTGATAATTTTGTTCCACCATACGATTTTAACACGGTCAGCATCATGGAAACATTCAGTCCGCTGATTAACCTTGACATTATGTGGATGAGCGACCTGACAACCCGCGGTGAGATAAAACGTACCCGAAACCTGGTGCTGGCTTTTGCCAACAATCAGCTTACCGAAACTTTGAGCAGTGAATATACACTGGGTCTTGGATATCGATTTACTCAAATGGACCTCATTATCAAAACAAAACGTAAACAACAGGCTTACTCAAACGACCTGAATATTCGTGCCGATATTTCGTACCGGAAAACCAAAACACTGCTCCGTAAGTTAGACGAGGACAGAGACCAGTTGACAGCCGGACAAGGTGCTTTCAGTATTAAAACTTATGCTGAATATATGCTGAGCGACCGTTTCCAGATGCGGGTTTTCTTTGATAAGATCATGAACAATCCTTATACATCGCTTTCGTTTGCCACTTCAAACACCAATATTGGTGTAAGTTTCAGGTTTACACTGGCGCAATAAAACAGGTTCAGAATTGGGTTACATTAAAAAAACTTTTTCCCGGATTTATTGTTTTTTCAGAAAAAAGTTCATATTTGCACAACGAATAAACAACAATGATTAAAAATACAAATACAATATGGCTTCCGTGGTGGGGTCTTCTTACGTAAGTCAGGAGTTAAAGAGCCATATTGGTATTTTTTAAAGATATACAAAGTGAGCCTGCTCCTGAAAAGAGCAGGTTTTTTTATAAAGAGAAAAATGAAACAAGTACAAAATACAAACTGGTGGTGGTGGCACAACAACTTTTTACAACCGTGAAGAGAAGCAACGCTATTGCCCATAAAGCAGGAAAACGGCTCATCGAATCACGGTGGGCCGTTTTTTTTATTACAAATTCAACAGAAACAAAAATTAAAGATTATAAAATGGAAAAACTCAATTACAAACCAATCATCAGAAAAATCCTGGCCGACACGGTAACACCGGTCAGTATTTACCTGCGCCTGCGGACGCTGTATCCAAAAGCCATTCTTTTGGAAAGTTCCGATTACCACGGAAACGAAAATGCGTATTCGTTTATCTGTTTCAGTCCGGTAGCCTGTTTTACAGTGAACAACGGCGAAGTCACCAAAGAACTTCCGGGTGAAAAAAAGGAGGTTTATTCGCTTTCAGATGGCAAAAAGCTCGATGATGAACTCGACAGGTTCTTCAAGACTTTTAATGTTGATTCAACTGAAATTGAGCTGCCTGCCAACGGATTGTTTGGCTACATGAATTTCGATGCCATTCAGCATTTCGAAACCATCCGGTTTTCTTCGCCCAAAAAGGAAGAATACCAGATTCCGGAGGTGAAATACTGTTTTTACAAGTACGTAGTCGCCATCGACCATCATAAAAATGTGATTCACATGGTTGAAAACCTGCTCGAAGATGAAAAATCGCAGATGGATTACATTCATCACCTGCTGGTGAACCTCAATTTTACAACAGCCAAATTCAAACCGGTGGGCAATGAGACTTCGAATATTACCAACGACGAATACAAAAACATGGTAACCAAAGGCAAGGAGCATTGCTATCGCGGCGATGTTTTCCAGATTGTGCTGAGCCGCCAGTTTGCACAGGAATACGAAGGCGACGATTTCAATGTTTACCGCTCGTTGCGTTCCATCAACCCTTCGCCGTATCTTTTTTATTTCGATTACGGGACTTACCGCATTTTTGGGTCGAGTCCCGAAGCCGAGCTCCGCATCAAAAACAACAAAGCTTATATTCACCCAATTGCCGGAACTTTTAAACGAACAGGCAACGATGAGCAGGACCGCGAACTGGCCGAAAAACTGAGCAAGGACCCGAAAGAAAATGCCGAACATGTGATGCTGGTTGACCTCGCCCGCAACGACCTCAGCCGCAATGCCGATAATGTGATTGTGGAAACTTATCGCGAGGTGCAGTTTTATTCGCATGTTATTCACCTGGTATCGCAGGTTTCGGGAGAAATCACGCCGGATACCAACCTCATCAAGGTTTTGGGTGAGACATTTCCGGCCGGTACACTTTCAGGAGCGCCTAAATACAAAGCCATGGAACTCATCGACAAATACGAAAACCAGAACCGTGGCTATTATGGCGGCTGCATCGGTTACCTCGGTTTCGACCGCTCGCTGAACCACGCCATCATGATTCGTTCGTTTCTGAGTAAAAACAACAAACTGTTTTACCAGGCAGGCGCCGGAATTGTGGCCAATTCGCAGGAAGAAAGTGAGTTGCAGGAAGTAAACAACAAACTGGCAGCCCTCAAAAAAGCCATCGAAATGGCGAAGGAGATTAATTAGTACAAAGTAATTAGTAGTGAGTATTTAGAAAGACAAAAACATGAAAATAGTAGTAATAGATAATTACGATTCGTTTACTTACAACCTCGTGCACGCCATCAAAAAAATAACTGGCCTGCCGGTGGATGTTTTCCGAAACGACGAAATTGCGCTCAGCGACCTTGAAAAGTACGACAAAATTGTTTTGTCGCCCGGCCCGGGAATTCCCGAAGAAGCAGGATTGTTGCTGGATATTATCAAGGAATTCGGACCAAAGAAAAGTATGCTGGGTGTTTGTCTGGGGCACCAGGCCATCGGCGAGGCTTTTGGCGGAAAACTGCACAACATGAACAAAGTGTTGCACGGCGTTGCCACCCCGGTTACACTCACCGGAAATAAATCGGAACTTTTTGAAGGATTACCGGCAACTTTCGAGGTGGGCCGCTACCACTCGTGGATTGTGGAAAAAGAAAACCTGCCCGAATGTTTCGAGGTTACCAGCTACGACAGCGAAGGTCTCATCATGTCGATGCAGCACAAAGAATACGATGTTCAGGGAGTACAATTTCACCCCGAATCGGTGCTTACCCCGCTCGGCGAAGAGATTCTGAGGAATTGGTTAAAGAAAGCTCCCTCCTGCCCGACCTAATCATTCAGACGGGCTGACTCCCCCGAAGGGAGAATTGACTAACACTAGACTAAAGTCTGGTGTTTGGATAAGATAAACGGACAAAAGGTGCGTCAGATGCAGTTGAAAAAAGCAAAGGGCGAACCACGCACCACAAAACAAAAGTTGTTTGAAACACTTTATTTTGCCCCGGGATTTATCCCGGGGATAAAAAGAGTAAAAATTGAAAAATGGTGCGTCAGATGCAGTTGAAAAAAGCAAAGGCAATCCACGCACCGCAAAACAAAAGTTGATTAGAACAAATGAAACAAACATTAGAATACCTATTCACCGGCAATACGCTCACCCGTGCCGAAGCCAAAGAAAGCTTGCTGGCCGTAGGAAAAGGACTGCACACCGAGGTTGAATTTGCCTCGTTTCTCACAGTCTTTAAAATGCGGCCAATCACGTCGGAAGAACTGGGCGGTTTCCGCGATGCCATGGACGAACTCAGCCTGAAAACCGACCTGTCGGCATACAATGCCATCGATGTAGTCGGTACAGGCGGTGACGGGAAAAACACGTTAAACATTTCTACACTGGCCTGTTTTATTCTGGCAGGAGCCGGGGTAAATGTCACCAAACATGGCAACTACGCCGTGTCGTCAACCAGCGGCTCGTCGAATCTGCTCGAAATGCTGGGGTACAAATTCAGTAACGACCCAGCAAAACTGAAATCAGACCTCGACAAAGGCAACTTCTGTTTTCTGCATGCCCCGCTGTTTCACCCGGCCATGAAACACATCGCACCAGTGCGCAGGGCGCTGAAAGTGCAGACTTTCTTTAACATACTTGGACCGATGATTAACCCGTCGTCGCCAAAATTCCAGGTGCTTGGCGTGAACAACCACGAAAATTTCAACCACTACAAAAATGTGTACGAAACGCTGGATGTGAAGTATGCCATTGTAAACAGCACCGATGGCTACGACGAAATTTCGCTGACCGCTGATACGCTGGTTGCCCGCAACAAATCAGAAATTTTGCTTTCTCCGGGTGATTTCGGAATGGAAAAAATCAAACCTGAAGCTATTTTTGGCGGTAAAAGCATGGATGAAGCTGCCGCTATTTTTATGAATATTCTGAATGGAAATGGAAGTGCGGAACAAAACAACGTGGTAACAGCCAATGCAGCCCTGGGTTTACAATTGATTCACCCCGAAAAAGATTTAAGGGAATGTGTTGAAATAGCCACCGAATCGCTGAAAAGCGGCAAGGCACTGGAGAAATTGAAAGCTGTAACTTCATAGCTGTCATTTCGAAGGAGGTACGACTGAGAAATCTCTCACTTCAATGAACAGATTTCTCCTCGCTCACTCGTCGAAATGACAAAAGAAAAAACAAGGAATATGAACATTCTCGACAAAATTATCGAAGCCAAAAAAGCCGAAATCGCACACCAGAAATCGTTGGTTGATTTGGAAATGCTGAAAGCAATTCCTGATTTCGACCGGAAATGTATTTCGCTGAAAGCCGGTTTACTGAAAAAAGGTTCTTCAGGAATTATCGCCGAATTTAAACAGCAATCTCCGTCAAAAGGAATCATTAACGCACAGGCAAAAGTGGAAGAAGTTACCAAAGCATACGCCGATGCCGGTGCTGCGGGTTTATCGGTTTTAACCGAGCCAAAGTTTTTCGGAGGTTCGCAGGCCAACCTCATCAAAGCCCGCGAGGCAAACCCAAAAACGGCGGTTCTCCGCAAAGATTTTATGATTGACCCCTATCAGTTGGTGGAAGCAAAAGCATACGGTGCCGATGTGATTTTGCTGATTGCCGAATGTCTTGAAAAAGAGCAGGCCGAAATGCTGGCAAAAGAGGCAAAAGACCTTGGGATGGAGGTTTTAATGGAAATTCACAACGAAGAGGAACTCGAAAAAATCAACGATTTTGTGGATATTGTGGGTATCAACAACCGCGATTTGAGGACATTTGATGTGGACATTGAAACCTCGGTACGGTTGGGCAAACTGATTCCCGACCGTTTTGTAAAAATTTCGGAAAGCGGACTGACTGGCGCCAAAGAAATTCATTACCTCCGCGAAAACGGGTTCAAAGGTTTTTTAATTGGCGAAACCTTTATGAAAACTGACAACCCGGGCGAAGCCTGCCGGAAGTTTATTGAAGGATTGAAATAATAGCTTGTTTAACACCCTTTCCCGAGTACTCGGGACTCAGGGTGACCGTCAGACTGAGCGAAGTCGAAGTCTGTTTCACTAAAGATTTTGGATTCATGCAACGAAAACTCAAAATAAAAGTCTGCGGAATGAAGTACACCGCCAACCGCGAAGCAGTGGAGAAATTGCCGGTCGATTGGCTGGGATTTATCTTTTATCCGCAGTCAAATCGTTTTATTGGCGAAACTCCCGAACCCGGACTTTTCAATACTGAAAAACCAAAAGTTGGTGTTTTTGTCGATGAAAATGCCTTTGAAATCATGGCATTGGCAAAAAACTTCGGCTTTTCAATGGTGCAATTGCACGGAAAAGAAAATCCGCAAACCTGCCAGATGCTCAAACGACAGGGACTAAAAATCATCAAAGCTTTTAGTGTGAATGAAAATTTTGATTTCGAAACCACGCTGCCATTCGAAAAAGTGGCTGATTTTTTTCTTTTCGACACAAAAACACCGCTTCACGGTGGCTCCGGGCAGAAATTCGACTGGAGGCTGCTGGACAAATACACTGGTCATACTCCGTTTTTGCTGAGTGGCGGAATCGGTCCTGATGATGCAGAAGAAATTCTGAAAATCAACCACCCGAAACTGACGGGAATTGATTTAAACAGCGGCTTCGAAGATGCCCCTGGAACAAAAAACATTGAGAAACTGAAAAAATTTATTGCCGAAATTAAGGGTCTCAATACTCAAATCTAATAATCTCATATCTTAATAAATGAAATATACAGTTAACGAAAAAGGATATTACGGTGAGTTTGGCGGGGCGTGGATTCCCGAGATGATGTACACCAACATCGACGAACTGAAACGCCGTTACCTCGAAATCATTGAAGCCGATGATTTTAAAGCCGAGTTCAACCAGTTGATGAAAGATTACGTGGGCCGCCCGTCGCCGCTCTATTTTGCCAAACGCCTGTCGGAACATTTTGGTTCGAAAATCTTTCTGAAACGCGAAGACCTGAACCACACGGGTTCACACAAACTCAACAACACCATCGGGCAAATCCTGCTGGCACAAAAGCTGGGGAAGACACGCATCATTGCCGAAACAGGTGCGGGTCAGCACGGGGTGGCAACTGCCACTGTTTGTGCGCTGAAAGGACTGAAATGTGTGGTTTACATGGGTGCACTCGATGTTTCGCGGCAGGCACCCAATGTAAAGAAGATGAAAATGCTGGGTGCCGAAGTTGTGCCGGTTCACAGCGGCAACAAAACGCTGAAAGACGCCACCAACGAGGCCATGCGCGACTGGATAAGCAACCCGGTTGATACCCATTATATTATCGGGTCGGTGGTGGGTCCGCATCCATATCCCGATATGGTGGCACGGTTTCAATCCATCATCAGCGCTGAAATGAAAAACCAGCTGCTGGAGCAAACCGGCAGTGAGTTCCCGACACGGGTGCTGGCGTGTGTGGGTGGCGGAAGTAACGCCGCCGGCGCTTTTTATCATTTTCTGGATGATGAACAGGTGGAACTGATTGGCGTGGAAGCCGCCGGAAAAGGAGAGGATACACCCGAAACTGCCGCAACTTTAACAGTGGGTTCGCCCGGAATTCTACACGCTGCCAAAACCATGCTCATGCAAAACGAAGATGGGCAAATTACCGAACCCTACTCCATTTCAGCAGGGCTCGACTACCCCGGAATCGGGCCGTTGCACGCGCATCTTTTTAAAACCGGCAGAGCGAAATACCTGGCTGCAACCGACACAGAAGTGCTGGAAGCCGCGCTGCTGCTCACACAACTCGAAGGCATCATTCCGGCGCTCGAATCGGCACACGCACTGGCAGCACTGGATAAAATCAAGCGAAAACCG
>DAINOH010000090.1:0-19753 GCA_036735485.1 Draconibacterium sp. | reverse complement strand
TTCAACTTCTATTTCAGTTTGATTTGCATCTGTATTTTTCGAAATGACCGAACTACCAACTTTTGCCAGCCGTGGGTCGGGAACCGGCGTTACATAGGGGTCGTTGGTGGTGATGAAGTTGGAAAGCGTGTGAACTCCCACATGGATTCCCTCTTTTTCAGCTTTTTCAACACACATTTTCAACCCATCCCATCCATTTGGAAAAGCCGCAGGATTCAATTCGAAATGTCCCCAGTTTTTGAATGGTCCCGAATGATACAAGTACCGCAAACCGGCTTTCTTTGTGTATTCAATTGCTTTATCAATGTTTGCTTCACTGAAATCGTAAATGAGATAGGCCGCCGAAGCAGATTTTGCTGTTTTGCCCCATTCTCCGTCGATTATGGGGTGAGGAAGATTTTCAGCAATTTCAATATAACCGATGGTTTCAAGTGCTTTTTCCACAGGGCAGCCAAACAGCGCAATTTTCGACCCGATAATTCCTCCATCGTCAAAAACCGGTGAAACATATTTTTTGTGACTCAGGTTTTCAATAATTCTTTCTTTATCCCGGTTGCGGCAATAAGCTTGCAGGGTGCTTCCGAATTTTTCGGGTTTTGCGGCTTCCACCCGGTACAAAGTCTCGCGTTTGTTGGCTTCGCTTAAATCGGAATAATCTTCCTGCTCAAAAATATCGAATTGTGGGGTGCAGTCGTTGTCGGTCCATGGGTAGCCACCCAGTGTTTTCGGGTTGAGTGCCTGTAACCCGATGGCAAAAGCCGAATCGCGCACCACGCCCACGGTTTCACCAATTATCTGTTTGATTTTTGTTGGAAACGGTCCCCAAACCACCAGTTCAATTTTATCGTTGGGCGAAAATTCAGTCAGTTCAAAAGTGATGTAACCGGGTTTTTCCTCCACTTTAATTTTTGCTTCCATTTGTTCAGGAAACTGAATGGTAACGATTCCGTTTTCAAAGACCGCTGAAACAGGATAAATCATCACTGAATCAACGCGGCAAGAAAGCAACGGGGAGATGGTATCGGTTGCAAGGTATTCTTTTCCGTTTTTGATATCTTTCAGACCGGAAATGGTGCCTTGCCCCGAAATCCCGATTAAAAAACTATCCGTTTTGAACTCAGCAATATTCTTGTTTTTTGTGCAGGAAACATGCAGGAATAGGGACAAAACAATCAGCACCGAAAGCTTTTTCATAAGTGAAAGTTTAAAAAACAGGTTTCTTTTTCAAACATAAAAAATTAACTCCGACTTTCGAAAAAAAGAGGCATTTATCCCGCCCTTCAGCTTGTAATTCTTAGATTTGCTTAAATCTTAAAACAACTGAATTTATGAACAGATTATTTGCCCTGTTATTTTTGTTAGTGTTTGCAGTGCCGGTTTTCTCACAGACCGGAAAAGTGCTTGAATCACTGAAGTTTGAAAGCAAATTGGTTGGCTATCCGGTGGAATATTCGGTTTATCTTCCGGCTGATTATGAGACCTCGAATCGCAGTTATCCTGTTTTGTATCTTTTACATGGTTATTCTGATGATGAAACCGGCTGGATTCAGTTTGGCGAAGCTAATTCGGTAGCCGACAAAGCCATTGCATCGGGAGACGCAACTTCGTGTATTATTGTGATGCCCGACGGAAAAGTAACCTGGTATGCCAATAGTTTTGATGGCAAAGACCCGTGGGAAGATATGTTTATCAAAGAGTTTATTCCCTTTATTGAAAAACAATACCGTATCCGGCCGCAGAAACAGTTCAGGGCAATCGCCGGTTTGTCGATGGGTGGCAACGGAGCATTGCTGCTTTCGCTGCGTCATACCGAACTTTTTTCGTCGTGTGTAGCCATGAGCGCCGGTACTTTCACCGATGAGGAAATCACAGCCAACAACCAATACGACAATTATTTTGGCAGTATTTACGGACCGAAACCTGCAATTGGCGTGAGCGAATACTGGAAAGTATACAGTCCGCTGCATTTGCTGGACAGTGTTGAAAAAGACAAAATCAAATCGGTGCGTTTTTATATCGATTGTGGCGACGACGATTTTCTGTATAAAGGAAATTCGGCCCTGCACGTAAAAATGCGTGACCTAGGAATCCCGCATGAATACAGGGTTCGCAACGGCGGCCATGAATGGAGCTACTGGCGCACCGGTTTGTACGACGGACTGAAATTTATCTCGCAGGAGTTTCACCGGTAATAAAAGTGAATGAGTTAGTGGGTTATTGAGTGAATGGGAAGTGAGGGAATGAGTAATTGAGGAGAAATTCACTCACCCCTCGTTTGATTTTGCCTTCGACAAAATCAAACTTTTCCCCTCTCTGATTTCAGAGAGGGGAGGATTTTAAACCCGTAAAACGGTTTAAAATCTGGGGTGAGTGAGAGAAGCTTACACTAAATCAAAAACAATGTCCGACAGACCAACTCATATTCAAAGAGCAAGAACGCTTAGAAAAAATATGACAGAAGCGGAGGAAAAGCTTTGGTATTTTCTGAGAAACCGAAGGTTCTGCGGACTGAAATTTCTCAGGCAGCATCCTGTAATTTATGACCTGATTAACAATGAACCACGTTACTACATTGCTGATTTCTTTAGTTCTGAAAAAAGGGTGATTGTTGAATTGGATGGAAAAATTCATGAATTTCAGAGAGAAAAAGACCAATTCAGGGATGAAATTCTGACTGACCAGGGCTTTAGAATTTTGCGGTTAAGAAATGAGGACACTGATAAAATTGCAATTGCATTGAATAAAATTAAGGCGTTTATTTTTGAATAGATAATATACTCACCCCAGATTTTAAACCCTTGAAACTGTGTTAAAATTAGAGTGAGTGTAAGAGGTATAATGAAGAAAAGTTTAATATATCAACGCTCACTCACCCCTCGTTTCAATCTCATCTTCAACGAGATTGAAACTTTTCCCCTCTCTGATTTCAGAGAGGGGAGGATTTAAAATCTGTGAAACAGTATTTTAAATCAGGGGTGAGAGAGTAAAGAACAAACAGAATAAAATCTACCATATGTCAACAAAATCATTTATCGTTTTTTCCCTTTTGATTTTTGCAGGAATTACATCAGTTTTTGCGAGTGTGAAACCTGTCAGCCTGAAATCAGAACATCTTGTCAACCCGATTGGGATTGATAATACAAATCCGCGTTTAACATGGCAGCTTTCAACTGAAGAACAGGGTGTTTTGCAGGCTGCTTACCAGGTTTTTGTGGGGACAAACGCTGAAGAAGTCGTCAGCGGAACCGGCAAAATCTGGAATTCGGGTATCGTCAAAAGCGACAAACAACTGGTTGTTTATAATGGTGAAAAACTCGTTCCGTTTACAAAATATTTCTGGGCAGTTAAAATTCAGACAGTGAAAGGGGAGTGGTCGGCACTTTCTGAGGTGGCCTCTTTTGAAACAGGAATGATGGACCAGCGAAACTGGAAAGGAAGCTGGATAACTGATACTTATGATTACAATCTGAAACCTGCCCCTTATTTCAGAAAGACATTCGACACAGATAAAAAAGTGGTTTCGGCGCGTGCTTACATTGCCGTGGCCGGTTTGTACGAACTATACATCAACGGGCAAAAAGCGGGCAATCACCGTCTCGACCCGATGTACACCCGTTTCGACCGCAGAACGCTTTATGTCACTTATGATGTTACTGAATTAATCAAAAAAGACAAAAATGCCATCGGAGTTTTGCTGGGAAATGGCTGGTACAACCACCAATCCACAGCGGTTTGGTATTTTGATAAAGCGCCGTGGCGTGCCAGGCCCCGTTTTTGTTTCGATTTGAAAATCAGGTTTGAAGATGGTTCGGAGCAAACAATTTCGGCGGGTGATGATTGGAAAACAGCTACCGGGCCGCTGGTTTTTAACAGCATTTACACCGCAGAACATTACGATGCGCGGCTTGAACAGCCCGGTTGGAATTTGCCTGATTTTGATGATTTGAAATGGAAAAAACCTTTGCTCACAAATGCTCCGTCGCAAAATATTACAGCGCAGACATTGGTTCCTATCCGTCACGTTGAGGAACTGAAGGCTGTTGACATGAAGCAACTAAATGCCAACACCTGGCTTTTTGATTTCGGGAGAAATATTGCCGGTGTCAGTAAAATCAAAGTTTCGGGACCTGCCGGAACAACGCTGAGGTTGAAACATACAGAACGATTAGGAAAAGATGGTTTTGCCGACATGTCGAACATTGATGTGCACTATCGCCCAACCGACGACACCGACCCGTTTCAGACCGATATTTTTATTTTGTCGGGAAAAGGTAACGAGGTGTTTATGCCATTGTTCAATTACAAAGGTTTTCAGTATGTTGAGGTTACTGCCGATAAACCGGTTGAACTAAAAAAGGAAAGCATGACGGCGTATTTTATGCACAGCGATGTGCCACCGGTCAGCGAGTTGCAGTCGTCGAATCCGGTGATTGATAAAATGTGGAAAGCTTCCAATGCGTCGTATCTTTCCAATCTTTTTGGCTACCCGACCGATTGTCCTCAGCGCGAAAAAAACGGCTGGACCGGCGACGCCCAAATCAATATTGAAACGGGCTTGTACAATTATGACGCAATCACTGTATATGAAAAATGGCTGGCCGACCACCGCGATGAGCAGTTGCCAAACGGTATTCTGCCGGCAATCATTCCCACAAGCGGGTGGGGCTATCATTGGGCAAACGGGCCCGACTGGACCAGCACCATCGCCATTATTCCGTGGAATATCTACCTTTTTTATGGCGACAAAAAAATTCTGGATGACAATTACGATAACCTGAAACGCTATGTTGACCACATCACGAGCATCAGTCCCGAAGGAATTACCGACTGGGGTTTAGGCGACTGGGTGCCGGTGAAATCAACAACACCCAAAGAATTCACGTCTTCAATTTATTATTTTGTTGATGCACAGATTCTGGCAAAAACCGCCGCCCTTCTGAACAAACCTGCTGATGCAGAAACCTATTTCAAACTGGCTGAGAAAATAAAAAATGCCATCAATCAGAAATATCTGAACACCGAAACCGGAATCTACGGAAGCGGCTACCAAACGGAATTGTCTGCTGCCCTGAAATGGGGAATTGTTCCTGAAAACCTGGTGGCAAAAGTGGCGGAAAACCTGAAGAAAAGAGTGGAAGCTGACAACGCGCATTTAGATGTGGGTTTGCTGGGAACCAAAACTATTCTCAATGCATTGAGCGAAAACGGGTTTGCCGACCTGGCTTACAAAGTGGCTTCGCAGGAAACCTACCCATCGTGGGGCTGGTGGATTGTAAACGGTGCCACCACTTTTTACGAAAACTGGCCGCTGGATGCAAAAAGCGATATTTCGATGAACCACATCATGTTTGGAGAGGTGAATGCCTGGTTTTTCAAGGCGCTTGGTGGCATTTTCCCTGATGAAGAACAGCCCGGATTCAAAAATGTCATCCTGAAACCCAACTTTGTCAGCGGGTTGAATCATTTCAGCGCTTCGCACAACGGACCGTACGGAAAAATTGTTTCTGCCTGGAAAAGAACCGGAAAAACGGTTGAATATAAGGTCGAAATTCCGGCAGGAAGCACGGCTACATTGGTTTTAACGGCTTCGGAAATTAAGGAAAACGGGAAATCGCTTTTTGAAAACAAAGGAATTTCTTTATCAAAAACAGGGGAAAAGGGTTTTGTCCTGCAACTGAAACCAGGACAATATTTGTTTGGTGTGCAATAAACAATTGATTGTTCCGGGCGTTAATTCAATCTGACAGTTTTTGGTTGATTCAGTAACAAAAACTGAAATCAAGTTACTAACTGTTTGTTTGCTATCTGGTAGCATTCAGTAGGAGTTTCATTTAAAAATAATCAATATGAAAAAACGATTTAATTTCAGTTTAAAAGGAAAAACGCTGTTGGTTGCCGTGCTGGCATTGGCTTTTGCCGCCTGCACCCAAAAAGCGGAAGTAAAACCGCCGGTAGCTAAAAAGGTTCCCAAAGAATTGACCATGCACGGCGACACCCGAATCGATAATTATTACTGGCTGAATGAGCGTGAAAATCCGGAAGTGATTGCTTATCTGGAAGCTGAAAACGCTTACAAAGATGCCATGATGGAACACACAAAACCGTTGCAGGACAAGCTTTTTGAAGAAATCAAATCGAAAATCAAGCAGCAGGACGAGTCGGTGCCGTACAAAAAGAATGGTTATTATTATTACACACGCACTGTAGTTGAAAAAGAGTACTATGTTTCGTGCCGGAAAAAGGAAAGTCTGGAAGCACCGGAAGAAGTTTTGCTCGATGTAAACCAAATGGCCGAAGGGTTTGACTATTACGCAATCGGTGGAAGTTCGGTGAGTACCGATAACAAAATCCTTGCTTATGGGGTGGATACCGTGAGCCGTAGAAATTATACAATTTACTTTAAAAACCTCGAAACCGGCGAATTGCTGGCCGACCAGATTCCGATGACAACTGGTGGTGCAACCTGGGCCAACGACAACAAAACTGTTTTTTATATGCTGAAAGACAGCGTGACGCTACGCTCGGAAAAAGTGATGAAACATGTTTTGGGAACCCCGGTTTCAAGCGATGTGGAGGTTTTCTACGAAGCCGACGAAACTTTTAACGCCTTTGTTTACAAAACAAAATCGGAGAAATACCTGATTATCGGCAGCGAGAGTACGCTCACTTCTGAATTTCGTTTTCTGGATGCAAATACGCCAAATGGCGAATTCAAAATCATTCAGCCCCGAACCCGCGGACTGGAATATGCGGTTGACCATTTTGGCGACTACTTTTATATCCGCACCAACCTCGATGCACTTAATTTTAAACTGGTAAAAACTCCTGTTGCCAAAACCACCAAAGAAAACTGGGTGGATGTGATTCCACACCGTGCAGATGTTTATTTTGAAGACTTCGATATTTTTCAGAACTATCTGGTGGCATCTGAAAAAGTGGAAGGAATCACCAAATTACGCGTGATGCCGTGGCAGGGTGGAGAATATTACATCGATTTTGAAGAGGAAGTTTACACCACCTACTCAGGCACAAACGTTGATTTCAATACCGAAGTGTTCAGGTTTGGATATACTTCGATGACCACTCCGAATTCAACTTTTGACTTCAATATGAAGACCAAAGAACGCACCCTGCTGAAACAACAAGAGGTTCTCGGTGGTTTTGATAAAAACAATTACGAAACAAAACGTATTTATGCCACTGCCGGCGACGGGACAAAGATTCCGATATCGATTGTTTACAAAAAAGGAATGGAGAAAAATGGCAACAATCCGGCGCTGATTTATGGTTACGGTTCTTATGGTTACGAAATGGAACCTACTTTCAGCTCATCGCGTTTGCCTTTGCTTGACAGGGGTTTTGTGTATGCAATTGCACACATTCGCGGTGGCCAGATTTATGGACGCCAATGGTACGATGATGGAAAACTGCTGAAAAAGATGAACACCTTCACCGATTTTAACGACTGTGCACAGTTTTTAATTGATGAAAAATATACCAACGCCGGAAAACTTTTTGCCATGGGCGGCAGCGCCGGAGGTTTACTGATGGGTGCAGTTATCAACCTGAAACCTGAGTTGTACAAAGGTGTGGTTGCAGCGGTTCCGTTTGTGGATGTGGTAACTACCATGCTGGACGAAAGCATTCCATTGACTACCGGAGAGTTTGATGAATGGGGCAATCCGAAAGATTCAACTTACTATTTCTACATGAAATCGTATTCGCCATACGACAATGTCAAAGCACAGAATTACCCTGCTTTGTTGGTAACAACAGGATTGCACGATTCGCAGGTGCAGTATTTTGAGCCTGCAAAATGGGTGGCCAAACTCCGCGAAATGAAAACCGACAACAATCCGCTGATTTTCCATATCAATATGGAATTCGGTCATGGCGGTGCATCGGGGCGTTTTGATTATATCAAAGATATCGCATTGGAATACGCGTTTATTTTTGACCAGATTGGGATAAAGGAGTAAAAATGCATAAATGGGTGAATGGGAGAAGAAATTCACTCACCCCTCGTTTCAACTCCTCTTCGATGAGTTGAAACTTTTCCCCTCTCTGAACTTAGAGAGGGGAGGATTTAAAAAACTGTAAAACAGTTTTTTAAATCAGGGGTGAGTGAGAAAAGAATAATGAGAAAAAGTGAGTAATAATAAATCAACGCTCACTCACCCCTTGTTCCGCTTCATCTTCGATGAGTTGAAACTTTTCCCCTCTCTGATTTCAGAGAGGGGACGATTTGAAATCTGTATAACAGATTTCAAATCAGGGGTGAGTGAACAGTCAATTGAAGGGTATCAATTTTATCTTTTAGAGCAATTCAACAATTCGTCATTTTGGCCTTCCTGTTATTAAAATCAGATAATATTCTCTTTATATTAACTTTTATAAGAAAAAAACCATCTTTGATTTTCATTTTTAAAAAATATTATCATATTTGCGTCGAATTTATAAGCAAAACATGAGTTTAGCAAACAACATTATTATTCTTCTCGGTATTATTCTTCTAAACAGAGAGTAACTGAGAGTGGTATGTTGTAAAAGGATATTCAAAATGAAATAAAGCCATTCTCAGTAAAGAGGGTGGCTTTTTTCATAGTTCCAAGTTCATAGTTCAAACAATGAACATCGAACTTGGAACTATGAACTCGGAATTCGGAACTTGAAATTTTATAAACTAATTGATATGAGTGACAGACTTTTTATTTTCGACACAACCTTGCGCGATGGCGAACAGGTGCCGGGTTGCCAGTTGAATACGGTTGAAAAGATTGAAGTGGCCAAGGCGTTGCAGGAACTGGGTGTTGATGTGATTGAAGCCGGTTTCCCGATTTCAAGCCCTGGCGATTTCGAATCGGTGGTGGAAATTTCAAAAGCGGTGACATGGCCAACCATTTGTGCCCTGACCCGCGCAGTACAGAAAGACATAGATGTGGCTGCCGAGTCGCTAAAATATGCCAAAAAAGGGCGTATTCATACCGGTATCGGAACATCCTACTGGCACATTCACCACAAACTAAACTCCAATCCGGAGGCAATTATTGAACGAGCCGTTGAAGCCGTGAAATATGCCAAAAAATATGTAGAAGATGTGGAGTTTTATGCCGAAGATGCCGGCCGTACTGAAAACGAATACCTTGCCCGTGTTATCGAAGCGGTGATTAAAGCCGGTGCAACTGTGGTAAATATTCCTGATACAACCGGTTACACGCTACCGTATGAATATGGCGAAAAGATAAAATACCTTGTCGATAATGTAAAAGGTATTCACAAAGCCACCATTTCAACCCATTGTCACAATGATTTGGGAATGGCCACTGCCAATACGATTGCAGGGGTTATCAACGGAGCCCGCCAAGCCGAAGTTACCATCAATGGCATTGGCGAACGCGCCGGAAACACTTCGCTCGAAGAGGTGGTGATGATTTTGAAAAGCCGTTATGCGGTACTCGGAATCGACACAGGCATCAATACAAAAAATATTTACCGCACAAGTCGTTTGGTATCGACGCTGATGAACATGCCGGTTCAGCCAAACAAAGCGGTGGTTGGCCGCAATGCTTTCGCACACTCTTCAGGTATTCATCAGGACGGTGTGTTGAAGAACCGTGAGAATTACGAAATCATGGACCCTAATGATGTGGGTATCAACGAATCGGCAATTTTGCTGACAGCCCGCAGTGGCCGGGCTGCTTTGAAACACAGGCTCGAGTTGCTGGGTTTTGAACTCACCAAAGAGAAGTTGGATGAGGTTTACGAACAGTTTTTGCGTTTAGCTGACAAGAAAAAGGATATCCGCGACGATGATGTTGCCCTGTTGGTGGGCGATGCAACCCGGCAGGAACGCCGGATTAAACTCGATTACCTGCAGGTGGTAACTGGAAAAAGCCTCAAACCGATGGCTTCTGTCAGGCTGGATATTGCCGGCGAAAAGTTTGACGCAACTGCGGCAGGAAATGGTCCGGTTGATGCAGCCATCAAAGCGGTGAAACAAATCATCCATCGCCAGGTTACCATTGAGGAGTTTTTGGTTCAGGCCATTACCCGCGGCAGTGACGATATTGGAAAAGTACACATGCAAATCGATTACAATTCAACGATTTATCATGGTTTTGGTGCCAATACCGATATCATTACCGCTTCGGTGGAAGCATTTCTGGATGCAGTGAATAAATTGCCTGTGGCAGAATAGAGTTTAAAGTACAAAGTTTAAAGTTCAAAGTATTATAGAATTTATGCAAAAAACATTATTTGATAAAATCTGGGATGCACATGTGGTGAAACAGGTGGAAGCCGGACCTGATGTGTTGTACATCGACCGTCACCTGATTCACGAAGTAACCAGCCCGGTGGCATTCCTTGGTTTAAAAACGCGCGGACTGAAAGTGTTCAGACCCGATAAAACAACGGCAACACCCGACCACAACGTTCCGACCATTGACCAGCATTTGTCGATTAAAGACGAATTGTCGCGTCACCAGGTGGAAATGCTGAAGAAAAACTGCGATGAACACGGAATAGTCTATCATGGTTTGGGTTCCGAAGGCCACGGTGTGGTACACATCATTGGCCCTGAAATGGGGTTGACTCAACCCGGAATGACCATCGTTTGTGGCGACAGTCACACATCAACCCACGGTGCATTTGGTGCAATTGCTTTTGGTATTGGCACCAGCGAAGTGGAGATGGTTCTGGCCAGCCAGTGCATCATGCAGCCCAAACCCAAAAAGATGCGGATAACCGTAAACGGCAAGTTGGGCAAAGGAGTTACTGCCAAAGACATCGCATTGTATATCATTTCAAAAATCTCAACAAGTGGCGGAACCGGCCATTTTATTGAGTACGCAGGTTCTGCAATCACAAGTCTGACCATGGAGGGCCGCATGACTTTGTGTAACCTGAGTATTGAAAGTGGTGCCCGTGGCGGAATGATTGCGCCCGATGAAACGACTTTCAGTTACATGAAAGGCCGCAAATATGTGCCGCAGGGCAGCGACTGGGACAAAGCACTGGCAAAATGGAAAGAACTGAAATCGGATGAAAATGCTGTATTTGATACCGAATATACTTTTGATGCTGCCAACATTGAACCGATGATTACCTACGGGACAAACCCTGGCATGGGAATGGGAGTGACACAAACAATTCCTTCGACAGACGGAATGGAAGGAACCGATAAAGTTACTTTTGAAAAATCGCTCAGTTACATGGGTTATGCACCGGGTGAAAAAATGGCCGGAAAAGCCATTGATTTCGTTTTTCTGGGAAGCTGTACCAATGGCCGTATCGAGGATTTCAGGGAGTTTGCCCGTTTTGTAAAAGGGAAAAAGAAAGCGCCGAATGTAACGGCGTGGCTGGTTCCGGGTTCAAAACAGGTGGAAAACCAGATTCGTGCCGAAGGTTTGGTTGAAATTCTGGAAGAAGCAGGATTCGAACTGCGTCAACCGGGTTGTTCAGCTTGTCTGGCCATGAACGACGACAAAATTCCTGCAGGTAAATATTCGGTTTCCACATCGAACCGCAACTTCGAAGGCCGCCAGGGACCGGGAGCACGCACCCTGCTTGCCAGTCCGGTTACCGCAGCCGCAGCTGCAGTTACAGGGGTAATCACTGACCCGAGAGAACTTTTGTAATTTATTATTGATAAATGATTATTGATTAGTTAGTATGAACAAATATGAATTGAAGCAGAGAACAAAAATTTTTGCACACAAATGCGTGAAATTTGCTTCTTCTCTGCCCAACAACAAGCTTGGCAATCATATTGAAGGACAGTTAATCAGATGTGCCACTTCGGTTGCTGTGAATTACAGAGCTGTTTTACTGGCCCAATCGGATGCAGCTTTTGCCGCAAAACTATCAATAGTTGTTGAAGAAGTTGATGAATGCGATTTCTGGATTGAATTTGCTTTGGATGAAAATATTGCAACGCAGGAAGCAGCGGAACCCCTGATGAAGGAAGCAAAGGAGTTAACCGCAATATTCATTGCCTCAAGAAAAACAATCCAGTTAAAAAACAAGTAGTTAAGAAAAATAATCATTAATGATTAATAATTAATCAATTCAAATGGCTTACGATAAATTTTCAACAATAACATCGCCGGCAGTGCCGCTGCCCATCGAGAATGTGGACACCGACCAGATTATTCCGGCGCGCTTTTTAAAAGCTGTGGAACGCAAAGGTTTTGGCGACAATCTGTTCCGCGACTGGCGTTACAATGCCGATGGTTCGCCAAAAGCAGAGTTCGAACTGAACAACCCGAAATACAGTGGTAAAATATTGGTCGGAGGTAAAAATTTTGGCAGCGGCTCAAGCCGTGAACATGCTGCCTGGGCAATCTACGATTATGGTTTCCGTGTGGTGGTTTCCAGTTTTTTTGCCGATATTTTTAAAGGAAATGCTTTGAATAACGGGTTGCTGCCGGTGGTGGTGGAACCTGCTTTCCTCGAAAAAATCTTTAATACCATTGAAGCAAATCCGGCTGCCACTTTTACAGTAAATCTTCAGGAACAGACATTTACCAACGATTCAACCGGCGAATCGGCAAAGTTTGAAATCAATCCGTACAAAAAACATTGTTTGCAAAACGGGCTCGATGACATCGATTTTCTGGTGGAAATGAAAGATGAAATTGCAGCTTTTGAGGCAAAGTAATTGATTTTGATGACTTAACATTGACAACTGTCATTTCGGTTTCCGTCCATCGTTTTGGAAGAGAAAAGTAAATGAAAGCCAGTGAATCAACAGAGGTCCGGAAACATTCGAAATGACAATTAAAGGGTATATAATGACAGTTAAAACAGTTGAAATGGAAGGCTCGTTGCTAACAATCATGGACACCACACTTCGCGATGGCGAACAAACATCGGGTGTTTCGTTTGGTGAAGGAGAAAAACTGAGTGTGGCAAAAGTGCTGCTCGAAGATGTAAAGGTCGACCGCATTGAAATTGCTTCGGCGCGTGTCTCCGAAGGAGAGTTCAGAGGTACCCGGAATGTGATGCAATGGGCTGCAAAAAAAGGCTTTCTCGAAAAAGTGGAAGTGCTGGGTTTTGTTGACGACCGGATTTCGTTGCAATGGATTGCCGATGCCGGAGGCAAAGTGGTGAACCTGCTTTGCAAAGGTTCGCTGAAACATGTGACCCAGCAGTTGCGCAAATCGCCCGAAGAGCACATTGCCGACATTCGCAAAGTTTTAAGGAATGCCGAAGAAATGGGCATCCGGGTGAATGTTTATCTGGAGGACTGGTCGAATGGAATGCGCAATTCAAAAGACTATGTGCATTTTATGGTTTCGCACCTGGTTAACGAAAAAATCGACAGAATCATGTTACCTGATACGCTGGGTATTCTCGACCCTGTTGAAAGTTTTGAGTTTTGCCGCGAAATGATTGAAACTTATCCCACTGCGCGATTTGATTTTCATGCCCATAACGATTACGACCTGGCGATTGCCAACGTGTTTCATGCCATCAAAGCGGGAATCCGTTGTGTACACACTACTGTAAACGGGCTGGGGGAGAGGGCTGGTAATGCACCGCTGTCAAGCGTAATTGCCACTGCAACCGACCATCTGAAACTGAAAACCAACGTGGTGGAAAGCGAACTCAATAAAGTGTCGCGGTTGGTGGAATCATTTTCCGGAATCCGGATTCCCACCAATAAACCGTTGATTGGCGAGTTTGTATTTACGCAATGCAGCGGAATTCATGCCGATGGCGACAGCAAGAACAATCTCTATTTTAATGAACTTTTACCAGAACGTTTTGGCCGTATCAGAAGTTATGCATTGGGCAAAACTTCGGGAAAAGCCAACATCAAAAAGAATCTTGAATACCTGGGAATTGAACTCGACCCTGAATCACTGAAAAAAGTTACCGACCGGATTATTGAACTGGCCGACGAAAAGGAAACCATTACCAACGAGGATTTACCTTACATTGTTTCTGATGTGCTGGATGGTGAAACAGTGGAACAACGCGTGAAAATGGTCAACTTTACTGTTACACATACCATGGGTTTGCGTCCTGTGGCCAATCTGGCTATTGAAATTAATGGCAAAACTTATGAGGAATTCAGTGATGGCGACGGACAATACGATGCATTTGTAAAGGCGCTGCGTAAGATTTACAAAAAACTGGGTCGCAAATTGCCATTGCTTGCCGATTATGTGGTAACCATTCCTCCGGGTGGGCGTACCGATGCTTTGGTTGAAACCATTATTACCTGGAAAAACAGTCACGAGTTTAAAACCAAGGGTCTCGACCCAGACCAGAACGCTGCGGCCATCAAGGCAACCATCAGGATGCTGAACATTGTGGAAAACGAGTTCAAAAGCGGAATAGCGAAATAGGATACAGGCGTTATCAGTTATTTTTTTTGTAAATTTGATTTAAAATTTTCATAATGAGTTACCTGGAAAGAATTACAGTGGATTCAGAAATTTGCCACGGAAAACCATGCATACGTGGAATGCGGTGGCCGGTTGAGGTAATAATCGACATGATTGGCTCAGGAATGAGTTTTGACCAGATTTTAAGCGACCATCCGGAACTTGAGAGAGAAGACATTATCGCGAGTCTGCACTATGCAAAACTGAACCTTTCAGGCAAACCATTAAAGGATGTTGCATGATGAAGTTCCTTTGCGATGTTCATATTTCGTACAGTCTTGTTAGTCAACTTAAAAAACTGGGATTCGATACAATCCACGTGAATGAATTACCTGATAAATGGTTTTCCTCCGATAAGTTTATCTGCAATTATGCCGACGAATCTGACAGAATTGTAATAACAAAAGATTCTGACTTTAAGAACAGCTTTTATATCAATCGTACTCCTGCAAAATTGATTAAGATTAACCTGGGGAATATTGCAAACAGCACTCTGATTGAAACAATTCTGCGAAATATCCGGCAAATTGAAGAACTCTATAAATCACCTTATTTTATAATTGAGGTTGATGCCGAAAACATTTTTTATAACAAATACGATAACAAAGAATAAATAAGCAAATCTTCGGTCTCCGGTCTCCCGACTTTGGTCATTTCTTGCTTCCGACTTCGGTCTCCGGACTTCCGACAAATAAATTAACATGAAACTCAACTTAGCAATTCTTCCGGGCGACGGAATCGGTCCCGAAATCATTGAACAGGCTATGAAAACAGTAAAAGCCATAGCCGAAAAATTCAATCATGAATTAACTTACGAATATGCACTGACGGGTGCCATCGCCATCGATAAAGTGGGCAATCCATATCCCGACGAAACACACGAACTGTGTATGAAATCGGATGCGGTACTTTTTGGTGCCATTGGCGACCCGAAGTTCGATAACAACCCGAAAGCACCGGTGCGTCCCGAACAGGGTTTGTTGGCAATGAGAAAAAAACTGGGTTTGTACGCGAACATCAGACCGGTTGAAACATTTGAGTCACTGCTGCACAAATCACCACTCCGTCGTGAACTGGTGGAAGGCGCTGATTTTGTTTGCATTCGCGAGCTCACCGGCGGAATCTATTTTGGTGAAAAAGGCCGGAAAGACAATGGAAATACCGCTTTCGACACCAATACCTACACCCGTGCTGAAATTGAGCGTATTCTGGAATTAGCTTACCAGTTTGCAGCCAAACGCAATAAAAAACTGACGGTGGTGGATAAAGCAAATGTTTTGGAAAGCTCGCGTTTGTGGCGCGAAGTGGCTCAGGAAATGGCGCCAAATCACCCCGACATTAAAACCGAATTTATGTTTGTCGATAATGCAGCGATGCAGATTATCCAGTGGCCCAAAAACTTCGATGTGATGGTGACCGAAAACATGTTTGGTGATATTCTCACCGATGAAGCCAGTGTAATTACAGGTTCGCTAGGATTGCTGCCATCAGCTTCCATCGGTATCCATACCTCGGTTTTTGAACCCATACATGGTTCGTACCCGCAGGCGGCCGGTAAAGACATTGCCAACCCGGTGGCCACCATTCTCTCTGCTGCCATGATGTTTGAATATGCATTCAACCTGATGGAAGAAGGCGAAGTAATTCGTGAAGCGGTTGCTGCCTCGCTCAAAGCGGGTTTTGTTACTGTTGATATTGCCGAAGGTAAATCTTACAAAACTTCGGAAGTGGGTGACTGGATTGCAGAATATATAAAAAAGAACTGAATAAGGTAATTGAATTATTAAAAGATACAGAACTGCAGGAATCCTGTGGTTCTGTATCTTTTTTACAGGTCATTGAAAAGTCTTCCATATCCGCTATTTGTGTTCCGGCAAGTGACATCATAAATTCAGAACCTGATTTCGAATGCCTGAATTATTCACAACTGTTTGTGTAAACAATGCAATAAAAACAATTTTTGACTGTTAACTTAATGGTGTTTTTTTATTTCATTTGTGACGCAAAAATTCAAATTTGAAAACTTTGAACCGGATTAGTTTAAAACTAATAATATCGACCCAATTAATTTTCATCAGTTTTTCGATTTATGCACAAAAAATTTCAGATAGTGGATTTAATCTGGGAATAAAGTTGGGTGTGGCAAGTATGTTGGGTGAAATTCCTGATGGTTCATTATCAATTGTAAGTGAATTTAACCATCAGCCTGGTTTTGCGGCAGGATTTGAAATCAGTAAAGATATTGCTCCCAGAATTCAGACTGGCATTGAAGCCGGAATGACCATATTGAATGGGAATTCCTATACACCTGAATTTTCTGCCGAAGGTATTAACAATCCCGGGATCATTTCAATTGGAGAAATTAATGACCCGGTAAAGTATCAGAATGTATTATCGAGTGTGACTTTTATCGGCAGGTATTATTTTAGAAATATAAAAACCAGGTCGGCTTTTAATCCTTTTTTTAGTTTAGGTGGAGGTTTATTAAACTACAATTCATTACTTCAATTTATTGACTCAGGTGAAACGATTGTAGGGAAAGGACAAGGAAAAAACAGTAAACTGAGTACGGCAGTTTTTAAAATTGGTACCGGTTTTAAAACAACGCTAAACGAAAAAATGGATCTTTCTACATCGGCCGACTTTAATTTTGTTGGGTATGATTTTCTGGATGTGATGCATAATTATGATTCTGCTAGTGAACGACAAAAAATGAGAGGATTGTATTTTGAGCTAAAAGCAGGATTGTTTTTTAATTTTGGAAATTCAGGAAAATCACAGGAAAAAACTTCTTCAGGAAAAAAGGGTGGCAATTCAGCAGGTTCCGAATATCTTCCGTTTGCCAGATAGATTATGCTCATCGTCTTTTTTTTTAGATCCACTGCTAAATTTTTGTTAGCTGATAAATCATTTGTCAAAATTTTATTGAAATTTGAATAATCATTGAGTAATTTTGTTACTCAATGATTAAAAAGAAATTTGCTGACTCACACATGAAAATGTAACTGAGGAGGCGAAGCATTATTTATTCCTTTTGTATTCTTGTTAAATCTCCGGGCTATGAATTAGTTACAGTCAGTTATTATGATTGAATCCATCATTACTTCGAAGACCCGTATCAAGCTGTTATTGAAATTTTTTCTGAATAGTCAGACAAAAAGTTATCTGCGTAATTTAGAGCAGGAGTTTGGCGAATCATCCAATGCAATCCGCATTGAATTAAACCGGCTTGAAGAGGCCGGGCTTTTAAAATCGGAGGTTGAAGGAAATAGAAAGCTGTTTAGTGCCAATGTTTTACATCCTCTGTATAACGATATTAATAGTATTCTTCGTAAAATTACAGGTATCGATAGTGTTGTGGAACGGGTAATACGAAATATCGGAAATCTTGAAAATGCGTATGTTACAGGCGAATTTGCCCGGGGAATTGATTCAAAAGTCATAGAATTATTATTAGTGGGGAACAATCTTGATTCAGATTATATTAAATCATTGATTGATAAAGCAGAAGAACTGGTAAACAGAAAAATTCATTTTTTGATCCTGACCTCTGAACAGATGAAAAATTATTTTGATAAAACGCCCAAGTTGCTGATTTGGAAATCTGAATAAATACAAAATGAAGGTATTAGTAACAGGATCAGCAGGTTTTATCGGGTTTCATCTGGTTAAGAGACTTTTGGAAACCGGACATAAAGTTACCGGAATTGATAACATCAATAGTTATTATGACCCGGAATTGAAATATGCCCGCCTGGCAGAAACCGGAATTGACAGAAATGCTGAAATCCCTGATTTGCCAGTAATGAGCAGTATTTACCCTGATTATACATTTATCAGGATGAATCTTGAAGACAAGGAACAATTGGAGAATTTATTCAGTAACGAAAAATTTGACTGGGTTTGCAACCTGGCGGCACAGGCAGGCGTTCGTTACAGCATCGAAAATCCATCGGCGTATATTACCAGTAATGTGGTGGGTTTTCTGAATATTCTGGAAGCATGTAGAAAAAACAACATCAAACATCTTGTTTACGCCAGTTCATCGAGTGTTTATGGAAATAGCACAAAAATGCCATTTTCTGTTGATGATAAGGTTGATAAACCAGTCAGCCTGTATGCAGCCACCAAAAAAAGCAACGAACTGATGGCTTATACCTACAGTCATCTTTATAAACTCCCTGCAACCGGACTGCGTTTTTTCACCGTTTATGGTCCGTGGGGAAGGCCAGACATGGCACCCATTCTTTTTTCAACTTCAATCATGAAAGGAATCCCGATCAAGGTTTTCAACAATGGAAATCTCGAGCGTGATTTTACCTATATCGATGATATTGTTGACGGAATACTGAAAGTATTTGAGCATCCCCCTGTTTTTGATTCATCTGTGTCGGATGGTACACCCCATTCATTGTATAATATCGGCAACGGAAATCCCGTCAGATTGATGGATTTTATTGAAATTTTGGAGAAAGAGCTGGGCCATAAAGCTGTTAAAGAGTTTTGGCCTATGCAACCTGGCGATGTTTATAGAACCTGGGCTGATGTTTCTGAACTTCAGAAACAATTTGGGTACAAACCTGCCACCGGGTTGGAAAAAGGTATTTCTGAATTTGCTTCCTGGTTCAAAAAATACTATTATTCAGCTTAAAACTGAATGAATTAAAGTGTCGTGAATTACAAAAAACATAACTTTAGAAACTTAATTCAATCTATATGTTAATCAAAAAAAGACTCATTGTATCCTTCATTTTTTTGTGGGGTATTTTATTGAATTTAAACGCCCAGGACGTACAGTCGGTTGATGTAAAATCACTGCCACAGTCGGATATTCAAAAGGCCCAGAAAGCCATGCAGGATGCAGGTTTATCAACGCAGGACGCAGCCAATCTGGCAAGACAGAAGGGAGCAACCGAACAACAGATTCAGGACTTTCAAAACCGGTTGAATAACAGTAATCAGGGAGAAGTGATTGCTGATCCGGTTCAGGAAGCATCTGAGAAAGTTGAGTCACAGCAGGATGTGGAAAAATCAGTCCGTCAGTCTGAATTTAGTGCTGGCGGGAGGATTTTTGGTTCCTATCTGTTCAGCAATAAAAATCTCACATTTAATCCTAGTGTCAATATTCAGACTCCGAAAAACTACGAAATCGGAATTGGCGACCAGATTCTGATTAATATCTGGGGCAACTCGCAGAATAATTATCAGTTAACAGTAAATACCAACGGTCAGATTATAATCCCTGACGTGGGGCCGGTTTATATTGCAGGTTCTACTTTTCAGGAAGCTGAGAAAAAAATTATTCAGCGCCTTACATCAATTTATGCTGATATGGGGGGGGCTAATCCGCAAACTTT
>DAINOH010000089.1:0-20113 GCA_036735485.1 Draconibacterium sp. | reverse complement strand
GGTTAGAGCGGCGGACTGTTAATCCGTAGGTCGTAGGTTCAAGTCCTACCTGGAGAGCTGGATAAACAACCAGAATTAACGAAAAAGCCTGAAATCAATGATTTCAGGCTTTTTTTGTTTTTGGCCGGCAGTAAATTTCACGGGTTACTATTTATGCAAAACAATTCCTGATTTCACAGAATTTCCATCAGTTATAATTCTGTAAATAAAAGTATTGCCATTGCGACCCAATTCATCGTAGGTAAAACTGATGGTTTGACGGCCGGGAACTAAATTTACTGTCTTTCTGCAAACCAGCTGCCCCAAAAGATTTTCAATAACTATATCGGTTTTTGAAAACGTTTGAGCATCAAATTCAATTTTAAAGCTTTCACTGAACGGATTTGGATAAACAACCGGGTTAATACTTTCAACCGCAGCAATCTCAGGACTGGAAACAACAAACGAAGGAACAATTTTATCCATTTCCTGGTCAAGCCAGTCGATTCTGTTGCTGACCCATCTTTTCAGATAATTTACTTCGTTTGCATAAGTGCCTCCAACATAATTGTTTGGCCACACATAGGTACTCAGTATGTTAAATTTTTCGAAGTTCCTGACCTGAGCATCTTTTAAAACGTTCTGGCACGAATCAATAAAATTATTGATTGTGCTCTTGCTGATAACGTTTTCGCGAAGTTTCTCCCAACGGTATTTCAGCATGGTTTCAAAATATGGGTCTTGTCTGAATCTGTCCCACCAAAAAGGTATTTCGTACCAGTCGCCGGCACCAATACCATCCGATGCCCATCCTTTTTCGTTTCCTGCGCTGAAAAAATTGGCGTTACCAAAACAAATATTGAAATCCCAAAAAGGTGACATTACAAGTTTACCACCTTTGCTGTCCCTGTCTTTGTGAAAATAAACGCTCACCCTGTAACCATCGAGGTTTCGGCTCAGTTCGGTAATAATAAAATAGTCGATAAACGATTCAACATCAATATAAGCCCTGTATCCCAGATCCGGGTCTTTAAAATTGTTGCCATGCAGGGCATATTCAAACTCGATTATGTGCGACCTGATATAATACCGCTGTTGAGGCGTAAGATCTTCGTATGATGGATCGACATAGGAAAAAGGCACGTCAACACTTCCTGTACGTCCCATAAATGGCGAGTTCCAGCTTCCTTCCTGATCTCTGTCGATGCTGATGATGTAGCCGCCGGTCAATTTATCGCCCGAATTGTCTTCGGGTTTTAACTTTGCAATATCCACCCTGTTTTTATCGATTTTAATTTTTTCGACCAGCAAATAAACGCCCCTGTATTCCCCGTTAATCACTACTTCGGCATATTTTGTACGCGGATGCCAACGGTCGCTCATGGCATTTCCAATGCTGTAAGCCAGCGCATTGCGCATCAGTGATTTATCGGAATACGGACCGTGCAACACCCAATCGTTTTCGGCAGGCAGCCCAAGTAACGAAACATTGTTGTTTGAACCATCGGGTAGCCGTGTTTCGAGGGAAAAGCTTTTTTTGGGAAACATCTGCGAGGTATTTCCCCTTATTTCGATACCAATTAATCCGTCGTATTCATAATTTGTATCGTCGAACCTGTTTACTCCATTTGCATTATTAATCACCTGCATCTTAGCCACAATTTTTGGCTCATCAACTATTGGTTTTCCTTCGGTATTAATTTTTATGATGGGCAGGTCTGAAGCAATTTTCGAAACCGGCGCTTTGAACCAGGCAGGTACTTTACTGAAAATAATATCACTCCCACCGATTTCGGCATTCAGAAAAACACGCGCCGACATGTCGGATGAAGTTGAACTTGTATTTAATATATGCACAGCCAGAATATTTGTTCCGCGAATTAAAAGACCGGGATAAATCATAACCCGCTCCGGCTGGCCACCCTGGTAAAGCTGTGCTTCGTGATCGGCTGAAAATTCAGTATTAACTCCGGGTTTACCCGCGGGCAGATTTTCGGATCTTCCGATTTCAACGCCGTTTAAGTAGGCGACAAAAGCGTCGTCGTAATCAATATCAATCATCAGGTTCGAAACAATAACTGTGTTTGGCAAATTAAAGGTTTTGCGTAAAAACAATGATTTGGTTGCTGCAATTATGGTATTGTCATCGTTGTCGGCGTAACCAAATCCTCCTTTTCCAGTGAGCCAGTTCTGATCGTTAAAATTCAGTGCTTTCCAGTCGTCGGCTGGCTCGGCAACCGGCAGAAAATATTTAAAATCATCGGTTTCTGTAACAATACTTTCCCAGTGCGACTGACTTCGTAATTGTAAAACGCAAAAAGTCAGCAGAATTATAAATTGATATTTCAGCATTTTTTGTTTATTTCCTTTTTTGTTTAAAACTCTGTTACCAGCGGCCAACCCTCGCTATCCCAGTTCAGTTTTTTAATAATCAGTTTTGATTTTCCTTCATCGGTAGCATCGTAACCATGAAAAACAATGTAATCTGTTCTGTCAAAAGAATACACTGAATTATGCCCCACGCCGTACCATTTTTCGTTGCCTTGAAGCAAAATCGTTCCGCCACCTGTAGCCAATGATTTTCCATCTTTGTCGATGTACGGACCAGGAATTGTTACTGAACGGCCAACGATCATTTTATAGGTGCTGTTCACACCTTTACAACAATAATCGATGGAAGCAAAAAGATAATAGTAATTACCTTTTTTAAAAATAAACGGGGCTTCGATCGCGTTTCCACCGGCATCTTTCGGGTTGTCGTCGATTGCTGGCGGATTGATATCAGAAGAAGACTTTTTACGGGATGCAATTGTGGGTATCGAATTGATATCTTCTGCCGGAGCAGTTGCATCGCTGTTTAGTTTTACGAGTTTTAAACCATCCCAGAACGAACCAAAACTTAAATAAGGAGTTCCGTCGGCGGCAACAATCAGATTTGGGTCGATGGCATTCCAGTTCGTTTCTCCGGGAAACGACTGAATTACTTTTCCGTGGTCAGTCCATTTAAATTCAGGGTCGGCAGGGTCCAGTGTTTTGTTGGTGGCCAGACCGATACACGATGTATTTTTCCCGAATGCCGAAACCGAATAATAGAGGTAATATTTCCCGTTAAAAAACGAAATATCCGGAGCCCAGATATGACCTCTGAAACCGGCCACCGCTTCGACAGCCCATTTGGGCGGTTCCTGAAAAACTGGCTGCTCCCGCTTCCATTCCTTCATATCTTTTGACGACCAGACACTGATTCCGCGACCTGTGCAAAAAATGTAATATGTATCGTTGTGTTTTGCCATTACCGGGTCGTGCACCGAAATGTCTTGTCCGGTAGAAACCATTGTAAAAATTAGAATTGCAAGTGCTATGTTTAAAATTGATTTCACGGCATTTTTAACCAAATTAAGTTTAAAGTCAGGCGAATGTTTGGGTGCAATTTGGACAAATTCGTAAAAAAAGGCAGACTGATTTTAGGATTTTTATATCACAAATTCGGCGGTATCAATTACAAAACTGTTTCCTGAACTTACGAATATCTTTAAGTGGACATCCATTTCGAAATAATAAAACACATTGCTATCAGTTCTCTTTTAACTTTTGCAGGTATTCACTCGGATTCATTCCAAACTCCTCCTTGAAACACTGCCTGAAATAGCTGCTGCTGTTGATTCCGATGCGATACATAATTTCTGAAATGTTGTATTTGTTAGTCAGCAAAAGCTGTTCGGCAAAGTTGATGCGCACTTTTCTGATGAATTCGTTGGCAGTAAGATTGGTAAGCGCCTTGATTTTACGGTAGAGTGTTGAATGGCTCATGTTCATTTGCGTTGCAATGTACGAGATGTTCAACTCTTCATCTTCGAGGTTTGCTTCAATTGCCGCTGTCAGTTTTTTCAGAAATTCCTTGTCCAGTTCGCCAATCGATTCATTAAGCAGTTCCTGCTTTTGTTTGAACTTGGATGCACTCGAAAGTGAATATTTTTTCCGGGCGTCAATGATATTTTTCAGGCGGCTTTTTAAAAGGTTGCTGCTGAAGGGTTTTGTAAGGTACGAGTCGGCACCTACATCATAACCCACTTTCTGGTCCTGCAGGGAGCCTTTTGCAGTTAAAAGAACCACCGGAATGTGGCTGGTTCTGACATCGAGTTTTAAAATCCGGCACATTTCAATGCCATCCATAATCGGCATCATAATATCGCTGATTACGATATCCGGAATTTCTTCGCTGGCCATATCAAAACCTTCTTTTCCGTTTCGGGCTGAAATAATTGTGTATGAATCGCTGAGAGAATCATTTATATACTCAATAATTTCGGGGTCGTCATCAACAACAAGAATCACATTTTTGGCGTTTTCTTCCGATTCTTCGAGGTGAATTTCGGCCGGGAAATAATGAATGGCATCGGGATAACTATTGTTGATTAAAAACCTTACCCTGAAAGTGGAACCTTCGTTAAATCGGCTGGTTACATCTATTTCTGCTTCGTGCAAATCAATCATGTTTTTTACAAGGGCAAGCCCGATACCAGTGCCTTTTAAGGGGTGTGTTGCCTTTTTAGCCTGGTAATACCTGTCGAAAATGCGGGGCAAATCTTCTTCTGAAATGCCATATCCGGTATCAGCAACAAGAATTTCGGCATAATCGATTCCGGCTTCCTGAACTTTATTTAATTCAAGCCTGATATTTCCATTGGCAGTGTATTTAAATGCGTTCGAAATCAGGTTATCCATAATAATTGTAAGTACATCAGGATCAAAAAACATATCAATTCTGTAGTCGGGAACGACGATTTTAAAATCGATGTCTTTGTTTTTGTTCAGGTCGCGGTATTTTTCGCCAATTTCGTAAATGTAAGTTGCCAAATCGTCTTTTATTACACTAAGTTTCCTGATTTTATTCTCTGATTTTCTGAATTCGAGAAGTTGATTTACCGTTTGCAGTAACCGGCTGGCAACCCGCTGAATCATAGTAAGTTTTTTTAGTTGTTCAGGGTTTAGCGATTCGTCTGCAAGCAGGTCTTCAAGCGGCCCCAAAATCAAGGTCATCGGACTTCTCAGTTCGTGGGTGATGTTGGTAAAAAACCGTAGTTTTTCTTCATTTAAATCATGTTCCTGCTGGCGGCTCTTTTTTTCGAGCAGCAAATCGTTTTCAACCTTCAGTTTATTGGTGTAAAACTGCATAATCAAAATAAGGATGGCCAACGAAATCAATACGTAAAACATTATCATCCAATTGGTAAGCCAAATTGGCGGTTGAATACGCACAACAATTGAAGTTACTTTGTCTGACCATTCATTGTTCTGAATTTTTGTTTTCAGGTTGAAAACATATTTCCCTGGCTTCAGATTTCTGAAAGTTACTTCGGGCCCGGTATTTACAAGATACCAATCGTCATCGAGGCCTTCCATCTGGTAAATAAACTCTACCTTTTTTGCCATTGAATAATCAAGCACATTGAAATTTATCTGAAATGAGTTCTGGTAATGTTTCAATTCAATTTCATCACGAAACGGAATATCATCGAACTGGCCGAGATAATTTTTACTGTTGGCAACCGAAAAGCCTGTAAATACTGCCACCGGAGTGGTAATTGTTGATTGTTCAGGAATCTGGCTGAACCAGGTTGCACCGTTTTGCGAACCAAAATAAATCTTACCATCACGGGTTTTTGTAACCGAACCATTCAGGTAATCGCCAAAAACAATGTCATCAACCACATCGAAATTACTGACATGCATTGTATTAATATTGATGTGGCTGATACCGTTAATTGTACTTATCCAGATTTCATTTTCAGAACTTCCTTCAACAACTGCTCTCACATTCGATTCTGTCAGCCCCGATGATTTTCCAATCTGAATAATGTCTTTTACATTGTAGTTCCTGAACAGGTAAAGGTCGTTCTGCGTGGCCACCCACATCCTGTTTTTCGAATCGCGATACAAATCAAATATGGAATAAAACCTGAATTGTCCGCCAAAATCATAAAGACGTTTGAAGTTTTTGTCGTAAACAGCCAATCCACCGCCAAGCGCTCCCACCCAGATATTTCCGTTTTCATCCTCTTCAACAACTCTTACATTGTTATCAATCAACTCCGAATTTGCCAGTGTATAAACTTTTGAGTCCCCGGTAACGATGTTATACACATACAATCCGATGTCGGTGGAAATCCATAAATTATGTTCCGAATCTTCGTTGAAATTATAAATCGGAATATTCTCCAGGTTATCGAAACAGGAAAGTAGCTGATAACTTTTCGATTTTTCGCTGTACCTTATAATCCTGCCGTCATCGGTACCAATCCATATATCGTTTGCGTGGTCTTTGAATACACTCAGCACGCTCAATGGTTTTTGACTGATATTCAACCTGATTATTTCCCTGATTTTTTTCCCGTCGCGGTAAATGCAAATACCACCCGAACCGTTGGCGAACCAAACATTATCATCAATATCGGTACAAATTCCTATTACCGGTTTGTTGTTCAAACTGTTAACATTGTTCACCAGCGGCAGGTAATTAATCTGGTTAAAAAACGGCGCTTTTTTCGATTTGAAATTGATGCCGCTGCCGTAACCGCCAATCCAGATATTTCCGAATGTATCCTGAAACATGGTTTGCACCGACGGGCTTGACAAACAATCGGGAGTAACTCCAAAACCAATATGCTCGAACCTGAAAGTTTTCGGATTGGCAGCATTAATCTGGTCATTCAGTTTTAGGATGTTGATTCCGCCACCTTCGGTTCCAAACCAAAGTTCCGATTCCTGCGGTTCTATGATGCTTTCAATTGAGTTGACCGATAACGAAAACGGGTCTTTACTGTCGTGAAAAAAGTTTTGCATTTTACCGGTCTTCCTGTCAAACAGAGCCAGCCCGTATCGGGTGCCAATCCATATTTGCTTTTTTGAATCGATAAACATGCAGGTTACCGTATTATCGGGCAGCGTGGTTGGGTCGCCCGGTACATGCCTGTAGTTTTTGGCAGTTCCTGTTTTTGGATTGATAATACTGAACCCTTCGGTCACATGGCCGGCAAAAACGCTTTCGTCCGATTCATACAAAACACACCAGTTGTAATTTGAACCCAGTCCCGGAGTATTTGCCACATTGTAATTGGTAAACCTGCCGGTTTCACGGTTCAAAACATCAATACCGCCGTCGTAGGTGGCAAACCAGATGTTTCCATTTTTATCACCATCAATGTGGGTTACACCATTTGCCCCCAAATCATTGGTTTCCGGGTTGCCATAGTCATGCTCATAATGTGTAAATTCCCGGCTTTTATAATTGTAGGCATCAACACCGTCCTTTTCAGTAGCAATCCAGATTACATCGTCAACCGGGTCGGCAAAAACATAATTAAGCACATTGCTGCAAATTGAATTTGGTTCTGTATCTGAAGATTTGAAAACCTGGAAAGTGTTGGAATCGAATCGGTTTAACCCGTCTTTTGTTCCAATCCAGATAAAGCCGTCTTTATCCTGCGTAAAACTGATGACATTTTCGTTTGACAAGCCTTCCTCGATACCCAGTTTCACAATTTTTTGTGAAAAACCGGGAATCAGTGTCAACAACACGTAGAAAAAGGTCAGAATTATTTGTTTTATCAGTTTCATTTTTGTTCGATGCATCATTGTGGCAGTTGTAAAATTAATCAAAAAGTCAATTGCAATTTTTTACACTGAAACTGATTTTACTGGTTGACCGTTTTCTGACAGATGAATGACGAATCCTTTACTTATTGAATCTTTCAGTGTGCTTAATTTTAGCCTGATTTAAATTTTGTGAATCAGTTGCTTTCACGTGTTGTAACTTACATAAGAAGCAAAACAAATCATTGGTAATTAAATCGTTCAAACTGAAAACCAGGTATTAGGGTTGAAAAAATTTACAGGATACAATAAATTCAACGCAATAGATTTATGTTCGTCCGAAAAAAAATATTCGCATTTATATTCCTGCTTTTGTGGGGAGTTTTGCAGAATTGCACGGTGACGAATAATGAAATCATTCACAAACAACTCTTCGATTTAAACTGGGAATTCAGCCCCGGTGACCACACAGCAGCCAACGAAACTGGTTTTAACGATTTTAACTGGAGAAGTATTGATTTGCCCCATGACTGGAACACCGATACTGTTTTAACCGATTCGATGAAAAAAACAGAAAAAGCGGGAAAGAACACAGAAACAGGATGGTACAGAAAGAATTTCGAAATTCCTGAAAACTGGGCTGGGAAAAAAATTGTGATTGAATTTGAAGGAATAAACGGGCAACACGAAATATTCGTAAACGGAGTTTCTGTAAAATGTACATTGAATGACAAACAGCAAGCACAAGCTGACCTTACTCCTATCCTGCATCTAAAAGGTAATAACCTGATTGCCATCCGTGTTAATGACAGCAAAGAATCAGTTTCTGTAAGGAAAAATGAAAGAGGAATTTTTGGTCACGTTTGGCTGGTGATTAAAGACAATGGACGAAATCCCTGAACCATTTTTCAAAAATACGATACAATGTCGTTTAGTTAAAAGAGAAATAAAATGAGAACTGAATAATAAACATCCTTCCTTGCCCGTCCGTCAGGTGGAGACTGCGCTGCCAAAGACAGCTTCTTTCTTCTTGTCATTTCGATCCCGATTACTCGGGAGAGAAATCTGTCTGTTCGAAGAGATTTAGCTTCGCTGATTTTCAATTCTCCTCGTCTCGCCTGAGGCGAGATCGAAATGACAGCATTGATGAGGCTTTCTATCATTCACTCATTATTTCCATATTTAAAAAATGGATAAACATTCAGGGTGACGTCAGACTGAGCGTAGTCGAAGTCTGATTTCACTAACTATACGACATTGAAATACAATATCAAATTAGCTGACCCTCAAACAGGATTTCAAGACCCAAAAATGAACCATTTCCGGCATTAATTGCCCATGCAGATTTTCTATTTGTTAATTGACGAGTTTGTATTGAAGCGAATTGTTCAATTGGATTATTTTTGTTGAAACCGACTGATGTAATAAAAACAATGAATTAAGCATGAACGCTAAACCAACAAAAAGCAGCAAATAAAATGAAAATCAATACCCTTCTTTGTAAACTATTGCATTTCAATTCATTCAAAATCATCACTCTTATTTTTGCGGTTTCCCTGTTTTTTGCCACGGCTTCGGCTCAGAACAAGCCATTTGCAAAAGGCGAATTTAAAAATTGGGCGCAAACACCGCCGATGGGCTGGAACAGCTGGGATTGCTACGGCCCCACGGTGGAAGAACACGAGGTAAAAGCCAACGCCGTTTATATGGCCGAAAATCTGAAACAATATGGGTGGGAATACATTGTGGTTGATATTCGCTGGTTTGTGGAAAACGACAAAGCCGGTGGTTACAACCAAACCGACCCGCGTTATGTAATCGATGAATATGGCCGCTACCAGCCTGCCGTTAACCGTTTTCCCACAGCCGCCAACGGAAACGGATTTAAAGCGCTTGCTGATTTTGTGCACAGCAAAGGTTTGAAATTTGGCATCCACATCATGCGTGGAATCCCGAAAATTGCCGTCGAAAAAAAATTGCCGATTCTGGGAACAAATGGAATCACCGCCGACCAGATTTACTCCACCGAACTTCAATGTCCCTGGTTGCGTGATAATTACACAATTTTAGCCGGTAAGCCGGGTGCTCAGGAATACTACAATTCAATTTTTAACCTGTACGCAAGCTGGGGTGTTGACTTTGTAAAAGTGGACGACCTTTCGCGCCCCTATCATAAAGCCGAAATTGAACTGATAAGAAATGCGATTGACCAGTGCGGCCGACCGATTGTATTAAGTACATCGCCGGGCGAAACACCTTTTAAAGATGCTGACCACGTAAAAGAACATGCCAACATGTGGCGGATGGTGGATGATGTGTGGGATACATGGGGACACCTCACCCACCTGATGGATGTGGCGCAGCAGTGGTATCCGTACATTGCACCCGGCACCTGGCCCGACTGCGACATGATTCCGCTGGGCAGAATTTCAGTACGGGGCGAACGTGGTGAAGACCGGATGACCCGACTGACCCGCGATGAGCAATATTCGCTGATGACATTTTTTACCATTTTTAAATCGCCGCTGATGTTTGGAGGCGATATGCCCAGTAATGACGAATTTACACTTTCGCTGCTAACCAATAAAGAAGTGCTGAAAATGCACCGCGAAAGTTCCGGAGTAAAACAGATTTACCACGAAAACGGGAAGGTTGCTGTGACCTCGAAAAATCCAAAAACAGGAGAAAATTATCTCGCGCTTTTCAATATTTCAGACCAAAAAGAACCGGTGAACATCGGTGTTGAACTTTCAAAACTTGGTATTGAGGGAAGTTGTAAAATCACGAACCTGTGGACAGGAGAAAAGCTGGGCATCTTCAAAGGTTCTTTTAGTGCAGGATTGAATGCACATGCCTGTGGCCTCTATAAAATCAAATAAGAAACGATGAAACATAAATTAATTCTGGTTTCAATTTTATTGCTGATTTCGGGGTTTGGGGTTTTTGCCAACGAACCTGATTCGGCTTATATTTTTGCCTATACAAGCGGAAAACACAACAACACCGCCGGATTGCACATTGCGTGGAGTGTCGACAGGGAAAACTGGCACGGAATCGGTCCTGAATTCCGGTTTCTGGGCAGCGATTTTGGCGCCTGGGGAAGCCAGAAAAAAATGATAAATCCGTTTCTCTTTCAGGATAAAAATGGGCTGTTTCATTGTCTCTGGACTTTGAACAACGAAACCGGCCAGTTTGCACACGCCGCCAGCGATGACCTTTTTAACTGGAAACGGCAATCGTATCCCGAAGTGCTGGAAAACGGCAATGTTACAGCGCTGGAAGCTTCTTTTGATGCTGATAAAAAAACTTATCTCATTACCTGGCAGAGTGAATCTGAAGGACAGAAAAAGTTATATAAAACTTCAACTTCTGATTTTAAAAATTACACAGCTACAGCAGCGGCTGCCGAAAATGAGCGTCTGAATCTGCGCGAAACCGTTTTGGTAGATGGTGAAAAACAGGAAGGAACAATCGTCAAAATCCCCTGGAAACAATTCGATGCATTGATAAAGTGGCAGCAGTGGAGCCGGTTTCACGAAGAGGAAAGAGCTGATAATACGGGAAAAGATGCAATCCGGTTTAAAGATTTGCAGATAGTAAAAGCCAGCATTTCGGTGTATCCTGAAAAAACAAAATCCATCAGCGACAAGTTAATCGGTGTATTCTTCGAAGACATCAATTATGCGGCCGATGGCGGATTGTACGCCGAACTGGTGCAAAACCGCGGTTTTGAATACCAGCTTTCCGACAAATCGGGCCGCGACCCTTCGTGGAACGCGCAAAAATCCTGGTCGCTGACGGGTGACAGTGCTTCCTTTTCCATCGATACCATCAATCCGTTACACGAAAACAACAGGCATTTTGCTGTGCTTACCATTCAAAATCAGGGTGCTTCGCTGGTAAACGAAGGATTTGCCGGAATACCGGTTCGCCAGGGTGAAAAATACAATTTCTCGGTTTTTGCAAAATCCCTTGAAGGTGAAAAAGGAAGTTTGCTGGTTCGTTTAACCAGTGAATCGGGCGAAATTCTGGCAGAAGGCAAAACAAAAAAGATAAGTGGCGACTGGAAAAAACAGGAACTCCAAATATCAGCCATCAAATCGGCTGATAAGGCAAAACTTGAAGTAATTCCGCAGTTCACGGGGAAAGTGGCGTTGGACATGATTTCGCTTTTCCCGCAAAATACTTTCAAACAACGCAAAAACGGTTTGCGCGCAGATTTGGCGCAGGCCATTGCCGATTTGCATCCGCGGTTTGTCCGTTTTCCGGGGGGTTGTGTGGCTCACGGCGACGGCATTCAGAATATTTACCACTGGAACAACACAGTGGGGCCGCTGGAAGCACGCGTTCCGCAACGCAACATCTGGAATTACCATCAATCGGCCGGATTGGGATATTTCGAATATTTTCAGTTTTGTGAGGATATTGGCGCCGAACCACTCCCGGTGCTGGCGGCGGGTGTTCCGTGCCAGAACTCGGCCACCTGCGGACACGGCCAGCAGGGCGGTATTCCGCTGTGCGATATGGACGAATACGTTCAGGAAGTGCTCGACCTGATTGAATGGGCAAATGGCGACAAATCTACAAAATGGGGAAAAATACGCGCAGCAGCCGGTCATCCCGAACCTTTTAACCTGAAGTACATTGGCATTGGCAACGAGGATTTGATAACCGATGTTTTCGAGGAACGGTTTACCATGATTTACAAAGCCGTGGTTGAAAAACACCCTGAGATAATCGTGATTGGAACAGTCGGTCCGTTTTACACCGGAACCGATTATGTGGAAGGCTGGGATTTGGCAACCCGCCTGAAAGTGCCGGTGGTTGACGAGCACTATTATCAGCCGCCCGGCTGGTTTATTCACAACCAGGATTTTTACGACCGCTACGACCGCTCAAAATCAAAAGTTTACCTGGGTGAATATGCTGCGCATTTGCCGGGCCGCCCGAACAATATTGAAACTGCCTTGTCGGAAGCGCTTTACCTCACTTCGGTGGAGCGAAACGCTGATGTGGTTGTGATGACTTCGTACGCGCCACTTTTGGCAAAAGAAGGTTTTACCCAGTGGACGCCCGACTTGATTTATTTCAACAACACCGAAGTAAAACCAACAACCGGTTATTATGTGCAGAAACTGTTCGGGCAAAATGCAGGCGACGCTTACATTCCGTCGCAAATCAGCCTGTCCGACAAAAGGGAAGAGGTAAAAAAACGGGTGTCTCTGTCGGTTGTGCGCGACAGCAAAACAAACGATATCATCCTGAAATTGGTAAACCTGCTGCCGGTGCCGGTGGAATCGGATTTCGATTTTTCGGGATTGAAAGTTGCCGGACAGGAAGCCGTGGTCAGCGTTTTAAAAGGATTGCCGGCCGACAGCAAAGTTTTGCCCGTGGAAAGCAAAATTCAGGTTTCCGGAAAACAAGCTTACACGCTGCCTCCCTACTCGTTGTCAGTTATCAGAATAAAAAATATAAACAAACAATAAATTGAAAATGAAATGAGCATGATTTTGCAAATAACAAATGATAAAACAAATCTTCATGCGAATTACATGTCGTTGCAAAATCAGATTGAAATAATTCATCGATTACGAAAAATTTAGAAACAAAATTGAAAATCTATAAAACGTGAAAAGATTAGTTACCATTTTAATACTCGGAATCAGTTGCATCTATGCAAATGCGCAGGTTACTTTCGACCTCGACGTACAAAAACCCGGCGCATCAATTAGTCCCGATATGTACGGGGTGTTTTTCGAAGACATCAATTTCGGCGCCGATGGCGGTTTGTATGCCGAACTCGTGAAAAACCGGTCGTTTGAATTCGACCAGCCTTTCACCGGTTGGACGCCTTTTGGCGATGTAACGGTTAAATCAGAAAAACCGTGTTTCGACCGGAATCCGAATTACATACAAATGAGCGAAAGCGGCCTGCGGCGCGGTACCGGGCTCGAAAATGAAGGTTTCAGAAAGATTGGTTACAAACAAAATGCGGCCTACAATTTTTCGTTTTACGCCCGGTCGAATGATGGCGGCGAAAAGAAATTCAGAATAGAACTGGTCAGTTCGAAAGAAGAAGTGGTTGGCAAAGGCGAAATTCTTGTTTCGGGTAATGAATGGAAAAAATATTCGGTCAGTCTGAAATCTGCAGTCACCGATGCAAAGGGCAAACTCAGGGTTGTATTGGAAACACGCGGAGTTGTTGATGTTGACCACATTTCGATGTTTCCGGCTGAAACCTGGAAAAACCGCGAAAATGGTTTGCGCAAAGACCTGGTTGAAGCGTTGTACGACTTGCAGCCCAAAGTTTTCAGGTTTCCCGGCGGTTGTATCATCGAAGGAAATACGCTCGAAACCCGCTACCAGTGGAAAAACAGCGTGGGACCGGTGGAAAACCGTCCGCTCAACGAAAACCGCTGGAACTACACTTTTAAACACCGTTTTTTCCCCGATTATTACCAGACTTACGGATTGGGCTTTTTCGAATTTTTCCAGTTGTGCGAGGATTTGGGCGCCGAACCGCTGCCGGTTGTCAGTTGCGGACTGGCCTGCCAGTTTGAAAGCACGGAATGTGTTGAAGTTCACGATTTGGAACCTTACATTCAGGATGCCATTGATTTGATTGAATTTGCCAACGGCCCGGTTACCTCGAAATGGGGAAAAGTGCGCGCTGAAATGGGGCATCCCGAGCCATTTAACATGAAATACATCGCCATTGGAAACGAACAATGGGGCGAAGGTTACGTGGAACGACTGGTTAAATTTATGGAAGTTTTCAGGGAAAAATATCCTGAAATAAAAATCATCGGCAGTTCAGGTCCTTTCTCCGATGGAAAGGATTTCGATTATTTGTGGCCCAAAATGAAGGAACTAAAAGTTGATTTGGTGGACGAGCATTATTATAAAAGTCCGGACTGGTTTCTGAAAAATGCTGCCCGCTATGATAGTTACGACCGCAGCGGTCCAAAAGTTTTTGCCGGTGAATACGCCGGACATCACGAAAGCCGCGATAACAACATGATTGCCGCCATTGCCGAAGCCGCCTTTATGACGGGACTTGAAAGAAATGCCGACATCGTGCGGCTCGCAACTTACGCGCCCCTGTTTGCGCATTTCGATGCGTGGCAGTGGAAACCCGACATGATTTGGTTCGACAATCTGAATGTGGTTCGCACGCCGAATTACTATGTACAGCAAATGTATGCGCGTAATTCGGGAACGAAAGTTCTGCCTTTAAAAATGAATGGCGGAAACATTACCGGACAGGACGGATTGTATGCAAGTTCTTCGTTGGATGAAACCACTTCAGAAATCATTGTGAAAGTGGCAAACACTTCGCCGGAAGTAAAAGAGATAAAAATCAATATCAACGGGCTGAAAAATCCGGTATTGAATAATCGGGTTGAAATCACTGTGCTGCATTCAACAGTGCCCGAAGCAGTGAACACGCTCGAAAAACCAAACAACGTAGCACCTGTCCACACTTTTGTTGATGCCGGTGCCAACGGGTTTACTATTAAAGCACAGTCGAACGCATTTTATGTGTGCAGATTGAAACTCAAATAAACCGGAAATGCGATTGACAAAAATTATCAGAAAGATGCTGCCGGTTGTTATTGCGATGTTGGCGGTAATTATCCAGTTACCTGCAAGTGCGCAAAAACCGGAGAAAAACGAAGCGTATCTTTTTACCTATTTCACCGGCAACGGGCCGGGTGAAGAAGCCATCAGGCTGGCGGTGAGCACCGACGGGTACAACTTTCGCGCGCTGAATAAAAATCAACCCATAATCGAATCAAAATCAATCAGCAAATCGGGCGGCGTGCGCGACCCGCATATTCTGCGCGGAAATGATGGCAAAACATTTTACATGGTGGTCACCGATTTGTACGTGCCTGAAATGGGCTGGAACAATTACGCGATGATTCTGATGAAATCAACCGATTTAATCAACTGGTCGTCGTCTATAGTCAATATTCCGCAGACTTTTCCGAAAGAATTTGGCGATGTAAACCGCGTTTGGGCGCCGCAAACCATTTTCGACAAAACAACCGGAAAATACATGGTTTACTTTTCGATGAAACAGGGAAACAACCCCGACATTATTTACTACGCGTTTGCAAACAAAGATTTCACCGGGTTAGAATCGGCGCCAAAACAGTTGCTTTACAACCCAACCAACAACGCGTGTATCGATGGCGATATCATAGAAAAAGACGGCAAATTCTACCTGTTTCACAAATCGGAAAGCGGCGACCCGGGCATAAAACTGGCCATTTCGGATAAACTCACCGAAGGTTACAAATATCCGAATCTGAACCGGGTGGACAAGGAAACCGACCGGGTTGAAGGTTCGGGAGTTTTCAAAATGAACAATTCGGAAGACTGGATTCTGATGTACGATGTGTATGGCTCGGGGCGCTACCAGTTTACAAAAAGCAAAGACCTTGAGCATTTTGAAGTGATTGACCACGAAATCAGCATGAATTTTCACCCGCGCCACGGAACCGTTTTGCCAATTACTTTAAAAGAATATCTCCGGCTGGTTGAAAAATGGGGAACTTTGGACGACCCGCTGGTTGAGATAAATTCGCCTGACCTGAAAAAACTGAATATTGATTTGAATGCTGAAGCAGGAACGATTCATCTCCCCGTAAAACGAGGCGTTAATCTGGCTGTTTTCGACCCGCAATTTACCTGCTGGCCGGGGTTCAAAGTCAGTCCGGCGGGTCCGCAGAATTTTACCGGCGGCCCGGTTACCTATACTTTTTCAATCGGAGAAAAGGTAAAAAAAATGTACAAGGTGACTTCATCAGAAGACCACAACCCGGTGCTGGAAGGTTATTTTGCCGACCCCGATATTTTATATTCCGAAAAAACCGACAGCTTTTATATTTATCCCACGTCCGATGGTTTTGATGGCTGGTCGGGCTGGTATTTCAAAACCTTTTCTTCGAAAAACCTGGTTGACTGGAAAGACGAAGGCATCATTCTCGATTTGAAAAAAGATGTAAGCTGGGCTAACCGCAATGCCTGGGCGCCCTGTATTGTTGAAAAGAAAATCAACGGTCAGTATAAATATTTCTACTATTTCACGGCGGCGCAAAAAATTGGTGTGGCAGTGGCCGACCACCCGGCAGGACCTTTTACCGACATCGGGAAACCGCTGATTAACTGGAAACCGGAGGGTGTAAAAGGCGGACAGGAAATAGACCCGGAAGTTTTTACCGACCCGAAAACCGGAAAAAGCTACCTGTACTGGGGAAATGGTTACATGGCCGGTGCCGAATTGAACGACGACATGGTTTCGCTGAACATAGCCACACTTAAAACCTTTAACATCGACAATACTTTCCGCGAAGGAACTTCAGTGATTTTCCGCAACGGCGTGTACTATTTTATGTGGTCGGAAGACGACACCCGCAGTCCGAACTATAAAGTGCGTTATGCAACCAGCGATTCACCGCTCGGAACACTTTCAATTCCTGAAAACAACATCGTTATTCAGCGCGACCCGGTAACCAATATTTTTGCAACGGGCCACAATTCCGTAATCCAGATTCCGGGGAAAGATGAGTGGTATTTGGTGTATCACCGCTTTACCTATCCGAAAGGTGTTGATATGCCGCGGGGTTCGGGTGGTTTTCACCGCGAGGTTTGCATCGATAAACTCGAATTCGACGCCAATGGAAATATGCTGGAAGTGAAACCAACTTTTAAAGGAATAAAACCTGTCATCAAATAACAATAATTGAATCACTATTTATAAATATGTCGTTTAGTTTGAAAATGGGGTTAAAACCCCCCGGTCATATTTGTTTTACAACTCATCCGTTCACTAAAGTGAATGGCAATATCTGCTTCAACTCTGAGGCCTTAGCTTTTTTATTACCGACTGCTTTAGCTGACGGGTTCAGAACACCAGATAAAAAAGGCTTTAGCCACATTTATGATTTTATAAATCAATAACAAAAACCAAAATGATAAAATTCAAAACTTTACTGTTGCTCCTGATTTTCGCAACTGTTACAAATTATTCGTTTTCTCAAACCGGCTTTGGGAAAGCTGAAAAGATAAACGACAACTGGAAGTTCATTCTTCAGCAAACCGACAAGGAAGAACTGAAAGACCTGGAAAACAGGCAGTGGAATACCATTGAGCTTCCGCACGACTGGAGTGTGAAAGAGCAACTGAGTCCGACTTTGGCCAGTGCCACCGGCTATTTGCCCGGCGGAATCGGCTGGTATCGCAAACAGCTTTTTGTCCCGAAAGAACGGGAGAACGAAAAAGTTTATCTTTATTTCGAAGGCGTTTATAACCGGAGCGAGGTTTTTGTGAACGGTAAATCGTTTGGGAAAAGGCCCAACGGCTACATTTCGTTTATGTACGATGCCACGGACGCAATCAGTTTTGGCACCGAAAACACAATCACCGTAAAAGTGGACCACAGTCAATCGGCCGATTCGCGCTGGTATTCCGGCTCGGGAATTTACCGTAATGTGTGGGTGGTTTATGCCAACAAAATTCACATCAGCCGGTGGGGAGTTTACGCAACGCCTGAAAAACTGAAAAAGGGATACCAGTTGAATGTTGAAGTGGAAATAAACAATGAAACGGCATCTGCTTCGCCTTTAACAATAACCAACGAATTGCTTTCGGCCGATGGTATTTCGGTGGCAAAGTCGTCTGAAAAAATCACCGTGAACGGAACTCAAGCCGGAAAAATAGTGACAGCGTTAAAAGTTGCCAATCCGCAATTGTGGTCACTCAAATCACCTTCGTTATACACACTGAAAACATCGGTTTACCAAAATGGCGTGTTGGTGGATGAAACCACCACAGTTACCGGATTCCGCGAATTTACCTTCGACCCGAACAAAGGATTTGCCCTGAATGGTGAAGGAATGAAAATAAAAGGCGTTTGCCTTCACCACGACGGAGGTGTTCTTGGCTCGGCTGTGCCCCGCGAAGTCTGGAAAAGAAGGTTACTGACTTTGCAGGAAATCGGGGTGAATGCCATTCGTACAAGCCATAATCCGCAGGCGCCCGACCTTTACCAGTTGTGCGACGAGTTGGGATTGTTGGTTCTGAATGAAGCTTTTGATGAATGGGAATTTCCGAAACGCAAATGGCTGGAAGGCTGGAATGTTGGTACTCCCGGATTCCAGGGCTCATTTGATTTCTTTGAAGAATGGGGAGAAAAAGATTTGGCTGATATGGTAAAACGCGACAGGAATCATGTCTCAGTTTTTGCCTGGAGTATCGGAAACGAGGTTGATTATCCGAATGACCCGTATTCTCACCCTGTTCTGGATGGTGGCGGAGAAACCGGTTTTACACAACCCATTTTTGGAGGTTATAAAAAAGATGCTCCCGATGCAATGCGTTTGGGCGCCATTGCTGAACGACTGGCAAAAGTGGTCAGAACTTTCGATAAATCAAGACCTGTAACAGCCGGCCTGGCAGGTGTGGCCATGTCGAACCAGACCGGTTACCCGTTTGCACTCGATATTGCCGGGTACAATTACACCGAAAGTTTATACGACAGCGACCATGCAAAATATCCCACTCGCGTGATTTTCGGGAGCGAAAACCGGCACGACATGGAGGCATGGAATGATGTTACTGCAAGAGAATTTATTTTCGGGCAGTTTCTCTGGACCGGGATTGATTATTTAGGTGAGTCGGGAAGCTGGCCATCGCGCGGTTTCTATTCCGGTTTGGTTGATTTCGGAGGTTTTATCAAACCCCGTGGCTATTTCCGTCAGTCGTTGTGGTCAGAAAAACCGATGGCTTATTTGGGAACTTATCCTCTCAGGCGACAAGGCAGAAACCAGTTATCGATGGATGCCTGGCCCATCTGGAACTACGAAGCAGGTCAGACAGTCCGCGTGGTTTGCTATACCAACGCCGCGCAGGCAGAACTTTACTTAAACGGGAAAGTTGTGGGGGAAAAGAAATCCTATGATGCAAAAACCGGAATCATTTCCTGGGATATTCCCTACGAAGCCGGGGAACTGGAAGTAATCGGCCTCGACAAAAACAACACGGAAATCACCCGGAATGCGATTCAGACTTCAGGTCGTCCGCACGCCATAAAAATCATTTCAGAAGAAAATAAAGTCATAAGCGGCGAGGTTGCGCAGGTTGTAATTCAGGTGGTTGACGAAAAAGGGATTCCTGTAATGCTTTCGGATGATGAAGTTACCTGCCGGATTGATGGCAGTGGCCAATTGCTGGGTCTGGAAGCCAGTAACAATTCGGACATGACGGATTACACCGACAACCAGCAGCGGGTTTTTCACGGACGGATGATTGCCTATATCAAAGCGGGCAATGAAAAAGGCACATTCAATGTAAAATTCACAGCCAACTGGCTGCAACCGGCAGAGGTACAGATAGAAGTGCAGTAAAAAAAGTTATTTCGTCGGGTTTAAGTTTTGAGAAATATTTATTGTTGTGTTTTTCACCCCAAACCCCTAAAGGGGCTTTGGTTGTGACCTTCACAACTGTTTATCATTGAGCTAAGTCCCCTTTAGGG
>DAINOH010000088.1:0-20543 GCA_036735485.1 Draconibacterium sp. | reverse complement strand
GGCTGCAGCCCTGCCTTCTAATCCTGTACCTACAACCGGTGCTTCAGGACGTAAAAGCGGAACTGCCTGGCGCATCATGTTCGATCCCATGAGTGCACGGTTAGCATCATCATGCTCAAGGAATGGAATTAATGAAGCTGCCACCGAAGCAATCTGGTTAGGACCAACGTCCATTAACTGAACTTTTTCACGTTCAACCAGCGGGTAGTCACCTTCCAAACGGGCTTTTACACGTTTGTTTATAAAATATCCGTTATCATCAATCGGTGCATTTGCCTGTGCAATAATCTGACCTTCTTCTTCTTCAGCAGTAAGAAGTACAACTCCTTCTTCCGAAAGATCAACCCTGCCGTCCTTTACAAGACGATATGGCGTTTCGATAAAACCAAGGTCGTTGATTTTTGCAAAAACACACAACGAAGAAATCAAACCAATGTTTGGTCCTTCAGGTGTTTCAATCGGACAAAGTCTTCCGTAGTGGGTATAGTGAACGTCGCGTACCTCGAAACCTGCTCTTTCCCTCGATAAACCACCAGGCCCTAATGCCGACATACGACGTTTGTGCGTCATTTCGGCTAGAGGGTTGGTTTGATCCATAAACTGCGACAGTGCATTGGTTCCGAAGAACGAATTGATTACTGAAGACAGTGTTTTTGAGTTGATCAGGTCAATCGGAGTAAAAACCTCGTTGTCACGAACATTCATTCTTTCACGGATGGTACGGGCCATACGGGCCAGACCAACTCCGAACTGAGCAAACATTTGTTCGCCAACTGTACGTACACGACGGTTACTTAAATGGTCGATATCATCAACATCGGTCCTGGCATTCACCAACTGGATCAAATGTTTGATAATTTCGATAATATCTTCTTTTGTCAAAACTCTCACCTGAGATTCGACATTCAGATTCAGTTTTTTATTGATCCTGTAACGACCTACTTCTCCGAGGTCATAACGTTTATCGGAGAAGAAAAGCTTGTCGATAACATCGCGGGCAGTGGCTTCATCCGGCGGTTCAGCATTACGCAACTGACGGTAGATATGAAGAACTGCTTCCTTTTCAGAGTTACACGGGTCTTTTTGCAGGGTATTGTAAATAATGGCAAAATCCTGCTGGTTCTGATCCTCTTTGTGTAAAAGAATTGTTTTTACACCCGAATCAACAATTTCGTCAATGTGATCCTCTTCGATATCGACTTCACGATCAATGATGATTTCGTTACGTTCGATGGATACAACTTCACCGGTATCCTCATCAACGAAGTCTTCAGTCCATGATTTCAAAACACGGGCTGCCAGTCTTCGTCCAACTACTTTTTTAAGTGCAGTTTTCGATACTTTAATTTCATCGGCGAGATTAAAAATCTCAAGAATATCCCTGTCGCTTTCGAAACCGATCGCACGTAATAAAGTTGTTACAGGTAATTTCTTTTTCCTGTCGATGTATGCAAACATTACTCCGTTAATATCGGTGGCAAATTCAATCCACGATCCTTTAAACGGGATAATACGTGCTGAATAAAGTTTTGTACCGTTGGCGTGCATACTCTGACCAAAGAAAACACCCGGAGAACGGTGTAACTGAGAAACGATAACGCGTTCAGCCCCGTTAATAATAAAGGTACCTCTTTCGGTCATGTAGGGAACTGTTCCCAAATATACATCCTGCACCACTGTGTCGAAGTCTTCATGTTCAACATCGGTACAATACAACTTTAATTTTGCTTTCAGGGGGACACTAAATGTCAAACCACGTTCGATACATTCCTGAATCGAATACCTGGGCGGGTCAACCTGATAATCGAGAAACTCAAGAACGAAATTATTCCTTGTATCGGTAATTGGAAAATTTTCCTCGAATACTTTGAATAATCCTTCTGATTTGCGGTTATCAGGAGTGGTTTTTAACTGAAAAAACTCTTTAAATGATTTAACTTGTACTTCCAAGAAGTCAGGGTAATCAAACCTGGTTTTTGTGGAGGAGAAACTGATTCTCTCTTTATTTGCTTGTACAGACATGTATTAATACAAGTTAATTATATAAAATACCTATACATAAAAAGGTTTAGAAGCCAGCATAAGTTGGCTTCTAAACCAAATAACCTTTCACAAGGTTCTTGAAGCTTTATTTAACCTCAACTTCGGCTCCTGCTTCAATAAGCTGACTTTTGATAGATTCAGCTTCTTCTTTTGAAACTTTTTCTTTAACTGCTTTTGGTGCAGCATCAACCAGTTCTTTTGCTTCTTTCAAGCCTAAACCAGTTAATTCTTTTACAAGTTTAACAACGCCCAGTTTTGCTTGTCCTGCTGCGGTTAAAACTACTGTAAATTCTGTTTGTTCAGCCGGTGCTTCAGCTTCTGCGCTAGCGCCACCAACCGGACCTGCTGCCACTGCAACTGCTGCAGCTGGTTCAATTCCGTATTCGTCTTTCAGAATTCCAGCTAATTCGTTAACCTCTTTTACAGTCAGGTTAACTAATTGTTCTGCAAGCTGTTTTAAATCTGCCATCTCTATTAATTTTTATAAATTGTTTCTATAAATTAATTTCTCTCTTTCAGTGTATCTAATACACCGTGAATGATATTACCACCGGATTGTAACTGTGAAAGTACAGTGTTCATCGGCGATTTCAACATAGCAACCACATCTGCAATAAGTTCGTTTTTCGATTTTACTGCTATCAATGCTTCGAGCTGGTTTTCTCCGAGATAAACTGATTCCTGAACATAAGCACCTTTTAAAACAGGTTTTTTATGTTTTTTACTGAAATCTTTGATCAGTTTTGCAGGAGTATTTGCATTCTCTGAGAACATCACCGAAGTGTTGCCTTTAAGTGCTTCGTAAATCTCTTCAACGTTCTTGTTAGAACTTTCAAGAGCTTTCCGCAGGAGAGTATTCTTAACAACTACCAGTTTTACATCCTGGTTAAAGCAAAGTCTTCTGAGTGCGCTGGTTTTTTCAGCGTTCAACCCGCTAATGTCAGTGAGGTAAAAATGGCTGTAAGAATTAATTTGTTCCTGTAAACTTTCGATTATTACTTTTTTCTCTGAACTCTTCATTTTTACACATTTTTAGTCAACAACTGACTTGGGTTCAACTTGAATACCAGGGCTCATGGTACTGGAGAGATAAATACTCTTGATGTATGTACCTTTTGCTGCTGTTGGTTTCAATTTAACAATGGTATTCAAAAACTCAGCGGCATTTTCTTTAATCTTATCAGGAGTAAAAGAAACTTTGCCAATTGAGGTATGCACAATACCAAATTTGTCAACTTTGAAATCGATTTTACCTTGTTTAACCTCCGAGATAGCTTTACCAACTTCCATTGTAACTGTACCACTTTTCGGGTTTGGCATTAAACCACGCGGACCCAAAATACGGCCCAGCGCCCCTACTTTACCCATAACAGGTGGCATGGTAATAATTACATCAACATCGGTCCAGCCTCCTTTGATTTTTTCGATATAATCATCGAGACCAACATAATCAGCACCTGCTTCGGTAGCTTCATTCACCTTATCGGGTGTAACAAGCGCCAAAACGCGTACTACTTTTCCAGTTCCATGGGGTAACGAAACTACGCCTCTAACCATCTGGTTGGCTTTTCTTGGATCTACTCCGAGTCTTACATCGATATCGACTGATGCATCAAATTTGGTATAAGTTACTTCTTTAACCAATGCAGCGGCTTCATCGATGCTGTAAGTTTTTCCCTTTTCGATCTTCGCAAGAGAAGCTTTCATATTCTTCGTAATTCTGCCCATCGTATAAGATTTTTAATTTTTGAATGGTGAAGCACCTTTTACGGTAATTCCCATACTTCTTGCAGTACCAGCAACCATCTTCATTGCCGATTCAATTGTAAAGCAATTAAGGTCAACCATTTTAGTTTCGGCAATTTGTTTTACCTGTTCCCAGGTAACTGATCCCACTTTATTAAGATGGGGTTCAGCCGATCCTTTTTTAACCTTTGATACTTCCATTAATTGAATAGCAACCGGAGGTTGTTTAATAATGAAATCAAATGATTTGTCTGCATAAACAGTAATAATAACAGGGAGTACTTTTCCAGGCTGATCCTGGGTACGTGCATTAAACTGTTTGCAGAACTGCATTATATTTACCCCTTTGGAGCCTAATGCTGGTCCCACTGGTGGCGATGGATTTGCAGCACCACCTTTAATCTGTAATTTAATTAATCCAGCAATTTCTTTAGCCATAGTATTTAACGTGTTTTATTCCTTTACAACTTGCATAAAGCTGAGTTCCAAAGGAGTTTTACGTCCAAAAATCTTCACCATTACTTGCAGCTTTTTCTTTTCCTCATTGATTCCTTCAATGGTTCCGTTAAAGCCGTTAAATGGTCCATCGACAACTTTTACAGTTTCTCCAACCACAAATGGAACACTGATTTCCTCATCGTTTTCAGAAAGTTCATCCACTTTCCCCAAAATTCTGTTCACCTCATTTTGCCGCATCGGTACCGGATCCCCACCTTTGGTGTCGCCAAGGAACCCGATTACGTTTGGAATATTCCTCAGTGTGTGCGCAACTTCACCCACTAAAGCAGCTTCAATAAGAACATAACCCGGGAAAAAATTTCTTTCTTTACTGATTTTTTTACCGTTTCGGATTTGGTAAACCTTTTCTTGTGGTATCAAAACCTGATCAACAAAATCTTTTAAATCTCCATTCGCGATTTCGTTTTCGATATATTCCTTAACCTTCTTTTCCTTTCCGCCAATTGCACGCAGAACATACCATTTTTTACTATTTTCGCTCATCTCGCTTTAAAGATTTTGATTAATAAAATAATCCGTAGATAAGTTCCATCATGTTTCTGAACGAAACATCCATGACGAAAATTACCAATGATATAATCAAGGAAGCAACCATTACAACCAATGCGCTGCTTTGCAGCTCTTTCCAGGTTGGCCATGTAACTTTGTGAATAAGCTCATCATAAGCCTCCTGAAAGTATAATTTCAATTTCATATCTAAAAAATTGTTTGGCACGGAAGGTAAGAATCGAACCTACTGTTTTGCAACCACTCCCTTTTGAGTTTCAACCGTAAAATAGTCCCGGGTCGCATGACCCGGGACTTATTTTTATTTTTATCTACTAATTAGCTGATAATTTCAGTAACCTGACCTGCACCTACAGTACGGCCACCTTCACGGATTGCGAAACGCAGACCCGGACTCATAGCCACTGCATAGATCAGTTCAACTTCCACTGATACGTTATCGCCAGGCATTACCATTTCGCGACCTTCCGGCAGGTGGATTTCACCTGTTACGTCAAGCGTACGGATGTAGAACTGCGGACGATATTTGTTGTGGAACGGAGTGTGACGACCACCTTCTTCTTTTTTCAATACATAAACCTCAGCTTTGAATTTTTTGTGAGGTGTGATTGAACCTGGTTTTGCAAGAATCTGTCCACGTTTGATTTCTTTTTTGTCAACACCGCGAAGTAATAAACCTACGTTGTCACCAGCCTGTCCATCATCAAGGATTTTACGGAACATTTCAACACCGGTACAAACTGTTTTGCGGCCTTCTGCTCCTAAACCAATTAACTGAAGTTCATCACCTGTGTGAATTTTACCAGTTTCGATACGACCTGTAGCAACAGTACCGCGACCTGTGATTGAGAACACGTCTTCAACCGGCATCAGGAATGGTTTGTCGATATCACGGGGAGGAAGCGGAATCCAAGTATCAACTGCATCCATCAGTTCCATAACTTTATCTTCCCATTTCGGTTCGCCGTTCATTGCACCTAATGCAGAACCACGGATTACAGGAGTATTGTCACCATCAAACTGGTAGAATGAAAGTAATTCGCGAATTTCCATTTCAACAAGTTCGAGAATTTCTTCGTCTTCAACCATATCCACTTTATTCATGAAAACAACCAGTTTAGGAACGTTTACCTGACGAGCCAAAAGGATGTGTTCACGAGTCTGTGGCATAGGACCATCAGTAGCAGCAACTACAATGATAGCACCGTCCATCTGTGCAGCACCAGTAACCATGTTTTTAACATAGTCAGCGTGGCCGGGACAGTCAACGTGAGCATAGTGACGTTTTTCAGTCTGGTACTCAACGTGAGCAGTATTGATTGTAATACCCCTTTCTTTTTCTTCAGGAGCGTTATCAATCGAGTCGAAACTTTTTACTTCAGAAAGACCTTTTTTTGCCAATACCATTGTAATAGCAGCGGTCAGTGTAGTTTTACCATGGTCAACGTGGCCAATTGTACCAATATTGACGTGTTCTTTGTCCCTGTTAAAATGTTCTTTAGCCATAACTCTAATTTTTTAATTATTTATTTCTATATTCATTTTCGAGCCGATGACGAGAATTGAACTCGTGACCCCTTCCTTACCAAGGAAGTGCTCTACCCCTGAGCTACATCGGCTTTAAACAGAACGAGACAGGAACTTTCAGTTTTCACCTAAGTTCCAGTCTCCGTTTCGAGCGGGAGACGGGATTCAAACCCGCGACCCTTAGCTTGGAAGGCTAATGCTCTATCGACTGAGCTACTCCCGCGTTTTGCCTGCAAAAATGCCGCGCAAAAATACAAAATTTTCAATACGGCAAGCGAAAAAAAATTTCGCTATTTATTTTTTAGCATCTTGTCTATATTTTCAGAATTCTTTGAAAGATTTAAATAACCTCCAAAAATCCTGATTTTATGTACAATCAGCCTTGAAAAATGCCATAAAGAGAACGCCCCAAATTTGGGTTTGCAAATGTAAAAATATTATTCAATAAAAATCAACTTAGTTGCGGCTATTTTTGAAATTTATTTGCTTTTAAGTTTATCCTTGAATTTGTCCAATTGCTTTTTGATTGCATCAATTGCTAAATCAGTTGCCTCTTCAAAAGAATCAGCCTGTTTCTTGGCAAATAGATATCCGTTTGCAGGGATGGAAAGTTTTAACTCAGAAATTTTATTATTTGTAGATTCAGGTTTGTCAACCTTTAATGTTACTTCGGCATTGATAATTCCATCAAAGAATGTATCAAGTTTACTTACTTTCTTGTTAATAAAATCAACAAGTTTTTGATCGGCAGTAAAATGCACTGAATTAATCTTGATTTCCATAATCGTAATTTTTTATCCCCTCGGATGGGCTTGTTTATATATATCGTGTAATTTTTTAAAAGTTGTATGCGTATAAATTTGTGTTGCAGCCAGATTTGAATGTCCTAATAATTCCTTAACAGCATTCAGATCGGCTCCGTTGTTTAATAAATGCGTTGCATATGTATGACGTAAAACATGAGGACTTTTTTTCTCTAACAAAGTTACTTTCGATAAATTTTGTGTTACTAATCTATAAACTAATTTTTCATAAACAGGTGTCCCCTTTTCTGTTATAAAAAGCGCTTCCGTTGACTCACAATTTACATTATTTTTCAAAATAACATATTGCTCTATCAATTGGTTTATTGAAACCGGGTATGGAATTATTCTTTCTTTATTTCTCTTTCCAAGAACCTTTATCTGAGAATTTCTTCTATCGATATCAGATTCTTTTAACCCTATCAATTCAGATAACCTGATACCGGTTCCATAAAACAAGGTTACAATCAGTTTATCCCTGGTACCAATAAAATCATTATCGAAATAACCGTTGTCGAGCAATTCGATTAACTTATCTTCCTCCACAAAGGAGGGTAGTTTTTTCCTGATTTTTGGCAACGCCAGACCTTTTGCAGGATTAAAACCGACAACTCCAAGTTTTATCAGATGCTTAAAAAATGATTTTAATGTTGTAATCTTTCGGTTAACCGACCGTGCAGAAACCTCATGATTCATGAGACTCACAATCCACTCGCGGACCAGTTTTGAGTCAACTTTATTAACATTAAATTCCCCGACCATGTTTGTGCAAAACTCCACAAACTGATCGAGGTCATTTTCATACGCTTTAATTGTATGAGAAGAACATCTTTTCTCATACTGTAAATAACTGATAAACGACTCCTGAAGTTCCATTTAAACGAAATAAACCAGGAATCACTAAAATCAATTAGTCTTCCTGCCGTTGTAAACCCTGAACGTAAACCGCTTTTTTTAACTCTTCCCTCCTTTTTACTGAAGGTTTTGTGAATTTCTGACGCTCACGCAGTTCTTTAATAACGCCTGTTTTTTCGAATTTTCTTTTAAACCTTTTTAAGGCTCTTTCAATGTTTTCGCCTTCTTTTACCGGAATTACTATCATTATTATTCGGTTTTTGTTTTTAAAAATTGAGGCGCAAATTTAGAAATAATTCGATTGAAATCAAATTTCGTTGTAAAAAATTATAATTACAATTTACCATCCCGTTTTCTTCCTAATTATTGACAAGTTAGATACGGTTTGATCTTTAAAAAGGTTTGCTCATCGAGTAAACTTTCTTTTCTGAGTTGTTCTATATTCGCGTAAGAACCATTTTTCTGACGATATTTCAGAATTGCATCCACCTGTTGCTTATTAAAATAAGGATGGCGGATAAAATCCTTATATTCTGCGAAGTTGATTCTGATTTTCTTTAAGCTGAGGGTATCGGTATAAATATATGGTTCAATTTTCTGAAAAGTTTCAGGTGGAAAATTATAAATTTCAAGTAACTGAGTAGTATTTGAATATCCTCCTAATAAATTACGGTATTTAATAATACGTTGGGCATAAGCCGGACCAATACCATTTAGTTTTAATAAATCAGTTGTATCGGCGCTGTTTAATTCAATTAATATGAATTTTTCAGGGTTCGTTTTTATTTGATTCTCATCGATTTTTATAAAAAACTGAATCCTGGCATAAGTTGCCGAATCAATGCCATAGATTTTTAGCAAATCGGCTGCATTTCTGAAAACTCCTCCTTTTTCTCTGTAACCAATAATATTTTTCGCCTGAATATATGATAATCCAGAGTTAACAAGTTCTTCGGCGCTTCCGGTATTGGGGTTAAAATAGTTGTAATTTGTAATCTTAATTGATTCTGGTTCTTTATCGTCAGATTTTTCTTTGGTAAATGGAGTAATCCGGATATAATTTTGAATTTCTGAATAGAGGCTGTCGTTCACTCCATAAATTTTTCTAACATCCTTAGCCTGTTTAAATATACCGCCTGCTTCTCTGTAATTCAGAATATTCCGCTTAACAAATTCAGGCAAATTCAATGAGTCAAGTTCTTCTTTTGAAATCGTGTTCGGATCGAAGTAAAAAAGTGACTTTTCTGCTATAAGCGAATTACTTTTATTCTGATCAAATTTCTTTATTAACTCGTTATAATATTCTGAATTATCATCTCGTGGAAATAAATCAACATATTTTATTATGATAGCAAAAAAAAATGTAACCAACGCAATTGCTGCCAGTATTAAAATTGCATGTCTGTCTCCCTTGTTGAAATTATTGTACTCTCTGATAAACTTTCTGAAAACATTCATAGTATGAACGGGTTTATGTTGTAAACAACAACAGTTAACCCAAATTTATAAAAAATCAGAAAGCAACAAGCAAAAATAAATCTAATACCTGGGTTACACCTAAATCTTGATAATTCCAATCCCTTTCAGAAAAATAAATGCAATAGCCAAAGGAGCAATAAACTTGATTACAAACATAAATACCGGAATATATCTTGCTTTTATTGTTCCTCCATTGGTCAATTCATCCATCGTGTTTTGTCTCCCATAAAACCAGGCAATAAATATCACAATTAACAATCCTCCTAATGGCAACAGAATGTTGGCAGTGGTGAATTCCATCAACCCAAAAATTGTTAACCCGGCTATTTTGAAATCGGCTAACGAACTGGTTGAAAGCACACAAAATGCACCTAATACTGAAACCGAAATCGTTGCAATCCAGGTCGCAAAAGATCGTTTCAATTTTAGTTCCTCAACAAAGAATGCAACAATTACTTCAAGGACTGAAATGGTTGAAGTTAAAGCAGCCAAAGCAAGCAAAATAAAAAACGCCACTGAAAAAAACATTCCACCAGTCATTTGCTGAAAAATGTTTGGAATCGTAATAAATGCCAAACCTTCGCCTGAGGCGGGCTCGATACCGAATGCGAAAACAGCCGGAAAAATAGCCATTCCTGCTAAAACAGCAACCATAGTATCAGTAATCACAACTGAAACAGCCGTTGTGGCAAGATTATCTTTTTTAGGAATGTATGAACCATAAGTAATTAATGTGCCCATTCCAATACTCAGCGAAAAAAAGGCCTGACCCAATGCCAGCAAAAATGTGGAGGTGGTGATTTTACTGAAATCGGGTTTAAACAAAAAGCTGAGCCCCTTTTCTGCTCCCGGAAGAAGCAACGATCTTACAATTAAAACAATCAGTAAAGCAAATAAAAGCGGCATCATTATTTTGGTGGATTTTTCAATTCCTCCTTTTACTCCTGCCATTACAATAATCGCAGTTAATCCCATAAAAATAAAATACCAAAGCAGGGGCCTGAAAGAGCTTCCGGTAAAACCACTAAACATTGATGTAAGTTCTTCAGCTGATTTTCCATCAAAACCATTGATTACCGATTGATAAAGATATTCGAGTGTCCAACCGGCTACAACTGTATAAAAAGCCAGAATCATAAAAGCTGCCGCCACTCCCATAACACCAATCAGGAACCAGGGTTTTCCGGGGGCAAGTTTTTTAAATGCCCCGAATACATTCAACTGTGATCGCCGGCCAATGGTAAACTCCGAAAGCATAACCGGAATTCCAACAACCAAAACAATGGCCAGGTATATAAATATGAATGCGGCCCCTCCATTTTCACCTGTTATATAGGGATAGCGCCAGATATTTCCTAAACCAACTGCCGAACCAGCAGTTGCAGCAATAATTCCGAATTTTGATCCGAAGGATTCACGATTAGAAGGATTTGAAGACATAATTTTAAAATTTATTATTAAAGCCTTTCAGTTAATAATGATTTATAGTTTTCAGGGTTCCAAAAATGCAAAAAATAAAAATATCTCCAGCTTTAAAAACAGAATAAACCCTGATTTAAAACGGATATCCGATGGCAAAAGTGAAATTGAAGTCGTTATTGGTAATTTGCCTGTTTCCTATAATCCACCCCCTGTTTTCAGCCACTGATGGATCCCTTAATTTCATACCCAAATCTAGTCTCAGTATGAAATAGGTTAAATCCATTCTCAACCCGGTTCCCGTTCCGAAAGCCAATTGTTTGTAAAATGAATTCAGTTTGAAAAGTGCACCCGGACGGTTGTCTTTTTCGTTAATGGCCCAAATGTTCCCAATATCCATAAAAAGAGCTCCTTCAACAAATGCAATCAACTTAAAACGGTATTCAAGGTTACCTTCCAGTTTAATATCTGCCGTCTGATTCGGATACTCTTCAGGCGAAGCTTTGTAAGTTCCGGGCCCCAGCGAACGTACCGGCCAGGCTCGTATTCCGTTGGCTCCCCCTGTAAAATATTTCTTTTCAAATGGGAGAACATCAAAATTTCCATAAGGAATCCCGATCCCGAAAAATGTCCGCGCTACTATTGAGTTAAACTTATCGATACTGAAACTATGACTATATTCAATATCCGATTTTATATATTGAGCGTACCGTGTATTTAAAAATGTATAATATTCAGCCTGAACATTCCCGGTTGAATCGATCGCCTGGTACTTATCCTTATTCGTCATTAACGATATCAGGTGAAGCAGATTCCCTGACGACTCAATATTAAAACGTACATAAGTATAATTCTTAACTTTCGACAATCGTTGATTATTGTATATCCAAGAATAATTCATTGCAAAAATCAAGTGGTCGGTAAAACTGCTTTTGATGTACAAATCCTGGATTCCTTCAATAAAACCGGGATCATAATCAAATACATTCACTTTATTGTAATCCAAAACATTCCAGATGTTTCTGATATCTTCGGTAGATTTCCAGTCGTAACCGAATTTTATATTATTGATGGTTCTGGTATATTCAGGCCGGCGTTGGTAGTTATACCCCACAGTAATTACCGTTTTGGGCAAAAACCTTTCAAACTGTTTGATGAAATTTCCAGGGCCCAGAAGTTGAGGTATCATTAAACTTGATTCAACTCCTAATTCAGTAGTATTAAAATAATTGGGAACTCCGTTACTCATGTGCTGCAGACGTTCAACACCACCTCTGAAATCTAACTGAAACACCTCTGCCCCTCTGAATAAATTGCGGTGCTGGTAAGTTAGATTACCGGCCACACCAAAGTTTCCGGATGTATTTGTCCCTTCGATATCAAAAGATGTAGATTGTTTGTTTAAGGGAGCTAATCTTACATAACAATCCAGCAAACTTGTATCGTTAATAGCGGGAATTTCAGAAAACTGAATATCAACAAACCTGAATTGGCGCAACCTGTTAAATGCGATAAATGCGCTTTCAATATCGGAGTTATTAAATAAATCTCCTTTTTTGAGCCTCATGGTTCTGTCGAACAACGAAGGCGGATATCTTACATGTTTGTTTTGATATAAAGTACTGTTGCCCCATTTTAATGTGTCGGAAAATACCGAAGTGGAGTCACGGTTTATTGTAACGGGTGCGTTGCCGGGCAATACCGAAATGTAAAATTTATTCAGATAATATTGTTTGAAAACTTTTGAGGAATCAATCTGTGTATTTGCAGCAGGTCTGATTAACAGATCAACTTTTACCTGTTGATTATGAATTGAACTGTCAGCCAGAAATTTCACATCATCTTTCGACAAATAGTAATAACCATTGTTTCTGAATAATTTGACAATATTCAACTGGTGCTTTTCAAGTTTTTCAATATCAAAAGCGTCGCCAGGCTTTAATTCATTTTTAACCGGGCTGTTAAAATATAAATTTTTTAAAGCCGAATCTTTTATCTGATAATTTATTTGTTTTATCTGGTACTGATCACCAGTTTTCAGATTGTAAACTATCTCTATCTTTCTCTTATTTTCCCTTTTCTTTAGTTCTCCTGTAACCGAAGCTTTAAAAAAGCCTTTGCTATAAGCGTATTGAAGTAATTGTTCTTCCGACTTTAATTTCAAATCTTCATTATAAATCTGCGGTGGTTCACCGATTCGTTTCAGCCAACCTTCCTCTTTATTCTTCGGCGACAGATTGTAAAGCATCAGGTGAAACTTTAAAAAGCCCAGTATTTTGTAATTCTCTTTTTGTTTGATAAGTGCCCGGGCACTTTCCTTATTTATTCTTTCGTTATCAACATTTACCTGAACATTACTGACCAGATATTTATCTTCGGGAACAAATTTCACCGGGTTGCACGACGTAAATATCAACCCAAACAAAAGAGCTGACACGAATACTTTTCTCCACAAATTGCTGATATGCTTCAGAAACCAATACATCTTATAATTATCCCGACAAAAATAACCAAGTGTTTTAATCAGAAACTTTAACTTTCACTAATTTCGTTATCAATAACTGTTTTTTACATAAGATGATTGGCAAAAATACCATAAAACTGATTAAATCACTTTCAGAAAAAAAATACAGGCAAAAAGAAAAATTATTTCTTGTTGAGGGCGATAAGAACGTAAAAGAAGTACTGGCTTCTGATTTTAAAATTGAACAACTTTTTGCCACACATTCATTTCTCGAATTTGCATCAAACCTTGAAAAAGCAAAACAAATTTCGGAGGTAACGAGAGAAGAAATTAGCAAGGCAAGCCATTTAAAGAGCCCGCAAAATGCGCTGGCACTTTGTTTTCTACCTGAACATAAATCCCTTCCTGAAGAAATGGATTCACTGTCTCTTTTCCTTGATGAAATTCAGGACCCGGGAAACCTGGGTACAATTATCCGAATTTGTGACTGGTTTGGGATTAAGCAGCTTTTTTGTTCACCGGCCTGTGCCGATTTATTTAATCCGAAAGTCATTCAGGCTACCATGGGTTCGTTTTGCCGTGTTAAAACCTGGAATACTGAGTTTTTACCCGTATCGCAAATAGCCCGAAAATCAGGAAGTATTATTACCGGTGCATTTCTTGAAGGTGAAAACATTTTCACCGAAAAACTCCCTGAAAAAACACTGCTGGTAATGGGAAATGAAGGAAACGGAATATCTGCTGACACTGCTGCTTTAATTCAAAAGAAAATAAAAATACCCGTTTTTTCACAAGAAGACACAAAAGCAGAATCGTTGAATGTTGCCATCGCCACTGCCATTATCTGCTCAGAGTTCAGGCGCCAGACCGTCTATCCGGGGCTACTCAAAGTGTAATGAGATTGTAAAAATATTCGAACGGAGATTTTTGACAGACTGAGAATAATACTGCCTTTGCATTCCACTTGGCACCGGTCCCAACTGATTGTTCAAACCGAAACTGAATTTACCTTCAACCGAAAATCTGAAAAACGGGAAGTAATGATCCCAGCCAGCTCCCACTTCCGCATAAAATCCCGGTCCTTTTAACTTTACAAGATCTTCTTTGGCTGTTTTTGAAATATCTTGCCTGTAGGCCGAACCGAAAATAATATAAGGCCTGTCGTTGTTAATTCTGCGTGCTTTATACTTGATCAACAATGGAAAATCAAGAAAAGTTGATTTGATTGAATAACTCTCAAGTGTTGAAACCCCAACATTGATATCATAAATCGGAACATTATATGTGAGTTTTCGCTCGCCAAATGACATACCTGGTAAAAAACGTAAATCCAAATCTTCAGTAAGTCGTAAACTGGAAACAATGGCAACAGTAAAACCGGGGATGAGTGTTTGCAAATCACTTCTAACTGCATCACCGGCACCAGGACCAGCAGGAGTATAACTGATTGACTCATCAAATTCAGGATTTTCGCCAATCGGATTATAATTGGTAACCGCAAAATCGAGATAATTATAACCCAGTGTGAATCCGAAGTGAATACGCTTTTCATCAAAAGTGGTCAGATAATTAACTTTTTGCCTTTGCGCAAAAGCTGCACTAACCCAAAATACAAGTAATATTGAAATTAAAATCTTATTCACGTGGTATTAATTCCTGTCTTCAAAAAAACAACACTTTGCTCATATTTATTGTATCAACCGCGAATTTCTGGCTTTATTGCTTTATAAATTGTGGCAATTCCAAAAGTTTGTGTATAAAAACGGTTCTCAACAAATCCAACATCCGCTAAAATAGTCAAAAAATCATGACCATCAGGGAACTCGTTAACCGATTCGGGCAAATAGGTATAAGCATTTTTATTTTTCGAAATAAGACCGCCAACAAATGGTAGTATCTTCAAAAAATAGAATTGGTATAATTGCTTAAACGGCGTTTTTACAGGTTTCGAGAACTCAAGTATAAAGAATACCCCTCCCGGTTTAATAACCCTTAAAACTTCTTTTAATCCTGCTTTCAGCGATTCAAAATTCCGCACCCCGAAACCGGCAATTGCAGCATCGAACTGGTTATCGCTGAATGGCAGATTTTCAGAATCGGCTTTAATTAATTCAATCTTTTTTTCAAGTTTTAATCTTGAAATCTTTTTCCTCCCTATTTCAAGCATTCCTTCCGAAATATCAATTCCGGTTATTTTTGAATCTCTGATTTTTGTGGCGGCAATGGCAAAATCTGCAGTCCCGGTGGCTATATCAAGGATTTCAGAGGGATGGTGTTTTGCCAACATTCTGATCACCCTTTTCCGCCATATTTTATCAATATTCGCCGACAAAAGGTGGTTTAACAAATCATATTTCGGGGAAATGTTATCGAACATTTCCTCAACCTGAACTTTTTTTGCTGAGGTTTTGCTTTTATCGGGAAGTGCCATTAAACTCCTGCAGTCATTTTATCCACATAACCGTAAGATTCGTCATCGATCCTGATTTCGCCTTTTGTTACATGTCCCAATGTAAAAAACGGCACCTTCAGATCATACAACACATCTACCAGTTCATCTTCATTCTCGGGGCTTACTTCAACAATAATCCGTCCCATTGCTTCGCCAAATAAAAACGAATCAATCCTTGTTTCGGCGGCAGTTGTAATATCAAAACCCAGTTCGTTGGGAATTGCAGCCCGGAGAAGGGTAAAAAACAAACCACCTTTTCCAACAGGACTGGCACTTTCAGCCAATTTCATTTCATTAAGCTTTGTAACGGCCTTTTGTACAAGAATTTCATCCTGAATATTGAATTCGGGAAGTGGTGAGTCAGAAATCTCGTGATAAAACTCAAGATATTCTGATGTTCCGATATCATCTGAATTTCTACCAATCAGAAAAATATTGTTACCTTTTTTCTTAAGCGAATGTGTTGTAACATTTTCTTTCTCAATAAATCCCACCATACTGATTATAATAGTTGGAGGAACGGGGCCGTGTTGTGAGAAATGATCGAACCTGATTTTACGGTCGGCAATTTTTAATCCGAATTTTGTTGCTGCATTTTCGAGCCCATTTTTAGCACCCGATGCAATGAACTGTCCGTTCGGATCGCCAAAATCAATATGATACAAAAAAGCACTGACAATGGTTGGTTTTGCTCCGAAGCAAATCATCTTCCTTGCCGCACGTGAAATAAGAATTTCTGTGGCTTTCTGCGGATCATTCTGCAGGTGATGATGAAAAGCATGTGTGCTCATCAGCATTTTGCTGCCATTTAAACCGGTATCGAATAACCCTGTGTCATCACTTTCAGAATCGCCAATAGAATCAGGAGAGATATTTAACTCACCAAAATCATTGAAATAGTTAATACTCGAAAGGTTCGGATTAACCATCAGTGAATAAATAACATCTTCAATATTTTCGGGCTCAGGAATAAGATCGATCGAAAACTCACTTTCCTTTTGATAAACTTCGCTCATATTGCTGTGGTTTTGTAATTTACAGTCAGCAAAGGTAATTAAGAAGCTCATTTTTCCATCAGCTTTAATGTTTTTTTTAATTTCGGACAAAATTCAACTTTTACAATAATGAACAGAATAGCCTTAATTACAGGAGCTTCTTCAGGTATAGGTGAAGCCACTGCAATATTACTTGCACAAAATAATTTCGATTTAATCATTACCGGAAGGAGAAAAGAACGGCTAAATGCTTTAAAAGATAAAATTCTGACCGTTTCGCAGGTAAAAGTATTTATACTGAATTTTGATATCAGAAATCTTGCTGAGAACGAAGCTGCCATCAATTCTTTACCCAATGAATGGAAGCAAATTGATGTTCTGATAAACAATGCCGGCCTTGCAGCCGGTTTTTCCAGTATCCAGGACGGTTTAGTTAATGACTGGGAAAGAATGATTGATACAAATATCAAAGGACTGCTTTATATAACAAGGCTTGTATCGAATATAATGATTGAAAAGGGGAATGGACATATTATTAATATTTCATCGATTGCCGGAAAAGAAACATATCCGATGGGAAACGTATATTGTGCATCGAAACATGCCGTACAATCACTGACAAAAGGAATGCGGTTAGATTTGCTGAAACACGGAATAAAAGTCAGTTCAGTGAGCCCCGGAGCGGTAGAAACTGAATTCTCTGTGGTTCGTTTTCATGGCGATTCAGAAAGGGCCAAACAGGTTTACAATGGATTTACACCGTTAAATGCAGAAGATATTGCTGAAACTATTCTTTTTATACTTACCCGTCCTGCACATGTGAATATCGATGATATTCTGATTATGCCGACAGCCCAGGCATATTCGCGTGATTTTAACCGGGCTCAGTAATATACTTTCTTTAAATTTGCATCATAATTTTATAAAATGCCGGAAGCAATTGTTATAACACCCGTTAAAGATTCTATCAACACTACGCTCAGAACTATTGAAGCCATTTCAAAAAGTAAGGCTGATTTCGAATACTATGTTTTTAATGACTTCAGTACCGATGAAAACACACTCGAACTAGAAAAAGCAAGAGTTAATTTTGGATTTAACCTTATAAACTTGTCTGACATTACAAATACGCCCTCTCCAAATTATAAACTTGTTCTGGAAATGGCGCAAAAGAAAGCAGTTGCCTGCAACTGTCCCCTGCTTATCATCGAATCAGATGTTGTTATTAAAAACGATACAATTGAAGGACTATTAGCCATTCTGAAAATGAAAAAGGACGCAGGAATGGTGGGCGCAATAACAGTTGATGATACCGGCAATTACAACTTTCCCTACACTTTTGAGAAGATCAAACGCGCCGAAATAGTAAATACATCTCACAGTCTTAGCTTTTGCTGTACACTTCTTTCGGTTAACTTATTAAAGCAGTTCAATTTTGAAACACTTTCGGAAAATAAGGACTGGTTTGATGTTTTTATTAGCAAGCAATCTAAAAAGTTAGGACTCAGCAATTATTTGTCGAAGCAGCACGAGGTGTTACACCTGCCACATTCCAGTCGTCCCTGGAAGCATCTTAAATATAAAAATCCCATTTTGTACTATCTGAAGAAGCTAATTACCAAAAGAGACAGAATATAATGCAGAAAGAACTTTTTAACCGTAAATATAAACTTGCCTGGCATGTTATATTCTGGTGCCTTGGAGTTCTGCTGCTGACTTCAATTTTTTATCTGTATGGCGAGAATATCAGCCTGCAGCTATTCTTAAAATCAATAATTATCAACCTTTTCTTTTCTATCGGAGTTTACATAAATCTATATTACCTGATTCCAAAATTCCTTAAACAGAAAAATTACATTTTCTACTTTTTCTGGCTGATATTGTTGCTTTCACTAATCAGTTTTGCACTACAATTCCTGTTTTTATATCCCTTACATTCCTTTACATCATTATTTTCCAATAATCACTCGTTTAATCCAAACCTACATTCTGCATACTTTTTTTCATCACTAAGTTATGTTGCAGTTAGTACATTTATTAAACTGATAAAAGACTGGTTCACATTACAGGACCTAAATCTGAAACTGGCAACAATCGAAAAACAAAAACTTGAAGCTGAATTGAAAACCCTGAAAGGGCAATTGAATCCTCATTTTCTTTTTAATTCACTGAATAATATTTATTCACTCGCATTAATCCGATCTGATAAAGTACCTGGATTAATTATCAAACTCTCAGATTTAATGCGACATATTATTTACGATTCACGGGAGAATTACATTTCCCTTGATAAAGAAATCGACTTTGTCAATAATTTTATAGAACTACAAAAAATACGAACATCAGAAAAAACAAAAATCACCTATACAATTAAAGGTAATATTCCGAATGCACGAATTGCCCCCCTTCTTTTTGAACCATTTATTGATAATGCCTTTAAACATGGTCTGCCCGGATCGTCGGAAAATGATTTTATATCCATCCTTTTTGATTTTGAAAAAGAAGGACAATTACTTTTTAAAATTGAAAACAATTTTGAATTTTACACTCATTCTACTAAACAACATTCAGGAATTGGGCTTGAAAATGTAAAAAAAAGAATGGAACTACTTTATAAGCCGGATGAATACCAATACCGGATAGAAAAAAAAGAACGCGTATTTTCGGTTGAACTGATCTTAAAACTTAAATAAAATGGGAATTTCTGCATTAATTATTGATGACGAACCGTTGGCCCGAAACATTATTAAAGAGTATTCCCGCAACATCCCTGCTTTAAACATTATGGGCGAATGCGCTGATGCAGTGGAAGCAAGCCAGTATTTACAGCAGAATCATATCGATCTTATATTTCTTGACATTAATATGCCTAAAATTTCAGGGATCGATTTTTTGCGCAATTTAGTTCATCCGCCAATGGTAATATTAACCACCGCCTACTCAGAATATGCGTTGGAAGGATATGAACTGAACATTATTGATTATTTAAAAAAGCCTTTTTCGTTTGAAAGATTCTTTAAAGCGTACTTGAAAGCCGAAAATTATTCCCAGATAAGAAAAAATTATCAAACTGATGTTGAAACAAATAATCAAAAACAGTTTATTTTCCTTAAATCTGATAAAAAGAATATAAAAATCAATATCTCGGAAATTTGTTTTATTGAGGGATTAGGTGACTATATTAAAGTATATACATCTGCTCAGAAATTTATTTCAAATTTATCGATGAAGAAGATTATCGATTGCCTCCCACACGAAAAGTTCTTGCGAATTCACAAATCCTATATTGTTGCTATTGATAAAATTGAATCTTTGGAAGGGAATTTAGTTAAGATTAACAATTCGAAACTGCCGGTTGGAAATAATTATAAGAATGATTTATTGAATCTTATCAGAAATTATTCAGCCGAATAAAATACCGACTTTTATCAGCTATATTTCGTTTTATTACAACCTCACAATAGTTTCACAGAAACCAAGCGAAAAACAATATTTTCCTGAATTACATAGGATCACGATCGCATAAATTAGTATTCAAAACTTATCCTTAAGCTCAACACATTCAATAATCGTATGTAATATTATTACAACTTTTGTTTGTAATAATATATAATTTAAAAACTATCAAATAGTAATAGTAATTGATTACCAGCCGAATCTTTGTAAACTTTTGACAGTATGAATCGTCCTGAAATAAGTTGACAGATTTTCAATGATATTTATTAAAACCATCG
>DAINOH010000087.1:0-20560 GCA_036735485.1 Draconibacterium sp. | reverse complement strand
TTAATTCTTTTTCTGTAAATGTGTTTTGAAAAAAATTCCCTGTCTCGATGGCGTGAAATTCCAGTCTTTGATGAGTGTTGGCGGCCAATCAGGGTCAAAACACCAGGGTGTGTAGGAGATTCCTTTTTTGTCGAAGTAAGCCATGATTGCTTCGCCGTAACTTTCATCAGAGATACACGGAATGTGCGCGCCGCGTTCGTCGGGTCCCATAAATCCAAACTCTGTTGCCAGAATCGGGTATTTGTCGGCCACATGCCCCCAGTCTTTCTCCCATTGGGGTTCCCAGGGTTTTTCGCGTTTTTGCGGATAAGGATGAGTACAATAAGCAACATTCTTCCGGTTAACCGGATTAGCAATCACTTCGTCTAACAGGTAGCCCCATTCCATACCGGCAACCAGAAAAATTTTCTGGTCATCGGTCGGCGTAATTTCATCGATTAGTTTTTCAAGTGTTGGCCGCCATGTTTTCCACGAGAATTCGCCCAATTTACCGCCATCGTTGGTGGGTTCGTTATACAATTCGTAAACAGCTACAGCGTTATTTCCCTTGTATCGTTTGGCGACGGTTTGCCAGAATTTTACGGTTTCATTCCACGAAGTATTGTACATCGGACGGAACCACTTTTCAGTATTCAGATTGCCGATGGAATGCCAGTCGATAATGACATACATTTCAAGCTCTTCCGCCCATTTCACGCCTTCATCAACAAGTTTGAAATAATTATCCCAGCCACGTTTGTTTAATGCTGTGGGGTGAATGGCAAAACGAACCACATTGCAACCCCAGTTTTTTGCTTCCTGAAAATATCGTTTGTTCCATTGTCCGGCTTTTTCCAGTTTGTCGGGGTCGGAGAAACTGACTCCTTTCAACCTGATTACTTCTCCATTTTCGTTTACAAAGTTTTTTCCTTCGACCTTAATTTTGGGTAACGTTTTGCTTTTGCTGATAATTGGGGTGATTAAAAATGCGAAGAGCGCTATTATAACGAGTAATGATTTCATAAGATTTTGAGATTGATAGAGATTTATGGTGACTGATTGTGATTTATTGAGATTTATTGTTTCCATGCTTTTGCAAGTTGTTTGAAGCATTCCGCCGACTTGTCTTCTTTTCCAACTTCGGCTTGTCCACGATAACTTTTCATAAACGAACCTGCCGAACCCCAGACAGTTTGCAGCATTCCCTGGTAACGCGGTTTCATTTCATCGGTGGCTCCTGCAATCAGCGAACGTGTTAGTTTTTCCTGAGCCAGCGCATTTTCGGTGTTTCGCCACGGACAGGTAAGTACATTCAGCCCTTTTGCAGCAAAAAGTACGGCGGTGGCGTCGGGCCTTTCGTAATGCCAGTCGCAGATGACCACATCTTTCGGAATCATATCAATGGCGCGGTGAGTGTTGTTGTAACTGCCTTCCCAAAGTCCGATTCCGGTGGTTTTTCCGTCAATCAGCCGGTCGCCCCACATCCAGAGTTCGCGGTTTTTTTCTTTCAGATGGTTGTTGATTTTTGTGACTTCACCCGCAAATAAAACAGCCGGGTCGTGGCCCTGGCAGCGCGGACAATCTTCATGCGCAATGTAAAAAACTTCGTCTAATCCCGCATGAAAAGCATCGGATTCAAATACTGCGCAAATTTCGTCAACCAAAGCAAAAACAACAGCATGAACTTCGGGATGCAGCGGACAGTAACTTTTGCAGTACAAACCATCGGGATTGGGCCATTCATATTTTTCGGGAAATTTTACGCCGGGAGTTTCGTCGAATTGCGGATAAACTTCGAGCAATTTGCCGGGTTTTGACGCCCACGACTGGTGCCCCAATAAATTGATTTGCGGAATCAGCCTGATATTATTCTTTTTACACACCGCCACCAGTTTTTTAACATCCTCTTTTGTCAGCGGATTGTTGTCAGCCAACTCGGGATGCGATTCGAATTTATATCCAAAATCGACCCTGAGAATAAGCAGATTGAGACCAGCCTGCGCCAGTTCATTGTCGGTGAATTTTATAAATTCATCCACATTCCCCGCATCAGGAGCGGCAATACAAAGTCCGCGGACAGGGTAGGGCGCCTGTGCATTCAGCAGCATAATACCAGAGGTCAGAAATAGAACAAGGAGAATAATTCGATTCATCATTTTTTAGTTTAATTGGTTTCAAAACTCAGTTTAAAAGTAGTGTTTGTGTTTTGCATTTTCAATAACAAATCAGTAATCAGCGCAGAATTTGTCAGATTCCGGCTTCAAATTTTCCGAGTTCTTCAAGAAAATACTGTTTTTCAGCCTGACTGATAAAACTGGCTTCGAACGAATTTTTTGCCAGCAGGTATATTTCCTTTTTTGTGAGGCTGAGATTTTCGGTAACTGCTATGAAATTTTCATTCACATAACCGCCAAAATAGGCGGGGTCGTCGGAATTAACAGTTGCCACAATACCCCGGTCAAGCATATTTTTCAGTGGATGATTCCGTAAATCGCTCACTACCTTTAATTTGTGGTTCGAAAGCGGACAAACCGTAAGCGGAATTCTTCTGCTTACAATTTCTTCAATCAAAAGTTCATCGTGCAGCGAGTTATTGCCATGGTCAATTCTGATGATATTCAGTAAATTAAGTGCCTCCCAAATGTAATCAGCCGGTCCTTCCTCGCCTGCGTGTGCCACAGTTAAAAATCCTTCTTTTTGTGCTTCTTCAAAGACCTTTTTGAATTTCGACGGCGGGTGTCCTTTTTCCGACGAATCAAGCCCCACGCCAATAATAGAATCTTTGTAAGGAAGCGCCATTTGCAGGGTTTTAAAAGCTTCATCTTCTGAAAGATGACGTAAAAAACAAAGAATCAGGTTTGAACTGATGCCCAATTCTTTTTGCCCGTCGTCAAGCGCTTTTCTGATTCCCTGGTAAACAGTGTCGAAAGCCACACCGCGGCTTGTGTGTGTTTGCGGGTCGAAAAAGATTTCGGTATGCAGCACATTTTGCGACCGTGCTTTTGCGAGATAAGCAAGTGTCAAATCGTAAAAATCCTGTTCTTTCAGCAAAACACCGGCTCCTTCATAATAAACATCCAGAAAACTCTGCAGATTATGAAAATTGTAGGCTTCCCGCAGTGATTCAACAGATTTGTGTTTTAACAGAACCTTGTTTCGCTCGGCCAGATGAAAAAGCAATTCAGGTTCCAGTGTTCCTTCAATATGCACATGAAGTTCGGCTTTCGGAATGTCATTTATAAATTTATCTGTGGATGTCATCAGGTTTGAAGTTTTGATAAATATTGAGAATTATTTTTTTGATTTGGCTGGTTTTTTTGCATTGAGGGGCGAGATAATGAGTCCGAGCAGAAAGAGAATTCCTATAAAAACCACATTCAGCGCCATGCTCAGCACAATCAGAAAATAAAACCCTGAAAGATAATTGCCTGTTTTGTCGAAAAAACGGGTGGCAAAATCACCTTTCCAAACCGTGGCAAGATTAAAAACCAGTAGCAGAATCACGAAATAAATAAACCCGCGGAATGCACCTTTTATATCTGATGAACTGAGTGTTACAGAGCTTCCGATGGCATAAAAAAGATAAATGAACAGCACCACCTTCCACCAGTAAGCGCCGTGATTTTCAATCACAACACGGTAAATATTCACGATTCCGTCGAAAATACCCTGCCCGGTACTTTTTACAAGTTCCCAACTGGTAAAAAGCCTGTGGTTGATGTGAACACCCTGTTTTTCAGCAATGCTGATGGCATTCAAATCGAAAAGCAGCCAGGTAACGAGCCACAAAAGCAGTGCCCCGAGCAAAATCGGCCCTATTCCGATAAAAAAATTTCCCACCGTCTGGTAGGGATTTCCCTTGGTATAGCTGTGTTTTACCTGTCCCAGCGATTTACCCGACGTGGGTGTAAAAAGTTTTATTTCCGAGATTTTGTGGGTAAAAAGAATGGCAAAAATCGCGTGTCCAAGTTCGTGAACCGATGTTCCGAGCCAGCCAAAAACATAAAGATAAACTTTCTGACCCAGCGTTTTGTAGCTGAGTTCTTCGTTTTTCCGGGCCAGAAAATTCATTGCAAAAGCCAGAAAAAGAAGTGGCCCCAGCAGTACAAAAAGCTGAATCAGTGTGGCTTTGCCGGCAACCAGCAGGTAGTCCCAGGTTTTATGCAGAAATTCGTTCATCCGGTAAAAATAGCGAAACAAAAAACTCCGAAGCAAAATTACTTCGGAGTTTTAATATTCTTTCTCCTCTCCCTCGGGGTCCCGAAATTTCGGGAGGGAGGGGCTATTTCTTAAAAATCAGTAAAATCCCATTTTCCGCGAATCGGGCGCGAAAGCATCATGTTTGCCCATTTGTCGCCATCGAATTTTTCTTTTTCAGGGTTCCAAACGAGCGGACGTTGCAGTTCGTAGGCAATGTTGACAAGGTTACAAACCGAAGCAGTGCGGTGGCCCACTTCAACATCAGAAATCGGCCGGGTGCGTTTTTTCATCGCATTCACCCAATCCTGGTAATGGTTGTCGCTGTAATAAACGCGTTTGTCGCCGGGTTTCAGGTCGGCTTTTGCCAGCTTTTCATTCGGGAAAGTGCGCAGAAAATCGCGGCTCACTTCAATTTTTCCTTCGGTACCAATAAACTGAACACCATTTCCGTCTTTTTCGCCACCCCAAAGTTTGTGGTTTACACGGATTCCGTTTTCGTAAACCATTGTCAATCCGTGAGATTGTCCGGGAACAGGCGGTGGAAGAAAATGCACCGGTCCCGAATTGTCCATATCCAATGCCCATTGTGCAATGTCGAACATGTGAGCGCCCCAGTCGGTAACAAGACCGCCGCCAAAATCGCGGTAGCCACGCCACCATGCCCACGGGCCATTGATATCTGATGGTGCCAGATCTTCATGAAATCCCCGGTACAGCGACGGGCCTACCCATTCATTCCAATCCAGTCCTTCTGGAACAGGTTGAGTTGGCAGGTCGCACTGTTTAATGGGTTCACCGATGCTTACATTTACTTCTTTTATATCACCGATGTAACCATTGCGCACCAGTTCAACGGCATGACGGAAATCACGCCACGAACGCTGCATATTTCCGGTTTGGAAAACACGGTCGTATTTGCGTGTGGCGTCAACCATCGCACGGCCTTCGGCAACTGTCAGCGCCATTGGTTTTTCGCAATAAATATCTTTTCCGGCTTTGGCGGCATCAACGGCAATTTGCGCGTGCCAATGGTCGGGTGTGGCAATTACCACGGCATCAATATCTTTGCGTTCAAGCAATTCCCTGTAATAATGATAACTGTCAATATTAATATTGAGGCTTTTTTTTGCATTGTTGGCTTTTGCCGACTCAACAAAAAGATTTAGTTTCTTTTTGTACACATCGCAGGCAGCAACCACCGCGGTTTCTTTACATCCACCTATGCCTTCCAGCAAAGTCCCAACTTGTTTCCCGGTCCCGATAAAACCAAGATTGATTCTGTCGTTAGCAGCTACAAAGCCATTTCCACCCAGAACATGGCGTGGAATAACCGTTACAGCAGCAGCGCCAACGGCAGTTTTTCCAATGAAATTTCTTCTGTTCATACTATTTATTGATTAGGTTTAATTTATAGAATATCAGATTTTTATGATATATTTTAATGATTCTTATTTTGATTCAGGTTCAGTTGTCAGTTTTTAATTTTCGATTGTAAAAATGGTAGTTTTTATTGTTTATTCAAAATGAAACCTTAATTGATTTTTGCATATTTCGTTTACTTTTGAACAAAAAGATACGATTGAAAACGATTCTTTCCATCGATTGCGGAACACAAAGTTTGCGGGCTGCACTTTTTTCGCCTGAAGGCGAGATGCTGGCGATTCAGCGTGTTTTGTTTGAACCCTATAAAAGCAGCCAGCCCGGATGGGCAGAGCAGGATCCCGAGGTTTACTGGCAGGCTTTAACCGAAGCCTGTCAAAAACTGAAAGCTGAAGTTCCTGAATTTTTTGAAAAGATTGCAGGTGTTGGCGTTACTACCATGCGCGATTCTCTGGTGAATGTTGATGAACAGGGAAATCCGCTCCGTCCGTTGATGGTGTGGCTCGACCAGCGAAAAGCTGCGCCGGTTTACAAACCGGGCATTATCATGAAGATAATTATTTGGTTTATCGGGATGACCGATTCAATTCAAAAAGCACAACGTGATGGAAAATGCAACTGGATTCGGCAAAATCAACCCGAAATCTGGAAGAAAACCCACAAATTTCTGCAGGTTTCCGGTTTGCTGAATTTCAGACTTACCGGGACTTTCCGCGATTCGGTGGCCTCGCAAATCGGACATGTGCCATTCGATTACAAACGGCAAAAATGGGGAAATCCAAAACGGCTGTTTGTTTTCAGTGCCAAATTATACCCAATCGAAAAAGATAAATTGCCGGAGTTAGTAAAACCCGGCGAAACAATCGGACAAATTACAGAATGGGCAGCTGAAAAGACAGGTTTACCTGCCGGTTTGCCGGTGATTGCCTGTGGCTCCGACAAAGGTTGCGAGACCCTGGGCATGGGCGTTTTAAACAACGAAACTGCCAGCCTGAGTTTTGGAACCACTGCCACCATTCAAACCACCAGCAAAAAGTACCGCGAACCCATCCGTTATATGCCGTCGTATCCGGCGGTTTATCCGGGGTATTTTAATCCTGAAGTCGAGATTTTTCGTGGCTTCTGGATGATTAGCTGGTTTAAAAACGAGTTTGCGCACAGCGAGGTTTTAATTGCCCGGAAATTGGGAATTCCGGTAGAAAAATTATTGGACAAATTATTGCACCAATCGCCGCCCGGCGCGATGGGACTGGTGGTTCAGCCTTACTGGAGTCCCGGTTTGTCGCAACCCGAAGCCAAAGGTGCCATGATTGGTTTTGGCGATGTTCATAAAAAGGAACATGTTTACAGGGCTGTCATCGAGGGGCTCGTTTATGCACTGAAAGAGGGAAAGGAAAAAATTGAACGGGTTTCGCATACAAAAATCTATCGGCTCGCGGTTTCGGGTGGAGCATCGCAAAGTGATGAGATTTGCCAGATTACTGCCGATATTTTCAACCTGCCCGTGGTTCGTGGCAAAACCACCGAAACTTCATCGCTTGGGGCCGCAGTGTTGACCGCTTTTGGTACAGGTATTTATCCAACTATTGACGAATCCGTAACGAAAATGGTACATCTGAAAAACGAATTTCACCCAAACGATAAAAATGTTCGCCTTTACGAACTGCTTTACCGGAAAGTTTATAAAAGGCTTTACCGCAAGCTCGAAACTTTTTACCACGCAATCAGGGATATTACAGGCTACCCCGGATAATTTTCAGGTTTGGAATGAAATCCGGTAATTTTGAAGGATTACTGTTATTCTGTAGTTACTATTTTGAAGGTTGCGGTGAATGACAACACAAATTTTTATCGTAAAATTGTCTTCCTTGAAATCGATGGCTGTTTTTATTGTGAAGAGAAAAGCATCAACAGCCAAATAACTGAAATACTAAACAAACCAAAAAATGAGATTAACTACGATTGACATTCTTGTGATTGCAATTTATCTGATTGCGACAGTCGTTATCGGGCTTGTGTTAAAGAAAGTGGCCCAGAAAAGCAAATCGAATTACATGCTTGGCGGTAACAAACTTCCGTGGTACATGCTTGGACTTTCTAATGCTTCGGGCATGTTCGACATTTCGGGAACGATGTGGCTGGTGACGCTGCTTTTTGTTTATGGGTTAAAAAGTATCTGGATTCCCTGGCTCTGGCCGGTTTTTAACCAGGTTTTTCTGATGGTTTTTCTCAGTATCTGGCTGCGCCGCTCAAAAGTTACCACTGGCGCCGAATGGATTATCACCCGTTTTGGCAACAAAACCGACAGCAAACTATCTCACGGCGTTGTGGTGTTTTTTGCACTCATTCTTTGTTTGGGTTACCTGGCCTACGGATTTATCGGGCTGGGTAAATTTGTAATGATTTTTGTTCCCTGGGAAATAGTAGCTCCATATATTCCATTCACTGTTCCCGAAGCGTATGTTCCGCATATTTATGGAATTGCATTTACCTTGTTTGCTGTATTTTACGCAGTGCTTGGCGGTATGGCCAGTATTGTTTGGGCCGATGTGATGCAATATGTAATTATGGCAATCTCTGCAATTTTAATCGGAGTTTTAGCCATGAAAGCTTTAACTGTTGAAACACTGAATGTGCCGGAAGGCTGGCATTCTCCGTTTTTTGGCTGGCGGCTCAACGACCTTGACTGGCGCGGAATTATCGACGAAGTAAATGCAAAAATTGCCAGTGATGGTTATTCGCTTTTCAGCATTTTCTTTATGATGATGCTTTTTAAAGGGTTGCTGGTTTCGATGGCAGGTCCGGCGCCAACGTACGATATGCAGAAGGTGCTTTCAACCAAATCGCCGAAGGAAGCAGCTAAAATGAGCGGTTTTGTTTCGGTGGTTTTAATGCCGATCCGCTATTTCATGATTGCCGGTTTTGCGGTACTTGGCATTTTGTATTACGACAGACTCAACCTGATGGTGAACGGACAAATCGATTTCGAACAAATTTTACCTTCGTCGATTGCCGAATTTGTACCCGTTGGTTTTATGGGACTGTTACTGGCGGGTTTGTTAGCAGCTTTTAATGGAACTTTTGCCGGAACGCTCAATGCAGCACAGGCCTACATTGTAAACGATATTTTTCTGAAATATGTAAAACCCGAAGCTTCGAATAACCAGATTAAAAACATGAACTACCTCGTTGGTATTCTTGTGGTTATCATCAGCATCATTTTCGGGATTTTTGCGCAGGATGTCAACAGCATGTTGCAGTGGATTGTTTCGGCGCTTTACGGAAGTTACGTGGTTTCCAACGTGTTGAAATGGTACTGGTGGCGTTTTAACGGCTACGGCTATTTTTGGGGAATGGTGGCTGGTTTGCTTCCCGCGCTCATTTTCCCGTATGTTTTCACCGAAACACTTGATTTGTATTATTTCCCGTGGTTGTTGCTGATTTCGGTTGCCGGAGCTGTTTTGGGTACTTTATTAACCAAACCCACCGATGAAGCAACGCTGAAAGAATTTTACAAAACAGTTAATACATGGGGATTCTGGGGACCCATCAAACAAAAAGTGATGGCCGAAAATCCGGGATTTGTTCCGAATAAAAACTTTAAACGCGACATGTTTAACGTGGTAATTGGTACAATTGCACAAACCGCATTGGTTGCACTGCCCATTTATCTTGTATTGAAACAAACCCTGCCACTGGTTGTTACGATTGCAATCACCATTGTTTGCGGATTTATTCTGAAAAAAACATGGTGGGACAGGTTACCGGAAGAGTAGAACGTTCAGAGTTCCGAGTTCCGAATTCAAAAACCCGAATTCAAAAACCCGAAACCCGGAACTGGGAACTTTTTAACATGTTTTTAACTCGAAACTGAAATATATGATACCAACAAAAAAACAATTCGATAAGAGGCTCAGAAAGCTTGAAAAGGAGCATAAGAAGCTGATTACTAAAAAGAATAAACCTGTTGAAAAAGGGTACAACGGAATTTATTACCGTTACAAAAGACCCATTTTAACGGCGGCGCATGTTCCGCTCGACTGGCGTTACGATTTGAATTACGAATCCAACCCGTTTCTGATGCAGCGCATCGGCGTGAATGCCACTTTCAACAGCGGCGCTCTTTACCTTGATGGTCGTTATTTGCTGATGGTGAGGGTGGAAGGCTGGGACCGCAAATCGTTTTTTGCTGTTGCCGAAAGTGCAAATGGGATTGACAACTGGCAGTTTTGGGACCGTCCGGTTACACTGCCACAAACTGAAAATCCGGATGATAATGTTTATGACATGCGTCTTGTGAAACACCAGGATGGCTGGATTTACGGAATTTTCTGTTCCGAAAGGAAAGATCCGTCAGCTCCGGCCGGCGACACGTCGATGGCAACTGCCAGCGGCGGAATTGCCCGCACCAAAGACCTGGTTAACTGGGAACGTTTGCCCGATTTTATCTCGCATCACGGGCAGCAGCGTAACCTTGTTTTACACCCCGAGTTTGTTCAGGGGAAATATGCTTTTTACACCCGTCCGCAGGATGGTTTTATTGAAGTTGGCGGCGGTGGCGGAATCGGCTGGGCTTTGGTAAACGATATTACTTGTGCAGAAGCTCCCGAAGAAAAAATCATCGACGAGAAGATTTATCATACAATAAAAGAACTGAAAAACGGTCAGGGACCAGCGCCGATTAAAACCGAAAAAGGCTGGCTCCATCTGGCACACGGCGTTCGCGGTTGTGCTGCCGGTTTGCGCTACGTATTGTTCATGTTTATGACTTCGCTCGACGACCCGTCAAAACTCATTGCCCGTCCGGGTGGGTATTTTCTGGCTCCCGAAAGTGAAGAAAGAACTGGCGATGTTTCGAATGTCGTTTTCACCAACGGCTGGATTCGCAACGAAAACGACGAAGTTTTTATTTATTACGGCTCGTCGGACACCCGCATGCACGTAGCCAAAACAACGGTTGAACAACTCATTGATTATTGTTTGAACACGCCGGAAGATGGTTTCAGAACTGCTGAAAGTGTAAAGACAATCAATGCGTTAATCGATAAAAATAAAGCTTTGTGCTGCAATGACTGAACTGGTTGGCAAAGACGGATTACCCGTTGTTTTGTTTGAAACGATGGAAATGTGGGCTGCGTGGCTTGACCAAAATGCCGGAACAACAGGTATTTGGGTGCGGCTGGCAAAGAAAAACAGCGGAGTAAAATCAATAGATTATTTTCAGGCACTCGAAGTGGCCTTGTGTTATGGCTGGATTGACGGAATAAAGAAAACCTGGGACGATGTGTCATGGATTCAGCGTTTTACACCGCGAAAACCAGCCAGCAAATGGTCGAAAATCAACAAAGAGAAAGTGCTGAAACTGATTGAAGTCGGAAAAATGAAACCTTCGGGATTGGCCGTTATCGAAATTTCGAAAAAGAAAGGAACCTGGGATAATGCATATGAATCACAGAAAAACACAAAAATTCCCGATGATTTGCAGGCCGAACTTGATAAAAATCCGGAAATCGCTGAGTTTTTCAGTTCTTTAAAAAGTGTGAACAGATACGCAATCATTTATCGGTTGCAAACTGCGCGTACTCCCGAACTCCGGGCAAAAAAGCTGGCACAATTTGTTGAAATGCTAATCAAAAAAGAAACAATATATACTTAAATTGAAACAAAAGTCCCTCCAACGGGGGGATTTAGGGGGGCTTCTCTTTATGAAAACATACAACTGGGCGATTTTGGGTTGCGGCCATATCGCTAAAAAATTTGCTGCCGACCTGAAACTGCTGCCCAACGCAAATTTGTATGCGGCGGCATCGCGCGATTGGCAAAACGCACAAAATTTTGCCGCTGAGTTCGGCTTTGAAAAAGCATACGGAAGTTACCTTGAAATGGTAAACGACCCCGATGTTGATGTGGTGTACATTGCCACACCTCACTCGCATCACCACGAACACACACTTTTGTGCCTGAAACATAAAAAGGCCGTGCTTTGCGAAAAAGCTTTTGCCATCAACAAAGCCGAGGTTCAGGAGATGATTGAATGTGCAAAAGAGAACAACACTTTCCTGATGGAAGCTTTCTGGACCATGTTCCAACCAAGTTTTCAGGAAGCCATGCGGATTTTGCAAACCGGCGAATTGGGCGAACTGAAAATGGTGCGGTCTGACTTTGCGTTTAAAGCGCCGTTTATCGAAGAAAAGCGGCTTTTCAACGTAAATCTGGGTGGCGGTTCGCTGCTCGATATCGGGCTTTACCCGGTTTTTGCAGCTTTAACAGCGCTCGGAAAACCTGAGAAGATTAAGACTTGTGCGCAATTCAGCAGCACCGGTGCCGAAGAAAGTATCAGCATTGTTTTTAATTATCCTGGGAATAAAATGGCGGCGCTTTCTTCAAGTCTTGTTTGCCAGTCGCCCACGCAAACCGAATATTGGTGCGAGAATGGATATTTGATTCTGAATCCGCGCTGGTTTACGCCCACAAAAATTACCGTGATGAAAAACGGAGAGGAACCACGGTTGATTAATCCACCGCATTTTAGTGGTTTTGGATACCAGTACGAAGCAGCTCACGTAATGGAATGCCTTGATAATGGTCGGATTGAAAGCGGCAGAATGAGCTGGCAAGTGAGCCTCGACCTGATGGAAACGCTCGACAGAATTCGCGTTGATGCCGGAATTTACTTTCCGGGGCACGACGAGAAAATATTGGTGGATAATTAAAAATAGTTAATGAAAAAAAGGAAACAGCCAACATTGTTTCTCTTTTCAACCCGGAACTTTGAACTTTAAACTTTGAACTGACTGTGGACTGGCAAAAACTAAAAAAAGAATTTGAGTTCGAACTGAACGACAATATTCTGAATTACTGGGTGAGAGAGGTTTACGACCCACACCGGAAAACTTTTTTCGGACTGATTACAAACGAAGGGAAAAAAGACCCGGATGCCCCGCTTTCGGCAGTTTTTACCACGCGGCTGATGTGGACTTTTTCTGCGGCTTACCGGATTTATCCCACAGCAGTTATGAAAACGATGGCCGATGAAGATTTCCGAATTTTACGCGAAAATTTTTGGGATAATGCAAACGGCGGAATTTACTGGAGCGTTTTCCCGGATGGAAAACCCGAAGACTCCAAGAAGCAGTTTTATGCCGAGGCTTTTTTTATTTATGCGCTTTCGGAATATTACCTGGCATTTAAAGACGAAAAAGCCCGCCAGATGGCCGTTTCGATGTTTATGCTGATGGAAAAATATGCTTTCGACCCTGAATTTGGCGGCTACATTGAAGCCAATACTGCCGACTGGAAAGAAACTGACGACCAGCGCCTCAGTCCGAAAGACCTCGACGTAAAAAAATCGATGAATACCCACCTGCATATTCTGGAAGCTTACACCAATTTGTACCGGGTTTATCGCGATGAAGCTGTAAAAAACAAGTTGGAACACCTGCTCCGCATTTTTCTGGATAAAATTCTTGACTCCAAAACCGGTCACCTTATTTTGTTTTTTGACAAAGACTGGACGGTTCGCTCGAAAATTGATTCTTATGGTCATGATATTGAATCAACCTGGCTGATGCACGAGGCCGCTGAAGTTTTGGGCGACGAACACCTCATCGAAGAAGTTGAAAAAGCTGCAGTAAAAATTACTGACGTTACAATTGCAGAAGGCTTGGCATCACATGGAGGAATGTATTACGAAAAAGATGATGGTCATTTGCAGGAACAATTCGACTGGTGGCCGCAGGCCGAAGCCGTGGTTGGCTTTTTCAACACTTTTCAGCTTACAGGGGAAACAAAATACCTTGAACAATCGCAAAAAAGCTGGAGGTTTATTCAGAATTACATCATCGACAAAAAGCATGGGGAGTGGTTTTGGGGTGTGGATGCCAACCTGACTCCGCTGAAAAACACAAAAGTGAATCCCTGGAAAGCCTCGTACCACAACGGACGGATGTGTATGGAAATGATTCGGAGAATTTCAAATTTTGAAAAATGAGAACAAGTACTGCCTTAATTTTTGTATTAGTATCAATGATTTTAAATGGTGGCTGTCAGCCCGAAAAAGAGATGAGACTCAACATTGAAACAGTAAAAAGCCTCGACCTTCAACGCTACCTGGGTAGATGGTATGAAATTGCGCGGTTTGACCATCGTTTCGAAAGAGGACTTGTGGGTGCAACTGCAACATACTCAATGCATGAAGATGGGAAAATTAAAGTGGTTAACCAGGGACGCAAAAATGTGCTTGACGGAAAACTGAGTATTGCAGAAGGAAAAGCAAAACTGACCAGTGAACCCGGGAAACTGAAAGTATCTTTCTTCTGGATTTTTTATGCTGATTATTTTGTTCTTGAACTCGATAGTGATTACCAATGGGCGCTAATCGGTAGCAGTTCATCGAAATATTTATGGATTTTAAGCCGTACTCCAAAACTTGATGATAATGTAAAAAACATGATTTTGCATAAAGCAGAAAATCGTGGCTACGATACCTCGAAACTGATTTGGGTGGAACAGAAATCAGAATAAATCACCCGATTTTAACCGAAGTCATTGTTAAAGAGCCGGCAACAGCTTTGTCGTTAAAAAGTGAGATATTTTCGGTTTTGCCGGCCAGTGCAATTGTATAAATCAGCGGCAGAAAATGTTCTGGTGTTGGAATTGCCAGTTCAAAAGCTTTTCCCTGCTGCTGAAAAGCAATCAGTTTTGAAAAGTCGCCCGAGAGAATGTATTCTTTCATTTTTGAAGAAGCTTCTTTGTTCCAGTCGTAGGCAAAATCATTAACAGCCATTTTATCCCACGCAACCAGCCGCAGGTTGTGCACCATATTCCCGCTGCCCACAATTAAAACGCCTTTTGAGCGCAGCCAGGCCAACTCGCGGGCCAGTTCAAAATGATATTTTGCCGGTTGCGTATAATCAATGCTCATCTGAATAACAGGTACATCAGCCTCAGGATAAAGGTGTTTGATGACACTCCATGCGCCGTGGTCAAGCCCCCACGATTCATCGAGTCCGACGATTGTTTTTGCTGTTTTTTCTTTAATTTGTTCTGCCAGTTCCGGATTTCCGGGTGCAGGATACTGAACTTCGAACAATGCTCGCGGGAACCCGCCAAAATCGTGAATGGTCTTCGGGTTTTTCATGGCTGTAACCTGCGTGCCTCGTGTTTCCCAATGCGCCGAAATACACAGCACAGCCGCAGGTTTTTCAATGGTTTTCCCAACGTTCCTGAATGCACGTACAAACTCGTTTTCTTCGATCGCATTCATTGGGCTGCCGTGGCCCAGAAACAACACCGGCATTTTTTCTGTTGCTGATTTTTTTTGCAGATTACCGATTAACTCATTCATCATTTTTCAGTTTTCGTTTGAATCATAACGGCGGGCCAATCGGAAAGGTTTTAGAAACACGATTTTAATAAACTAGTTTTATAAAACGTGCGAAAATCAGCGTGCTATTTTCTGATGTATTTTCCTGAAACGATACGTTTGAAATGCTCTACCGGCCAGTTGTACAAATAAACGTAACTGGAAATAATCTTTCCTTTGTGGTCGAAAACATCGATTTTCGTTCTGATAAATTCGTTTGGAGAAGGAAATTTATCACCTGTTTCTTCGTACTCATCAAGAGCAACAAAAACTGCATCGGGATTTCTGACCTTAAAAGTGGAGCCAAAGACTTTATCTTCAGAATTATTGCTTTCAATTGCTCCTGGATAATCACCTAAGTCGAACAATTTCCCATGAAAATAGCCTTCAGCATAAAAATCAGCATTCGATTTTAAAAATTGCGCCACCTGATTATGAGCATCAAGCAAAGTTCCATATAAAAACAAATATTCCATGACTGAAAATCAATTGTGCGCAATTTAACCGTTTTTCAATTTTTGCCAATTCCCCCCGAATTCTATCTTTGTGACAAACCAATAAAACCTAAAAATGGAACGTCGTAATTTTATTAAAACAACCGGTTTGGTAACAGCCGGTGTCGGTCTTGCCGGAAATCTGGCTTATTCAAATACAACGCAAACAGTAACAAATAAACTTCCGAAATGGAAGGGTTTTAACCTGCTCGATTTCTTTTCGCCCGTAAATAGTGGTGGCGGACGTGGAATGACCACCGAAGATGATTTTAAGTGGATGGCTGACTGGGGTTTCGATTTCGTTCGGTTCCCGATGGCGTACCCACGTTATGTGAAATTCGACAGGTCGAAAAATATTACACCTGAAGAAATTTACAACATCGACGAAGCCGCAGTTGATTATGTTGAAAAAGTGGTGGAGATGGCCAATAAACAAGGATTGCATGTGAGTTTGAACCTGCACCGTGCACCCGGATTTTGTGTAAATGCCGGTTTTAACGAACCTTACAATTTGTGGGAAGACAAAGCAGCGCAGGAGGCATTCTATTTCCACTGGAACATGTGGGCAAAACGTTTTGCTTCAAAAACCTCAAAACAAATCAGTTTCGATTTGGTGAACGAACCGTGTACCCGCGAAGACATGAACGACCAGCACTCGGGCCGCGGACCGATTCCGGGTGAGTTATACCGCGAAGTAGCCAAAAAAGCACTGGAAACCATCCGTTTTCACAACCCGAATCACCTGGTGATTGCTGATGGTAACGATGTGGGTGGCAAAGTCATTCCCGAAATTTTCGACCTGCCCATCGGACAAAGCTGTCGGGGATATTTCCCGCATTACATTTCGCATTACCGGGCGCCCTGGGTTTTCAAAAACCCTGATGATGCACCAAAACCCGTGTGGCCGGGAAAAATCGACGGACAAGAGTTTAACCGAAAAAGCATTGAAGATTTCTATAAACCATGGATTGACGCTGTAAAAAACGGGGTGGGCGTGCATTGCGGAGAATGTGGCTGCTGGAATGAAACACCACACGAAGTTTTTTTGGCCTGGTTCGATGATGTTTTGAGTGTTTTGTCGGAACATGGTATTGGTTTTGGCCTCTGGGAATTCAAAGGCACTTTTGGTATTCTGAACTCCGGTCGCAAAGATGTTCAGTACGAAGACTGGCACGGCCAGAAACTCGACCGCAAATTGCTGACGCTGTTGCAGAAATATTAATTACCATTCGTCAATGAAATATCGAACCAGTCCTGAAAGGACGACCTGTAAAAGCACAGGCTGCAAGCCTGTTAAATCAAAACAATACAAACAAATAAGGGCTGAAAGCCCGAAATGTAAAAACGTGCAATATGCCACAATTATTAGCGAGAGTTTATATTCATATTGTTTTTACCACAAAAACAGGATTCCCATTTATAGCCGAATCAATCAGACCAGAACTTCAATCGTATATAATCGGAACTTTATCGAATTTGGGTGTTTTTACCAATGAGATTTATGCAAATCCCGACCATATTCATATTTTATGCACACTTCCCCGGACAATAACTATGGCTGACCTTGTTTCAAAAATGAAAACTTCATCTTCGAAATGGATAAAAACAAAAGGAATAAATGATTTTGACTGGCAGGATGGATATGGTATTTTTTCGGTTAGTTCATCAAAGGTTGCTACGGTTGAAAACTATATTCGTAAACAGCCTGAGCACCATAAACAATCAGATTATAAAGATGAATTACGTCAATTTTTCAAGGAATACAAAATAGATTTTGATGAGCGATATGTTTGGGATTAAAATATTATAAAATACATATCGCCCTTTCAGGGCTTTTTTTTGGGATGTAACATTTCCACACGAAAACACAGGGTTGCGCCCTGTGCTGTTACATGTCGGGGCTTTGCCCCTTCTAAATCCTTTTCCAAAGTTCAAAACGTTGGAAAAGTTAATATCCAAAAAATCAAACCAGCGCCTCATACATCACCTCAACCGGGTGTTTTACAGTGCGGCCGGTTCCGTCTTTGATATGGTGACGGCATGAAGTTCCGGGAGCAGAAAAAATCACCTTTTCCTCCGCACCACGTACTGCAGGAAACAAAACCATTTCGCCGATTTTCATTGAGAGGTCGTAATGCTCTTTTTCGTAGCCAAACGAACCTGCCATTCCGCAACAGCCTGACGGAATTTCTTTTACCGAATAATTTTCGGGCAGCGAAAGCATCTTTTTGGTGGGTGCTGTGCTGGCCACCGCTTTCTGCTGACAATGTCCGTGCAACAGGATTTCTTTTTGTTCCGTGCTGAACTGTTCTTTGGTAATCTTTCCCTTTTCAATTTCGGCAGCAATAAATTCATCAAACATCAGCGCATTTTTTGCCAAGTTTTTTGCTGCTGTCTGCAATTGCTCATTTACCAGTTCGGGGTATTCATCACGGAAAGCAAGAATGGCCGATGGTTCAATGCCAATCAGTGGTGTGTTTTCAGACACGATGTCTTTCAGGAGTGAAATATTTTCTTCAGCAATTTTTTTGGCTGTGCGTACCAATCCTTTCGAGAGGAAAGTCCGGCCGCTTTCCTTGTGAACCGGAATTTTTACTTCGTACCCCAGCTTTGTCAGCAGCAAAATGGCTTTTATCCCAATGTCACTTTCGTTGTAGTTCGTAAACTCGTCGTTAAAAAGATAAACCTTTCCTTTAATTTCGGTTTGTGGCAGCGGAATTCCGTTACCTGTCCAGCGATTCAGCGTAATTTTCGAAAGTTTCGGAACGGTTCGTTCGGGTGCAAAACCAATCGTTTTTTTCAGCAGGCTTGTGTTCATCATAAAATTGGAAATCGGTCGCACCAAAACTGCCAGACTGTTCAGTCGTGGCAGGTAAGCCACCAGTTTCGAACGCAGCGGAATTCCGTGTACATCATAATATTGCTGCATAAATTCGGCCTTTATTTTGGCCATGTCAACATTGCTGGGGCATTCGGCTTTGCACGCTTTACACGAAATACAAAGGTCGAGAATATCATAAATTTCCTTCTGGCTGAACGGTTTTTCAGCTTTGCTGTCGTACAGAAATTCGCGCAGGATATTGGCGCGTCCACGTGTTGATTTATCCTCGTCGAGGGTGGCCATAAATGTGGGGCACATTGTTCCGCCAATGATTTCGCTTTTGCGGCAGTCGCCCGAGCCGTTGCATTTTTCAATGCTGCGGAAATAGCCACGGTAATTTGAAAAGTCAAGAGTGGTGCTGAACTCCGGAACGGCTTTTCCGGGAATCACCCGCAAACTGTCGGTGATGGGTTCGGTGTCTACAATTTTCCCCGGATTCAGGATATTTTGCGGGTCCCACGCTTTTTTTACCTGTTTTACCAACTGGTAATTGTGTTCGCCCAGCATAAACGGGATAAAATGCCCGCGCACACGGCCATCGCCATGTTCGCCGCTCATTGAACCACGGTATTTCTTTACCAGTTCAGCGGTTTTCTGCATTAGCGTTTCGAATATTTTTACATCAGCCGGGTCTTTAAAATTGATGAGTGGACGAAAGTGTATTTCGCCGGTGGCAATGTGGGCATAATAAATACTGGCGAGGCCCAGTTCGGTCAGTACCTTTTTAAAATCAGCAATGTACGCCGAAAGTAACTGAGGAGCCACCGCAGTGTCTTCCACCCCTGGAACGCCTTTTCTGTCGCCGGGAACATTGGAAAGCAGCCCAAGTCCTGCTGTGCGGAGTGCCCACACTTTTTTGATGTTGTCGGCACCGGTAACAAGCGGGTAATGATAACCCAGCCCTGTTTCTTCGAGTTCTTTTGCCAGTGCTGCAGCGGTTTCCAGCAATTCTTTTTCAGATTCAAACGAAAACTCAATCATCAGCAATGCAGCCGGATCGCCTTTTACAAAAAAGCGGTTTTTATTTTGCTCAATATTGGTTTTGGCAGCCTGCATAATTGGGTCGTCCATCAGTTCCACCGCGGTGGGCTTGTATTTCAGCGCAATCAGGTTGCCTTCAATCGACTCTTCGAGCGAGTTAAAATGTGCACAGACCAACCCTTTGTGTTTGGGAGGCAGCGGAATCACATTCAGTTTGATGCGGGTTGAAAAAGTGAGTGTACCTTCAGAACCGGCCAGTAATTTGCAGAAGTTAAAAGGTTCTCCACCTTCGGTAAAGATTTCGGAATCAAGCAAAATGTCGATGGCGTATCCCATGTTTCGGCGCGAAACACGCGGGTCGGGGAAATTTTCGCGGATTTTCTTCCGGTTAAGGGGGTCGGATAAAATATCGTTGATATTCTGGTAAATCGCTTTTTCAAGCGGGTTGGGATTGTTGGTCAGTTTTTGCTGAAACTCCTCTTTTGAAAGGGCTTTAAAAGTGGTTTCGGAACCATCGGCAAGAATGGCATCGATTTCCAGAACATGCTCGCGTACACTGCCATAAACCAGCGAATGCAGTCCGCACGAGTTGTTTCCCAGCATTCCGCCAATCACGCAGCGGTTCGCTGTTGAGGTTTCAGGGCCAAATTGCAATCCGTGTTTAGCCAGGAAAAGATTGAGTTCGGCCAGTACCACGCCGGGTTCCACCCAAATCCATTTTTCTTCGGCATTGAATTCGAGAATGCGGTTCATGTATTTCGAAATATCCACCACAATGCCCGGCCCCACAACCTGTCCGGCCAGCGAAGTTCCTGCGCCGCGCGGAATCACCGAAGTCCCGTTCTCGCGCGCAAAAGCGATGATTTTTTTGATGTCCTCCTTGTTTTTCGGACGGGTGACAGCCAGCGGTTTTTCCTTGTACTGCGAAGCGTCGGTTGAATACAAAACCCGCTGAACGTTGTCAGCAAAAAGGTCGCCTTCGAGTCGGGTTTTGAGTTGATTAAAATCTATTTGCATTCCTCAAATTTTGAATATGTAAAAATAGAAGAATGAAGACAGTTTTGCCAGTTATCCGGAATATATGAAACAAAAATTAGCGATTAACCCATTTGAATCAATTGATAAAATGGTTTTCCGGGACCTGATTTCAATTATATGGAATAGATTTCGTTTGAAACCGAACGGATTGCATCGTTCACTGATTTCTTTGTCGGATTTAAATCCGGAGTTTTGGTTTTTTCTGCAATTTTCTGAATTTCAGTTATTAACAAATCGATATCG
>DAINOH010000086.1:0-20701 GCA_036735485.1 Draconibacterium sp. | reverse complement strand
ATGGTCACATCGCCACCTGCTTTACAATCAATACCAACAGGAATAATCATTCCATCAGATTTCGGGATAGGAAGACATTGCAATGTAAATTCCACATTGTTGTCTTCCACCAAGTGTGTGAAGATTGAAAAATTTTTGTCTGCTTTTAAAATCCCTGCGTCATAACCTTTGTCCAGTCCAATTGTTGCATCCTTTAGGAATACAATTCTTGTTGAATAACTTTTTGTCGCATTTGACAATGATAATCTTACTTCTGGTGTGATAACCCCTGATTTTAAAACTTCTGTAGGCATATGTACCTGCATTTCAGGATCAAAATAAACAGTTGCATCGGTTGCCGCTTTTACAAAAAATCCTTGTCCTGCAGCTATAAATTCTGTGAAATCTGCCCGTGCTTCATTAATTGGATAATATTCATTACCATCCCAAATGTAAATAGCATCATAACTGAAATCAAGAGAACCGCCGTTAACTGTTAGAAAGTTATTAGTGCCGGCACTAATGTTTGCATATATAGCCGAGCTATAAGGATTGCCAATTAAATTCCATCCGTTACCAGCAGATGTAATATTTGTTGATTGCGTACCAGTTCTGATGTTTCCACTAAATTCAACCAATCCTGCTACATCTGGTCTCAGTAAATAACCTTTTGCAGTTTCAAGATTACCTGTTGTGGAATTTGTAAAATAGGCATCCCATTTATCTTCAGAGGTATTATAGGGTACCATTCCTCTAATACCACCGGTCTTTTCAGGAATAATTAGGTTTCCCGACAGAAAATCCTGAATAGTTTGCGTAACAGGTGATGAAACATTGTGCCACCCATCACCATCTTTGTCCAGATGCAATTGTACTCTTTCGGTTCCTATACCACTCCGCGAGCCGGTAATTAAAGAACCGGATTCTGTTTCGTTCGCCTGAATCATAATACCTTCAGCCTTATCATTGACCAATTGGTTGTAAACAGTCAGTGTAGCACCCGGACTCACAATTATTGGGTCGGTCATCCAATTGTAAATAGTAAGATTATAGCAATCTGCATTTTCTTGAATTACAGGACTGGTCATCGAAAATATGTCGTCAATATATACATGGTTACTGCCATCAGGTACAGCATCTCCAGACCAGTTAGCAGGATTATTCCAATTATTATCCTCAAAACCAAAAAACACTTGTGTAGTTAAATTTTTCAATGAAAAATTATCAACAGCCCAGCCATATGCCCACTCACCAACATAATTCCATTTGAACCTTACTTCGGATTCTCCATCAATATTTGGAATAATCTGATTGAAAGTTTCTACATTGGATGATGAGTAGTTCCAAGTTTTAATGACATTCCAATTTATACCACCATTGATACTATAAGAAAGAGTTGCAGATTCAGCATCAGAAAACTGATAATAGAAATGATCAAAATGGAGAATAATATCGGCTCCTGCGTAATCAGTTAAATCAAATACTGGCGAGATAAGATCAGCATTCTGGGAGCTTCCAGCACCAAAATCGGCACTGTTTAAATAGGCATAATTTCCATCCAGATCGGGTATTCTATCCCAACCTAATTCTGTGTCTAAAACGATTGTTCCAACAGTCCATACCTGATCAGGAGCACCATTATTATCCACAGTTGTCCATCCCGAAGGAAGCCCGGGTCCATCAAAAGTCTGGGTATAGGGAAGTTGTCCCCAAACTGTCAACGAAACTGTACAAATAAAAAGTAAAAGTAAATGTTTCATAATCAATTTGTTTTAATTTAGTTATTAACTTATTTTAATTATTTTCAATCTGGTTGATTTTTCTGATTTATCTAAGACGATAATTTATTCTTAAAACAGAACATTTTTCTAAGAAAACTGTTCAAAATCATTTTTTATTTTTTTTGAATGTTTTCAAATTTATAGGATTTTATTGAAAAAAGAGAAATTATGACCTTGTTTTTCATCATAAATGTTGAACATAAGTGATAATTTATCCGGTTTTTCTATTATTTTCTCAAATAAGGAAGGAATCTGCGCTTATTATTTCGAGGTTATTCAAAATCCTGGTTTAATTTTACACTAAAATTTTAAGAAATGTTTGACCGGTTTTCTGCTAATATCAGCTCAAAAAATCTGTTTGAGAAAGGACAGAAAATTCTGCTTGCTGTGAGTGGTGGAATCGACAGCATGGTAATGTTATATCTTTTTGAAAAATCAGGATTTGACTTTGGTGTAGTGCATTGCAATTTTCAGTTGCGGGGAGCCGAATCGGATGATGATGAAGAATTTGTACGCCGGCAGGTGTTGATTCACGGGATTCCGGCCTGGTTCAGAAAATTCGACACCGAAGAATATGCACAGTTGAACGGTATTTCGATTGAGATGGCCGCCCGCGAATTGCGTTACACCTGGTTTTCGGAAATCAGAAACGAACAGGGCTACGATTTTGTGGCAACCGCTCATCATGCCGACGACCAGATTGAAACTTTTTTTCTGAACCTTTCGCGCAAGACGGGTATCAAAGGATTGACAGGGATCCGCGAAAAAACTGGTGAAATTATTCGTCCGTTATTATTTGCGAGCCGGGCTGAGATAGAAAAGTTTGCGCGCGAAAATTTTATTGAATTCAGGGAAGATTCAACCAATTCTGAATCGGTTTACCAGCGTAATTTTATCAGAAACAGGATTCTGCCGGCTTTTGAGTCGATGAATCCTGCTTTCAGAAAAAATATGACTGAAAGCATTGAAAACCTGAAAGAAGCGGAGGCTATTTACAACAACTTTTGTGATCGCGAGAAATCAAAAATTGTTGTAAAATCAAATAACTCAATTTCTATTGACATTAAAAAACTGGAACATTCTGAATTTCCGAAAACGCTGCTGATTGAGATTTTATCGGAATATGGTTTCAACCCGGTTGTGATTGGTGAGATATTTAAAAGTCTTGATGCAGAACCCGGGAGGCAGTTTTTCTCAAAAACACACTGGCTGGTGAAAGACCGGGAGAAGCTTTTTGTTACTGAAAATGACGTACCAGTTCAACAGTTGTTTTATATCGAAGCGGAAGCTATTGAACTGTTTGAACCTTTGCATTTAATGATTACGCATCATCAGGCTGAGAACTTCAAACTCAGAAAAGAACCGCAGTTTGCCTGCTTTGATGCCAATAAACTTGAGTTTCCGCTGCTGATTCGCAAATGGCAGGCGGGTGATTATTTTCAGCCATTTGGAATGAAAGGATTTAAAAAGCTGAGCGACTTTTTTATTGATGAGAAAATACCGGTTCACCAGAAAGATAACACCTGGCTTTTGTGCAGCGGTGAAAAAATTGTGTGGGTGATGGGAATGAGAATCGATGACCGGTTTAAAATCGATCAATCAACCCGGTCGGTAATTCAGATTGAAATCAGGGATTAATTTTATTCTCTCGAATGCAGCGCCACCCGGTTTCCTTCCGAATCGATAAACAAAGCCATAAAACCGTGGTCTTCCGAAATCTGTGTTTTTCCCTGCAAAACCTGTCCACCTGCATCTTCAATGCGCGAAAGTTCGTTGGCCAAATCACCAGAATGAGCGGTGAAATATACCAGAACACCATCGGTGGAGGGTTTATAGGCAGCAGGAAAATGAACCAGTGAACCACCAGAACCCAATCCTTCCGTTACCCAAGGAAACCAAGCCATATCAAATACGCCCATCTGGTGGCGTTCCAACTGTATTTCATAAACTTTTTCGTAGAACGCAATTGCTCTTTCCATGTTTGTAACGGGGACTTCGAACCAACCTACCATATTGTTTTTCATAATACCTTTTATTTTTTTAATAAAAACAACCCGTGTGGCCATAAGGTTTTTCGAAAAGAGAACAAAGTATAATCAGGAATATTGAGACAAAATAAATAGGGATTTTTACGGTTTAAGTTATGAGACAGATTTATTGTCGTATTTAGATTCAACCCAACCCCCTCAAGATGGCATTTACAACCAGATAGAACAGGCTCTTGTCAGAAGCAATTGTCCCCTTGAGGGCCCCGAAGCTTCGGGAAAGGGGTGATAATTACAAATACGACATTATTTTATTCATAGTACTTAAAAATGAATCTACCTCGCAATTATTATCATTTCAAACAATTTACAGGAAGTTGTTTGAATTTAACCCGACTGCCTGCATTTCTCAGGATTTGGTTATTTTAGCAGCACTTAAAATCAAAACCGATGAAACTAAAAATTACACTGATTCTTCTTTTTTTAGTCAACCTGCTTTTTGCCCAGAACCGTGAACATGCTTTCGATGTAAACAAGCGACTTGGGCGAGGCATCAATTATGGTAATATGTTCGAAGATCCGTCGTCGGCTGTAAATGTCACCAATTGGAAACCACAATATGCCCGCATGATTTCAGACCTGGGATTCAACCATATCCGCATTCCTGTCCGCTGGGAAACACGCACCACCACCAGCGTACCTTATACCATTTCGCCGTCGTTTCTGGGGAAAATAAAACAGGTTGTAGATTCTGCGCTTGATAATCATTTGCATGTGATTATTAACATGCACCATCATGACTCACTTTTTGCAAACCCTGACAAACAAAAAGCGCGTTTCCTGTCAGAATGGAAACAGATTTCAGCATATTTTAAAGACTACCCCGATAGTTTGCTGTTCGAAATAATGAACGAACCAAACGGCAACCTGACAGCCGCTAAATGGAATGTTTTTCTGGCCGAAGCACTGGCCGAAATCAGAAAAGAAAATCCTGAAAGAGTTGTCGTGATCGGCACTCCCGACTGGGGCGGGCTGGGCGGCCTGCCTTATCTTCAGTTACCCGACGATGACAACATCATCCTGACGGTTCATTACTACAATCCTTTCCAGTTTACGCACCAGGGAGCCAGTTGGGTAAGCGGGTCAACGCCCTGGCTGGGTACAAAATGGAACGACTCGGAAACTGAACGCGAAGTGGTGGCCAATGAATTTGCGCCACTCGTTCAATTTGGCAAAACACACAATGTTCCTGTCCATATTGGCGAATTCGGATCTTATAGCAAGGCCGATGAAACTTCACGAAAAAAATGGACAACCTTCATGGCACGCTTTCTCGATTCAACGGGTTTCAGTTGGGCATACTGGGAATTCAGTGCCGGATTCGGCATTTACAACCCGTCAACCGGAAAATACAACCAATATCTGGTGGATGCTTTGCTACACAACGATCTGCCAGAACCTGCACGTTACGTGGGAACACCGGTTTACACAAGCAATTTCGCCACGACCACCGACGGCTGGGTATTGCAGAAAAACAGCAGCACAGCCACACTCACCCGTGCCGATAATTCGCTGAAAGTAACCATCGACAATGGCGGAACCGAGGGCTGGCATGTGCAACTGGTGAAAAACGGGATGAAACTCACTGCCGGGAAACAGTACCGTTTTTCGGTGAAAGTCAAGGCTGAAACAGCCCGCAGTGCAACAGCCTATATCGGGATGAATGTATCGCCGTGGTCGGCATACAGCGGTTACAACGGTATTTCGCTGGCCGACACGTTTAAGGTTTATACCTACCTGTTTACCATGAGCGCCACCGACAGCAACGCCCGCATTGTTTTTGACCTCGGAAACTCAACTTCCGATGTGACCCTCACCGATGTAAAACTCGAAGAAGTAGTGCTGCAGTGGCCTACTGCCATAACAGAAACCGATGACCTGAAAACAACCCTCTACCCCAACCCTACTACCGACAGGATTTATATCAACAACCTTGATGGTTTCGACTTTATAACCATTTACAATGCCAGCGGGAAAGCTGTTTTTGAGCGACGGATGGATGCAATGCTGAACGAAATAGACACGGAAAGCTTTGTAAGCGGGTTATATTTTGTGCAGCTGACCGGCAAAAACAAAAACCTGGTTTTTAAAGTTTTAAAGCAATAAAGGAATTGGGTGACATTGGCGGTTGTTCAATTCATAAAATTTGTAAAAAAGGCAATGAAAAATTGGATATCATTTATCACAGGTTTTATTGTATTACTTTTTATTTATCACTTTCCTGAATTCTTTGAATCATTTTGGATTACTGCTGTTTTTAAAACCGGCTTTTTAGCTGTGGCTGTAATTTTATCGCGATTACAAGGCTGGAAGTTTTTAGAAGGGTTTGGTCTTTCGTTAACCGGAAACTGGTATCGGTTATTATTTGCGGGTCTTCTTGCAGGAATTGTCTCATTTACATTATCAATAATTTTATCAGTTGGTTTAAACTTTGAAAAGCTTGAAAGTGCTGAAACAGTCAGTTTTTTTCTGAAAAGCCTGCCCTTAATTTCTGTAATGACTTTTTTCCCTTCAATTGCAGAAGACATCCTGACCCGTGGCTATTTATATGCTCATTTAAAATTCTTAAAACCGGCTGCCTGGGTATTTTTATCAGCTTTTGTTTATGTTCTGAATCATATCTGGCGGCTTAATGAAGGCCTGCCTGTATTAACATACCTGTTTTTATTAGGGTTGGTTTTAGGCTTTTGCATTTATATGTACAAATCTCTTTGGTTGGCATTTGGGATTCATTGGGGAGCAAACATTGTATTTGAACTCAGCAATCAAGGACTGAAGTTAACGGATATCGGAAATCAAAACGCATCAACCTGGACACTTGCATCGGTTTGGGGTCTTGTTTTGGCTATGCTGATTTTTATAAAACGTAATTCATTAAAGGGTTATTCGCTTAAATGAATTTTCCGTTAACGGAGTATGCTACCCAATGCTGGTTCAACCCCGAATAATCGGGGTGCAATTTGTGCCTTGCCCCGAAGGGCAACAATCCCGGTCTGTTCACTGAATGTAACCTATTCACTTTATCATCAGATTATTTATCTTTTCATCCTATCGCCCTGGAGCGCACCGGTTGAAACCCTGCACGAACCGGGGGGGGGCAATCATCCCAATCAAATTACATACTATTTTTAATGAGGGCGAAACAGACTAAAAACCTTCTGGAACCCTTATTATAGCCACACTTTGCTTTGGACTGTTATTCAGTTTTTATTTTGTTATGTTTTTCTGCATTTAATTAAGTAAAAAGGATAATACTCGGTTACTTCTGACACTTCAAAAAGTCCAGCAATCCCAAATTCTTCTTCAATAGTTTCTTTGTCGTAAAAGAAAATTTTAACCCCTCCAAACATTTCAAACCGATCCTTACTTATCTGGATTCCTTGTCCATAAGTTTTGGCATCTTTTGTAATGGCAGTAAAAATCATGAACCCGTTTTTTGCTAATTGATTATAACAATCCCTGATCAGCTTTTTCCTCTCATTATTATCCAGCAAGTATATTAATCCGTAACAAAACACACCGTCATATAACTTATCGTCAAAAGGCATTTCAGTTACCGACCCGTGGTAAATTACTAAGTCATTACCAAAGTGTTTTTTTGCTAAATCAATGGCAGTTTGTGAAATTTCAATTCCTGTTACTGTCATCCCATTCTCCATGAATATTTTTGCATTCCGCCCATAGCCAATTCCCGGAATGAGTACACTTTTTATTTTTTGCCCAACAAAAAAGTCCTTTGTTAATACGGCCGATTTTGCAGGCTCTGATCCCCACATTTCCTGTTTATCCTTAAATGCTTCTTCCCAAAATTCTGTCATTCCAGATGTATTGTTTTGTAGTTCAGTCTATAAATTCCAACTAACGTTTTGCAACTTAACGTAGTGCATTCGTATTTTTCAAAATTGCTTTTCAAATGTCTTTCCATTAAATATATATACGTTTCCGTCAGCCATTCCAAACCATAATTCACCATTTTTATCTTCGGAAATTGATAGAGCAAAATCATTTGTAAGTCCATCTTTCTTTGTGTAATTAGTCATCTTTACACCATCATATTTCCAAATTCCTGCATCTCTGTCTCCAAACCATATATTTCCCTGACTATCTTCTGTGATTCTAAAAACGTGTTCAAGGGTGCCAGGTGGTGACTTGTCGCCATTTCTTCCACTTGCAGGATGTATCAGGTTTTTTTCTTCCGAAAAATTAATTATTGAATCCCCTTCTTTTAGCAAAACACCAATACCATTATTCCCAATCCAAAGTCTGCCTTTAGAATCCTCCAGAATACTTCTTATATGAAGGGGTGCGATATTTCTATCAAAGCCTAAAGTTTCATCATTGATGATTATAAAATCACTCCCATTATAGCCAAAAACTCCTGCGTAAGTGCCAAACCAAATCATATTGTTTTTCCCTTTTGAAAAACAGGTTACAGCAAATAAATTATCATTATGGTTAATGACTTTATGGGGAGGAAACGCTAAATAAATTAATTTTTGCCCATCATATCTATAAACCCCTTCTTTAATTCCAGCTTCAAACCAAAGTTCGTTATCTGATTTCATCCACTTACCTTGCAAAGGTTCATTATTCTGAATTTGGTAATTATTTTGTAAAGTTTTTGTATCTGTTATAGTATGATTCTTTATCCTTGTTCCATCATAACTGCTCACTCCATTTTGAGTATTAAACCAAATAATCCCTTCTTTATCTTCTTGTATAGAGTGGATTTGATTGTCCGTCAGTGCTTCCTGATTTGTAAAATAGAAAAATGATGAATCTTTATAAACCGCAACTCCCTCTTGCAAGCTTCCAAACCAATAATTTCCTTTACTGTCTTGAAAAATAGCACTTATTCCTGAAGTGAATTTTAAGGTGTCTGTTTTTGAAGTAGCTTCCAATTCAGACTTGTTAGTTTCTTTGTCGGTTGATTTCTTTTCACCACAGGAAAAGTTCAGTGTCAAAATAAGTAGTATGTAATTCAATTTATTTTTCATTACGGGTTTTTATAATATGACGCACAACGTTTTGGCGCTTGGCGCAGTGGCGGATTTAAAGGAATTAAACTGTCAATTTGAACAAATGTATTAAAAAAGCGATAAACTAGAAATTACAATTTACCTGCCATTGCACCAAACGCTTGTTATAAGCTGTTTTTCTATTTACCTTTTGTTTCAAATAGTTCAATAATCAACTCTGTCAAAATCTGCACGTCACTATCAATTGTGCCTTTCATATATCGTTCGTAAACACTTTTGTTGTCTGGCGGGTTGAGATTGAGTATCATGCCTTTTTTTAAAGCCAAAAGTCTTAGAAACTCTCTTTGTGTTCGTCCGTTTCCTTCTCTGAATGGGTGTAAATAGTTGACGTTATCTAAAATTTCCGCCAATTTATCGGCAAGTAGTTTTTTATTGTCTTTTGTAATTTTCTTAAACTCGGTAATTAATTGGTCAATGTATCTGAAAGCGTTGTCAAAGTGTGAAGTAGGGAAGAACTGTTTGCCATCTTTACTAATTTCAACTGTCCGCTTTTTCCCTGCCCAAACGTAAATGTCCTGGAATAAATGTTTGTGAATTTCAAAAAGGCTGTCAATACCCTTTATTTTTATTGGGCTTTCGTAAAGTTCTTGAAGTCGTTTTGTTACCGCACCGCTCTCAACAAAGAGCAATACATCGGGGTCTGTTATGTTTTGTAGGTTCCTTAAAAGTCCTGTCTTCGGGTCTGTGTATGTGAAGTCAGGGTCTATATATTTATAGGAATTAGACATAGGCTTTTTGTTTGGCAAATGACACAAGTTCTGTTAGTGAGATTTTGCCAGTCACATAGTCTCTTATGATTTCGATACCTTTTGGTGTCGGTTTAAATCCTTCAAACATATTACTCCCCAAGGCGTTTGCAGTGCTTTCTAAGGTTTTCAAGTCCGAAAACTTAACTCCCATTATTGTCAGATTGCTTCTGTCTATTTCTATTGTGTTGAACATGTTTTTCAGTCTTAAATCCTTTCCAAATTTACAAAATGTTTAGGTCAAATCGCTTCTTTCTGTAACTTAAAAATGGCTTATAACTCGTTTATACACGCAATAAAACTTCCTGATATTTCCATATTAGTATGAAAGGCGAAGTTTTTGCTTCCTGATATTGCGGTTTACGTGCAAGCGGTTTCTGTTTTTGGTTTCGGTTTTAAAAGTAAAAATAATCGGAAAATTATTGAACTGATTCTGAAAATTTTAGCATCCAAAAACGGAGGCCGTGTAACCGGCACGCGCTCTGTTCGGTTAATATGCAAAGCCAATATTATTTAATTACGGGTCGCCCAAACAAAAAAGGAAGGCATCATTATTTAATGAAGCGTCGTCCAGGCAAAAAGCGGGATTATCATTATTTAATCACTACCTGAAAATAAAGAAACCGTCCTTTCCAAAAAGAACGGTTCCCTGAACGAATCGCTTTTTACGATCAATATTGATCACTCAATGGCCCTGTCATTGTACCGGTAAGCCGCTTTTTTCAGGCGGTCCATAATGGCAATGCCCAAACCTTCTTCTTCAACCGGTTCAATAAAAATAGTCTTTACATTTTCATCCTCTTCCAGTGTATGCAGCGCGGCAAACAAATTGGCGGCAATCTCAATTTTGTTGCCGGTTTGTGAAGTATAAAACAGGCTGGCCGTTTTTTGACCATTATTCTTTTTACTGTGTAAAATCAAACCCGAGAACTCCGGCAGTTCATTATAGGTTTCAGTTAAAATGTACAGCGGTTTTTTGGGCGAATAGTGGCTTTTTAACAACCCAGGCGCTACCAGTTTATCCGGTTTTGAAACGTTGAAAACAAAGGTACCGGGCATTGCTTTTTCAATATCATCCAGCGTAATAAACCCCGGACGCAAAAGCTGGCACTGGTTTCCGTCGATGGCAACAATGGTCGATTCAATGCCCACGGATGTTTTTCCACCGTCGAGAACATAATCAACACCGGGCAGTTGTTTTTTTACGTGCGATGCGCTGACCGGGCTGAGTTGCCCGAATTTATTGGCGCTGGGCGCTGCAATGGGACAGCCTGATTCTTTAATCAGGTCAAGGGCAACCGGGTTGTCCGGCATCCGGATACCCACCGTTTGCAGCCCCGATGTAACAATATCGGGAACAATCTCGCTTTTGGGTAAAACAAGGGTCAAAGGCCCCGGCCAGAAATGCTTTGCCAGTTGCATTGCATCTTCACTGATGTTTTCAGTCAATCGGGCAAGATCGTCGAACGAGGCAATGTGCACAATCAGCGGGTCGAACGACGGCCTTTCCTTGAGTTCAAATATTTTTGCCACAGCAAATGGGTTGAGCGCATTGGCACCCAACCCATAAACCGTTTCGGTGGGAAATGCCACCAAACCGCCATTATTAATTATTAACGCAGCCTCATGAATGTTGTTATCTGCCATTTACCAGGTTGTTATCTGCTTCCTCCAGTTCTTTTCGTTTCTTTTCCTGGTAATCAGCCACCCGTTTTTGAATGTCAGGGTTGGCCAATCCAAAAATCTTGGCTGCTGCCAGTGCCGCATTTTCGGGGCTCAGAATGGTTAACGGAGCCACACCCGACGGCATCCGGATGCTCGAATACAAATCGGCTCCGGCAAATTTATCGCTGTAAGGCGGACAGGCAATCACCGGACAATGGGTCTGGGCATCAGTAAATCCGCTTAACGCGTTGCTCATGCCGGCAATGGTGATAAAAACCACGTTTTCCTTTTCATACTCTTTAATCAGGTTGTAACATTTTAAAGGCACTTTATGCGCCGAGGCAATCCTGGTTATTGTTTCTATTTCAAACCTGCCCAAAACACTGCTGATCTGATCCGCCCAGTCGAGGTCGGCTTTAGAACCCATTATTATCACTACTTTGCTCATAGTCTTCTATTTTATGAAATGAATATTCGTACTCATAACTCATCGGAATAATGCTGTTGTATTCTTCAATTGTGGCATTCGACAGGCAGGCATCAATAATACGTCGTCCGGTATGCAGCAAATCTTCCTTTAAATATTTCTGCAATTCGCTTCTGAAAAAGTCACGCAGAAGATCGGCACCGGCATCATACCCCTCGAATCCGATTTCGGGCTGGTTATAAACCTTTAAAAACCGGGACGGGATTTTTGAACCTTCGAGTGTAAGGTAATTCAGTTCATAACCCAGCAACGGGCAACGGGCGGGCTGATACTGGTCGATTCTGAGGCGGGCAGCACCGCGGCGTGTAAGATATTCGCGCATTAAAAGCTGCGGTTTAAAAGCGACTTCCCAAACACCGATGTTCTGATTGGGAACCAAAGTAAAAGTGGTTCTGGGTGTATCGATAATTTGTTTCAGCAGCATATTGGCGTGAGGCACCCGTTTTCCGGTGGCAAAAGGCCAGTAAGAACCAACACCTTCGCTTTCCATACCTCCCGTACTGACGATGCTCGGATTGTTGTGCCCGCGGGGAGCCACCAGTCTCCACAACCAGGCCAAAGCAGGCGGCAAAACATGAAACAACCCGATGATGCCATACGATGGATTTTCTTTGGTACAAACGGGTGTACGGATTCCAAAACTCCTGATGTCAACCGAAACAGGCCGGTTCACCACATTGGGCACCGATTTCCGCGGTAATATCACCCGCGGATTCGGACAGGATTTTCCGGGTTCATCCTGAATATGATTCCAGATTAATGCGGTGGCACCCGGCTGTGTTTCAATATTCAGAAACAACAAAGGCGATTTCGGATTGATGGTGTTTTTCTCCAGAAAAGGATCGTCGCCATATTGTTTCACACTGTCAACCCTGATAAACCAGGCATTTTCAGCATCGATAATCCTGAGTTTACCATCCTTTTTCTGAACCGAAGGGTGGCAGAAAGCCATGTCGTCGGCCACCGAATTAAAAGTACAAAAACGGGGTATGGTAATAAAACGTTCCTCGGCTGTAAGTTTGTTGCGACCTAACAGAACCCGGCCGTCAGGCTCCCTGAGAATATGCTGGTGCATCTCGCTTTTTCCACCACCGCTGGCGCCTTCGTGCATAAAAGTCGTTAAATTGTCATACGGACTGATGGATTGAACAGCAGAACAATGCGCAATAATCCAGTCTTCCTTTTCAGCCTGGGTGAGCATCACTCCGTAAAGGCCCTTTTTGGCGCTGGGCCCCGGATATAAATTATAGGAATAAAGTTCATGGATCAGATCGGTGCGGTTGTGAACCACCACCTGTTTTCCGTTAAAATGGGTATGCCGGAAAACCGGTGCCACAAAAATGACAGATTTCAGTTCGGCGTTTTCTTTTAGTTCATCAACGGCCACCATTTCCTGTAACATCGAAAGTCCCAACGCAAAGAAAGCAGCGTTGGCAGGGGCAATGGCAATTCCCAGTGAACCGATATTCTCCCTTCCGGCAAAATAAAAGAAAACTGCCAGATCCTGTTTGCTGAGCCAGTCAAAGGTTTCGGCCTGCAAACCGGAGAATTCGTAACCATATTTTTCAGCAAAACGCTTTTTATCGGTCGGTTTATTATCGGCAATCACCATGGTGCCCGGGTCTCTCCTGCGCATGTAAGCTTCGGTGTAGTTGGCCGAAATGCCATTTTTTACCTGTTGAACAACGGCCTCCACATATCTTCCTTTGCCGGGCACATCATAGGCCACTTCAAATTCGGCGTTTTCTTTTCCGTTGGTGGCAGCTTCGGCCAGTTCTCCGGTTGTGTTAAAAACTGTGTAGCTTTTACACACGGTTAACAAATCTGAAATATTACCGGGCAGGTTAATATTCTTTTTCTTTAATACAGTCAACAAATTGTCCATGATCAGATTGTTTTTTACGTTAAAAATTCCTTATGTTGATTTACATTCAAGAATGTCAGGATGCGTTCAGGATTGTTTCCGGTTTTGATAAATTTTCCGTCAATTTCAGCTATTTTATTTCTGGTATCGGTAAAAGAACTGCTGAAAATAATACCAGGTTTCTGCGATATACCGCTTAAAATGCCTGCAAGATTATTAAAACCGGGTTGTGAATCTTCTTTGTATGCAATGTGAAGTTCAGCTAAATAAATTGGAAAAGGAAAATACCACTTTTCCTGGTTAACAGCACGGTTTGCAAACTGATCAAAACTTACATCCGTTAAAAACAGGACATTATCTGAATCATCAGTAATATTCCTGTTTTTGACTGGAAACAAAGTGTGGTATTTTGCCATTTTCTGAATTATAACAGTGGCAAATATAACCCTTTTCAGTAAAAAGATAAAGTATTACTTTATTTGTTAAGTATTAATTAACGCCAATGGTGATTGTACCCAGATTATTTCACTGATACCATCGCTGAAATTAATGGCATTAAACTGCGATTTTGCATTAAAGTAGATGTTATCGCCGGGTTTTAAAACATAGCTTTTCCCATCCAGGTCAAACCGGATTTCGCCCGAAAGAACATAGGAGAAAACCTGCCCGAATGCATTGACAAAAAAACCATCGATGGCCGATGCCTTTGAAAAACGCACCAGGTATGTATCCATCAGTTTATTGGTGTCGTGGTGAGAAAGCAGATAAAACAGGGTTCCTGACTTATTCTGGTGAATAAATTTAATATCAGGTTTGTACACAACCGGATTGTTGGCCAGTGATTCATTTTCGCCAATTAACTCACCCACTGTTGTATGGAGTTTTTCAGCAATGGTTTTGAGGGTGATAATTGATGGAAACGACTTGGATTTTTCGATCTGTGAGAGGGCGCTCGGACTAATACCAACCTTCTCGGCCAACTCATTGAGCTGCATTTTAAATTGTTCTCTCCGCTTTTTGATTCTTTCACCAATTCTGTTCATAGACTAAAAAATTGACTGCAAAGATAAAATTTAATTAATTAAGCAATACTTCATTCATTAAAATCAAAAACTATCGATACAAAACTAACGAGGTTGGCAGCAAAAAAAAACACGAAATGCAAATGCCCGTACTGGAAAAATGATCAGCTCAGATTTTGATACCGTACAATTAATGCCTCCAGTTCCTTATCAATATTTTGGGTCATAACACCCCCGTGATAACAGATAATTTTACGGGGACTGAGTTTCCGGATCTTTTCCACCGATTTTACGGCAGTTTCCAGATCCAGGGTAAAATCAGGATTGGCAATGTTAAACCGCCCGTCTTCAATTACCAGTGCATCGCCTGCTATTAAAGTCATTTCGTTTATCAGATATAGGGAGATATGCCCTTTGGTATGCCCCGGAGTGTGAACAACAAGAATTTCCTGCTCAAATATCTCCTGATCGGCAAAACCTTTGTCAACCCCGAAACGCTGCACTTTTTTTAACTGATGGATAAAATTCTCTGCCCAATTTCTGTATTCAGGAGGAATGCTCTCCAGTGATGTTTCAGCCTGAATCAGCCTTTCCGACTTTACCAGTCCCGAAACCGAATCCGTTTCAAGTTCGCCACAACAGATTTTTAAATGCTGATTTGCCTGTTTTAATCGTTTCAACCCGCCTAAATGATCATAATCATCATGGGTGATGATAATACCGGTTAAATCTTTCAGGGCAATACCCCAATTATCCAGTTCCAACTCAAGCGCACCGGCTGTTTCTTCATAACCGCAATCCACCAGGTAGCTTCTGTCCTCCTGTTGCAGCAATACCGGAAATATCTCATTCGTTTCTTCCGGTGTCACTTTCTTAATCTTCAAAACAGTCTGTTTCATGTTTTAAAAATTGAGTTTATCAGCGAAAAATATTACAGAATGCTTCATCAATGCTTTTAATCAACTGAATTATGCTGAAATATTATGCTCCCTGATTTTCTATTTCGTTCCACTTCTCTTTAATTTCTGTCTCGCCATCAAAATATTTTGCCTGGTTCTTTTTATTAAAAATTTCAAAAGACGGGGCAATCAGTATTTTATCCGAATCAGGATATTCAGCAACGTCAAAACCGAGGTAAGTTCTGATATCGAGATAAACACATGGTTCCTGCGCGTGATTATAGAGCTGATGTGCGCCGGTTTCTCCTTTCTCAAAAAACACCAGGTCGCCACTGTTCAGGATTTCAAGTCCGGCAGGTGTACGCAAGGTTGCGGAGCCCGACAAAATCAGAAACAATTCCTCAGCATACCAGTGAAAATGGTAGGGCACCGAATACTGACCGGGATTGAGCTGTCTCAAATCAAAAATCAGGTTCTCGGGATTGATGCCTTTTTTAACGCGCGAAACATCCGTGAAAATCCTGAAAGGATCAATCTTATTTGCACTCTCCTGAAAATCTCTTTGTTCAGACTTAAAAATTGTTGCCATATCCTAGAATTTTAATTTTATACCAATAATAAAAACGATAATATGTCTGTTTTCTCTCACTCACCCCGGGTTTTACCGATTTACATCGGGAAAACTCTGCCCCTCTCTCTGTGAGAGAGGGGTGAAGACACCGCAGGTGACTTGCCCGCCTGACAAGCTTAATCGGGCAGGGTGTGAGTGAATCAAATTCTGCAAAAAATATCGAAATCACAATTTACAAACATCTATCACAAAACGGATGCCGGTAACAGAAAGTTGCGGAGTGCACCCTCCCCTCCCATGTTTCTGTTATTTTATTTTTATTCCGGTTTTTGGTAGAAGTCGTTCAAAGAGTGGGTATAATGACAGTAAGTAATGGGATATTTCCGCTGGAAAACATCCGGCTCTGTGCTGCCGGCAGGTACCAGCATCAGTTTGGTCTTGCCGTTTACGGACTGGTATTTTTCGCTGTTCAGATTTTGCTGATCGAACAGGATATCGAAATAGTGTAAATACTTCCCGACCCATTTAATGTAATTCTCCGCATCTGTTTCTCCGATTTCTCCCTGTTTGTTGATCAGTTTCAAACCGGCATCCCCGCTGTAAATCGCCTGCTGAAATTCAACGGCGTTTAACGGATTTCCGTTTAAAACCGGCATGATGTTAAACTGGGGGTCGATATATATCCATTTGCCCAGGTCTTTTGAATACACTTCTGCCACAACGTGGCCCGCGCCCCGCTTCACTTTTTCAACATCCCTGGTTTTCAGTCCCAGCGTGCGCGCCCGGATGCCCAGACTGTTCAACGCCGTGTTTGCCACAATGCCGTACTCCACACACCTGAACTGCTTTCCTTCCTGTGCCTCTTTCAGAATCGTCAAAGCGTCTGATTTTGTCGGGGTGTTGCTGCCGTTGTGCTCCCACTGTTGGCTCGTCCAGTTCAGAACATCCAGAATTTTACCCGTATCAGCTTTGCAGCCGATTACCAACTGTTCCAACTGGTAGTCGTTTCTCAGTTTTCTTAAATAATCGTTGTTGACCGTGTCGGCATAAAAAAACCGGTACTTTGGATTGGCAGGTTCACGGGTGAATGATATTTCCTCCATTTTGGATGACGGACTGACATTCACCAACTGAAAAAACGAGGAACAACTGCTGAGTAAAACGCTGCTGATAAACAGCACTAAAAGGTTTCTTTTCATGTTTAATTTGATTCATAATTTATTATTTACAACTTTTTAAACCAGTCATTTACCGGGGAAAAGCAGTTTCTGAATTTGTGTCTTATTTTACTTTTTGCACACTCACTTACGGTATGCCGTGATTGATTGCGCTAAGGTTTTTGGCTCATGCCTGGTTTATTTGTCACGAAAATAAAAAAGTATTGAACAAAATGTATGTCTTTGGGTAAAGAATAAACAGCAATGCGGGAATTAACCTGGGAAACTGACCCAAATTAATCGGCGGCAGGAATATTTAAAACTGCTGTAAAACTTCATTGTTTTTTTCTATTGAACCCCACCAATCTCTCCAATCCCGGGTTTCGTTAATACCGGTTTTACGAGGGTTCAGGCTTGGACTTGCAGGTTACCGGAACACTTAAGTTATGAGAACTATATATTGTCGTGTTTTTCCACCCCAAACCCTGCCTGTTCGGCAGACAGGCCCTAAAGGGGCTTTGGTTGTGACCTTTACAACTGTCTATCAATGAGCTAAGTCCCCTTTAGGGTCCCGAAGCTTCGGGATAGGCGTAAACAAAAAAGGAATATGACATTATCTCATTCATATTACTCAATTGTAAGGTTTGCCTTTTTATTTGTATTTATATTTTGTTGTTCTTTTGTCCCCTTGTTTTTCAATTATTCCATCGTCAGCAGCAACTTTTAAGTCCCGGCTCGCAGTTGCCTGCGATATATTTTTAAATGCCCGTAAATAATCCTGTCTTGAAAATTCCTGTTTCCCAATGATTTCCTTAAAATTCAAAATCCGGTCATTGTTTGTCAAACTGATATTCTGAACTTTTAACAATTCTTCCAGTGCATCTTTTATTATTTCGAGCATAAATTCAATAAAGGCGGTGGAGTTTCCCTGTTTGTCTGATTTTCCAAGCACATTGTAATATTCCTGTTGTCTTGATTTTACCAGCGTTTCTATCGGAAGAAATTCAAAAACAGGAGAATGTTCTTTCAGAATCATGGTCTGCCAAAGTCGTCCCATTCTGCCATTTCCATCAGTAAACGGGTGAATAAATTCAAATTCGTAATGAAATACACAACTTTTCAGGAGCACTAAATCATCATCGTTTTTCAGATAATTAAATAAATCAGTCATTAAAGAATAAACCATTTCTCCGGGAGGAGCAATATGAGCGATATCGCCTCCTTTAACAATTCCGACTGAGGTGGTTCGAAGTTTTCCCGGATTTTCAATTAAGTCCTTCATCAAAATCTCATGTGCTTTACACAACGATTTTAATTCACAGACTTTAAACTTATCGAGTTGATTATAAACCTGAATGGCATTTTTAACTTCCAGAATGTCTTTTTGGGGAGCAAGAATTCTTTTGTCATCAAGTAAGTCGGTAATTTGCTCAACTGTTAAAGTGTTTCCTTCAATTTCAAGCGAAGACTGAATTGTTTTTATCCGGTTTTTTCTTCTTAATTCTGTTGGCGGTTTATTTAAATGAGCAGCATTTACTTCACCAATTTTTTCTGAAACAGAAGCAATCAGGTTTAATATTTTACCTGTTATTTCGTAGGGTGGTTTCATGGTTTACAATCCTGATACTATCATATGATACTATCAAAAATAGTCATAATTATTTATGCTGCAATCTTTTTCCGCAATTTAACCTAACCGCTGATAATTTTTCCGTATTGAATTTCCCTCGTTGGAATATCCCAAACTTCAGGTTTCAACCTGAGTCCTGCTTTGAAAATGCAAAAAATTCTATGCCCCTGCGGGGCATGACACGGTTTTGCAACCGCGCCAGCCCGTGAGGAAATAAAAATATGTCGTTATATCCTTCTCATTACTTATTCAAGAGGCTGGATGAAATTCATCAATTCCCTGTCGTGGTTGTTGACAATGCTGCACTCATTATCAAAATACATGGTTGCGCCATTTTCCCGGGTGTAAGGCTCCCAAACCGGTAAAATGTCCTCTACGTTCGGGTTGCCTGTTTTGACGAAGTTGATCCAGGCAGCGCTCATTTTATCCGCCAGTTTCCAGGCTTCTTCTGTATTGCCGGTCCAGTCGGGCCTCAAATCAACGTTGTTAAATGCCAGTGGAATATCCAACCCATGAAACGAACCTTTTGAGGCATTGTCCACCTGACTTTTCCATGCCAGAAAATAAACATAAACCGGGGCATTTGATTCAGCAGCCCACGCATCAGCGGTCCGTATTGTAAAAGGCCTGAAAACCTTGTCAACAGAAAGAAGATCCTGCGGTGTATAATCAGGATATGCCTTTGCGAACAGCTCAACATATTGGTTGGTTTTGTCGCCGTAATCTTTTGCCAGGCTGTCTTTTGCCTGTTCCAAAGTCATGGCTTTTTCGCCGTAATAAGTTTTCATCAGTTCGTTGAGTGTCGAGCCGATCATCAGGGGAATATCTTTGGAAATAGCGGCAAATCCGGGACTGAAAGGTTGCTGTAACAAAACAACGCCGTCGGCCGAAGGTGCGAAACCAAACATGGTGGGAGACCCGGGTTTTCTCGGCCCCGAAATTCTGAGTATTGCATCGTTTCCGGCTTTTACCAGTCGTGCATAGGAAACAGTATCGAGTTGAGCGGCATCATTGGGCGAAAGTCCTAGATTTTCGAGTACGGCCAAAGCCAGTGCCTGCGATTTCTCTTTGGTCATTGTATTCAGCAGGGTGCCACTTTGGATAATTGCTTTATGAAACAAAACCTGCGCCGATGGCATGCACATGAGTGTACCTACTTTTCCGCCACCTCCCGATTCGCCACAAATGGTCACATCAGCAGGGTTGCCCCCGAAACTTTCAATGTTTTTACTAATCCACTCCAACGCTTTTACAATGTCGAGCATGCCCACGTTGGCCGATTGTGCGTACTTCGGGTCAAAGGCCGATAAATCAAGAAAACCGAGAATGTTCAGTCGGTGATTGACCGATACCATCACAATATCTCCCTTTTTGGCCAGTGCTTTGCCATAAGTCATCGGATCGTTGCTGCTGCCCACATGGAAACCACCTCCATGCAGCCAGAGCATTACCGGGCGTTTTTTTCCATCGTTGATTCCCTGTGTCCACACATTAACACTAAACAATGTTTTTTCGTCCTGGGTGGAATCCGGAATCCAGGCCACTATTTGTCTGGCTACCTTGCCAAAATCCGTGCACGCCAGAATTCCTTCCCAGGCATCAGGGTCCTGCGGAGGCATAAACCTTTCGGCTTTGGCATATGGAATACCTTTGAAAGTAAAGATGCTATCCTCGATACTACCCGATACATCACCTGAAGTGGTTTTCACCACCGGATTTTGATTCTGGTTTGTTTTTGAGGTACACGCCAACCCAAAAACCAGGACTGTCAGTAAAAAAAAGTTTGTCAAATTTTTCATTGCATTTTAATTAGTTA
>DAINOH010000085.1:0-20817 GCA_036735485.1 Draconibacterium sp. | reverse complement strand
ATATTATTGACAATAAACAAATTGCTAATTTCGCTTAGGTCGAACTCACGTTAAAATAAAAAATGATTATTGCAGCGGCTCAAACAAAACCCAAACGGTTCGATTCACAGGCGAATCTCAGTGACCATTTCCGGCTGATAAAACTGGCAGCACAAAATGGCGCCTGTTTGATTATTTTTCCTGAAATGTCGATAACGGGCTACGAAACAGAACATGCAGATGAAATGGCATTGAAACCCGATGACACAAGACTTTCCGGGCTTCAGCATTTGTCATATGGAAATAACATCATTGTTGTGGCAGGTGCGCCTGTTTTGCTGAATGAAAATCTTTACATCGGCTCGCTTATTTTTCAGCCTCACCGGGCGGTTGAAGTTTATACCAAACAGTTTCTGCATTCCACCGAGGCTGATTTCTTTGCTTCCTCTTTTGGATACAATCCGGTGATTGAATTGGAGAATGAAAGAATATCGTTTGCCATTTGTGCCGATATCGACCACCCTGAACATGCCGGAAATGCAGCAAAGATGGGAGCAACTATTTACCTCGCTTCCATTTTTTTCACACCCCGGGGCATTCCCGAAGCTTATCACCTGTTATCAGACTACGCCAAAAAACATTCACTGAATGTGCTGATGTCAAACTTTACCGGACAGTCGCATGGAACTGCCGCTGCCGGAAAAAGTGCATTCTGGAATAGCAACGGCGAATTGGTAGCACAATTAAACAGCCACGATGAAGGTCTGTTGTTGAATGAAAAAACTGCTACCGGCTGGACAGAACGTAAAATTACTTTCTGACTTACTAAGCAGTTCAGAATCCTTTTAAAAATTAATCAAAGTGGATACTGGATACTTGATAGGATATTGATATTTGTAACTGGTGTAACCCATAACCCAAACATTTACCACAGATTGCGCAGATTTTCACAGATTTAAAAAGGCTTTAAACGAAAACAGTTTCTTGAAATCTTTGCGTACTCTCCGAATTATTTGCAAACTCTGAGGTAAAAACCGGAAACCCTTTAACCGCAAAGAAAAACCCGCAACCCGTAACAACGACAACACGACAACCACGACAACTCGTAACTCGTAACCCCTGCCCGAATGAATTCGTTCAGGCGGGCGCAACCCGGAATCACTCTCCCCTCACCCACTTCAACCGGTAGCCAAAATTGAATTCAAGAAACTCGGCTTCAGTAAAATTTTTGGCTCTGACATTGATACCCGCAAAAAAGGTTTTATACACATCAAACCGCACGCCCAGCCGCTGGTAAGTTTGCTTAAAGTTTCCATAGTTCCGGTGCCGTGCATAAATTCCAAAACCGCTTACCAGCGACAATCTCCCAACGATTACTTCGGGTTGAAGAATCAAACCAACCGTCATATTTTCAAACGAATATGGACCGGGAGTTCCGTCGGGATTGGCATTGAGCCCCCACCAGTAGTTGATGTCGGTTCCCAATCCGATTCGTGCTGCATTGGAAAAGCGGTTAAAATAAATGGCGCTGATTCCGCCCACTGCAAAATAGTTGGTGTCAAGTTCATGTTCTATCAACTGGTGGTCGCCGTAGCCAAGCATCAGGAACAGTTCATCCGAACGCTCCAGTTTTCCGGCTCTTGCAACCTTTTTTGAATCGGGTTTTCCGCCAAAATGATATTTCATTTCAACCGATGGCGCGTAAATGTTGAATCCGTTGTTGGGGCGCTCAAAACCGCCGTTCGAAAAATGAATAAAACTGACACCCGCACCGAGGTCAAGATTTTTAGTAACCGGGTAAAAAGCATTCAGTCCGAGATTGAGGTGAACCGTCATTCCACCGCCAATCACCTTGTTTTTCGGGTTAGTGATTGAATCGTATTTTTCCCAGTTAAACGCCACGCCAAACTGCATTTCGGAGTACAATTCAAACTTTTTCACCCTGAAAACCGGGATTCCCAGAATTCCATAAACCGAAACGGGATAACCAATTTCTTCGGGGTTGAAAAAATTCCCGAGCGAAACACCCGCGCCATAATACGGAACCCTGAAAACCTTTTGCCAGTCGGTGTAACCTGGATTTTGCCACAGCATTTTCACCGAATAGTTTTCGTACTTTTCAAGTGGGTGTCCGGCCAGGTTGTCGCCTTTTACAAAATCGGTGGTGGGCATAATTGTTCCGGGTTGGTAACTTGCCGAAATACTGAAATAATTCTTTTTCCTGTCACTTTGGATTGAATCTTTCTGTGCCGACAGATTCGGATTACCGATGGATAAAAGGATAATAAATAACAACACCTTTGCAGGCAGATTTTTGAAATAAAACTGTTTTCTCATCTATAATATTCTGTTTTCATGAATAAATCCGGTTTTCAAACTGTACTGCGCAGTGCCGGATATTTTCTATAAAATTCATGTAGAATCCTTTCGATAAGAAAATTTAGTTTATGAATGGCTGAAATACCTTTCTGAATAACAAAAACGAGGTGTTTCTTAATTTGGTATTAAAACAAGGATTACAAAACAAATTTTCCCTAAAAAAACCAGAAATAAAACTGATTTGTTTTAATAACTTATTTCTGAATAGGGTTTCGTAAAACATTTTCTATCTTGTTACGCATGAATAACCAAATTACATCGGCACAGAAACCAATGAATAAAAACAACATAGCTCAGGCACGGCTGGCAACCCAGCAAATTTCCGATTCAAAGCTGACAACTGCCCAAGAACTTGTTTACTGGATGGGCGCTGTTCAGGCGCAGGATTTTCCGGCGTCGAAATGGGCGCTGGGTTTGCGGTTGCAGGGTTCAACCGTAAAGTCGGTGGAAGCGGCCATCGACAGCGGCGAAATCATCCGCACCCATGTTTTGCGGCCGACGTGGCACCTGGTTTCGGCAGAAGATGTTTACTGGATGCTGGAACTTTCGGCACCGCAAATAAAAACAGCGGCCCGCTCGCGCGATCGGGAACTTGGACTAACAGATAACACAATTTCGCATTGTAACAACTTGTTTGAAAAATGGCTTCGCGACGGTAATTTTCTGCCCCGCGAAGAACTTGCAAAACGATTGGCTGACGCTGGTTTCAGCAACGACAATAACCGTGTTTCGCATATTCTGATGCGTGCCGAAATTGACGAAATCATAGGCAGCGGCCCCACCCAAGCCGGAAAACAAACTTATGCTTTGCTCTCCGAAAGAGTGCCAGTAAAAAAACAGTTGAAGCACGAAGAAGCTTCGGCAGAACTGGCATGCAGGTATTTTACCAGTCACGGACCGGCTGCGCTGTCCGATTTTGTCTGGTGGTCGGGATTACCGGTAAAAACGTGCAGGCAGGCTATCGAAGCAATAAAACAAGATTTTATTGGCGAAGTAGTTGATGGGGAAACTTATTGGTTTCATCCGGAATTTTCAGTTCCTAACACTGAAAATAAGGCGATTTATTTATTGCCGGCCTACGATGAGTTTATCATCAGCTACAAAAACAGGGCAGCAACACTTACTTTTGAAAATCACCTGAAAACAGTTTCCAACAACGGATTTTTCAGGCCCGCAATCGTTCACAACGGCCAGGTAATTGGTGTCTGGAAACGCACAATCAAAAAAGATAAAGCAATCCTTGAAACCGGATATTTTGATAACCCAGGCAAAGCCATTCAAAAACAGGTGGAAAAAGAGTTTGAAAAATATGTTCAGTTTCTGGGGAAAGTCTGCTGAAACGAGAATCTGGTATATCGGCCAACTATTGATTTCATATTCAAAAACATGTAACCTGTAACACGCAATCTGAAACTTTTTTTAACGCAGAGAACGCAATGAATTCGCAAAGGGCGCAAAGATTTGTAATGACATTGTATAAAAACTGACCACCTGCAACTCGCAACCAGTAACCCAATTCCTCATTCACCCATTGACTCAATTACCCACTCACCCATTTACCCAATCACCCCTCTTCGTCATTCGTCTTTAAAAATCGCCCGTTCACCTGAAAAATTTGGCGCACTTCATTTTAATTATTGAAATTTGGTAGGTCAGAAAACAAGAAACAGAAAACAAAGTCATGAAAACATTAACCATTGCCATTTTGGTTTGTACAACACTTATGTTGTTACTCACCACTGCCTCAAAAGCCATGGGCAGCATCAATATTGCGGAAAAAGGACAGATTTGCGGACGGATTGTTGATAGTACAACCGGTAATCCGCTTCAATCTGTATCCATCGACCTTTATACTTCCGACGGAAAGAAGCTGGTGGTTGGAACGCTTACCAACAACAAAGGCATATTTACACTTACCATGCTCGAACCCGGAGATTACATTCTCGACATTAGTCTCGACGGATACAATAACTACCGTGTTTATAATGTGATTGTAAAAAAGAATGTTGTGAAAAATGAAATCGGTGACATTAAACTTCAGAAGAAAATTAGCAAATCAACACGGGCAACTTCGCGCAATAAAATGCCGGATTATGAATCGGCGTTTGCGCAAAATTAAAATCAGCAACCAAAATTCATCCTAAAAATTAAATCCATGAACCAATTTTTTACTTCAGCATCGGGTTTGGATGCCCGTGGTGTTGGACCACGGATTATGTTACGCACTTCTCCGTTTTTATTAGCTGCAATCGTTTCAGAAATATGGGTAGCAGCGTATTTCAAAATGCCGCTCATTAACAACCCGGCGGTAAAAACTGCCGGATGGATTTGGCTTCTTCTGGGCTTTGTACTTTTCGTTTCGTCGATTGTTCAATTCTCGCGCAACTTTCCAAAAGGAAACCTGTTACAAAACGGAATGTACGCTTTCTCGCGCAACCCCATTTATTCGTGCTGGATTTTGTTTATTCTGCCATCGCTCTGGCTGATTCTGAACAACTGGCTGTTTTTACTTTCGGCGGCTGTAATGTGCATTGCCACACTGATATTTGTAAAAGAGGAAGAGGTGCAATTGCTGAAGGTTTTTGGAAAACAATATGTTGAATACAGAACACGGGTGGGTTGCATCATCTGGTTTTTAGGGAAAAGGCCTCATGAAGCGTGAACACTACATCGATTACCTGCGGGTGGTGCTTACCATCCTGGTAATCATACATCATACAGCAATCGGGTATGGTGCTTCGGGCGGCTGGTGTTACATTACGCCCGAAATCATCGCAGGCTGGCCGCAACTCGCGCTATCGGTGATGCTGACCATTAACCAGGCATTTTTTATGAGCCTGTTTTTCTTTATCTCGGCGTATTTTATGCCCGGTTCGTACGACAAAAAAGGATTTGCGGTATTTCTCAAAAACCGGTTTGTCCGTCTGGGGATTCCGCTCGTTATTTATTGCACGTTTGTTAATCCAACCTTGCTTTATTTTATCGATGTGCACAGGGGATTTAATCCCGGAGGCCTTGTGCAGTATATTATCACCAGCAACATCAAATATCCCAATACATCGCATCTGTGGTTTGTGTTTTCGCTGCTGGTATTCGAAACATTTTATGCTTTGTACAGGAAATATCTGAAACCCAAAATTTCATTCATTTTTACAGACACTGCTCCGCAAAACAGGCACATCGTTTGGTTTGTGGCAGCAATGGCGGTAATTGCTTTTTTGGTAAGAATTATTTACCCGATTGGCGGAAAAAATTTCATGGGTTTACAGTTTGGGTATTTTACACTTTACACTGCATTCTACCTGCTGGGCATTGTTGCCCGCCGCAAAAACTGGCTCGAAAAAATGTCAGTTAAAACCGCAGCAGGATGGTTTTTTTTGGCCGTTCTGGTTATTCCGGTGGTAATTTTTGCGTGGTTGTCCATTATCAGGGAACCTGCCCTGATGAATGAATTCATTGGTGGATTTCATCTCAGGTCGTTTGTTTTAACAACCTGGGAAGCCATCGTTTGTACCGGATTCTGCCTGTTTTTTACACTTGCTGCCAGAAAATACCAGAACCGTGAAAACCGTTTGGTGTCGGTGCTTTCTTTAAACAGTTATTCCGCCTATATAATTCACCCGGTATTAGTGGTTGCAACAACCATTTTGCTTGAACCTGTGCCGGCACCGCCATTTACAAAATTTCTGGCTGTTTGCCTGCTGGCAACTGTGCTTTGTTTTGGATTTTCCTATTTATTGCGACTAATACCCAGAGTTAAAAAAGTATTATGAATTGTGCATTGATTTTTAATTCTGATAAGCTATCCGTTATTGCAGAACGGCTGTTTACAATTGCAATTTGATTTTCCTTGCTCCCTTTAGGGTTGGGGTTAAGATGGAGAATCAATTTGCTAATAAAAAACAAATTCTGAATAATTAAAAAAGTTTTATAATGAACAACTTACAAATAAAAACACTTTCCGAAACTTCGGTAGAAACGATTCACGAAGCTTTTATCGACGCTTTTTCGGAATATGAAGTACCCATTGACATGCCCGTTGAAAAACTGCGCGAAATGATGGTCACCCGCGACCTCAACCCCGACTGGTCGGTGGGTTGTTTTGACGCCGAAAAACTGGTCGGCTTTATTTTAACCGGGTACCGTGAAAAAGATGGCGTAAAAACCTGCTACGACGGCGGCACCGGTGTGATTAAAGCATATCAGCGCAAAGGAATTGGTGAAATGATGCTGAAAGAACTTTTACAATTGGTGAAAGAAAAAGGTGTCAGCCGTTTTGTACTCGAAGTGCTTGAAAACAACACTCCGGCCATTAATCTGTACGAAAAATACGGATTTGCAAAAACCCGGAAATTGCAATGTTTTGAGATTGAAAAGCAAAAACTTCGTCCGGTTCCCGACCGTGGATTTGGAGTTTCAGTTGTCAATCCGGCAACAGTTGTTGAAAATGAAGAAAAATATAACCTTTTCACGCCCACCTGGCAAAACGAAATCCAATCGATTATCAATGTAAAGGAAAATTACACGCTTGTTTCGCTCTCCTGCACCAGCCGTGTACTTTGTTATGGATATGTACACAAAACCAAGGGCGATATTCCGCAAATTGGCATTCTGGAAGAATGGAAAAACTGGGGATTGGAAGCACATCTTATTGCCGAACTCGCAAAACACACCAAAAGCGAAAAACTAATTTTTCTGAATGTGGAAGAGAACAACTACCTGGCTGAAGTAATGCAAAAACTAGAGTTTGGCAACTTTGTCAACCAGTTCGAAATGATACTTAAATAAAGAACATGAATCCAATCCCATTTTTTGTAACCAACTGGTCGGAATTACCAGCCACAGAACACAAAGGAGAATCCGGTTCTGCATTCTGGAAAACCTTGCAATTCGAAGGTTTGCGTGTGCGGATGGTTGAATATTCGCGCGGCTACCTTGCCGACCATTGGTGCAGCAAAGGCCACATTGTGCATTGCCTCGAAGGCGAAGTTGAAAACCAGCTCAAAACCGGCGAAACCAACATACTCACGCCCGGAATGACTTATATTGTTACCGACGATGCCAGTGAACACCGTTCGTTCAGTAAAAATGGGGTAAAACTGCTGATTGTGGATGGCGATTTTCTGAAAGCTGTTGTATAAATTGCCTGAAAATATATCACTGAAATTATTTGCTTACAGGCTGAATAACAGCAAATAATAAGATTTATACTCAAAAATATGTCATTGAGAACCCTATTTAGGCCATTCAGTATCAATTATTCCGAAAAACAGTTAAACGGGAATATTTTTGGATAAATCTCTGTCGAAAAGTTATGAAAACAACAATTCTTCTTTTTACCATTCTGCTGTTCGTGTTGCATTCAACTGCCCGCGACAAGGAAACCATCAGCAATTCCCACCTGGTTACAGGATTTAAACAGATAAAGGAAAGCGCTAATTTCGGACTGGTATTTAGTGGCGCTAACATTAAATATGGCCACTACTGGGCCAAATCAGAAAACTTCCGGATTCTCAGTATTGAAAATGAAATCGGTGTTTGCATCCCTTTTTCAAAAGGCATTCCCGCACTCGATATTTACCTGAAACCAGCCGAAATTTCTTATCTTTTCTGTACTTCAGGAAAAAACACTTTAGCAATTGGTCCGCTGGTGAAATTCGAATACAATTATACACTTTACCCGCAGTTGCAGTCGGCTTTCGATTACTGGTTTACTAATTTCAGTCTCGGGGCGAACAGCGTTTACAACTTTTCAATCGCGAATCAACCGCTGAGTGCGCGGTTAAAGTTTACGCTTTGTGGTTTTACATCGCGTCAACCCGATTACCGCAATCCTTACTGGTACGACATCGGATTTAAACACGCCATCAAACATCTGAATTCTGACTTTGAGTTTTCAACCCTGAATAAATTTAATACAACCGATTTTGAATTATTGTGGAAACCAAAAACTTCTTCCCGCATTACATGGGCCTATTGTTTTAATTATTCAGGATATTTTGAAACACCTGAAATATCGATGATTAGCCACAACATTAAACTGACTTTCAACCCGAAAAAACAATAAAATGAACAAAAAGTACCTGCTTTTACTGATAATCCCGTTGCTGAGTTCGTGCCTTCAGGAGGATGAATTAAAGAATCCATTTGTTTCATATACACCGACGGAAATCAATGACGGGTGGAATTTATCGTCTCCTGAAAACGAAGGAATCGATGCCCGGAAACTGGAAGAAATTTATACTGATTTTCATAACGACCAGGAAATCTGGCAGGCCCGCAGCCTGCTTGTTTTCAGAAACGGAAAACTGGTGGCCGAAAGCTATACAAAAGACGACACCGACCAAACCACCCCGCGTGCGATGTGGAGCTGCACCAAACAGGTGGTAGGACTGCTTACAGGAATTGCACTTGAAAAGGGTTTAATTGAATCGGTAAACGACAGCATCGGGCGTTATTTGCCCGAAACGGAAAATTACCCCGACAAAAAGAACATCACCATTGAACAACTCCTGACCATGAAATCGGGGATTGATTACAGCAATGATGGTTTGTCGGGACAATCGGATGATATTTTACGGCAATTACCCGACAACATTACCGGTTTTATTTTGGGCCGCTCACTTGCCAATACTCCCGGACAGAAAACCATGTATAAAGATTGCGACCCGCAGCTTGTTGCGTGTGTTATTCAGCAAACCAGCGGAATGAAAACGCGGGATTGGGCGAAGGAAGTGCTTTTCAACCCGCTGGAAATAAGAAACCTGGAATGGATGGATTACAAAGACGGAACTACGCTGGGCGGATTTGGAATTATGTCAACTCCACGCGAAATGGCAAAATTCGGGCAACTTGTTCTAGATAGCGGCATGTGGAAAGGCAATGAAATTGTGAGTAAAAACTGGATTAAGGAAATGACCATGGTCAGGGTTGAAGATATGTACTCATTCCAGTTTTGCTATTTGTGGTGGAAGGACGAGAGCCGTAAAATGATTTACATGCATGGACACGGCGGACAATATGTCTGTATTATTCCCGATAAAAAACTGGTTGTTGCGATGACAGCCGAAGTAAACACACAGGACGATTTTCAGTTGGGCAAGGAAGCATTTGAATGGGTGGATAAAATTGTGGAAATTTGTAACTGATTTTTATTACTAATTCCATAGAGAATGACAAAAATTCGTATAAAAATATGCTGCATCAGCAGTGTGGAAGAAGCAAAAACTGCGATTGATTTTGGTGCTTCGGCGCTGGGATTGGTAGGCAAAATGCCCAGCGGTCCGGGAGTTATTGCCGACGAATTGATTGCCCGGATTGTCCGCTTGGTTCCTCCGGCTGTGTCCTCCTTTTTGCTGACCAGCGAAACAAAACCAGATGATATTATTACGCACTACAAAAAGGTTTATACATCCACCATTCAACTGGTTGATGCGCTGGAAGGCCGCGATTACCTGACATTACGCAACGAACTGCCCGGTGTGAAACTGGTGCAGGTGATTCATGTTCTGGATGAAAATTCGGTTACTGAAGCCATCGAAATTTCGGAATCGGTGGATGCAATTTTACTTGACAGCGGCAACCCGAACCTCAACATCAAGGAACTCGGCGGAACAGGCCGCATTCACAACTGGCAACTGAGCCGTCAAATCAGGGAACAGGTGAAAGTGCCGGTTTTCCTGGCTGGCGGACTGAATAGCCACAATGTGCGCGAGGCCATCGAAACAGTTCAGCCATTCGGAATCGACCTTTGCAGCGGTGTTCGGTCGGTTGGCAAACTCGACAGGCAAAAACTGGAAGCGTTTTTTAAGGAAATTGAAAAAATATAAAATCATAATTTAATGGAAGCAATCATCACAAAAGTCAGGCAAGCACTTGTAGCCAATGCTGACGAAAACACCCGAATTGGAAGCCAGCGCTATTTTAAGGAACAGATTACGGTTCATGGGGTAAAAGCCGCTACTGTTCAGAATATTGCCAAAGAACTTTATTACGAAGTTAAAGACATGCCAAAAAAGGAGATTTTTGCTGTTTGCGAAAAGCTTTGGCAATCGGACTTTTTGGAAGAGTCGTTTGTAGCCTGTGTGTGGTCTGAAAAACTAACCAAACAATTTGAAAAAGGCGATTTTGAGATTTTCGAACGCTGGATAAAAAACTATGTGAACAATTGGGCATCGTGTGACACGCTTTGCAACCACACAGTTGGTAATTTTGTGATGATGTTCCCTGAATTTATTTCGAAACTAAAAGAATTTGCGGACTCCGAAAACCGATGGGTTAAACGCGCCGCCGCTGTTTCGTTGATTATTCCTGCCAGGAAAGGTTTGTTTTTGAACGACATTTTCGAGATTGCCGACACCCTTTTGATGGACAACGACGACCTTGTGCAGAAAGGTTACGGCTGGATGTTAAAAGCTGCCAGTCAGGCTCACCAGCAAGCCGTTCTTGAATATGTGATGAGCAAAAAAGCAGTGATGCCGCGCACCGCACTTCGCTACGCCATCGAAAAAATGCCGGAAGAGTTGAAAAAACAGGCGATGCAGAAATAACGGGTGTCGCGGTTTCTAACCTCGATTCTAAAATCCGACGGTTACAAACCCTGCCCGAAGTCAGGCGGGCGCCGCACACTTAAAAGAAAAACATGGAAATTCTAACACTAAAAAATAATATACTCGAAGCTTATTCAGCCGAAAATCTGAATAAAATTTCGGCGATTTTGCTGAGTTATTACAAAAACCAACAATTTGGCTCGTTACAGAAAATAGCTGATATCATCAGTGATTTTATTCCGGTTGAAATTGATGAAAATGGCAAAGGATTTTCAAAACTCATGCTGCTGTACCACCCTGACCGCGGGGAATTTCACAGAACTGAAATCATAAAACTGGCCGAAGCTGATAATTTTGATGCACTGCTCAATTATTCGCACATTCTGAAACTCGAAAGACTCGAAGAAATTTCGGCACTCATCGAAAGTTTTGAAGACATTGACTACTCCCCGGTTTATGCGTGGGATTTTGACAGCGAGGGATTTACTGTTAAGTCAGAAACAGGGCAGAAACTTAAAAATGAAACCCTGAACACCCGAAAAAACAAGTTGGTTACTTTTTACGAGGCAATAAAAATCCGGCAGTATGGACACACAAAAATCAGTTTTCCGGCTTATTATCTCGAAGATATTGACGAGTTTGAAATGGCCTCGTCGGACATTGATGACCTCGATGGAATTCAGTATTGTCTTCATGCGGTTAACGTCGATTTATCGGACAATTTTATCGACGACCTGCGTCATCTTGAAAACCTTGGATTGATTGAAATGCTGAATCTTTCTGACAACCGGATATCCGATATCGACTCACTGGAATACCTCACCAACCTGCGCGAACTGAACCTCGCCAACAACCGGATTCAGGATATTTCGCCGTTGTTTTTGCTTGAAAATCTTGAGTTTGTTGATTTATCGGGCAATAAAATACCGCCCGCCTCCCTTCGAAAACTCTCGGATAAGGGGATAAATGTGGTTGGGTGAATGGGAAGATTTTATAGTAAAAGTATTATTTGAATAGCTTCTTTAAACCCAGAGGGTTTACATGTTTATAGAATATGAATATCCGTATTCGTTCCTAATTCACCCCTAAATCCCCTAAAGGGGACTTTGGGGCTGAGAAACGAGAGGATGTTACTAATTTTTACCGGGTTAAAGCCCCCTTCAGGGGGTTGGGGGTAGAATATCAGATAATCATTTAGAGGAAAATCAATACCAGAAATATTCGACTCAAGCCGGAGTCGCACAGAAACCTGCTACTTTTCCTATAAACATTTGATGCCTCCGGCATCTGATAATTATCGACAAAAAATATTTATATTGTAACATTACAATATAAAATATCATTCTATATTTGCCTCATATTTAAATATTGTAACATTACAACACATGAGCGAAAAATTAGGAAACAAAGAAATTGCTGTGCTGGGTTTGCTATCGGAACGACCGATGCACGGGTACGACCTGGAACACGAAATCAGGATGCGCGATATGCGTTACTGGACTGAAATCTCCATGTCGTCGGTGTACAAAATCCTGAAAAAACTGGAAGAAAAAGGGCTGATAAACTGCGAGGTTAAACAATCAACCAACAACGTGGCGCAAAAAGTTTACTCGCTTTCCGACCTTGGAAAAGTGAGGTTGAATGGCGAAATATCGGGACTCTTCACGGAATTCGACCACCATCGCTGGGACATCGATTTAGCCGTTTCGAACCTGAATGTGCTGACTGACGAGCAAAAAGCTACAAGTTTAAACGCTTACATCCGCAAATTAAAAGAGTTACTTACCGGTTATGGTGAACTGCAGAAATACCTCGAAGCCGGAAACTGCCCGGTACACCGGATGGCGCTGGCAGTGCGCCCGCAATACCTTTACAAAGCCGAGATTGAGTGGGCCGAAAACTACCTGGAACAAGTAACCGCCAAACAGTAAAAACATGGAAAACAATTTTCAGAAAATCATCATCAGAAACGCGCACACCAACAACCTGAAAAACATTTCGGTGGAGATTCCCAAACACAAAGTGGTGGCTTTCACCGGGGTTTCGGGCTCTGGAAAATCATCACTGCTGTTCGACACCATTTACACCGAAGCGCAGCGGCAGCTCATCGAAACCTTCTCGACTTTTGCACGCAAACGGCTTCCCAAACTTTCGCGCCCCGATGTGGACGACATTCTGCACCTGTCAACCGCCATGGTTATCGACCAGAAAAAAATGGGCAACAACCTGCGCAGCACCGTGGGCACGGCAACCGAAGTAAATACCTACCTGCGGCTTCTGTTTTCGCGGGTCGGTAAACCGTTTATCGGCGCGTCGTTTCTGTTTTCGTTTAACCACCCGCAGGGAATGTGCCCGCATTGTCACGGGCTGGGGAAAGTGGCAAAAATCGACCTGTCACTATTTCTCGACATGGAAAAATCCATCCGCGAAGGTGGCATCCTGCACATTCATTACAAACCGGGCAGTTTTTTGTGGAACGAACTCATCAATTTGAAAGTTGTCGATACGGAAAAGAAACTGAAGGATTTTACGCCCGAAGAACTCAACCTGCTGCTTTATTCCGAACCTTTCAAAATACAGGGCTCAAAAGAAAAACTTTCGTACAACCGCACTTTCGAAGGACTTGCCCGAAAACTGGAACGCTCGATGGCCGAAAAAGGCGAAGACGAAGCCAGCGAAGAAGACAAAAATGCCTATCTCCGCTTTTTTAAATACGAAACCTGTACAGAATGCAACGGTTCGAGAATCAGCGAAACGGCCCGGAATGTAAAAATCAAAGGTGTTTCCATCGACGAGGTTTGTCGCTGGGAGTTACCGGAAGTACTTGATTTTCTGAAAGAAATTGATGATGAAATGGCCATTCCCATTACCCGGAAAGCCATCTTTGTATTGGAACAACTCATTCACATCGGGGTTGGTTATCTCAGTCTCGAACGTCCGGTGGGAACTTTGTCGGGCGGAGAATCGCAGCGGGTAAAAATGGCGCGGCAGCTCGACTGCAATCTTGTTGACCTGCTGTATGTTTTGGACGAACCCACAACCGGACTGCACCCGCGTGACACCGAAAAACTGATTTCTCTTTTGTATGAACTGAAAAACCGCGGCAACAGCGTTTTTGTGGTGGAACACGACCCCGAAGTCATCCGGAATTGCGAATGGATTCTTGACCTCGGTCCCGGCGCCGGTGTCAACGGTGGAAAAGTGGTTTTTAACGGCCCGACAGAAGAAATCGTTCACACTGAAAGCGTTACAGGCAAATATCTTCATACTGAAATCCCGCTGAACGGACATTCACGAAATGCAGACGGTTTCTTCGAAATAAAAAATGCGAGTCCGAACAACCTGAAAAATGTTTCGGTAAAAATTCCGAAAGGTGTGCTCACCTGTGTAACCGGGGTTTCGGGAAGCGGAAAAAGCACGCTGATTCACGAATGTTTTCTGCCGCAACACCCGGAGGCTACGGTGATTGACCAGTCGCCCATCGGGAAATCGTCGCGCGCCAACCCGGTCACATTTACCGGTATTTTCGACCAGATTCGGAAAGAGTTTGCCGATGCTACCCGCTCCGAGGCGTCGCTTTTCAGTTTTAACAGCAAAGGCGCCTGCCCGAAATGCAACGGCCAGGGTTTTATCAGCTACGAACTCAATTTTATTGATGCGGTGAAATCGCAGTGTGACGAGTGTGAAGGAAAGCGTTACCATGCCGAAGTGCTGGAACTGAAATACCGCGGAAAAAACATTGCCGAAGTTTTGGACCTCTCGGTAAACGAAGCGCTGAAGTTTTTCAATTCGCCAAAAATTACCCGGCAACTGCAATTGTTAAAAGAAGTGGGGCTTGGTTACCTGAAACTTGGTCAAACGCTCAGTTCGCTTTCGGGTGGCGAATCGCAGCGGCTGAAAATTGCCGCCGAACTGCAGAAAACCAGCACCATTTACATCATGGACGAACCCACCACCGGGTTGCACCGCTCGGATATTGAGATGTTTTACCTGATTGTAAAAAAGCTGGTGGAGAATAAAAATACGGTTATCATTATTGAGCACAACACCGACATCATCAAACGTGCTGACTGGATTATTGACATGGGCCCTGAAGGCGGAAATGCCGGTGGCCGTGTAATGGCTGAGGGAACTCCCGAACAGATAAAAGCAAATCCGGTGAGTATTACGGGGAGATATTTATGAAATTACAGGTTACGAACCACCGTCAGTCTGAGCGTAGTCGAAGACTGTTCTTATCTACTTGTACTGCGCTGTCTATAACAGTTTTTGTTGTCACCTCGACGTTAGGAGAGGTCTGTTTGTGCGAAGAGATTTAGCTACGCTGATTTTCAATTCTCCTCGCGAACTCGTCGAAATGACAGCGTTGATGTAGCTTTCAGTCATATTCATTGTTCCCAATGAAAATTGGATTGTAACTCAGGGTGAAAAAAATATAATGTTGAATAAATTAGTAAGAATAATAACATGAAAATCATTGCCATTGAAACCGAACTGAAAAAACTCAGTGCAAATTCAGATAAAGAAATTCTGAAAGACGAAGCCCGCGCAGTGCTTGAACTTCAGCAAAAAGATATTTTGCGCGAAATCTATTTCGATGAAAATCATTGCGCAGTGCTGATTCTGGAATGCGCCAACAAAAACGAGGCCGGGAAAATCCTTTCGGAGTTGCCATTGGTAAAAAACGGATTTATTCATTTCGAAATTAAAGAGTTGCATCCGTACACCGGATTTTCGCGGTTAATTGGGTGACGCGGTTTTCAACCGCGAATTAATCGGCAGTTAAAAACCGCCGCCCCCATTGACTTCCTCTGACGTTTTTAACGATTCACCACCTGAATTCAGTCATTCAACTTCATTTTTTTGCTGTTTCCTGCAGTTGTTTTCATTTTCGCCATCGAAAACAGAAACAACAGAAACAATTAAAAATCAAAAACCATGAAATGAGCCATGAAAAAAATTGTATGTCGACTACAATTTCTAATTCATGGCGAATTCCATCGAATTCCATTTAAAAACTAAAAACAACAATGAGATGAAAACAATTTTTATTGCTGCAATACTATTTGTGGCGACCGGATTTGCCGGATTTGCACAAGATGAAACTTACAAAGACGAACCTCAGACAATCTTTTCCACAGGGTCGAAAGTTACCGGTTGGTTTATTGAGTTTTCCAATTCGTACACCAGTCTTAACGGAGAATACTCAAATATGCCCGGATTTGCCGGCGGTATTGTGATGAATCGCAATTTCAGCATCGGACTGATTGGAAAATCACTGAGTTGGTACCCAACCTATCTGAAATACGACAATGTTCTGGATGAACCTGTTTATCTCGAAGGTGGTTACGGCGGACTTTACCTGGTTGCCTCTCCTATCGAGAAAAAAGTGTTGCACATCACTTTCCCGCTTGTTATCGGGGCCGGCGGCGCTGCTTATGTTTCACAAGAGCAATATCCCGACATCGACGATTTCGAGGATCTGGATGATCTTTATGATTACGACCATTGTACTTTATCGTCATCACCCTATTTTATTGTTGAACCGGGAGCCAATGTTGAACTGAACGTGACCGGTTTTATGAAACTTTATGCCGGATACAGCTACCGCTGGATGATGGGTCTGAATCTCGAAAATACCTCTTCTACTGCACTCAATGGCAGCAGTTTTAATTTCGGAGTGAAATTTGGGAAATTCTGAGACTGTTGATTAATTTAAGAACCTGATTTTTAAAGACTGAGCTGCCGGAATGAAAAATGAAAATCTGAATACGGAGAAAATATTCAACCTTGTCACAATTGTATTCATAACACTGAAAATCAGCATTCACCTGTTTGCAGGACATTACGAACTGCACCGCGACGAAATGCTGTACTTCAACATGGGCAGTCACCCGGCCTGGGGATATTTAACAGTACCCCCGGTTACCGGGTGGCTGGCCTCTGTTATTAAAGAGGTGTTTGGGTATTCATTCTTCGGAATCCGGCTTTTACCGGCATTGGCAGGTGCTGTTTCCTTTTATCTCACAGCCAGAATTGTAAAGTTGATGAACGGCGGAATAACAGCATTAATTATTGCACTCACAACTTCGCTTTTACTTCCCGGATCACTGCTGCTCTTCTCAATATTCACACCCAATGCATTTGAGTACCTGTTCTGGACGCTGGCTATCTGTCTGATGCTGAAACTCATGATTACAGAAAACGAAAAACTCTGGATTTGGATTGGTATCACACTCGGTTTTTCATTCATGACCAAATACTCGGTTTTATTTCTGATTGCGGGGTTCTTCTTTGCATTCCTCGTTTCAAAACATTGGAAACTTTTACTTTCGTGGTGGTTACTGGCCGGAATTTTAGCCGGAGCGCTCATCATTCTCCCCAATATTATCTGGCAATACAACCACAACTGGCCGGTTCAGTTTCATTTCGAAGAACTAAAGAAAACACAACTCGACAACCTGAATTACAGCCATTTTTTTTCTGATTTTTTCAGCCTGACATCCGTGTGGATTTTACTGATTATTGCCGGTTTTATTTTTCTGCTGGCGAACAAAAAACAACCTCACCTGCAACTTCCCGGTATTGCTGTTTTGCTGGTTTATTTGCTTTTTATCGGCACAAAAGGAAAAGCATATTATGTTTCGGGCACACTTCCGCTTTTAATAGCTGCCGGTGGTTGTTTTGCTGAAAAAATCAGCAGGCCGAAAACGGTGACTATCGTTGTAACTACATTACTCACAATCTTCTCGCTTATCTCTTTGCCCTTTGTAATTCCGGTTTTCACATTCGAAAAACTCGAAAAATATGCAAACAACAGTTTCGGGCAGATTCTGGCGCCATTCATGCGTTGGGAAGGCGGCAAAGTACATCCCGTCTCGCAGGTTTATGCCGATATGACCGGCTGGCAGGAAATGGCTGATTTGGCTGGTAAAGCCTTTCACCAGTTAACCGAAGAGGAAAAAAAACGCTGCACAATATTCTGCGAACGCAATTATGGTTATGCCGGCGCCATTCATTTTTATGGCAAAAAATACAACCTGCCGCAACCCATAACTTATCATGAAAGTTACATTTTCTGGGCACCCGATTCCATTCCATGGGGTCCCGCCATTTACATCAATTACGAACCCGGTGGCATGAAAGAGATTTTTGTCGAAGTAACGGAAATAGGAACGGTGAATGACCCGTATTTCAGGGAGAAAGGGGTGAAAGTTTTTCTTTGTCGCAATCCAAGAGTCGATGTCCCGGATATATACAAAGCGGATATTAATAAGGAACGGGAGAGATTCACGAGGGAGAATTAGAAATGAAAAATAATTTAATTATGATTATCCGGTTAAAACAAATGATTGCTTCGTCATACCTCCTGCCAATGACAGATATTTACAAATCGCTGAAATTAAATGAATTACCAAACAACAAAAACCAAATAACAAACAAGCTCCAAATACAAAAAAATCAATTTTAGAAACACGTTCATTGTGAGAATTTTGGAATTTATTTGGTTTTTGAAATTTGATTATTGATATTTCCTGTCATGAACTCATTATTCTCAAAAAAATTTGAGTGAACCCTCGTAAGGCCGAACCAATTACGGGCTTTTGAATCCATGGAGCGGCGGTTGCGATACTTGTTATGCCTACCTGCGGGTGAAACAAATATTTTTTTTTTGCTCAGGGTGAGACAATTACAGAATTATGCTTACTTTTAGAACCTGACCAAAAACAGGACAGTTTGAACAACAAGCCAAACATAAAACTTGAACTATCAGAACACAACCAAACCCCGGTTGTTAAAATTCTTTTCGATTACAACAACGACATAAACAATCAGTTAAGAAAAACCACATTGGCAAAATGGAGCCAATCGATGAAATGCTGGCAAATGCCCCGGGCCGATTTTAACCTCAGTTTATTTTTTAACAACTTTAGCGAACTGGCATGGATTGACTATTCGGGGCTAAAAGAAAATCAGGCAAATATAAATCCCGAACCAATAAAAAATCAACAGTTTGTTATTGAAATAAAATCAAGATTACTGGCGGAGGAAACCCAGGCCCAAATTCACAAGTTCAGAGAATGGATGCAGCAAAAACGATACAGCCCAAACACGATTAAAACCTATTCCGAGGCAATCAATACATTTTTTAAATACTTTCATCAGAAATCAGTTTTGGAAATTACCAATGCCGACTTAACAGACTTCAACCATAATTACATCATAAAATACAGTTACTCTGCAGCCTACCAGAACCAGGTGATTAATGGTGTAAAACTTTTTTTTACGTTTTCAAGGAGTCTGAAATTTGAGGTTGAACAAGCAGAACGACCGCGCCGCGAACACAAATTGCCCAATGTGCTTAGCAAACAGGAAGTGGCAACCGTCATTAATGCACCAACCAACCTGAAACATAAAACCATGCTCAGCCTGATTTACGCCTGCGGATTGCGCCGCAGCGAATTACTCAGCCTGAAACCCGGAAATATCGAATCGAAAAGACACCTGCTGATTATTTTAAATGCCAAAGGCAAAAAAGATCGCGTGGTACCCATTTCAGACAAAGTGATTGTGATGCTTCGCGAATATTATAAAGTTTACAAACCAAAAGTGTGGCTATTTGAAGGACGGAAAGCTGCAGAACAATACAGTGAAGTAAGTCTGCAAAAGGTTCTGAAAAAAGCACTTGCAACATCAAAAATAACGAAGCCAGTATCATTACACTGGTTACGGCATTCTTATGCCACACATTTGCTTGAAGCCGGAACTGATTTAAGATATATACAGGAATTACTTGGTCACAAAAGCAGCAAAACCACCGAGATTTACACACATGTTTCGGAAAAAAGTTTACAAAGAATAAAATCACCATTTGATGATTTATAAAATGAAATTTGAAAATAAATATTGTACACCTCATTTGGGAAAAAAGGTAAACAATACATGCCAAATATCTGTGAATATATTTACTTTTTGTACCACTAAATGATATGTATAAACGAGTTATGCACAAGCGGAGAAAAGACACAGCTAAATGACAATGAATCGGGAAATAGACTATATTAGATCATGAGACAACTTATTTTCAGTATTTTAATTTTGGTATTGAGCAATAACCTGTTTGGACAACATTCACAGCCCGATACGCTTATTGCAATGCCTTTTGTTGGTCAAATTAAACTTGACGGACAATTGAATGAACCTTGCTGGTCTGATGCTGTTCCGATTGAAAATTTTACTCAAAGGGAACAAAATGAAGGAATGTCTGCAACCGAAAAAACACGGATTGCTGTTGTTTATAATAAAAACGAAATGTATATCGGAATTTGGTGTTTTGATAGTGAACCCAATAAAATTTCAGCACAGCAAATGAGCCGTGATTTTAGTTGGGGAAGTGATGATAATATAGAAATTATGATTAGCCCTTTCAATGACAATCGAAACGGTTACTTATTTGTAACAAATCCCAACGGGGCTTTGGCTGATATTTGGGTGGGCGATGAGGGCAAAGATTTTAATAAAGACTGGAACGGCGTATGGGATGTAGCCGTGCAAAAAAACGAACAAGGTTGGTTTGCCGAAATGGTTATTCCTTTTTCTACGCTGAAATTCACCAAAGACAGCACACAGGTTTGGGGTATAAATTTTGAAAGGAACATCCGAAGGAAAAAAGAGCAATTGATGTGGCAAGGATGGTCAAGATTGTACGATATAGAAAAAATATCTCAAGGGGGGAAAATTTCAGGACTTCATAATATTAGTCAAGGGACAAAAATTGAAATAAAGCCATACCTACTTGCAGGCACTCAACTAAGCAGCGATAAACCTACTAATACTGCTAAAATTGGAGGTGAGGTTAATTTTGATATTACCCCGACTTTCAAATTAAACTTCACTGCCAACACCGATT
>DAINOH010000084.1:14003-21044 GCA_036735485.1 Draconibacterium sp. | reverse complement strand
CAAAAATTCTGAATGAAGAGCGTGAATTTGCCATTTACCTGCCACGCGATTACGACAAAAACGCCGGAAAGTCGTACCCGGTTTTGTACCTGCTGCATGGCGGCGGCGGCAGCCACAAAGACTGGCCCACCCGCGCGCACCTGGCAGATGTTGCGAATCAGTTGATTACTTCGGAGGAAGCCTGCGAAATGATAATTGTTTGTCCCGAAGCCGGCAAAACTTTTATGAACTACTTCAACAGTGAAGGATGGAATTACGAGGATTACTTTTTTACTGAACTGATTCCGTTTATCGAAAAAAATTACCGGGTAATTGCCGACAAAAAACACCGCGCGGTTGCCGGACTTTCGATGGGTGGCGGCGGCACTGTTGGTTATGCCACCCGGCATCCCGAAATGTTTTGTGCTGCGTACCCGATGAGTGCTTATTTGTACCACCAGAAAGAAATTCCATGGCTCAACACCGGCGACCCGGTTAGAGCAAGAATTCATAAAGTGCTTGAAGCAAACCACTGTGTAAAACAGATTCAGAATGCTGACGCTGCAACCGTTGAAAAACTGAAAACCGTTAAATGGTTTATCGACTGCGGCGACGACGATTTCACTTTTACACCGAACATGGAATTGGTTGCCGCCCTGCGCGAAAAACAGATTCCTTACCAGCTCAGGGTCCGTGATGGCAGCCACGACTGGGAATACTGGCACTCGGCGTTGTATATTGCATTGCCGTTCGTGTCAAAACAATTTATAAAATGAATATTTACCAATAAAACTAAAACTGATTACTATGAAAAAACAATCATTCTTGCTTATCATTCTTGCTGTAATTTTTACAGTTCAACTCAATGCGCAGAATCAACGCGGGCCACGCGTGGTTTCACCTGAAATCCACCCCGATAATTCGGTAACTTTTCGTTTGCTGGCGCCCGATGCTACCAAAGTCACCATTTCGGGCAACTGGATGGCCGGCTGGGGAACCCAGGTTGAAATGGCTAAAGGCGACTCGGGAATCTGGTCGGTAACCACCGAAGTACTGGCGCCCGAATTCTATACCTATTCTTTCAATGTAAATGGCGTAAAAACACTCGATGTGCAAAATGTTCAGGTAGTACGCGACGGAACCCGTTACGAGAATTTCGTAATTGTTCCCGGCGCAGCATCTGATGTTTATGCCGTAAAAGATGTCCCGCACGGCATGATTTCAAAAGTCTGGTATCCATCGCCAACGCTGAGCAAAACCCGCCGGATGTACATTTACACGCCGCCTGGGTACGACGAGAGTAAAGATAAATACCCGGTACTTTATTTGCTCCACGGTGCTGGTGGCGACGAAGATGCCTGGACAACACTGGGCCGCACTCCGTATATTCTCGACAACCTGATTGCCGCCGGAAAGGCAAAACCCATGATTGTGGTAATGACCAACGGTAATGCATGGTCATCGGCAGCACCGGGTGAAGAACCAAAAGCTGCTGCTGCACCCGATTATACCCAAATGGCCCGCGGCGGTTTCGAAAAAAGTCTTGTAGCCGATGTGATTCCTTATGTTGAGAAAAATTACAGGGTTTTAACAGATAAAAACAACCGTGCCGTTGCCGGTCTTTCAATGGGTGGAATGCATACGCAGAACATTAGCAATTCCAATCCCGGAATGTTTGGCTACATTGGCGTGATGAGTATGGGTTTGATGAACGATAGCCGCTGGGCAACCTACAACGAAGAAGAGCACAAAAAACAACTGAAATCCCTGCAGGAAAGCGGTGTGAAATTGTATTGGATTGCCTGTGGCAAAGAAGATTTCCTGATTGAAAGTGTGAACAACCTCCGGAAATTGTACGACGGAATGGGGTTTAAATATGAATATATTGAAACTACCGGTGGCCACACCTGGACCAACTGGCGTATTTACCTGGCTGAATTGTCACCGAAATTATTCAAATAACATCTGCAGTTTTATACTGAATTATTGCGCAACATAGTCCGGCTACGCTTACTGTAACAGTCACCCTGAGTGGAGTTTGGTACAATTGGGAATACGCTTCGGCTTCACTCAGTGTGACTTCAAATTTTATATGTTTATTTGCATACGGGAAACTTTTAAGAAATTCAAACAAAATACTATTCTGATGAAACTGACAAAAATTTACACACTCTCTCTTTTAATCCTTATTCTGGCAGGAATTGCCGGTGCACAAACTCACAAATCACCCTTGCTTCAGTACGACAAACAAATCGACGGAATACTCAGCCAGATGACACTGGAAGAAAAGGTAAACATGCTGCACGCCAAACACATGTTTATTTCGGCAGGTGTTGAACGCCTCGGAATTGCCGACATGATTTATGCCGACGGTCCGTTTGGAATCCGCGAGGAAATGCAGCCCGACGGCTGGATGGGACTTGGCTGGGAAAACGACAAAGCCACTTTTTTCCCCACCGGCTCGGCGCTGGCAGCTACCTGGAGCCCTGAACTGGCTTACAAATACGGAACAGGAATGGCGAAAGAAGCCCGTCTGCGCGGAAAAGACATGATTCTCGGGCCGGCCATCAACATTCAGCGCATCCCAACCGGCGGACGCACCTATGAATACCTGAGCGAAGACCCGTTTCTAAGCTCAAGATTGTCGGTGCAATACACCAAAGGCGTTCAGGACAATGGCGTGGCAACTTGTCTGAAACATTATGCACTGAACAACCAGGAAAACAACCGCGGAACCGTGAACGTGATTATCGGCGAACGTGCCATGCGCGAAATTTACCTGCCACCTTTTCAGGCTGCGGTTGAGGAAGCCGATGCTTACGGAATTATGCCCGCCTACAACAAGGTTAACGGCTTTTGGTGTGCCGAAAACGACATCCTGCTCAACCAGATTCTCCGCAAAGAGTGGGGTTTTGGCGGAATGGCCATCTCCGACTGGGGCGGAACCCACAGCACGGTTGGCTCGGTAAATGCCGGGCTGAATGTGGAAATGCCCACAAAACAGTTTATGGGTCAGGCGCTGATTGATTCAGTAAAAGCCGGTAAAGTAGCTGAAGAAGTGGTGAACCAGCGGGTGCGCGAGATTTTGCGTGTGCGGCTGGCCATCAAACCAATCCCTGCCAACGAAGCTAACAAAGAAATGACTTCACAGCCTGCCCAACAGAAAATTGCTTACGAAGTAGCTTGCAAATCCATTGTTTTGCTGAAAAACGAAGGCGCACTTCCGTTGAAATTACAGAATAAACCGGTAATTGCCGTGATTGGTGCCAATGCCAAACAGATTATGGGTTCCGGCGGATTGGGAGCAGGTGTAAAAACTTTGTATGAAGTAACACCGCTGGAAGGTTTGAATAACCGTATTGGCGACAAAGCCGAAATTGTTTATGCACAGGGTTATGTTCCCGAAACATTTTCGTGGGGCAGAAAATCGAAGGAACAACAGGAAAAAGAAGCCAAAGATAAAGAACTGAAATCGGCTGAACTGACAAAAGAAGCGCTGGAAGTGGCTGCCAAGGCCAGCATTATTCTTTTTATCGGTGGCGACAACCGTGCCGTTGAAACCGAAGGCAGCGACCGTAAAAACATCTATTTACCTTCGGGACAGGATGAATTGATTAAAAAAATTGCGGCAGTCAATCCGAATATTGTAACCGTGCTGACAAGTGGCGCTCCCAACGATTTAAACGTGGTGAAACCGCTTTCAAAAGCATTGGTGATTTCGTGGTTTAACGGAACCGAAGGAGGAAATGCACTAGCCGACGTTTTGGTTGGAAACATTTCGCCCAGTGGCCGTCTGCCGTTTACACTGCCCGTAAAGCTCGAAGATTCACCGGCTTACGCGTTGGGCAATTATCCGCAGGGTGCGAAAAAAGCCGATGTTTTTGCCAATCTCGTTGCCGAAACTGAAGCGGTGGATAAACCCAAAGACGAAGCTGCCAAAGGAAACGACCCGAATACAGCGTATTATTCAGAAGAATCGCTGGTGGGTTACCGCTGGTTCGACACCAAAAAGCTGCCGGTGATGTATCCGTTTGGTTACGGCCTCACCTACACCACTTTTGAATACAAAAATCTGAAAACCGACAAGGCAAAATATGGCCAAACCGACGTGATTACTGTTTCGGTGGAAGTGAAAAACACAGGCAAAGTGGCCGCTGACGAAGTGGTCCAGGTGTATGTACACCGCATCAATCCATCGGTTGAATGGCCCGAAAAAGAATTAAAAGCGTTTTCTAGGGTTCCGCTCAATCCGGGCGAAAGCAAAATCGTGAAACTGGAAATCCCGGTAAAAAACCTGCAATACTGGAACGAAAAGAAACACGCCTGGGATGACGACCTTTGCAACATCGAACTCCAGGTTGCTGCTTCAGCCGGGGATGTTAAGCTGAAAAAAGAGGTTGGGTTGAAGTAGGTTGCCGTTTTAACAAAAAGGATGAAAAGTAGTTTATTCATTTTTTCGCTGGTTTTATATAGCTCAGTTTGCTTTGGACAAAAAACAGTTTTTCATAAATACTATGAAAGTGAATCTGATTGCCACATCATTCAGTGGAAAATTAATAAAAACAAGTTGCCGAATTATTATTTACAAGAGACAGTGGATACCTTAAATAGAGTAACTGAATTAAAATTCATCAGTAATGGAAAGATTGAAGATTTTCATTTATGCTATTTACACTCGTGGATTAAATACGAATATCCAAATGACACCACAATAATTGAATACTATCTTAATTCTTCGGGTAAAGAAAATGCAGTTATTGAATGTGATATGCCTTCTAAAACAACTTTTCTGTTATCCAAAAATAAAAGAACTATTCTTGAAACTAACTCTGAATATAAATTTAATAGGGAGTTATATTTACAAAATGGATGGACAGAAAAAGAACTAAAAACGGCAATTGAAGAATTAGAATCTGAAAAAATCACTGATAGATTTGTTTCATATTATAAAATGTCTTATTACAAATTGAATGGAATATTCCCGGTTTCAAAGGATTTTAACATTGAATCTTTTTAATTTAGTGAAAAAGAAAAACGGCAAATATTGAAATCACTCAAAAAAGAATGAGAGTTTAAAACAAAAGTTTGTAAAAAAAATTCGTTACGGAAAAATTGAAAGCTCAATTATTCTTTGGCAACTTGATGATAAAAAACCGACGTCCTGAAAGGACAACTTACTTCAGCCCAACGGCAACGCCTTGGGGATATTGAAATTGTGGTGATTTGCTGGCTGAAAGCCCAGCTTAATTTGCCCTTTCAGGGCGCTGGGTTTGTTATTCACAAATAAACCCAGGGCGCCCCGCCTGTTGGCGGATTTGCCACTGGGCTAAATTGATTTGGGCTTTCAGCCCGTTTTAAAGAATTGAAAATTGCGTTAAACTGAACTAAAACAAATTTTTAACTAATACCAAAAACAATGAAAACCACAAGAAGAAACTTCTTTCAAACTGCAGGGCTGGGGGCAGCCGGACTGGGAATTGCCTCGGCACTGCCACTGACTTCGTGCGCAACAACTGCCAAAGCTGAAAGCGAAACCGACGAACAGGTGCTTTTGGTGGGCGACGATATTGCCATTGCCCAAACCGTTTATGGCAAAGTACAGGGTTTTATCCTGCGCGGGATTTTCAATTTCCGGGGAATTCCTTACGGCGCCGACACTTCTGGCAAAAACCGCTTTATGCCGCCGCAAAAACCCGAACCCTGGACCGATATTAAACCGGCGGTTTGGTGGGGAAACACCGCTCCACAAATGATGGACAACCGCTACGGCAACGCCTGGGCATCGTTTGTTGACCACTGGAATTACGACGATGTAAGCGAAGATTGTCTGAAACTGAATTTGTGGACACCCGCGCTGGCCGATGGCAAAAAACGCCCGGTGATGGTGTGGCTCCACGGTGGCGGCTACACCAACGGCAACGGCATCGAGCAGGATGGCTACGATGGCGAAAACCTCAGCCGCAAGGGTGATATCGTGTTTGTGTCCATCAACCACCGTTTGGGGCCAATTGGTTTTTCTGACCTCTCGGGCGTGGGTGGCGAAAAATACAAAGACTCAGGAAATGTGGGGGCACTCGACATGGTGGCCGCGCTGGAGTGGGTAAAGGAAAACATCGCCAATTTTGGTGGCGACCCGGCCAACGTGACGATTATGGGGCAATCGGGCGGCGGCGCCAAAGTATGTGTGCTGGCTGCCATGCCTGCCGCAAAAGGATTGATTCACAAAGCTGTGCCGCTGAGTGGTTCGTCAACCAAAGCGCTCGACCAGGAATATTCGCAAAAATTGGGTGAATACATTTTGAAGGAAGCCGGACTGAAACCTTCGGAAATCGACAAACTGCAGGAGATGCCGTGGAAAGACTATCTTTTGCTGGCCAACAAAGCCAGTCAGACCATGACAAAGGAAAATCCGCCGGCACCGGGATTCCGTGGAGGTTTTGCACCGGTGGCTGATGGCGTAAACATTCCGAAAGGCACTTTTTACAGCGAAGCCAATGGTGTTTCTGCTGATGTTCCGATGCTCATCTGCAGCACTTTCCACGAATGGGGAATTGCACGGACAAATCCGGAAGTTGAAAAAATCACCGCAGGTGAAGCCAAAAAGATGCTGAGCGAAAGAGCCGGAATCCGCGGTGGTTTTGGCGAAAAAGCAGCAGAAATTTATGACGCCTATGCAAAAGTCTTTCCTGATAAAAAGCCCATCGAAATTCTGACACTGGCCTCGAGCAACCGCAAAGGTGTAGTGGAAACCGCCACCGCCAAAGCTGTGCAGAAAGCACCTGTTTACACCGCCTGGTTTGGCTGGGAACCGCCGATGTTCAATGGCAGAATGCGCGCTTTCCACTGTCTCGACATCTGTTTCTGGTACGCCAACACCGATTTGATGCTCACGCACACCGGCGGCGGCGCCCGTCCGCGGAAACTCTCCGAAAAAATGTCGGCATCGCTGCTGCAGTTTATGAAAACCGGAAATCCCAATGGTGGAGGTTTGCCCGAATGGCCAGCTTTTACAGTTGATAACGGCGAAACAATGGTGCTGAACGACGTTTCGGAGGTAAAAAA
>DAINOH010000084.1:0-13903 GCA_036735485.1 Draconibacterium sp. | reverse complement strand
TTACAGTTGATAACGGCGAAACAATGGTGCTGAACGACGTTTCGGAGGTAAAAAACGACCCCGACCGGGAAGCAAGAAAGTTGTTGTAACTTCCTTTTAATGAGCTGGTGGCTTTAAGTCGCCAGCTTATTAATGTTAAACTAAATACCAAATAATCGGTCTTATTTTAAGAATTAAAAGATTTTAACCCTAAATTCGCCACTCTAATTTTTTGTATCCTGAATTAATTGTTACATGTGGAAATTTCTGGTTAGGTTTATTTTCAGAAACCGCCCTTACATTCTGGTTGCCACCCTCTTATTGACCATTTTCATGGGATGGAAAGGTCTCAATGTTGGCATGTCATACGATTTTGTAAAAATGCTTCCGGGGTCAGATTCAACGGTGATCGCTTATGAAAATTTTAAGGCAAAATACGGTGAAGATGGCAGTGTGATTGTAATTGGCGTGCAGACTCCTGAAATGTTCACACTTAAAAATTTCAACGAATGGTATGATCTCACCAATGATATTTCAGGAATAGAAGGTGTCAAAGGTGTAATGTCGGTGGCAAAAACAGTGGACATCTTTAAAAACGATTCCACCAAAAAGTTTGAATTTGTACAGCTTGTAAAATCAAGACCCACCACGCAGGCAGAGGTTGACAGTCTGAAAGCAAAATCTGCTTCATTAAAATTTTACGACGGATTACTCTGGAATTCAGAAAGTCAGTCGTACCTGCTTGCCATCACGCTGAAACAGGATGTGTTGAACAACAAAAAAAGGATAAAAGTTACCGAAAACATTATTGCAAGGGCAGAAAAATATACCGAAGCGACCGGAAATAAGCTGCATTATTCAGGGATGCCATTTATCAGAACCGAAATGATGCAGATGATCCAGCAAGAATTGTTTCTGTTTATCATTCTTTCCATCCTGATAGCTGCAGCAATTTTGTACTTGTTTTTCAGGTCTTTCAGGGTTGTACTGAGTTCGCTGGTGGTGGTCACCATCAGTATTGTTTTTACGCTGGGTTACATCGGTTTGATGGGATACAAAATCAGTATTCTGACAGGAGTGATTCCATCGTTGATTGTGGTGATTGCCATCGAAAATGTGATTTACATTCTGAATAAATACCACTGGGAATACCGGAATCATGGCAATAAAATCAGGGCGCTTTCAAGGGTCATTCAACGTATCGGTTTTGCTTCACTAATGGTGAATACCGCAACAGCCGTGGGTTTCGCCACATTTATCCTGGTATCGAACCAATTGCTGCGCGAATTCGGGTTGATTGCCTCCATCAGCATTTTAACCGAATACCTGCTTTGTATCACGCTGATCCCCATCATCTTCAGCTATCTCGATCCGCCGAAGGAAAAACATGTAAAACACTTGGATAACAACTTCTTCAATGCAATGCTTGAAAAGATTATCTATATTATTCAGAATCACCGGAAATGGATTTTTTCGGGCATGTTGTTACTGTTGATTGTGGGTATTATCGGAATGTTCAATATGCAAACTTCCGGGAAAGTGGTGGATGATATCAGCGAGAATTCGACAATTTACAAAGACCTGAAATTCTTTGAAAACGAATTTGGCGGGGTGATGCCCTTTGAAATCTCAATAGAAACACAGAAAAAGAAAGGTGTCATTCAAGCCGCTACAATACACAAAATCAACCAGTTTCAGGATTCGGTTTTAACCTTGGGAGGATTTTCGAAACCCTTATCACTGGCTGAGTTTTTAAAATTTTCGAAACAGGCATATTATAACGGAAACCCTGGAAGTTTTTCACTGCCGAACAACATGGAACGGAATTTTATCCTGGCCTATCTTCCGCAGGATACAAGTGGCAGTTCCAACCTTTTGAATTCGTTTATCGATAAAGATCAGCAGCGAACCAGAATCAGTTTTCAGATGGCCGATTCAGGAACAAAAGAAGTAAAATCGCTTGTTGAAAAAACAACGGCATTTGCCGATTCAATATTTCCGAAAGACCAGTACAATGTTGTGATTACCGGGAATAGTGTTGTTTATGCAAAAGGGACTGAATTTTTGATCAAACACCTTGTTATCAGCGTGGTATTGGCCATTATTTTTATCTCGATTCTGATGGCGCTGATGTTTTCAAGTATCCGAATGATTGCCGTTTCAATGATTCCCAACATCATTCCGCTGATAATTACTGCAGCCATCATGGGTTTCACAGGAGTTCCGATAAAGCCTTCTACGATTATTGTTTTCAGTATTGCGTTGGGCATTTCAGTCGATAATACCATACAATATCTTTCCCGGTATCGTCACGAATTGAAAATCACCAATGGTAACATTAAACTTTCAACGCTGAATGCCTTGCGCGAAGCGGGTTTCAGCATGATGTACACTTCGGTTGTGCTGGTGCTGGGGTTCAGTGTTTTTATGATTTCTGATTTTGGCGGAACCCAGGCGCTTGGCATGCTCGTTTCGGCTACACTGTTTATCGCGATGTTCTTCAACATGCTGGTTCTGCCTTCGTTATTGCTGGTATTAGACAAATACATTGTCACCAAAGCATTTGAAGGCGAACAGATTATCGAAATTTACGATGAAGATGACAGTGATAGTGAAGTCAGAAAAGAAAAGCTGAACGGAGATTAATTCAGAGCCAAAATTGATTACCAGCCCCCACCCAATCCGTCTTCAAGTGCTTTCTTGTAATTTTCAAGATTGAATTCATATAGAAATGGTGCTTTATGAGCTCCGCCTTTTTTGGTTTCGGGTAGCTTATTCAGAATATCGAACGATAGCATCCGTCGCTGAAAATTTCGCCGGTCAAGCTTTTTCCCCAAAATTGTTTCATAAAGTTTTTGCAGTTCGGGCATCGTGAACTTATCCGGCAAAAGATTATATCCAATTGGCTGGTAACTTATTTGTAACCTGAGTGTATTCAATGCTTTTTGCAGAATCAGGCTATGATCAATGATCAGCGGATCCACTTCATCAATATTTCTCCACTCGGCCTTTTCTGAAAAAAGATCGGGTGTTGGAACCGCCTTTGTAAAATCAACCAAAGCATAAAAACCTATCGATATAAAACGTTGGGCAAACCATTCGAGATCGGGCTCAGCACCCGATGCAACCAGGTCGCCTACGGCAGGATTCATTTTCGAGCGTTCGGGCTCACTGAAAACCCTGAATTGCTTCAGAAAAATATCATCAAGTCCGGTCCTTTCATTCAGAATCCGGGTGGCCGCGCTCTCAACAGTCTCATCCTTTCGAACAAAGCCACCTGGCAAAGTCCATTCATGCGTATATTTCATTTTCAGTAACAGCACTTTCATCAGACCATTATTAAATCCAAAAACCACGCAGTCAACCGAAACTGAATTCATGTAAATACTAAAATCCATTGCTTTGAAAAATTTTGTAAACGGATAAAACTAAAACACAAAAAAACAAAATCTTTTTGGTTTTCTATTTGATTAACCACCCAAAAAAACTATTATTGTGTCATTATTACACAATAAAACAAAATTAAAAGATAGCTGATTATGAAACGAATGAAATTTGCCGGTAAGGTCACTATTCTGGCGTTACTTTTCCTGACTTTTTCCACAATTGTACAGGCTTTTCCAACGGGTAAAAATGAGAAACAAATCAAGGAGATTGTTTCAAAAATGACGCTGGAACAAAAAGCACAACTTTTAATCGGAACCGGGATGTATTTTGAGCTTCCGGATTCGATTAAAGCAAAAATGCCCCCCATGTTTGATCAGCCAAAAGATACTTCGGTATATGGAAAAATGGTGGAGAGAATCAGATTGTTTGTTCCCGGAGCAGCCGGAAACACTGCTGAATTTCCGGAACTTGGAATTACCACACAGGTTTTGGCCGACGGGCCGGCGGGTCTCAGGATTTCACCCAAAAGAAAGGGAACCCAACAGACTTTTTATTGTACTGCATTCCCGATTGCAACTGTCATGGCTTCAACCTGGGATACTGAACTGGCTGAAAATGTGGGAAAAGCAATGGGTAAAGAAGTGCTTGATTATGGCGCTGACGTCATTCTCGGACCTGCCCTGAATCTTCAGCGCGACCCGCTTTGCGGCCGTAACTTTGAATATTATTCCGAAGATCCGCTGGTGAGTGGGAAAATGGCTGCTGCCATGGTTCGCGGAATCCAGTCGAACGGAGTGGGAACATCCATTAAACATTTCGCCGTGAATAACCAGGAAACAGCGCGGATGTCAGCCGATGTGATTGTCAGCGAACGGGCATTGCGCGAGTTGTATCTGAAAGGTTTTGAAATTGCGGTTAAAGAAGGGCAACCCTGGACTGTGATGTCATCCTACAATAAAATCAATGGAACTTATGCATCTGAAAGTCATGACCTGTTGACAAAAATCCTGCGCAACGACTGGGGTTTTGGAGGTTATGTAATGACAGACTGGGGCGGTGGCAGCGACGTGGTGGCACAGATGATTGCCGGAAACGACGTAATTATGCCGGGATCTCCACAACAGATTAAAGGAATTATTGATGCGGTTAAAAATGGAAAACTGGATGAAAAAGTACTCAACACCAATATTGAACGGATTTTGGGAATTATGATGCTTTCGCCAAAATATAACAAAACGAAAGTCTCAAATAAACCTGACCTAACCGCCCACGCAGCAGTTACACGACAAGCTGCCACCGACGGCATGGTTTTGCTGAAGAACAGCAATAACACACTGCCAATCAAAGGCCAGGTAAAGAAAATGGCTGCATTTGGCAACACTTCCTATGAATTTATTTCTGGAGGAACCGGCAGTGGCGATGTGAACGAAGCCTATACAATTTCGCTGATCCAGGGAATTGCAAACGCCGGAATGGAGTCGGACGGATCGTTAAAAGATATTTATCAGCATTATATAAAAGAAGCGAGGGCAAAACAGGAAAAACCAAAGAACTTTCTGGCCGCAATGATGGGCGGACACCAACCTGTTGATGAAATGCCGCTCTCAAAAGAACTTGCCGTTTCGATGGCTGAAAAAGCAGATGTGGCGCTGATTACAATCGGCAGAAATGCTGGTGAAGGCCAGGATCGCGAATCCAAAGAAGGCGACTTTTATCTTTCGGCAACTGAAAAGGAAATGATTAAACTGGTTACCGATGCTTTTCATTCAAAAAACAAAAAAGCCATTGTGATTTTAAATATCGCGGGGGTGGTTGAAACCGCCAGTTGGCGCGACATTCCCGATGCCATTCTGTGTGCGTGGCAACCCGGCCAGGAAGCTGGAAACTCGGTAATGGATGTGCTAACCGGGAAAGTAAATCCATCCGGAAAACTGGCTGTATCGTTTCCGTTGAAATATGAAGATTCATCAACGGCCAAAAACTTCCCGGGAAATGAAATCAAAAAAGAGGGCCCGGCTGACAACACTGCAGATCAATCAGGCTTTTCGTTTATGCGTCGCGTACCATGGGAAGTAAAATACGAGGAAGATATTTTTGTGGGCTATCGCTATTACAATACTTTCAAAGTGCCGGTTGCCTACGAATTCGGTTACGGACTTTCGTACTCCACTTTTGAAATCAGCAACCTGAAAATCAACTCAAAAGATTTCAACGGGAAAATGAAAGTTTCGGTGGAAGTTAAAAATACCGGAAAAGTTGATGGGCGTGAAGTGGTTCAGCTTTATCTTTCAAAACCCGACGGCAAGTTACAGAAACCTGCAGATGAACTGGTTGCATTCGGAAAAACATCGCTCCTGAAACCCGGTAAATCACTGAAACTTGAGTTCGTTATCGAAACAAAAGACATTGCCTCTTTTGATGCCGATCGCTCTGAATGGATTGCCGAAGCCGGAAATTATATCCTGAAAGTGGGCAATTCGTCGGCCAGCATTCAGGCAAAAGATTCATTTACAATAAAAAATGAAATTTCAGCCGGAAAAGTTACCAAAGCGCTGGCACCTCAGAAAGAACTTCAAACTTTGAAAAAATAAGATAAAGGTTTCAGCATCAGTTATTATTTGCGTATTTTCCCTGTCGTTTTTTGCGACAGGGAACTTACAAAACAAATTGAAAAACTAACCACAATGAAGAAAACAGCAATTTTAGTATTAACCGGATTCATTCTCCTTTTTAACCAGGCATTTGCACAAAACTGGTTCGAAATAAAGGAAGTAATGCCCAAAACCTGGGTGATTGGTGATAACGGGTCCGACAACATTTATTTGGTTGAAGGCAGTCAAAAAGCGTTGCTGATTGATACGGGTCTTGGTGCTGCCGACCTGGCCGGAGCTGTTAAAAAACTGACCGGCAAACCGGTTCTTGTGGTCAATACTCACGGCCACCCTGACCATTCAGGTTCAAACTATCAGTTCGATAAAATTTACATGCATCAGGCAGATATTGATGCTGCCAAAATGTATTCGGCCCCCGAAATGAGAAAAAATGTGGGAGGTTCGATGCTGAACGGGAAAAAGCCGGGTGAAACAGAGATTTACAAAGGCAATGAAATAACTCCTGAATATATCTCAGTTTCTGATGGTTTTGAATTCAACCTGGGAGACAGAATTATCACCGTGATGGAAACTCCGGGACATACACCGGGGAGTATTTGTCTGCTTGACGTAAAAAACAAAGTCCTTTTTTCGGGCGATAACAACAACACCCACGTCTGGCTTTTTCTCGAAGGTTGCAGCCCGCTTTCAGATTATCTGAAAACCCTGGAGAAACAATTGTCAAAACTTGACAAGTTTACCACGCTATACCCGGGCCACGGCCCTGCCCTGGAAAGCAGTTTTATAAAAGACCAGGCCGAATGTGTGAAACAAATTCTGAACGGAACCTGTAAACCGATTCCTTATGAATCGTTTGCCGGACCTGCAAGCCAGTGCAGCTTCGGTCAGGCAACTGTTGCCTTTAATCCCAAAAATTTGTAAAAAAAACATTGATATTCTGTTTTTTGAATCAGCCTGTTTTGTATCACTCAGAACAGGCTGATTCTTTTTCACTTCAGTCATTTGGTAATAGGTTACATTTAGTTAATATTGTTAAAAAAACTTAATATGAGTTTAACAAATCGTCACTTCACATGCCTTGAAAATATTTTTCTGTCTTAAAGAATTTCGCCGTATTTAAATGTTTTAATTTTGCTCATTCAAATTCTGTGAATGATCATTCTTGATTTAAAACGCAGGCTGGCAAGATCGGAAAAGATGGATTTAATTGGAAAATTCATCAACCGTATATTCCTGATGTTTACATTGGTTTTGTTTATCCTTTCGGTTTACGACATCGGTTTTTCACCTGTCAGGGAAGTGGAAACATTGTATCGATATCCTCTTTTCAGGGTAATTTTTCCGGCAACCGGGATTCTTTTTCTGATCAGGTCGCTGCTTTTCACCGATCATAAAATGAACTGGAAGGTATTCTTTACCAATATTTTTCTGGGCGTGCTGATTGTACTTGTATTTTTATACCGGTTAATTTTTGGTGAAACCATCATTTTCAGGCCTCTCTTTCACCATTTCACACTGTTTCATTTTCTGGCTTTTACATTATTTATTCTTGAAGTTTCAAGGCTGAAAATTGAAAAGGCAATCGGGTATCTGAATCCGGCTCAGCTCTTTATGGTGAGTTTTGGCTTCATCATCCTTGCCGGTACTTTTATGTTGCTGATGCCTGAATCCACAACAAAACCCATCAGTTTTACCGACGCTTTTTTCACCTCAACAAGTGCAGTGTGTGTAACCGGATTAACAGTTGTTGATACCGCCACACGCTACACAGCACTCGGCAAACTGATTATCATGGGTTTAATCCAGGTTGGCGGTATCGGAGTTGTTACCATCACCAGCTTTTTTGGTTTTTTTTTCAAGGAAACCTCTTCATTCAGGGAACAGTTGATGCTGCGCGATTATCTGAGCGAGGACAGTTTGAGCGGCATTTTGAAAACTTTGGTAAAGGTGATTCTCATTACAATAACGATCGAACTGATTGGCGCTGCGCTGCTTTTTTATTCCCTGTATCTGTATGGTGAAATTAAATTCTTCGAAAATCTTAAATTATCTGTTTTTCACGCTGTATCAGCATTTTGCAATGCCGGTTTTTCAACTTTTACCGACAATCTTTACGATATTTCTGTGAGGCAGAACTATTTCCTGCATTACGTAATTTCGGGGCTTATAATTTTAGGCGGGCTGGGCTACCCGGTTTTTCTGAACCTTTACAGTTACGCCAAAGCTCAGACTAGCTGGCTCCGTGATTTTTTCAAATACCGCAAACCTTATGTACACCGCGTTGGCATGATTACATTCAACACTAAGATTGTGGTTGGTACCACCCTGTTTTTGCTTTTATCAGGCGCATTCGCTTTTTACTTTTTTGAATATGATGCTACACAAAAAGATGCAGGTAGCACCGGGGCGCGTATTGCCATGTCGTGGTTTTTAAGTGTCACACCCCGAACCGCCGGTTTCAATACAGTGAACATGGAGCAGCTTGCATTGCCAACAATACTTATCCTGATTTTTTTGATGTGGGTGGGTGCGTCGCCGGTTTCAACGGGAGGCGGTGTGAAAACCAGCACTTTCACCATTGCGCTGCTCAATGTTTTCCGCATTATGAAAGGAAAAAACCACATCGAAGTTCTGAAACGGGAAATACACGAATTTTCGGTTAACAAAGCTTTCACAATCATTATCATGTCGCTGGCTTTAATTGGGGTGGGCACTTTTCTGATTGTTTTGTCCGACGGGCATTTGGGTTTGTTACGAATTGTTTTCGAATGCTTTTCTGCCTTTGGAACTGTCGGACTTTCGCTGAACCTCACACCTTTTTTATCCGATACATCGAAATGGGTGTTGATTTTGCTGATGTTTTTCGGACGTATGGGGATAATGACCCTGTTGCTTGCATTAACCCGACAAGCTGCCAAATCGGCTGCCTATCGTTATCCAAAAGAAAATCTTATTATTACATAAATTTCTGAATATGAATATTGTTGCAATCGGACTGGGAAATTTCGGGGCCTCGCTGGCTAAAACATTAACTGCCATGGGACACGATGTGATCGGAGTTGATAAAAACAGTGAGAAAACTGAATTCTACAAAGATAAAATTGCGAATACAATCAGTCTTGATGCCACCGACCCGCACGCATTGAAACTCTTGCCCATTAAAGAAGCCGATGTTTTTGTGGTTTGTATTGGCGATGATTTTGGCATTTCGGTGATGATTTCGGCATTGCTGAAAAAAATGGGTGTTAAAAAACTGATCTGCCGCGAAAGTTCGTCCATCCATCTTACCGTGCTGAATGCAATTGGTATCGAGGAAACCATCAATCCGGAGTTTGAATCGGCAAAAGTTTTAGCTCAAAGATTGGCACTGGACGGTGTTCAACATCTTTTCGATATCACCGAAACCCTCAAAATTGTTGATATGCCGGTTCCACTTTCACTGGTTGGTTCCAAATTTTCGCCTGTAAGTTTTAAGGAAGAAACCCATCTAAAAATTGTTGCGCTGAAAAGAAACGGGAGAATATTATATTCCTCGTCGCAACCTGTTGAAGACGCCGATAACGATATTCTGTTTTTTGAACCCGATGATATTCTTGTTCTGATCGGCGATATCCGCGACATCCGTAAATTTCTGAAAAGCTGAGAACCTCGCATACTTCATTTTGTTATTCTCTGCATAATTGCTATTAAAACCACATGACAAACATCTGGAACGAACGATATTCATCGGAAGAATATATTTATGGAACTGAACCCAATAATTTTTTCAGAGAAAAACTAAATCAGTTAATACCCGGAAAAATACTTTTGCCTGCCGAAGGAGAAGGAAGAAATGCTGTTTTTGCTGCTAAACAAGGCTGGCAAGTTACCGCCTTCGACAACAGTATTGAAGGACAAAAAAAGGCTTTACAATTAGCTGATAAAGAAGATATTTCCATTACATACTTGATTGATTCCTATGATTCCGCCAATTTCCCGGCTGAATATTTCGACTGCATTGCACTGATATACACACATATGCCTTCTGATAAAAGAACAGTTTATCATCAAAAACTGGCTTCATTTCTCAAACCTGGCGGATACCTGATTCTCGAAGGATTCTCAAAAAATCAGCTTCAATACAATTCAGGCGGACCCAAAGATTACGGAATGCTTTTTTCAGATGAGGAATTAAAGTCTGACTTTAGTGAATTCAATATTATTCAGGCCGAAGAAACTGAAATTGAGCTGAAAGAAGGAACGTATCATGATGGAAAAGCCTCGGTGATCAGGCTATTTGCATCACGTTAATTTTTTCATCTGAATATTTTGTTTTTCATTACATTCGCCCCACTGAATCAATAAAACCAACTAAGTTGAAATACCTGTTTTTTGCAATAGCCATCTGCTTTTTTGTTCCACTTTCTGCTTTTTCTCAGAAAACCATCAAAGCCATCAGGATTTCTGCTCCGCCCGAAATTGATGGAGTAGTCAATGAGGCAGTTTGGGACTCAGCTTTTGCGGTGGATGAATTTTACCAGCGCGAACCTTTTGAAGGAAAACCGGTTTCGAAACAAACCATATTTTACACTTGTTACGATGAAAACAACATCTATTTTGCGGTAAAATGCTGGGATGATCCGGGCAAAATCACAGCCAAGGAAATGGCGCGTGATGTGAGCCTCGGAAAAGACGACCGCATTCAGATTATTCTCGATACCTATTTCGACAAACGAAACGGATACTGGTTCCAGATTGGCCCTCGCGGCTCCATTGGCGATGCAATTGTAAACGAAAACGGTGCTGTGTTGAACAAGGAATGGGACGGATTGTGGACCGGCAAGGCAAAAATCAGGGACTGGGGTTGGGAAGCAGAACTGGCCATTCCGTTTAATACCATGGGTTTCGACAAAAACAGCAAACAATGGGGCATCAAATTTATCCGCAACATTGTCAATAATCTTGAAGCATCTTACTGGCCCGAAGCCAATCTGAATGCCCAGCGTTTCCAGGTTTCCGATGCCGGAGTTCTTGAAGGGATTGAAAACATCACACAGGGAATCGGGCTCGATATTGCTCCCTACTTAGTTACCGGTGTAAATACAAAAAAGGACGAAAAAGCCGATCCGAAACTCACGGCCGGTGTTGACCTGTTTTACCAGATCACGCCCGGACTGAAATCGTCACTGACTATCAACACCGATTTTGCCGAAACTGAGGTGGATGACAGGCAAATCAACCTTACCCGTTTCAGTTTACACTACCCTGAAAAACGCGACTTTTTCCTTGATGGTGCCAACAACTTCAGGTTTGGGATTGAAGGCGACGATACAAGCCCGGTGGCCAAAAGTATCATTCCATTTTTCTCGCGCCGGATGGGGCTCGATTCTGTTGGAAACCCCATCCCGATTCATGTGGGCGCAAAACTCACGGGGCAGGTTGACGACTGGAACATCGGTATGATGTACATCAACGATGGCAGCGATTACGGGACCAATAATTATTCGGTAGCCCGCGTTACCCGTAATATCGGGGCGCAATCATCAGCCGGAATCATCGGAACTTTCGGAAATGCCACCGGCAGCGAAACCAACAATGTTTTCGGGGCCGACCTGAAACTTTCCACCTCTACTTTTCAGAAAAATAAAAACGTGTCGTTCTATCTTTTCGGGCTAAAATCCGTCACACAGGAAACAAAAGGCGACGATGTTTCGTGGGGAACGCAGGTTGTATATCCCAACGACCTGATAAAAGCACGGCTCGGGTATCACCAGATTGGCAAAAATTTTTCCGCCGGAATGGGATTCGTCCCGCGCGTAAACATTCGCGAAAGCTACGGTGAACTGAAATTCGGACCCCGTCCCAATAAATGGGGAATTATGCAGGTTGAATTTGGCGGGAGCTTCGATTATATCACCAATTTCGAAACAGGAGACCTTGAAACCCGGCAATACAGCATCCAGCCAATGGGAATCAGGTTTTTATCGGGCGAGGTACTTCGCTATTCCCTGGTCAGTCAATACGAATTCCTGACACAAGATTTTAACATTTTCAATGATTTTATCATTCCAAAAGGTGTTTATGAGTGGTGGCAACACGAGTTTAAACTCGAGACAAAAGGCGCCCGGAATATTTATGGCGAGGCTGCTTACAGGTTTGGTGAATTCTACAACGGCCATCGAAATGACATTAAATTGAACCTGAACTGGAAAGTAGCCGTGCCTTTATTTTTGGGTGGTACTGTCACCCGAAATAATATTTCCCTCCCGGAAGGCAGTTTTTCAGCCAATATTTACCAGTTGAATGCCAATTTGCTTTTCAGTCCGAATGTTACTTTATACAACTATTTTCAATACGATAATAAAAGTAAAAGTGCAGGCTGGCAGGCACGTTTTCAGTGGATAATCAAGCCGGGGAACGAAATTATTCTTGCCTGGACTTCCAATTTCAAAAAGCCTGAAGAATCAATTATCCCTGATGAAAGTGCAGTGCGGTTGAAACTAAAATATAATATCAGGCTTTAGCACAAAAATTATTAACAAAATTATTTTAGCCGGGGGCGGCAAAACCTTTTGAAAATTCATTGCGTATAAAACCTCACATGGCTGGAATTTACTGGAAAAGAAAGCAATAATTACCTCGCAGTATTTTAACAATTTTTATAATTAGCAACATAAACAGACACGAGAAGAAGGAAAAAAAGCAATTCAGAATTTTGTTTGTTATCAAGTATTTTAATATACTTGCAGCCAAATTAAAGAATTACTCCCCCCAGGTATTGGTTCCATAATTTTATTCAACAAAATCTGTAGCAAAAAGATAATAACTTTATAGTATGTACGATATTTTAGAATTAAACAGAAAGCTGCTTCCTGAGCTTAAAGAAATTGCCAAAGGGCTGAATATCAAAAGAACAGAATCGATGAAAAAACAGGATCTTGTTTATAAGATTCTGGATGCCCAGGCCATCAGGGAAGCTGAAAAGGCAGAAAAGAAAAACACCGAACCTGAACCACCCAAAAAAGAGGAAAAAAGTCTGAAATCATTCCTCATGAGGAAATCAAATCTGCCTGATCCACCCATGCAACCAGCTAACGAAACGCGGGATGGAAGACCGCGCCGCGAAAGAATAGAACCGGTAATCAAACACGAAAAAGTGGAAACCGGCAAAAAAAAGATAAAAATTGAAAGTAGTGTCCAATCGCGTCAGGACCAGATAAAAGCGATTATCAAAGGTTTTGGCCGCGAAAAACCGGCTATTCAGGAACCGGAACAAAAACCGGCAGAACAGAAACCGGCTCAGCAACCTGATATTTTTAAACCTGTAGCTGAAAAACCGGAAGCCGAGACTCCGCAAAAACCTCAGAATAACGAGTTCCAACAGCGGCCTCAGCAAAACAAGGATTTTCAGCAACGGCCACAACAAAACAAAGAATATTTCAAGGTAAAAAAACAGAATCAACAGGGTGAAGGTGAAAGACAGCCTCAGCAAAACACTCAGCAGGAACAGCAAAAACCCAAACAATTCACCAAAGATTTTCAGCATAAAAAACCACGGTTTGAAGAAAAACTGAACGAAGATGTTGAATCTCCTGAAAACGTTGAATCTGCCGAAGAACAGGAAATTGCGAATGTTGCCAATGTGGAAAATACTGAAAACATCCAGGTTTCTGAAATAGCAGAAAGCATTGAGCCACCGGTAACACAACCACAAAGACCCGACAACCAGAACAACAATAACAAACAGGCAAAAGCCCGTCAATATGAATTTGATGGCATCATCACCAACACAGGAGTTCTTGAAATTCTTGTCGATGGATACGGATTCCTTCGTTCTGCCGACTATAATTACCTGAACTCGCCAGATGATGTATATGTTTCTCAATCGCAGATAAAACTGCTGGGATTGAAAACCGGCGACACCATAAAAGGAACGATTCGTCCGC
>DAINOH010000083.1:8890-21291 GCA_036735485.1 Draconibacterium sp. | reverse complement strand
AAACCTTGTTTTTTACAAATAATTTTACCAATTTTTTACATCGAACTCACGTTAATTAATTTATACGAAAAAGGCACCCGTTTTAAAACCCAATACGACAAACCCGGAGACCCGCTCAGTATTGATTGCACCATGAACATGACGATTGAAGAACCGGAAACTGACCCGGTGATTCACATGGCTTTCCCGGGTGGAATTGATGATTTGAAGGAATATGTGTTGGAACTGAAAGGTTACAAAGACCATTGGGTGAAAAACATCAACGACGAAAAAGATACCCGATGGGAATATACCTACCACGGAAGAATCAAAAATTATGGTGTCTGGAAAGAACTGCAAAACGGCGATTCGGTGGAAGCCGGTCCGTTTAAGGTTGACCAGATTGAAAGTGTGATTGCCAAACTTTCGAAGCAACCGTTTACCCGGCAGGCACAAATGATTACCTGGATGCCCAATCTCGACCTCGATTGTTACGACCCGCCTTGTTTGCAGTCGTTGTGGTACCGGATTCTGGAAGACGAAGAAGGTGTTTACTGGCTCAACTGCAACATCCGCTTTCGCAGTAACGACGCGTGGGGCGCCAGTTTTATGAATTTGTTCGGGTTTATTCAGTTTAACAAAGAGGTGATTGCCGCCGGTGTTGCCGAACGCACCGGAAAAACCGTGAAACTGGGCCGGTTAAACTGGCAGGCTGACTCGTACCACATTTACGGAAAAGACATCCAGGCTGCCAAAGAACGACTTTTCGACCGCGTTGCCGACATGCCTTTTGAGGAAAGAACCATGCCCTTTAACGACGATTTTATCCGCGATATGTACGAACAGGCCGAGCCGGGAATTATTCAGAAAATCAGGGAACATGATGAGAGAAAGTGATTAATGCGTGAATGGAGGAATCCGAGAGATTGATTGTGATTGATAGTGATTCAATTAACCTGATAACAAAATTAACCCAGACAACCTTTTCTATTACTCCTCTTTCTCGTTCAGCCGTTTTCTGATTTGCTGAACCATTTTGCGGTTGAGTTCCATTTCAATCCGGTTGAATTGCACGATTTCCTTTGGCGACAAAACCATTCTGAATTCGGGATAGTATTTCTCGCGGATTTCAATCAGTTTTTTTGCCCTTTCCAAACGGCTGATGTACAATTTTTCTTCCTGTTCCGCCGAAAGATTTTCGCGATCATTTCTGCTGATACGTTCTTCATCAACAATAAAAACCGACGCTTTTTCCTTTTCGTACCTGAAATATATTGGCTTCAGCTTTTCGGCTTTGCCCGGTTCAAGTTTCATGCGTGTGCAGACTTCGTTAAACCGCGCATTCAGCAGCCGTTCCCTGAAAGCCGGGCGCTGGTTTTGAGCTGTCAGCAAAACGGGCGCCAGCAAAATTGCCGACAAAACCAATATTTTAATTGTAGTTTTCATTTGTTAATCGTTTGTAAGTTCGTCCACAAAAAGCTCGTCGTTTAAATCATCGGCTAACTGCCCCAGTTCTTCATCGGTCATTTCAACCAGCAGATTATCCAGCGTTTCCGGTTGGGCAGCAACCGATATTTCAGTTTCTTTTTCAGTTTTTATTACTTGTGCCGAATCGGCAAAAACAGCATCAACCACAGGCTTTTCGGTTTTAACAGGTTCGGCGACCGACACATTTTCGGGCTGTTGTTTTAGTTGCTGAACATTCATTAAAATGGCAAACGAAACCACAATCAGAAGCGAAGCCGCCACCGAAACTGCCGCATAAATTCTCCTGGTTTTCGATTTGCGTTCCCTCTCCTTTGCTTTTTCAAGCGTGCGGGTTGTAATTTCGTCGAAAAAACCTGCAGGAACCTTGTAAGGCGTCTGTTTCCCAATTTTGTCAAAATCAAATTCACTATTCATGGCTCAAATATTTTTGAGGTAGTTTTTTACTTTTTCTGCTGCATAATGATAATTGGTTTTCAGTGTACCCACCGATGAACCCGTTATCTCTTCCATTTCTTCGTAGCTCAGGTCATCGTAATAACGCAGGTTAAAAACAATCCGCTGCTTTTCGGGCAGTTGCTGAATTGCTTCCTGAAATTTCACCAAAATCGCGTCGCTTGTTTCTGTGCCCGAATCAGAAAACTGGTTTTCCAGTTGCTGCGATATTTCTACCATTTTAAATTCGTCTTTTTTGTTTCTTCTGAAAAGCGCGATACACTCGTTGGTGGCAATTTTGTACAACCACGTGTAAATCTTCGACTTTCCGTTAAACGAACCTGCATACCGGTAGGCGTTGATAAAAGTTTCCTGCAAAACATCTTCGGCATCTTCGTGAAAAACCACCAATCGCCTGATGTACCAATAGATACGCTCCTTGTGATTGTCCATCAGCAAGGTGAATCCTTTGTCGCGCAACGCAGAATTCTGTAACATCAGCCAGATTTCGTGGTCTGTTTTATCTGCCATCCGGTAATTTTTGTTCGTTTATTGCTTTGAAGTAAAAATGGGGGGAAAGTTAAAAATGTAAGGCTGAAAATTTTCAATAAAAAAAACGTTCTTCATTTAACTTTTCAGAAATATATTCTTCCAAGAAAACAACAAACAAAATTTAAATCGTGAAAAAAATGAAACAATTAAAAATTACAATTGGGGTGGCTGCACTGATTTTAGCGATGACAGCCTGCGACAAAAACGAAACAGAAAAAGTAATCAGCGACGACCAGGTAAAACAGGAAGTGGTGGCCGAAGACCTGATGTCGGAAATCGACCTGTTGACCGATGAAGTGATTGACCTGCAACTGGGGTTTGAAAAATCGGCTACTATCGCAGAAAATTATTTTATCGGCGATTGCCCGGCGGTTACCTTCGATAAAAACTCGGTTCCGCAGAAAATCACCATCGATTTTGGGACGGGTTGCACCGGGCCCGACGGTGTGCTTCGCTCCGGAAAAATTATTATAACATCGTCGCAATTCGAGAACAAAACAGTTGAGAGGACCATCACTTTCGACCATTTTACTTCAGAAGAACATAGCATTGACGGAGAAATAGCCAAAACAATAACACGCGACGTTGAAAACCACTCGCGCACTGCCGCAATTACCGAAGGCATTGAAATTTCCTTTGAAGACAACACGCAACTGACCAGAAAAGCCAGTCTCACCCGCGAACATTTTTTCGGGTTACCACTTGCTGCCGACAATGTTACCAACACCTGGGGACAGGTAACCACCACTTTTCCTGATGATATTACAGTTACAAAAACCATTGCAGAAACCACACCGTTGCAGTTTAAACTTTTGTGTATGCAACTGGTTAGCGGAATTGCCACTTTCGATAACGGAAATCGCACCTGGACAATTGATTATGGTGATGGCGAGTGCGACAACGAAGCCACGGTTACGGTAAATGGCGTATCAAAAACTGTTAAGCTGAAGAAATAAAAATTACCACAAAAGATTATCATAAGACCTGCCCGGTTGGGTGGGTCTTTTTTGTTACATAATGACAGGAACTCTTTAAACTTTGAACATTCAACTTTAAACTTTTACAATTACATTTGCACCTCAAATTTTTACAATTCGTTTTTATGGAAATTGCGAGCAAATACAACCCGGCAGCGGTTGAAGATAAATGGTACCAATACTGGATGGAAAACAAATGTTTCCGTTCTGTTCCCGATGAACGTGAACCGTACACCATTGTGATTCCACCGCCCAATGTAACCGGAGTGCTCCACATGGGGCACATGCTCAACAATACCATTCAGGACATTCTGGTGCGCCGCGCCCGGATGACAGGCAAAAATGCCTGCTGGGTTCCGGGAACCGACCATGCCTCTATTGCCACCGAGGCAAAAGTGGTTGACAAACTGAAAAAAGCCGGCATCGATAAATATGATCTTTCGCGCGAGGAATTTCTGAAACACGCCTGGGAATGGACCGACAAACACGGCGGAATCATTCTGGAACAACTGAAAAAATTGGGCGCTTCGTGCGACTGGGACCGTACATCATTCACCATGGACGAACCACGCAGCGAATCAGTTATCAAAGTTTTTGTCGATTTATACAACAAAGGCCTTGTTTACCGAGGTGTGCGTATGGTGAACTGGGACCCGGCAGCCAAAACTGCTTTGTCGGACGAAGAGGTGATTTACCGCGAATTGCAATCAAAATTATACTACCTGAAATACAAAATTGAAGGCGAAGACGGATTCGTAACGATTGCTACAACAAGACCTGAAACAATTCTGGGTGATACTGCCGTTTGTGTAAATCCTGCGGATGAAAGATTTTTTTCCTTAAAAGGAAAGAGAGTTCTGGTTCCGCTGATTAATCGTTCAATCCCGATTATTCAGGATGATTATGTGGATATGGAATTTGGAACCGGCTGTCTGAAAATCACACCGGCACACGATATCAACGACTATGAAATCGGGATGCGGCACAACCTGCCGTCAATCGATATTTTTAATGACGATGGAACCCTGAGCGAAAAAGCTGAAATGTTTATCGGGCAGGACCGTTTTGCCGTGCGCGATGCCATAATTCCGGAACTTGAAAAAGCTGGCAACCTCGCCAAAATTGAGGATTACAATAACAAAGTAGGTTATTCTGAAAGAACACACGTTCCGATTGAGCCCAAACTTTCGGCGCAGTGGTTCCTGAAAATGGAGGAACTAGTAAAACCGGCTCTCGAAAATGTGATGAACGACAACATCCGTTTTCATCCGGCCAAATTCAAAAATATTTACAACCACTGGATGAGCAACGTAAAAGACTGGTGTATCAGCCGCCAGTTGTGGTGGGGCCACCAGATTCCGGTGTTCTACCTTGCCGACGGTGGTTTTGTGGTGGCAGAAACTGCTCAACAGGCGCTGGAACTTGCCAAAATAAAAACCGGAAACTCTGCGCTTACTTTAGCTGATTTACATCAGGACGACGACGCGCTTGACACCTGGTTTTCGAGCTGGTTGTGGCCGATTTCGGTTTTCGACGGCATCCGTTATCCTGAAAACGAAGAAATTAACTACTACTACCCCACCACCGATTTGGTTACCGCGCCCGATATCATTTTTTTCTGGGTGGCGCGAATGATTATTGCCGGATACGAATATCGCAATGAACTGCCCTACAAAAACGTCTATTTTACAGGAATGGTGCGCGATGCACAACGCCGTAAAATGTCGAAATCGCTGGGCAACTCGCCCGACCCGCTCGACCTGATTGAAAAATACGGTGCCGACGGTGTGCGTGTGGGAATGCTGCTTTGTTCGCCTGCCGGTGGTGATTTACTTTTCGACGAAAGTCTGCCGCAACAGGGGGCTGGTTTTGCCACCAAAATCTGGAATGCATTCCGTCTGGTGAAAAACTGGGAAGTTTCTGCAGAGATTCCGCAGCCCGAACATTCTAAACTGGCTGTTGAATGGTTCCGTAACAAATTGGCCGAAACCGTTGAAACACTCGACCAGCAGTTTGAGCAGTTCCGCATTTCGGAAGCGCTGATGACTGTTTACACTTCGGTGCGCGACGAGTTTTCGGGTTGGCTGCTCGAAATGGTAAAACCGGCATACCAGCAACCCATCGATGCAAAAACATACTCCGAAGTGGTTGATTTGTTCGACCAAATGCTGCGGTTGATGCACCCGTTTATGCCGTTTATCACCGAGGAAATCTGGCAGATGCTCGCCGAAAGAAAAGCTGGTGAAACCATTATGTTATCGCAACTTCCGAAAGTTGAAAAATACGATACCGAATTGCTGGCTGCTTTCGAAAATGTAAAAGAAGCCATTTCGGGAATCCGGAAAATTCGCACCGACAAAAACATTGCACAGAAAGAAACATTGGAACTGAAAGTTCAGCAGGGAGACAAAGGTTTTGAGGCGCAGTTTAACAGTGTCGTCGTTAAAATGGGCAATCTTTTATCGCTCGAAATGGTGACGGAAGAAGTTAAAGGCGCAGCTTCATTCCTGGTAAAATCAACCAACTTTTACATCCCGCTTGGTGGTTTTGTGAATGTGGAAGAAGAACTGAAGAAACTGGAAGAAGAGCTGAAATACACCCGTGGATTTTTGACCTCCGTATTAAAGAAACTCGAAAACGAACGCTTTGTAAACAGCGCGCCTGCAGCCGTTGTAGCCACTGAGCGCGCCAAACAGGCCGACGCCGAAGCAAAAATAAAAGTACTGGAAGAGCGGATTGCGGGGTTGAAATAGGACGAGGTTATCTTTGTTGTCGGGTTGACAATGTTGTCATTGTTGAAAAAGGCGCTTAGCGGATTGAAACCGCTGAGCGCCTTTTTTAATAAATCAACAGCATGCTGCTTGTAAATTGTGTTTAAGACCTTATTCAAATAGTTTTTCTTTTATAAAATTGTACATTTGAATATCATTTTAAAATCAAAATTGATACTCAAAGACCTAATTTGGATATGAAAAAACATATCATAAATAGCAGGAAAGAAAGAATGAGGAGTTACGCAGGTATTTTCTCAAGTACTTCCTTTGCCAGGGTTATTCAACATGAAGATTTTGATTTTATCAACAAAAAAATCGAACGTTATGATTTCCCTGAACTTGGAAAAAGTTTTTTCACCTACTCTGATTATCTGAAATATACCTACAACCATTTAAAAAAAGAATATCGCTGCGAATATGTCTATAAAAATGAACTGATTAATGAATTGCTTCTGAAAAAGTACGGAACCAAAAACACCGTTGTAATTAATGAGTTTAAAGTAGGAAATTCGGTTGCTGACATGGTACTATTTAACGGAACGAGTAAGGCATTTGAAATAAAAACAGAGCTTGATTCAGAAAAAAGATTAACCGGGCAGTTAAATGATTATACCCGAATCTTTAAAGAATGCTATATTGTTACACACGAATCGTTAATTGACAAATACGCAGGCAAAGATGAAAACACAGGAATTATCGCTTTTGCCAGACACGGCAATTCTATAAAAATGTTAGAAATTAAAAGAGCGATTGCTAACGAGAAAATTGATGCTGACATTCTAATCAGAAGCCTCAGAACCCAGGAATACAAAAACATTGTAATCAAATATTTCGGAGAACTTCCAAGTGTTAGTAATTTCAAAATGTTTGATGCTTGCTTTTCGCTAATGAAACAAATTCCGGATAATGAGCTGAATAATCTTTTTATAAACGAGCTAAAAAAGAGGACTTCAAATACTCAGTTACTACACTCTTTTAATTACGAACTTCGGCAATTGTGTTTAAGTTTAAAAATTAACCTGAAAGATTACAACGAATTAAATTTAAAACTAAGTCAACCCATTAAACTATAAAACAATGTATTATCCCTATTTAAGAGGAAAGCAATTTGAATTACTTGCTCTCAGAGAATTTGCTGATATCGTTTCGGATAATTGTAAGGTTTCCCCAATAATTGAGCCAGTAAAAGACAGCTTCAACAGCATGAAAATTGCTTTGAAAAAATTACAAAGTAAAGAGATTCCTTTTGCCCTCATTTTAAATCCGCAATGTGGCGATATAATCAACAAAACCGATTTAATTCTTGCTGAACTTGAAAAAGAACTCTCATTAACAGAATATTGGATGCCTGCTTTTATTATCACTAACAATTCTAAAAGAATCAGGAAGCAAATTGATAAGTTGGATTTCGCAAATGTGATGTTGATTTGTTCTGAAAGTGTCGATGCAAACGATTCTGATTTCATAGAATTAATCAGCCTACCCTCCGTCGCAACGATTCTGATTAGTGGAGATAATCGGTCATTAAAAAGAAAACTCGATAGATTGGAAAAGGAAGTAATCCGCTTGGATGACCAATTTAAACCACAAAAGAAAAATGTTGATTATGTTGGTATTTCAGAAGAAAAATTTACTGAAGAACATAAATTCTATGTGGAAGACGGTTATTCTGGATTTAGCGATTATACAGTTTTACCTAAAGATTTCTCGGAAGGAGGACGACTGCCTTACGCAGTGGCAATTCATTTGACATACGAAAAAAATGAGGAAGAAATTTGGGTAAGGCATTTTGTTTCGGATACAAATGACGATAATACCAATATCCAGGGGAAATTTGGAGAGGCTGCTGAAAAAGCAGTGGCGTTTTTTAGGCAAATAAGATATTCAAATTCTGCCATTGAAGAATTGGGACAATACTACAGGAATGAACAATACCCGGGGCTGGGAGTTCTGAAAAAAATATCAATTAAAAATCATTTGGAATTAATTAACAGTACTTTATAAAGTTAATCCCATGAAAGTCTGTGAAAAATGTTTTGATGATTTAGAAATCAAACAGTTTATACATTCTGTGTCAACACAAACGGGTAAGTGCGAATGCTGTTCAGAAACGGGAGCCATTATTGATGTGGTTGAAATTCTGGATTTCTTTACAGGATTTGTCAGAATCTTCAAATTCGACAAACAAGGAACTCCACTCATTGAGCTTATTCAGGAAGATTGGAAAATTTTCTCTTCTATCGAAACCGGAATTCAATTTCTTTCTGATAAAGAAGTTTCTGAATCAATAAATTCATCATTGGAATTTGATTCTGTGAATTCTGAATTTAATCCTGGAATACCTGTTTCGTACATTGATGAAATTAATGAAAGTGTATCGTTCTGGGATTCGCTCAAAAACGACCTGAAATATAAAAGACGTTTTCTGACTGATATTCGGGACATGGAAGAATACGGTTGGGATGCCATGTTTAATGTTTTTGTGTCGATTGATAATCGCAACTCACTTTTCAGGGCAAGAATTAATAACAATGGGGCAACTAATCCATATCCAAAAGATAATATGGGTGCTCCTCAAAAAGAACTATCAACTTCAGGAAGGGCTAACCCGCAAGGCATTCCATACTTATATCTGAGCAGAAATATGGAAACCACACTGTATGAGGCAAGAGCTTCATTCTTAGATTACATTAGTATTGGCATTTTTAAAATTAAACCAGATTATCAGGCAAAACTTGTTGATTTTACTTTTCGTCAAAGTCCTTTTAATTTCATTGACTCGTTAGTTGATTTTACCAAAGCAAAGTTACTAAGAGAAAAAATCAGTTTGGATTTATCAAAGCCACTTCGCAGATTTGATTCTGAACTTGAATATATTCCAACTCAATTTATTTGCGAGTATATCAGGTTTTTTACCGGAGCTGATGGAATTCAGTTTTACAGTTCCTTAGAGAAAAAAGGAATTAACGTTGTATTATTTAGCCAGGAAAATATTGAATGCGTTGATGTTGAGGTTCATCAAATTACAGAAGTAAAAATCGAATCCAAAAAGATTGAATAGAAACGAACGTTTTGTAAGCAGCGCACCGGCAGCCGTTGTAGCCACCGAGCGTGCCAAACAAGCCGATGCCGAAGCAAAAATAAAAGTTTTGGAAGAGCGGATTGCAGGGTTGAAATAGGAAGAGGTTGTCATGGTTGCCGGGTTATCAGGTTGTCATTGTTGAGAAAGGCGCTAAGCGGATTGGAACTGCTGAGCGCCTTTTCATTTTTAAATTAAGATAACCAGACAACGACTCTTGCCATACCCATTCTCCTAAATCATGTTAAAATACAGGCTGCGGACTCTAATCTTCTTTTGTTCAATTAACTTTTGGTTATTTTTGAAAAAAAAGTATTCCTGAAAACATGAGAAAAAGTTTACTTGCCGGAATGATTCTGAGTTTTCTGACCCCATTTATTTTGATGGCTCAGGATGATTCTGACCTGATTGACCCGATGCTGATAAAGCTGAAAGCGAATATTTTAAATCTTGCCGACAGCACACCTGTTCAATATGCCAATATTATAAACCCGCGCACTCACAGTGGAACTATAACCAATAACGCCGGATATTTTACGCTCGAAATGTTGAATATTGATAGCCTGGTGGTTACATCAATCGGGTTTCAGAAAAGTGTGTTGAAAGTCCCGGCTAATTATACGGGCTATACTACACTCAATTTCTATATACAACCTGTAAATTATGGCGTTGGCGAGGTACTGGTGCAGGGCGATAAACCCAAAGTTGACCTGGGATTCGAAACGGGCAGGGAAAGCAATATCGACCCTTCGCTTCGTGGCGATGCGTTTAATGAAGCACCACCCATTCTGGCTGCATTTTTCAATCCTGTATCCTATTGGCAATATTATCTGAGTAAAAAGGAAAAACGAAAACGTGAAGTGCGCAAACAAATGGTTATTCAGCAAAACTGGGAAATGCATTCACAAAATTACAACAAGGAAAAAGTGATGATGCTGACCGGGCTGAATGAAGCGGCTGCCGATTCCTTTATGATCTGGTTTAACACACAGGATGTTCTTCCCTATCTTGCTTCTGAGTACCAGATCAGGGCAACGGTTATTGAGTTTTTCCATTATTACCAGATTGAAAAGTCAGCATCACCGCAAACAGCCACTCCCCAGTCCTCTCCAAAAAAATAAGCCCGGATTTGATCACTTAAAAAGAGGGATAAAAAAAATTCCATCTTCTCTTTATTAATTTATTAAGAAGATGGAATTTTTCACTCTTTCACCCCTCATCGGAGTGGGCAGCGAAGATTCTAAAGTTCGGTCACCAACAGGTTCCGCCATTTTACTTTAATACCACCGCCATCGTGAATCTGCAATGCAATGGCACCTTTTCCGGCTGCAATTTTTTCATCATTAATGTCCACCATTTGCTGACCATTGAGCCAGGTTGTTACATGACCTCCTTCAACCCTGATTTTCATATTGTTCCATTCGCCGGGTTTCAGAACATTCTCCTTTTCGTCGGGAATTTGTACCAGCCAGCCACGGCCATAAGATTCATAAATTCCACCGGTATCGTGGTTAGGCGGAGCCACTTCAACCTGCCAGCCGCTTACTTTTGTACCTTCGAAAGTTGACCGGAAAAATACACCGCTGTTACCATCGGCTTCCTGCAAAAACTCAAGTTCCAGTTCAAAGTTATCATAGAACTTTTCGGTTGAAAGATAACCGTAAGCTTTGTCGGGCCCGCTTTCGCAAACCAGCAAACCATCCTGAACATACCATTTTTCGGTACCATGAATCACCCAGCCTTTCAGGTTTTTACCATTGAAAATCGGTTTTCCGTCTTTTTTACCCGCAAAACAGGTAACCGAGAAAACCATTAGTAAAGCAATTGTTGAAATAATCTTCATACGACAATATTTTAGGTTTTTTGATTTATTGCTTCCGAAAATACAAAACTGCCGATTGGCCGGCAAGAATATTTATCAGTAAAACACTGTCGTTTAAAAATAAACTTCAACGGTTACGCTATCGCGGTCAAAACCTTTTGCTTTCAGAATTTCCATGGCATCAAAAATCATGTCGCTGTTGCCACACAGATAAAAACAGGTGTTTTTTGCAAAATCAGCATTTTTCAGGTACTCGGTGAGGCGACCATTGAAGTCGCCATTTTTATCGCGCGAAGTGCAAACTGTAAACCTTTCCCTGTCGTACTCCTCAATTTCGTATGCTTCGTTCAAATAACGAACTCCGTGAATCAGTTTGTAATTCAAACCCGGGTATGTTTTTACCATGCTGTGAAACGGAGCAATTCCGGTTCCGCTGGCAATAAAAACATGCTGGTGAGTATCGCGCTTTTTCTGGTCGAGCCCGAATTTTCCAAAAGGACCGTGAATTTCTACCATGTCACCTGCTTTCAGATGTTTCAGTTTGGGAGAAAAATAACCACCTTCCACTTCTTTTACAAGAATTTCAAGATGATCACTTTCTTCGGCGCTGTAAATTGAGTATTCCCGGCTCTGGTAATCGCCCAGTATGGAGAGCGAAATATGTTGCCCGGCTTCAAATTTGAAACGGCTTTTGGGGAGCGACAAAACAAATGTATTTTCTGTCAGTTCTCTGAGTTCAACAACTTTGTAATAATTTGTATCAATCTGCAAATCTGCTTTCATTTCTACGTTCATGGTGTATTTTCAAAAAATTAAAATGCAAAAATAATATTTTCAATAATACAAGACTTTTTTGTCTGTTATTGTATTCATAATTTATTCCGATTTAACTCACTTTTAAAACAATTGTTCAGCCTTCGGTTTATATTTTTATCAACCTTGAATAGATATTTTTTATAAACTGAATTTTTATCAATCAAAGCTTCAGGTAGAAATCGCGGGCCAAACGAATAAACTCCTGCGAGTAATTCACCTTTGTTTCGTTGTAAACCGAAAAAACGGTTCGTTCAGTTTCACTTATTAAAAAGCTGAATTCCATCAAACTCCGGTTGGGTTCTTTATCGGGAAAAGGTTTCACACTGGCAATTCTTCGCAGAAACAGCCCATTCTTTGCGGCCATTTCGATAAACAAATCAGCTTCATCAACGGGCAAAATAATTGAAAGACGCCCCTTTTCATCAACCATTCTGAGTGTTCCCGAAATAATATCGGCAAAAGGCAGCAGATGATTGTGCCGT
>DAINOH010000083.1:0-8790 GCA_036735485.1 Draconibacterium sp. | reverse complement strand
CATTCTGAGTGTTCCCGAAATAATATCGGCAAAAGGCAGCAGATGATTGTGCCGTGCCGCTGACAAACGTGTATTTGAGTTTTTCACACTGTTCGAAAAAAATGGCGGGTTTGAGATGATCAGGCTGAATTTTCCGGATTTGGTTTCTGTAAAATCCTGAAAAGAGATATGTTGAATCGAAATTCTGTCAGGCCATGGTGATTTTCCTGCGTTTTCTGCTGCTTCGACAGCTGCGTGTTGATCGATATCGATACCGGTGATAAAGGAATTCTGGTTCCGCTGGGCAATCATCAGTGCAATCAGCCCAGTGCCGGTGCCGACATCCAAAACTGTGTCAACTCCATCAATATTTGTCCATGCGCCAAGCAAAACACCATCGGTATTTACTTTCATCGCAGCAAAATGCTGTTCGATTCGGAACTGTTTAAACTGAAAATATTTATTGTGGCTCATTTTTAAGTACCAGGACGTGAGTAATCAGTAGTGAGACTGACGAAATTAATTCAATTCAGAATTTTTCGAAAGCACCGAGGCCAAAGAGTGCAAAATCGTATTTAATGGGGTCGGCTGAGTCGAAACCACGCAAAGCGGCCGTTACCTCTTCCACTGCTTTCCAGTCGTTTGATTTCCGGGTTAAAAGACCCAGTTTTCGTGCTACATTCCCGGTGTGCACATCAAGCGGCAACATCAATCCTGACATTGGAATTCCGTTCCAGATTCCGAAATCGATTTTGCGTTTATCGGCTCTGACCATCCAGCGCAAAAACATATTTAATCTTTTTGCGGCCGCACCTTTGGCAACATCCGAAACATGCCGGCGGGTGCGTTCGCCGGGCAATTCGAAAAACACTTCAAAAAAATGTTGATGGGCTGAAAAAACCGAGTTATCGGAATTGAAACCATTTTCAAAAACAGCTTGCAACCCACCATGATTCCTGTAAATATTCTGCAACGACCGGATAAAATAAATACAATCGTCGCCATTAAAAGTGCGGTGCACAAACTTTTGCAGTGTTTTTAATTCATCGTCCGATGCATTCAGCACAAAATTGCAGGGCTGTTCTCCCATCAGGCGTATCAATCTGCCGGCATTTTTTATGATCGACTGCCGGTTTCCCCACGCAATGGTGGCAGTCAGAAACGCTGCAATTTCAATGTCTTCCTTTCCGGTAAAAAGTTTTGGAACCTGGATGGGATCAGTTTCAATAAAAAATGGCTGGTTGTATTGTTCGTATTTCTCGTCGAGAAAAGATTTCAAATCGAAAAGTTCAATCATTGCCGGATGGTGAAAAAATAGATACTGGATTTCTGGATATTGGATGCTGGATTATTAATATTTGATTTTGACGATGAACTAACTGTTTTTGAAATTGTAAATCGTAAATCGTAAAATCGTAAATCGGCATTACACAATCACCCCGTCTTTAATGTGAAAAATCTGGTCGGAGCGTTCGGCAAAGTTGTCATCATGTGTAACAATAATAAAAGTCTGGCCAAAGTCATCGCGCAGGCGAAAAAGCAGTTCGTGCAGTTCGTGACGGTTTTCAGAGTCGAGGTTGCCCGAAGGTTCGTCGGCCATCACCACTGCCGGATTATTCATTAACGCACGGGCTACCGCCACCCTTTGTCTTTCTCCACCCGAAAGTTCAGAAGGTTTATGGTTTTGCCGTTCGGTTAAACCCAGATAACCCAGCAATTCGAGCGCTCTTTTTTCAGCTTCAGCCTTGGGTTTGCGGGCAATAAAAGCCGGAATACAAACATTTTCAAGCGCCGTAAACTCGGGTAATAAATGATGGAACTGGAAAACGAAACCGATCTGCCGGTTTCGGAACGAAGAGAGTTCAGCATCAGAAAAATCGTTGATATTACGGCCATCGTAAATAATATTCCCGCTGTCGGGTTTACTCAGGGTTCCCAGAATCTGTAATAAGGTGGTTTTCCCGGCACCACTGGCCCCCACCACCGAGTGAATTTTTCCCTTTTCAACTTCCAGGTGAATTCCTTTCAAAACCTGCAGGTTGCCAAAAGATTTGGTGATGTTTTCCGCTTTTATCAATGATACTGTACTCAATAGGTAATTTTTTCGGAGTGAAAGCCGGTTGTTTTAATCCTGAAATTTCTCTTTCACATTATTCTCAATTTCCTTCGCTTCGTTATTGATGTTATCGGATACCTCAGTAAAATTGCTTTTGATTGCGCTGGTTTCCCTGTTTACTGTATCTGAAACTTCGTCAATATCTTTTTTTACATCGGCTGTATATTCGTTGATTTCACGCTGAATTTCGTTCGATGCTTTTTTGAACTCGCGCATTGCTTTTCCCATGGTTTTGGCAATTTCGGGAATTGCGCTGGAGCCGAAAAACAGCAACGCAAGCAATATAACAAGAATCACTTCCCCTCCACTGATGAATAATAAATAATCTGTCATCGATGCTATTTTTTTAATTCCGACAAATATACTAATTGAGATATTTAAAGTTTCTAAAATCAACCTTAAAAAACCTTTATTTCATTTTGGAATAGTTTCACTCGTCTCAATTTGATTGCGCCAGATACTTTCAGAAATATCTACTTCAACAAAACCAAAACCAAAGCAAGAAATCGTGCAAAATCTGAGTTGATAATCAACTATGAAATATTAATGGCTGTTTTTGAAATGCGGTTTGTAAAGGTACAGGATAATAAATCCGAAAATCAAAGCCGACCAGAATGAAAACAACGAGTAGAGAAGCGCTGGTTTCGCCATTTCCTGGTTTTGCAAAAGTGTACCTGCAATCAGCAAAGCGAGTGTGGTATTATGCAACGCCACTTCGATGGCAATGGTAAATGCATCCCTGATGCTCAGTTTACTGACTTTGCCAATGAAAATACTGAATACAAAACAGGCAACATTAAAAATAAGAGCGTACGGAAATATCTGCCACATTTCATTCATTGTTATTCCGGAGCCACCATGTTCATCGCCTGCAAAAAACTTAATCAGATAAACCAGGGCAAGCATTACAATCATAACGTACTTTACCGGTTTTTGTAATTTTTCGGCTACCGACGATTTAAAAGTACGCACCAAAACGCCCAGAAATGCAGGGAGTATAGTAATAAGGAACATTTGCAGAATTGTGTGACCTATCGGAAGGTGCAGTTCAGCTTCGGTGTGCATAAAATACCAAAGCGCCAGGTTTACCACAAAAGGAATTGTAAACAATGTTAGAATACTGTTCACAACGGTTAATGATATCGACAACGCGACATTTCCCTTGAACAGATAGGTTACAAAACCAGAAGTTGTTCCGCCCGGGCAAACGGCAAGAATCATAATCCCGACTTTAAAAACATCAGGTAATCCCGAAAAAAGTAAAATCAGAAATGCCACGGATGGCAAAAAAATCATTTGCGCCCCCAGTCCCACAAAAAATGCTTTCGGACGAAGCATAATCTGTTTAAAGTTGGAAAAGGTAAGCGACAATCCCAGGCCAAACATAATTGCAGCCAGTACAGAACTGATGAGGTAGTCAATATAAGAGTCAGAAATAATTTCCATTAAAAAGGCATTGCAGCAACAAATATAAAAATTTAACCTTCGGCATTATGAACAAATTCACAATACCAACACAATTTAACCTGTTGAAACAACAATCCGGATAAAAACAAAACAGGCTGCACCAGTGGCACAGCCTGTCATATTTTCGTTATAAAAGATTACACTTCTTTTTTACCTAATTTTTTAAACCGGGTAATTGTATCGTAAACAACCGGAGTTGCCACAAATACAGAAGAATAGGTTCCAACACCAATACCAACCAGCAACGCGAAGATAAATCCGCGGATATTGGCACCACCGAAAATGAAAATCACAATCAAAACAATAAGTGTTGTAAACGATGTATTCATTGTACGGCGAAGTGTGTGGTTCATGGCATCGTCCATGTTAACCTGCAGATCGCGTTTCGGGTGAATATGCAGGTACTCACGGATACGGTCGTAAACAATCACTGTGTCGTTGATTGAATAACCGATTACTGTAAGAATGGCCGCAATAAATGCCTGGTCAATCTCTAATGAGAACGGCAGAATTCCATGGAAAATGGAGAAAATACCAAGAACAGTTATCGAGTCGTGAATTAACGAAACAATACCACCTGCACCATATTTCCATCCGGGGAAACGAACCATGATGTAAAGGAAGATCATCACTAGTGCAACTCCAATTGCAATTGCAGCATCTTTTTTAATATCGTCAGAAATGGTTGGCCCCACTTTTTGAGAACTCTGTCTGTAGTTCGTGGTAAAATCTTCATAAGAAGCATTTCCGATGTAACCACCTTCTTTCAATCCATTGTACAAAGCTTTTTCAACTTCATTGTCAGCATTCTCACCGCTGTCATCGATTTTATATTTTGTGGTAATACGTACCTGGTTAGCTGCACCAAACGTTTTTACTTCAGGGGCGGCTCCGCCAAAATCATCGGCTAACACGCTCTGAATTTCGGCTACTTTCACATCTTTATCAAAACGAACTGTGTACGTACGTCCCCCCTGAAAATCGACTCCATAATCAAATCCGCGCACGGCAATCGAAATAATGGAAGCCACAATCATAATACCCGAAATTGTGTAGGCAATTTTACGCTTTTCGATAAACGGGAATTTAACGTTGGTAAGAATATGCTGGGTAGCTTTTGCTGTAAAAGTAATTTTTTTACCTTTTTTCAACTGCCATTCAAAAATAATACGGGTCAGGAAAATGGCTGTAAATAATGAAGTGGCAATACCAATCATCAAAGTGGTGGCAAAACCTTTGATCGGACCAGATCCGAACATATAAAGGATAATACCGGTTAAGAAAGTGGTAACCTGGCCGTCGATAATGGCAGAGTAAGCATTTTTATAACCATCGGTAATGGCCAGCGAAATTCCTTTTCCTGCCCGAACTTCTTCCTGGATACGTTCATAAATAATTACGTTGGCGTCAACAGCCATACCCATGGTAAGCACGATACCTGCAATACCCGGCAATGTAAGCACAGCGCCTAATGAGGCAAGCACACCAATCAAAAAGAAAAGGTTAACCAAAAGCGCAATATTGGCAGTTAAACCAGCTTTTTTACTGTAGAAAAACAACATATAAATAAGCACCATAACAAATGCTGCGGCAAACGACATCAACCCTTTGTTAATTGATTCCTTACCCAGTGACGGACCAACAACTTCTTCCTCAACAATACGCGCAGGAGCGGGCATTTTACCCGATTTCAACACGTTTGAAAGGTCTTTTGCTTCTTCAATGCTTTCAAGGCCGGTAATACTTGAACGGCCTCCCGAAATTTCATTCTGTACAGTGGGGAACGAACGGACATAATTATCGAGAACCACTGCAATCGATTTGCCAATGTTTTCCTTGGTCATTCGTTGCCATACTTTTGCACCTTCGCTGTTCATGCTCATGGCTACTTCAGGGTTCGAGCCAAGCTGGTCGAAATCCTGACGTGCATCCACAATCACATCGCCGGTTAATGGAGCACGTCCATCGCGCGAGTTAATTTTCAGCGCAATCAAACGGAAATAGTTACCTTCAGTATCAACCGATTTGGCTGTCCAGCGGAATTTCATATTCTGCGGGAAAATATTACTTACCTGGTGGTCATGCAAATAGGCATTAACCCGGGCTGTATCTTTCACATGAGCCATACCCACCACCGGCCCGGGGAAAAGCTGTCCCTGCTGATCGGTACTTGGGTTCAGAACTGCAAACAGCGGATATTCATTTCTGAAATCGGCCATGTTATCAACACCGGCTGAATCACTTTTGGCACCACTCATTTCGTCGAGGAGCGATTCAGAAGTTTTTGTGGTGTCGGCAGTTGCTGTTTGTGCGGTTGCTGTGGTATCGGTAACAGTTGCACCGGTTCCCTGCATTTCTTTTATTTTCTGGTTGGCAGCCAGCATATACGGATACACTTCCTGGTTTTCATAGGTTTCCCAGAATTCGAGCATTGCCGATCCCTGTAAAAGATTACGAACACGGGCCTGGTCTTTCACACCCGGAAGTTCAACCAGGATTCGGCCTTTTGTCTGTAATTGCTGGATGTTTGGCTGAGCCACACCAAAACGGTCGATACGGGTGCGCAGAATGTTAAACGAGTTGTCGATGGCTGCATCCGTTTCTTCACGGATCACTTTCAGTACATCGTCGTTTGTTGAGTTAAAATTAATTCTTTCACGCAGTTCAAGTGTATTGAATACTGAAGCAAGGCGTGCATTGGGCGCCATTTGTTCAAATGTTTCCCCAAACAGGGTTACGAAATCTTTCTGGCTGTTTTTCTGTAATTCAACAGTTTTTGCCAGTGCGGCGTTAAATGTTGCATCGGGATTGTAATTCGACATGGCCCTGATGATATCAACCACCGAAATTTCGAGTGTTACGTTCATACCGCCTCTGAGGTCGAGACCCATGTTCATTTCGAGTTCCTTCACTTCTTTGTAAGTGAATTTTTTTACCCCGATATTGTACACCACTTCACCTTTCATCGAATCGAGATAGTGGTACTCGCGATCGGAATCGCCCTGCGCATATTCAACCGCCTTTTTTTCAACCTGACGTGATTTCCAGGTGAAAGTAAGCTGGTAGATTGAAACAAGGCCCAACAGAATTGCAAATGTTAAAATTGCACCTTTGTTTTGCATTTTAATTTGTTTTAAATGTTAAACGATTTTTTATTATTTGAATTTGATTGATTTACGCAAAATAAATCCATCTGCTGAAAAGCAGAAAAACCGGTTACAGATTTACCGGGATTTATACAATTGAAGGGGAATCGTCAGGGGAAATATAAACGTAATTGCGGAATGCAAGATAATGATAAGTAAGGATCAGCGGGGCAGTTTGAGTCTGAACTTCGGCTTTCAGCACCTGATAGTTACGGTGCTGGTGAAACTGTTGCAGCAATTTGTCGTGCGATTTTGGCTGAAGTTTCCGCTGAACAACCTTCATTACCTGAATTTTGCCACCCAAATCAACAGTTTGTGAATATAACTGAACCGAGCCTTTTTCGCCTGTATTGCTGCCGGTGTTATTTTCAACACTCGCCAGCGGCACCCCGGTATTTTCAAAATAAACATCGAACAGAGCGGCAACAGCAATCAACCCGGCAAAAACTGCCAGCCTGATCCATTGTTTTTTCGATATATTAATTATGATTTTCACCGGTTTCAATTCAAGCGCGGCAAATATACCGAAATAGTTGAGGAAAGCAAATGAGGCAACCAATTAAAAATGGAAAATGAAAAATTTCAGGTCCTCACTTTGGGAGTTTGGCCTGTTTTTTTACCAGGAATCCTTTAGATTAAAAAGCAAAGGGCAAACAACCGTTTACCCATTGTCATTTCATTTCCTGAATTTCAGAAATTGAACAGCTTTACACAATCAAACTAAGCCAATAATTCAGCCTTGTAACCGGCTTCCTTCAATTTTTCAACAATTACTTCAGGCCTAAGTTCTGAAGCTTCAACGGTCAGTATTTTCTGAGGATTTGTGGTATCCACGCTCCACTTTTCAATTCCTTTGATCTGGTTGAGGTGTGGAGTTACAGTGGCTACACATCCGCCACAATTGATGGTTGTTTTAAATTTTAATGTTTCCATTTTTAAAAGTATTTAATGATTACTATTCAATTTTTAATTTCATGCAGTAAATTCCCTTCGACTTCGCTCAGGGTGACTGTCAGACTGAGCGAAGTCGAAGTCTGGTTACACCATCTCTGCTAAAATTTATACAAGTTTCTTCCATTTCAGCCGTAAACTGTTGCTGACAACCGAAACCGAACTCAGCGCCATGGCTGCCCCGGCAATCATCGGGTTGAGCATAAAACCCCAGATGGGAAATAAAACTCCTGCTGCAACCGGAATACCAATGACATTGTAGATAAATGCCCAGAAAAGGTTCTGCCGGATGGTTTTAACCGTCTGCTTCGACAACCGGATTGCTTTGGAAATCAACTGAAGGTCGGAGGAAATGATGGTCATTTTCGCCACATCCATCGCAATATCCGAGCCTTTTCCCATGGCAATACTCACATCCGACTGGGCAAGTGCATGCGAATCGTTGATACCGTCGCCAACCATGGCCACAATTTTTCCCTGGTTTTGCAATGCTTTTATAAAATCAGCTTTGTCGGAGGGCAACACTTCGGCTTTAAAGTTTTTTAGTCCAACTTTTTGTGCCACCGCTTTTGCCGTTTGCAAATTGTCGCCGGTGAGCACGTAAACCTCAATTCCCTGTTTCTGCAACTCATTGATGGCTTTTGCCGATGTTGTTTTTATTTTGTCGGCAATGGCAATAATTGCCAGCAGCCTGGTATTATTGGCAAATAATATGACTGTTTTGCCCTCACTCTGCCAATTTTCAATTTGTATGTTATCAGTTCCGGTGATACTTATTTTATAATCGTCCAGCAGTCTTTGATTTCCCACCAGGAAGACATTTCCGTTATAGTCAGTCACAACACCTTTCCCGGTAATACTTTCAAATTTCCCGGTGACAACCCGGTTTTGCAAATCCGGTTTTAGCGATGCAGTTACCGCTTCTGCCAGCGGGTGTTCCGATTGCGATTCGATGGCATAAAGAATCTGTTCGAATCCGGCTTTTTCATGGTCCGTAACCTTCCAGGCAATATCTGTAACTGCCGGCTTTCCTTCAGTAATAGTTCCGGTTTTGTCCAGCACAATTGCATTCACTTTATGCGCCAGTTCCAGGCTTTCGGCATCTTTTATCAGGATTCCGTTTTCAGCTCC
>DAINOH010000082.1:13793-21370 GCA_036735485.1 Draconibacterium sp. | reverse complement strand
AAATCATTCTGTTCTACAAAGAAGGTCCTGATCCTGCAAGTTGGTGGGGTAAATATGTAACTTCTGCTGACAATGGAAAAACCTGGTCGCGCCCCGTACGTTTGCCTGAAGGAATTGCAGGGCCCATTAAAAACAAACCGGAGTTATTGTCGAACGGAGAACTGATATGCCCCACCAGTTCGGAAGATAATGGCTGGCGCGTTCACTTTGAATTCACAGTCGACAGGGGACTGACCTGGGAACGAACAGAAGCCATTAACGACGGTAAAAAGTATTCCGCCATTCAGCCAAGTATTTTGAAACATCCCGGCGGAAAGCTCCAGATTTTGTGCCGCAGCAAGGACAAATATATTCTTTCGGCCTGGTCAACTAACAATGGGAAAAGCTGGAGTAACCTTGAACCTATCGGGTTGCCCAATCCAAATTCAGGCACTGATGCTGTTACTTTGAAAAACGGGAAACATGTTTTGGTTTATAACCATATTAAACCCGATGAAACCTGGGGTGACCGCAATATTCTGAACCTGGCCGTTTCTGATGACGGGATCAGTTGGAATGCAGCAGTTTTGCTCGAAAACGATCCGGATAAAGATGGTGAATATTCTTACCCGGCAGTTATCCAAACCAGCGACGAAATGATTCACATCACCTACACCTGGAACCGCAAACTGATAAAACATGTGGTGGTTGATCCTTACAAAATACAGTCAAAACCAATTGTGAAAGGCAAATGGCCTACACAGTAGTTTGATTCATCAGAAAATTCTGACCGATAAATTTCTGATATGAGAAAATCTCTGATTCTTTTTGCCATAATTCTCCTGGCTTTTTCTGCCTGTACAAAGAAAAGTCAGGAAACTATTTCATTACCAGTAAATTATTTGGGGCAGCCGGTTTACACCGACAAACCTTATATCCAGGAATTCAGCATAAAATATTATTTCCCGACTGATGAAAAAGCAAATCCGGTTGCGATTGCCGCTGACAGAAACGGGTTGATAAAAATGCTTACCTCAGCAGGAAAATTGCTGGTGCCCGATAATGGTTCGCTATTTTATGCCGGGAAACTGATTCCCGACATAACTCACGAACCCATGCAGAAGAAGAATATTCTTGCAATGACAAAAGTTCAAAATCAGTTTGTTTATCTTGACAACAAACAAGTTTTCAGCAATGCGTGGGCAGGGAAACTGCAAATTGACCACAACCTGCCTGAAGCCAGCATGTTTGCAGCCGGAAAAGATTTTCATTTCCTGGTTTCTGATGGCGAAAAATCTGTCCTGCTCACCGAATCGGGTGAAACAAAATGGAGCATCGAAACACCCGGATTGCAGCAAATAAAATCTGACATTCAAAACAACCGGTTTCTGCTCGTCTATTCTGGTAAAGTTGATGAGGCTGATTTGTCAGGTCAGGTAAAAACATTGTTTGAAGGAACCGGAATCACCTGTGTACAGCCGGTTTCGGGCGATACTGCTTTAATCGGAACTTTAGAAGGTTATCTTTTTAATCCCGGAAATACGCTTGTTTCAAAAGTTCCGTGCAGCGAAATTACCTGTTTCAGCAAAATCAATAACGAATTGTGGTTTGGATCGTCACACGGGGCTTTCAGACTAAACAGCGATAAAACCTACAGCTATTTTGCCGGCGAGCGCTGGCTGCCCGGAAACATGGTCATCGATATTCAACCCGGTCCGGAAAATACAGTTCTTGTTTTAACCGATAAAGGATTTGCGCAGCTTCATTTTCAGAAGATGACGCTGGAAGAAAAAGCACTTTTTTATGAGAAACAGGTACGCGAAAAGAATATCCGCTACGGATTCAACACAAGTTCGGTTCAGATGCCCAACGGTTATTCCACCGCACAAACAGGACCGCAACCCAGCGACAACCTCTGGACAGGGATGTACCTTGCCAGCCAGCTTTTCCGCTACAAAGTAACCGGTTCGGATGAGGCAAAACAAAATGCGATGGAAGCTTTCGAAGCCATGGAACGGTTACACACGGTAACAGGTATTCCCGGACTTTTCGGACGCAGTTTCGAACGCGATTATAAAACGGAAAACACAAAAACCGAAGGTTGGGAACTGAAAGAACTGAAATCGGGAAGCCCGGCCATGATTTGGCTGCCTTGCAAAGACCACCCCAACTGGACCTGGCGTTCAACCGCCAGCAGCGACCAGACTGTTGGTCAAATATTTGCACTTACCGCCATCCTCGAACTGGCCGACGACACGCTCTGGAAACAGCGCGCCCTGACCATGCTCGACAACCTGATGAATTATATTGTTGACAACAACCTGTATATTATCGATGTGGATGGCGAACCAACGCTGTGGGGAAAATGGAATCCCGATTATGTAAACAGTTTTCCCACCAACGTTGGCGATCGTAAAATTAACTCTTCCAACATCATCGCTTTTTTACAAACCGCTTACAAATTTACGCGTAAAGAGAAATACCGCGAAAAAGCTTTCGAAATGATGGACAAATTTGGTTACCTCGAAAACCTGATGCGCCCGATGTCGGAAATCGGGAAATCGGACAGTACCGCCGGTGAATGGGCAAAAACACTCTCTCACGAATGGAACCACTCCGATGACGAAATGTATTTTCTGGCATACTGGGGACTTTATCCTTACGCCTTTTCTCCCGAACTGAAAGAAAAATTCAGGGAAGCCATCCGTGACCACTGGGAAATTGAACGCCCCGAGAAAAATGCACTCTGGAATTTTACTTACGCCATGACAGGCACCAAAGATTTCGATTTGAATCAATCAATTGAATTTCTGCAGCAATACCCGCTCGACCTGCGAAATTGGGCCGTGCAAAACTCGCACAGAAAAGATATTGAATTGTTGCCGGCTAACTTCAGAAACCAGACTACCAAAACCCTGCTGCCATTGGGCGAAATCCCATTGTATCGCCACAATGGCGAAATTTTCAGGCTCGACAGTGAGGGAAATGGCGCCTCGCTCATCAGTGCCGGCGATGTGTGGCTGCTGCCGTACTGGATGGGAAGATACCTGGGAGTGATAGGTGCACCTGTTAAAAATTAAAAAAAATGGAGATGACAGACCAATCAAATTACTCACCCTGATTGCGTCTGCGACACAATCGTCCCTCTCTGCGGGCAGAGAGGGAAAAGAGGGAGAGTAAAACAGACATAAAACTTAAAAAAATGAATATGAAAACAAAAACAATTCTTTCAATTCTGACACTGGTTTTTGGTTTTACAACAGGAACCATCTCTGCACAGGAAAAAATGACAAATGCTGAAAAACTTGGATTTCCAAAAGGGAAAAAGATTTTGCTGCTGCACTGTGACGATGCCGGCATGTGCGAAGAAGCCAACATCGCTGTGCAATCCTATATTCTGAAAGGCGATGTACTTTCGGCAGCCGTAATGATGCCCTGTCCGAATGCCGCCGATATGGTGGAGTGGACAAAAAAACACCCCACTGCCGATATTGGCGCTCACCTTACACTCACCAGTGAATGGAAGAAATACCGCTGGACCACCCTCACCGACCCCGCAAAAGTTCCCGGATTGATTGATCCCGAGGGGAAAATGTGGCCGGATGTTCCGGAGGTGGTTATGCACGCTTCGCCCAAAGAAGTGGAAACCGAAATCTGCGCCCAGATTGACGCGATGCTGGCAATGGGCCACAAACCTTCGCACATCGACACGCACATGGGAACCTTGTACGGGTCACCCGAATTTGCCAGGGTATTCTTCGAAACTGCCGTGAAATACAACATTCCGGCCAACGCCATCGACCTCTCGAACAAAGAGGTGGCCGACTATTACAAAAAAGCCGGGTATCCCATCAACGATGAAATGATTCAATACCTCGAAAAATACCCACTTCCGAAACTCGACAATTTCACCAGCGCGCCTGATGGGAAAACCTATGAAAACAAACGCGACAATTTTATCCAATTAGTACAGTCGCTGAAACCAGGCCTCACCGAGATTATTTTTCATCCTTCCATTCTGACCGATAACCTGAGAAGCATTACAGGTTCGGCACAACAACGCGCTTGGGAAGCCGAATTGTTTTCCGATCCGGTTGTCAAAAAGTTTTTTAAAGACAACGATATTGAATTGACCACCTGGACCGAAATCATGAAACGGTTCAACGGTAAAAAATAATAAAAATCAGTTTCTCATTTTTAACAATTTTCTGCGATGATTTGGAATAAAAAGCAAATTCCTTTGCTGATACTCACCTCCGTTTTTCTTTTTTCCTTTCAAGCCGACCAACATTTCAGTAAAATTCTGGCTGCTTTTCACGATGGAAAATCAGATTATGTGATGGTGGCTGCTCACCGTGCATCGCACAAAATGTATGTCGAAAATTCAGTTTTGGCCATCAGGCATGCCATCGAAATTGGAGTCGATATTATTGAACTTGATGTGAAAGTAACCAAAGACAGTGTGGTGGTGCTGAACCATGACGGAAAAATCGACCGCACCACCAACGGCACCGGCGATCCCGAAAAATATACCTGGGCAGAGTTGCAGCAATTCAGGCTCGAAATGCCTGACGGAACACTGACCAACGAAAAACTGGCCACTTTCGAAGAGGCGCTGTTGCTGGCAAAAGGAAAAGCACTCATCGATATCGACATAAAAACCGGCAACCTGAAACCTGTGGTAGATGTCATCAAAAAAACCGGCACCCAAAACCAGGTTTTCTTCTTCGACAATGATTACGATGCATTGAAAGAGGTGTTGACCATGCTACCCGAAGCCATCCTGATGCCCCGCGCCTACTCTTATGAAATGGCCGATTCGGCACTGCGCGTTTTTGCTCCTGAAGTGGTGCACATCGACGAATCGTTTTACGCGCCTGAGTTGACACATCTTTTAAAGAAAAAAGATGCCCGGATTTGGATAAACGCACTGGGTGATCAGGACGAATTAATCAGATCTGGAAAATCAGAAGAAGCGCTTGCAATCCTGCTGAAAAACGGCGCCAACATCATTCAAACCGATGAACCCGAAAGACTTATCGAAATATTAAAAGGAAAAGGACTGAGAAAACTATAACCAAATGAAGACAAACCGGCTTATAAAATTTGTTGTTGCGCTTGTATTTCTGGCAGGCTGCACCACCCCCGAAAAACCCGAATCGCTGACACAGTATGTTGACCCGACCATCGGGAATGTGAGCGTTTTGCTGCAACCCACAAGGCCAACCACGCAGTTGCCCAACCAGGTCATCAGAATGTATCCTGTGCGGGCCGACTTTATCGACGACCAAATCCGGTTTTTCCCGTTTACCATCGCGTCGCACCGCAACGGCGAGCTTTTTGGTGTGCTGCCCGGGACCGGAAATCCGGATAAAGGAACCTGGAAACAACGCCAGACTTACGACCACCAACTGGAAGTAACACGGCCTTTTTTCTATTCAACCTACCTCATCGACGACGAAATCACCACCGAATTTGCCCCCGGAAAGAAAAGCGCCATTTTTCGTTTTACATTTTCTGAAAAAGGCGAAAAACGACTGCGGTTCAACCTTGTAAATACCGGGAAATGGGAACCTGTTTCAGCCACCTCTTTTACAGGAGTGGAGGAGTTCCAGGGTATGAAAGCCTTTGTTTATGCAGAGTTCGATGCAGAACCCAAAATACTGATTGAAGAAAACGGAACACCGGAACAACCCGTCGGGAAGCCGGTTTTGTGGGCCGATTTTTCAGAAAACAAAAATCCTGTTGTTCAGTTGAAATATGCGGTTTCGTTTATCAGCACAGAACAGGCCGAAAAGAACCTGAAAAACGAGATCGAAGGCTGGGAATTGGAAAAACTGGCTGAAAACGGGAAAGCAGCGTGGGAAGAAACGTTGGGGAAAATACAGGTGAAAGGCGGCACCGATGCACAGAAACGCAGTTTTTACACCGCTCTTTACCGCTGTTACGAACGCATGGTTGACATCACCGAAGACGGAAAATATTACAGCGCCTACGACCACCAGGTTCACGAAACCGACCGCCCGTTTTATGTCGATGACTGGGTGTGGGATACCTACCTGGCGCATCACCCGCTGCGGATGATTATCGATACCAAAAAGGAAAACGACATGCTGAATTCGTATGTGAAAATGTACGAACAAAGTGGCTGGATGCCGCAGTTTCCGCTGCTTTTTATGGACAACCTTGCCATGCACGGTTTTCATTCCACCGTTGTTTTTCTGGATGCCTACCGGAAAAACCTGCGCGATTATGATTTGGCAAAAGCTTACGAAGGCGTGAAAAAGAACGCTACCGATGCCACCATGTTACCGTGGAGAAACGGCCCGAAAACTGCGCTGGATGTGTTTTATCGCGAAAAAGGATTTTTCCCGGCACTGGCTCCTGACGAAAAGGAATCTTACCCGGAAGTGCATGGTTTTGAAAAACGGCAGAGCGTGGCCATCACTTTGGCTCACAGTTACGACGATTGGGCGCTCGGTCAGCTGGCAAAAGAACTGGGCAAGGAAGAAGATTACAAATATTTCAATCAGCAGGCGGCCAACTACCGCAATTTGTACCGCCCCGAAACCAAACTGATGTGGCCGAAAAATGAAAAGGGAGAATGGATTGAAATCGACCCGAAATTTGATGGCGGCCCGGGCGGACGCGACTATTACGACGAAAACAATGCTTACACCTACCAGTGGCATGTACAGCAGGATATCCAGGGATTAATCGGATTGATGGGTGGCCGTGAAGAATTTACCAAAACCCTCGACCAGCTTTTCCGCGAGCCACTGGGCCGAAGCCGTTACGCATTCTGGGCCAAATTCCCCGATGCCACCGGCAATGTGGGGCAATATTCCATGGGCAACGAACCTAGTTTTCACATTCCATACCTGTACAATTATGCCGGCGAACCCTGGAAAACCCAGAAACGTATCCGTTTTCTGCTTGATGTGTGGTTCAAAGACAACATTTTTGGAATTCCCGGCGATGAAGATGGCGGCGGCATGAGTGCTTTTGTGGTTTTTTCGTCCATGGGATTTTACCCTGCAACACCGGGAAGACCAATTTATACTATCGGGAGTCCGGTTTTTGAGGAGGTAAAAATCTATCTCGAAAATGGGAAAACATTCACTGTAAAAGCACCCGGTTGTTCGGTGGTAAACAAATACATCCAGTCGGCAAAACTGAACGGTCAGCCGCTCACAAAAACCTGGTTTACCCACGAAGAGTTAATGAACGGTGCTACACTTGAACTCATAATGGGCGACAAACCCAACAAATCCTGGGGCTCTGCACCGGAAGATGCGCCACCGTCAGAAATATAAAGCCCCTTTTCTCCCGAAGTTTCGGGACCCCCGGTGGGGGAAGGATTTGAAGAATGAATAAGGAATATCGAATAACGAATGATGAATTTTGAAGTTAAAAACCCTGAAAGGGTTTGATTATAATAACCCCGTCTCGCCTCAGGCGAGATTAACCCCGGGACAGAAAGACAAGCAAACCAACCGTCCGCGAAAAGACCAGGATTGAAAAGCAAAACCCGTTGCGGACGGGAAAATATTTCGCTCCTATAGAGCTCTTATTTGGTTAGGTAATTAATTTCTACA
>DAINOH010000082.1:0-13693 GCA_036735485.1 Draconibacterium sp. | reverse complement strand
AAGATTACGCGACGCTGTCGCTGAAAATGAGATATTAAAAGAGGAACGAAAAAGCTTGAAAGGCTGAAATATGAATAACCCGGGGTTTCAACCCCGGGATAACGCATAAAGCAAAAAATCCGTCCGCAAAAAAACCGGATTGAAAAGCAAAATCAGTTGCGGACGGGAAAATATTTCGCTCCTACAGAGCTCTTGTTTGGTTAGGTAGTTAATTTCTACAAAGATTACGCGACGCTGTCGCTGAAAATGAGATATTAAAAGAGGAACGAAAAAGCCTGAAAGGCTGAAATATGAATAACCCGGGGTTGAAACCCCGGGTTAACGCGTAAAGCAAAAGATCCGTCCGCTAAGAAACCGGATTGAAAAACAAAATCAGTTGCGGACGGAACAGAGCTGAAACAATTAAAATGAGTACAATAAAAATAACCGAATCCAATTTGTAGTATGAAAAAACACAAAACCAGATTGTCTGCCACTTTGATGGCCATGCTAATTCTAACTGTTTTCAATCCAATCATTGCACAAAATAATCACGCAAAATCCGGAACCTATCTGCAGGAAATCAAAAAAGAAATCGTGATTCCGGGTGAAAATGAACCCGAAATTATCCGGCTGCTCCCATCCGGAAATACAATTGTGGCCGTTGCCAAAAACAAAATTTTCCGGTTCGACGGGGAAAAATGGAGTACCGAAAATCTCAGTTTTCAATGCTATACGGCAGCTACCAATGCAAAGGGAAACATCTGGTTAGCCGGAAATGGTTTTGTTTTCAATCTTGCCGAAAAGAAAAAAATTGAATTACCGGAACAGGCAAAAACCGATACTATTCTTTGTCTTTTCTTCGAAGACGAAAAAAACCTGCTTGCCGGAACCACAAATGGTCTCTGGATTTGGAATGGCAACTGGCAAAAAGTGGCTGAAACCGGCAACATCAGGGTAAACCAGGTGGCAAAAGGCAAAGGTGACGAACTGTGGCTGGCCACTTCCGACGGACTGTTTCAGCGTAAAAACAGGCAGTGGCTCAATCTGAATGAATATGTAATGGACGCCGGGTTACTCCGGAATTTCTTCAGCATCGCCGCCGGAAAAACACCGGGTGATGTGATTTTCGGAAGTACTTTCGCCATCAGCAAAATTGCAGCCGATGGTGAGCACTGGAATTTTACAGGCGAGGATGGACTGCCATTTGCCCCGGTAACCAAAATCGTTCAGACTGAAAATGCCTTGTGGCTGGGCACGTCCAACGGTGCCATCAAGAAAGATGAAAAATGGCATTACTACGGCGGCAAACGCTGGTTGCCTGACAATAAAATTAACGACATTCTGCCGGTTGCTGAAAACTCGGTCTGGATAGCCACTGCCAAAGGAATCAGCGAGATAGCCCAGGTAACTTACAGTTTTGAAAAGAAATCGGAATATTTTGAAAAGCGGCTGAACCAGCGACACCTGCATCACAACCTGGTGTCGGATTGTCGTTTTGAAACGCCCGGTGACACGGCTTCGTGGAGTTGCCACACCAACGACAATGACGGTTTGTGGACTTCGATTTACCTCGCTGCTGAGTGTTTCAGGTATGCTGCCACAGGCGATGAGGAAGCCCGTAATAATGCCGAACGTACATTTCTGGCCATGGAAAAACTGCAGACTGTGAACCCGATTCCGGGTTTTGTGGCACGCTCGTATGTGGCCATCGATGAAAGTACCGGTCACGATGGAGAGTGGCATGTTTCGCCTGATGGCAAATGGAAATGGAAAGGCGACACCAGTAGCGACGAGATTGTGGGCCACATGTTTGCCTACCCGCTTTTTTACGAACTGGTGGCCAAAGGTGAAATGAAGGAACGCGTAAAAGCGGTGGTACAAAAACTGATGAACCACATTGTTGACAACAATTTTCACCTCATCGACCTTGATGGGAAGCCCACCCGTTGGGGAGTTTGGAGCCCCGACTCGCTCAACGGTTCCAACGAATGGTTGTACGAAAAAGGCATCAACTCGCTGCAAATCCTGTCGTTTCTCGAGAGTGCCTATTATGTTACCGGGGATGTGAAATTTAAACAGGCCTGCGAAAAACTTATCCGCGAACATCAATACGACCAGAACATGCTGGTACAAAAAATGTACACGCCTTTCGAAATCAACCACTCCGACGACGAACTTTCTTTTCTCCCGTATTATTGTCTGATGCGTTATTCGAAAGATACAGAACTCAGGAAAACCTGTGAAAAGAGTCTTTTGCGAAGCTGGAAAGCAGAGCAGAACGACAGGATTCCCATCTGGAATATCATCTCATCGGCAGGGTTGGGAAAAGATTGTGATTTAAATGTGGCTGTGGAAGAATTGCAGGAATATCCGATGGACATTATCAAATGGGGGATGTACAACAATCAGAGAATTGACCTGCGCAAAAATCCGCTGACAGACAGGTTCGGAAAACAACAAGCCACCCGCCCTATCCCGGTTGACGAAAGGGGAATCACCAAATGGAACAGCAACACTTTTTTATTTGACTACCCCGGAAACGGAACCGGCGAAGATGATGGCGCAGCCTGGCTGTTGCCTTACTGGATGGGGCGTTACCACAAAATAATTCAGTAAACTTTATAGAAAAATGATAAATTGTCACTTAGAAACAAAGAATCACGAAGGAATCTGTTAAACTTCGTGAATCTTTGTGACTTAGTGCCTTTGTGGCAAAACAAAGTACGATTTAACGAATAGCTAAAATTTATACTTATGATTCAGAAATATTTGCTGCTAACCAGCTTTACAATCCTGCTATTTTTAACCGGTTACGCCCAGGTAAGAGATTTCAAAACCGATGTTGATACACAGAAAAAACCGTGGACCAACCTCGATTTTTACAACGACCCGGCTAATTTTCAGTTTGCCATTGTCTCCGACCGCAACGGTGGAAACCGCCCGGGTGTGTTTGAAAAAGGCGTGGAAAAACTCAACCTGATGATGCCCGAATTTGTGATGTGCGTGGGCGACCTGATTTCGGGGTACACCACCGACACAGCGCTGATTACCAAACAGTGGGACGAGGTGAACCAGATTATTTCGAACCTGAAGGTGCCGTTTTTTTACCTGCCCGGCAACCACGACATCACCAACAAAGTGATGGAAAAAGAGTGGGAAAAACGATACGGAAAACGGTACTACAGTTTTAATTACAAAAACGTGCTGTTCATCATTCTCGACAGCAACGACGACGATGATTACAACCTCACCCGCCAGCAAACCGATTTTGTGCTGAAAACGTTGAAAGAAAACCAGGGTGTGCGCTGGACCTACCTTTTTATGCACCACCCCATCTGGACATACGACACAGGCGGCCGTTTCCCCGAAATACAGGAAGCGCTGAAAAGCCGCAAACATACCGTGATTGCCGGCCACGAACACCGCTACCACCACGAAGAAATCAACAATGCCAATTACTACATACTTGCAACAACAGGTGCCGGCTCAGCGCTGCTGGGTGAGCCTTTTGGCGAATTCGACCATATTTCGTGGATTACTATGACCGACAACGGCCCCGTAATGGCCAACCTGAAACTGGATGGAATTCTGCCACACGATGTTGCCAACGAACGCACACGGGCCATGGCCGAACCGCTGATTGCCAACTCAAAAATGCAGCACCTGATGTTGTGTAACACAGGCAGTAAATTCACCAACGGAACGCTGTACCTCAGCTTTAAAAATCCATCAGAAACCGATATGACTTTGACCCTGAATATTTTCCACCACCACCAGCTGGCAGTTGAATGGCCACAAAGCGAAATCAAAATTCCGGCAGGTAGCGAAAAACAGGTGGAAATTGCCCTGAATTCATCAAAACCGCTCGATTACGCCAGCATCGACCTGCTTTGCACTGAATGGGAAATCAGGTACAATGGTCCTGAAAACAAAAATTTCGCGCTTCAGGGAAAATCGCAGTTTGCCGTGCAACCCACCAAAACCGAATTCATTACCAAAAACATCAATAGTTTTCTGGATAAAGCAGAGATAGCATTCGATAATCCGTTTACCAACCTCACAACCGTTTATTCGGCCAATCAATCAGCCGGCAAAACTTACAGCCAGCCTGTTCAGATTGACAGCAACACCACTTTTTCGTTTCAGATTAAAAACAGCAAAAATGAGATGAGCGGGAACGAAATCCGTGATTTCAGAAAGATTGGATTTCAGGAACCGGTAAAAGTTTCTCATCCGCAAGTCGGTTTAAAATATGCCAGTTTTGAGGGTGACTGGGAAACCATTCCCGACTTTAAATCGCTGAAACCGAAAAAGGAAGGAACTGTCACCGATTTTGCCGTGGCCGACATTGCCCCGCGCGAAGACCACTGGGCGCTGGTTTACAACGGGTTCATCAAAATTGAAGAGGACAACCTTTACATTTTCAGAGTGAATGCCGACGATGCCGCCCGTTTTTATATTGGCGGTGAACTGGTTGCCGATGAAAACACAAAAATAAAAGGCGAAAATGTGGGCGCTGTTGCTTTGAAAAAAGGATTTCATCCAATCAGGATTGAATACCTTGAAAAAGAAGGCAACCAACGGCTGCGTTTTTATGTGAAAAACAAAGAGCAGGACGACTGGAAAATCATGGGAAACGGTTGGTTCTGGTTTAAAAAATAGTGGATTTCTGTGGCAAAGTCGGGCATCTACAAGTGGGCTGGGCTCCCGACAGCTAAAATGTTGAATTTACCTCACACAAATGCGGCAATGCTGGTGTGGTGATTGGATACCTTTCGCTGGAAAAATTGGGAATCCGTTGGAAGAAAAGTGAAAAGATTGAGGCAAAGGCAAAGACTGAATAGTAGCGGCAGTTTGGAGCAGGCAGTTTCTTGTATCGGGTGAAGCGGTTTGTAACCGCTTTTATTAATCTTAAAAGAGAAATATAAACCAGAATTTTACACTTTAATTATCTTTAGCCAAAACTACAGAACCATGACAATCCGAGTAATTAAAGGCAATGGCGAAAAAGTACTTTTCGAAAGGGAGAAATTAAAACAGGCACTGGGTTCATCAGGTGCAGGAACAGCGGAGCAGGAAAAAATTACATCGATGGTGGAAGCGCGCATTTATGATGGCATACCCACTAAACGAATCTACCAGATGGCGTTTGACCTGCTGAAAAAAGATTCGTATAAAGCCGCTGGCCGTTACAGGTTAAAAAATGCCATTATGGAAATGGGACCCACCGGTTTCCCATTTGAGGTTTTTGTGGGGAAAATCTTCGAAACCATGGGCTACGAAGTGGAAACCGGTGTGATTGTAAAAGGAAAATGTATTCAGCACGAAGTGGATGTGATTGCCCGCAAACCCGGCGAAATGATTATGGTGGAATGTAAATTTCATATGGACAGCAGCTCAAAAAGCGGGGTCCAGGTGCCGTTGTATATTCAGTCGCGTTACCTCGATGTAAAAGCTGCCTGGGAAGAGCAATATGGCAAAGACCTCCGGTATCGCGGAGGAGTTGTTACCAACACCCGTTTTAGTGACGATGCATTGCAATATGCAGCCTGCGCCGGGTTGGTGCTGATTTCATGGGACTATCCGCTGGATACAGGATTAAAATACTGGATTGATAAAACAGGTTTGCAACCTGTAACTTCGCTGATTTCTCTTACAAAAAAGGAAAAACAATTTCTGCTTGAAAAGGGAATTGTTTTGTGTAGTCAACTGGAGGAAAACAAAGTTTTATTAAAAGAAATGGGGATCAGCGATTTCCAGATCAGAAAAATACTGAATGAAGCAGCCAATCTGATGGCACGCTAAGCAGGAGCTTGAACGATTTTGGATGAACTTATTGCAAAGTCGAGATCCAATCCGGATTTTAGCAGCTTTTCAGAGATAAAGCATTTTACATTGGAATTATAATTGTAAACCAGATATTTATAGAATTACTGACTTTTTTTTGCTGAATTATTATCAGAGGCAAAGCAAATATATCATGGGTAAGTTGATTATCTTTCTGTACAATGCCTCTTTATCCAATGTCGGCAGGGTTTTGTTGCTATTTTACGGGCTGTCCGAAAGTCAGTAGATTGTTATCCGGGTCAAGCAAAGAAAATTCCCTTTGTCCCCAGGGTTTTGTTGCCAGATGTCCGTTGGGGTGAATGATAACCTGTTTGTCGGCAAGCGTTTGATAAAGTTGGTCAATATCGTTTGTTCTGATATAAACCTGTCCGTAATTCTCTTTGGGGTCAAGGTCTTTGAACTCAAAAAAGTGAATCTGAATATTGTCCTTATAAACCATCAGGTAGCCGTCGAAGTCGCTATCGCCATACACCTGAAACCCCAGTTTATTTATATAAAAGTCTTTTGTTACTGCTTTGTTTCGCATCGGTAACTTCGGATTTATTGCTGTCAGCATAAGTACTATCGTTTTATAGGCTGTTAAAGCCCTTTTTCAGGTATGTTATCTATATAAGAAGTTAGGCTAACGTTTTGCCGTTTTTGCAAAACGGCTGTTATGGCTAGTTGTTCTTATATTCAAGAGGTTTTTTACTTAAAAATACGCTCTTTTTGTCACTGAAATTGTATAATGTATAAAAGTCCGTTTTGTGTGAGTTTTGATATGCCAGAAGTAGTCCAAGGTCGGTAAATTCTGCTGGCATTTCTCTACCAACATCTGTCCGTTCTTGTCCTGTTTTTTCCTCATACTTCCTATATTCTACATTAAGTTCAATTGTCTCTGTAGATTTGATAGGTTGAAGTTTATTCAATTTATCAATTAGCGAAAATTTTGGTCCATTCGGATTAAAGTTCAGTTCGGGATAAAATGCTGTCAATTCAGAATTGTTCGTTATACGTATTTTAAAATTCCAAGTCAATTCAAATATTCTAATAGCATTATTTCCGTCAATATAGCCTTCTTCATTCACTTTGTTTTTATGACTAAGTCCCCGAGGTGAACTTGAACCACCATTTTTTATAATTTCAATTGTCACTTCTGGTCTTGCTATATACTTCTTCCATAAAAAAGGGACAACGGCTATTACAAGTCCAAGAATTAATCCTACTATTCCGATTACTATTTCCATAGTTTTTTTTTGTCGGTTTTACAATTAGCTATAACTCGTTTATACCCTATACAGTATAGTGGTTAGTAACTATATTGGGATGAAAAGACATTACTCTTACTTCACCTTATACGCCATCAAAACCTCACCATGCCTGATGTACAAAACACCGATGGCAAGTACCGGGTGGGCAAAGTGTTCCTTGCTGCCCTGTGTAACTTTAAAGGTGCCGCCGGGAGTGAGTTTGCTGCCTTCGAGGTTAAAAAGACTTACATCGCCGTTATTTCCGTAAACAATGAATTTGTTGTCGGCAAAAATGGTTTGTCCGTAGGGTGCCCTTATTTTTTCAGCAATCGATCCGGTAGCCAAGTCGAGTGCGTTCAGGTTTTTGTTTTCGGTGGTGGTGTATAACCTGTTGTTTACAATAACCAATCCGCCCATGCTGTTGCGCACCGGCGGGTTCCTCCAGATTTCCTTCACACTTTTTCCATCGGCCGCAATTTCGAGTTTAACAGCGCCACAACTGTTTTCGTCGCCGGTAACCCAGTAAATAAATGGAGCCTGGTAAACCGGGGTGTTTACATGGTCGCCATCGTATTTAAAAGCAACCGGGTATTTCCAGAGCAGAGCGCCGTTTTGGGCATCCACGCCAAAAACATAATGTCTTGATACCGAAACCAGCATTTTTGTGCCGTTGTGGTTCACCAGGATGGGTGAACAGAAATGCGTGGTGTCACCCAAAACTTTGCTGAACCACACGGTTTTGCCAGTCATGTGGTCGAGCGCCATCACGTTGTTGGTTGTTCCGCCGGGGAAACAGTACAGCAGTTTCTCGTCGGTAACAAACGATTCGGCATACCCAAACTGGTTCAGAAATCCATCAAAATTGGCAAGCATATCCACCGCCCAGAGTTCTTTTCCGGTGGCAGCGTCAAAACAGCCAATCCTTCCAAGTCCGGATGAGGTGTACACTTTGTCGCCCACAACAGTGGGAGAGGGGCGCGCACCCGGGAAGTTGGCCGAATAACCTTCTCCGGTAAACTCTTTACCGTTGGGTGATTTCCAAAGTACTTTTCCTTTCAGATCAAGACAGAATAGATGGCTTTGTTCACCTGAAATGCCGTTCACATAAATTTTGTCGGGTGTAACCACGGGTGCCGAGTAGCCTGCGCCAAGGTCGCTGAATGACCAGAGTTGTTTCGGGCCGTTTTCGGGCCACTGGCTCAGCAGGCCTGTTTCGTTGTATATGCCGTCGCGGTTGGGCCCGCGCCACTGGTAAATTGTTTGTGCAAAAGTTTGTGAAAACTGGGATAATAAAAGAATAGTTGCTGTGATGGTAATCAGTTTCTTCATTTTCAGGTTATTTTGATTACCGTAAAAATATGAAAATTCGGAATGAGAAAATGAAGTTTGTTTATCTGCCTAATGGATTTAAACAGATAACCGGATTGTTTGATTGAAAATAATGGTTTCTTATTTTTCAATTACCCTGATTCATCATGCGACTAATCGTCCCTGCCTGCCGGCAGGCCTCTCTGATTTCAGAGAGGGAGAAGAGGGTGAGTCAGTTTACTGACATTCAATTAATAAATGGTAATCAAAATTCCAGCTCAAAGATGCACTCCACTTCCACGGCAATGTTCAGTGGCAATGTCATGCCCACCGCACTGCGGGCGCCTTTCCCGTTTTCTCCGCCTAACAAATCGACCATCAGTTGGCTGAATCCGTTGATGGTTTGCGGATGCTGCTCAAAATCGGGGAGACAGTTTACCATTCCCAGTGTTTTCACCATTCGTTTGATGCGATTTAAATCGCCTATCTGTGTTCTGATCGTTGAAAGCATGGCGAGTCCCACCTGCCGCGCTGCCATTTGTCCTTCTTCGAGCGTGAGGTCTTTTCCCACTTTGCCTTTTATCAGTTCACCGTTTATAAGGTACGGTCCCATTCCCGAAACGTACATCAGTTTGTCCACGATCACCACCGGATGATAAATTCCCTTGGGTGCCTGCGGCTCTGGGAGTTCAAGCCCCAGTTCCCTGATTCTTTCTTCAATCTGACTCATTTTTATCTGATAGTTTTTGGATTTCAAGTTTAGTTAACAGACTTCGACTTCGCTCAGTCTGACTGTCACCCTGAGCGAAGTCGAAGGGTGGTTTTTCAATGTGGATTTATCCAATATGTTTATTTCCCGAATTCCTTCACTGCTTCAAACATGGCCACAATGTTTTGCGGAGGTACATCGGGCATGATGTTATGCACCTGGTTAAAAACAAATCCGCCGTCGTTGTAAAAAACTTCGAGATTGCGTTTTACATGGTCTTTTACCTGTTGCGGTGTGGCATTGTTCAGTATGGTTTTGGTATCGCAACCGCCACCCCAGAAAGTAAGTTCTTTCCCGAATTCGCGTTTCAGCCTTTGAGGTTCCATATTAATGGCGCTGATTTGTACCGGATTTATGATTTCAAATCCGGCTTCAATCAATTCAGGAATCAACTCGTAAATACCGCCGCAAACATGCAGCATAGTGTGTGCTGATGAATGTTTTTTTGCATAATCGGTTAACTGTTTGTGACGGGGTTTGAAGAACTCGGCGTAAGTTTCTGCCGGGAAGAACGGACCCGTGTTTGTACCCAGGTCGTCGCAGAATTTGAGAATATCAACCACATCGCCCACAGAAGCACACACTTTGCCTAAAAAATCCAGGTGTCTTTCAAGCAGGGAATCGAGATAACGATGCACGGTTTCGGGCTGGAGGAAAAGATCCATCAGAAAATTATCGATTCGGCGGATAAAGGTGCCATTTTCAAACAGGTTACATCCAACGCTCAGCATCAGGGCTTTGTTGGTTTTTGAACGCAGGTCGATGGTTTTTTCACGCAACATCTCCCAGAAATTGGGTTCATCCATCCAGTCGTATGGTGTGAATCCCATTCCACCCCAAACCGTTTTTTTTGAATCTTCCCAGAAACAGGAGAAATCATCCGGAAATCCATCTTTCCACGGAAAAATGAGCTGGTCGAAGAAAGTGGCACCGAACGGCATTTTACCAACAAACAAGCCATCTTTATTTGGGGCCAGCCACGAACCATCAGGTTGTTTTTCGGGTTTGAACCAATGTGGATATTGTGCCGGAACACCTTTTAGTAATTCTATTTCGTGCCAATATCCCGGAACCTGGTTAAAATGGCGGCCCACGTCCAACACATCGGCGCCAAAAAAATCAAGTAATTCCATGGGAGGTTGCGAAAGTTGCTGCACCACGTCGTGTACCTGGTTGGGTAAATGTTCCATTCCAAGATAACGAACAAGGTTGTGGTAGGCTACAAACGAAAGCCCGGAGCTGCCATGGGCTCCCAGATCAATGGGTACCCGGTCGGGTTGCTGATGGTTGATGGCAGCTAAAATACGTTCGCGTGAGTTCATTTTGAGTTATTTACGATGTACAAATTTACGATTTACAATTTAATGTCGTTTCATCACAAAAAACATGCTTCAACTTTATAAAGTATGACAGTCAACCTGAACGATACAGTTTTTGCTTGTATTTATTCCTGTGCGTTTTCAACTCCCAAATGAAATGCTTTCCGGTTTGGTTCGCCGCTTTCGGCATAATGAGTTACGTGTTCGCGTTCGGCAATCCGGCAGAATTTTTCATAACTGCCGTCGATGCGCGAAAGCACCGGTGCCTGTTTGCATTTCAGGTACAAAATGGCCAGTTCCGAAAGTTCGACACGATGCAGAATTTCTTCGTTATCGGCTACTTTTTCGGCCTGTAGAAAGAGTTCCAATGCTTTTTCGGTAAAGGCCGGTGTGTAAATTTCGTCCTGTGGCGAAATTCCGTACGGGAAGTGGTTGTCGGGTGTAACCAGGCTTTGCAGCAAATCGAAGTACTGCCTGATATATTTTCCTGACCGTCCGTAATATCCGGCTATAAAATCATTCACCACGGCTTCGGTATTGCAATCGGGATTCCAGAGAATTTTGGAAATCAGGTAAGCACGAAGTTCGGCAAATTCACCACCGCGGCTTTGGTAAGCTGCCTGTTCCATAATCCCGATAGCATTGTTTTGCTGAAAGGATTTGATTTTGTTTTGAAGTGTGGCAAAATTGGGGAGCGGCAACAGGTAATGTCCGAAATTCACCACATAATCCCAAATGTACAAATGAGGCGCAACGGCCGACCAGTTCTGTAAATCGGTGAGAAATGAGTGGTTGGCTTCACATTCAAAATCGTGCGCCACACAACATTCGATGCTGCACAAACGTACCACCACGTTTTTGCGCGGACTGATGTTTTCCGGTGCATGGCGTGTGTACTGGTACGCCAGCGTGCCGATGAATTTTTCAGGGAATTCCTTTTCAACGGCTTCCGCCACCTGGTTGACAAACCAGATAAGAATGCCTGATTCGCCACCATATTTTTGGGCAATAACCTGGCATTTTTCGCACTGGCACGGGTTGTACCAGTCGTTCTGACTTACATCGTAAATTAGAAAATCGGGGCTTTTCCGCATTCGTTCGCTGATTCGTTCGGTGATAATCCGCAAAACATCGGGGTTCGAAAGACAAAGCTGCGCCCGCTCGTGAATCCGTTTTCCATCAATAAGGCTGTAATATTCCGGGTGTTTTTCAAAAAACTCTTCGGGTGGCATCAGCGGGTAAAATGTATGCACTGCCCAGTAACCTTCTACGCCGCCGGGTTGTTGACGGGGCACATCGGCAAAATCCAGTGTTCCGTTCATTTTATTCCGGGCCGCCCAAATTGGGTCAAAAGCTTCAAAATAAAAGTCATTTCGTACGCGGATTCCCGGCTTTTCTGTGTGTCCGAAATAATCAAATTTCAACTCATCCCGTTTTGGAATCACCGTAACTTTTGGTGTGTACCACCTGCAACCCAGTTCGTTTTCCAGGAAGGAAAAAACGCCGTACATCGTTCCGCGCAACCTCCCGCCAAAAATGTAGATATCAGGTCCGGAGTTCAGGTAAACAAACGACTCGTCGTTGTTTTCTGGTTCTTTAATTCCAGTCAGTTGAAGCAGTTTTGCATCATATCCAATCACTATTTTCGGACTTTTCCCGGCAGAACTTGTCACTGGTAATTCCACTCCACTCATTTCTTTCAGAGCAGTTTGCAATTCTTTGGCAGCCCATTTTTCTGATTCCGAAGCGTTGGGCGAAAGTTCAATTTTGTAATCCGATTTTCCTTGGCTGAAAATTGTGTATTCTGTTCTTTTTCCTGAATAAAAGGAAGTTTTGTATTGAAGCGTTTCCCCAGATTTCAGTTGCAGGTTGATGTCGGCAGAATAAGGCCTGTACGTTGTTCCAGGCAAGTTGATGTTTCCCCTGAAATCGCCGTTGCGGGTTTCGCTGAGTACTTCTTTACCCAGAAAATCTGTAATTTTTATTTGAATGCTTTGTACCAGGCTGTTCAACACGTTTTCGGTGAATTTTGAGGTCAGCCGGCTTTGTCCGTTTTTATCCGCAGTAACGTACAAAAAGCTGCCGCGTTCAAGCGCTTCTTTGGCGGAGAAAGTCAGAAACCGGAAGCAAAAACCCCATTTGTTGCCGCGCTGTTCCACTTTCAGCAAAATCGTGTTGGTTCCTTTTTTCAGAAAAACCGGAACCTGGTCCGCATCGGGTTTTAATCCTCTTTCTGATTGATAATCCCAAACCTGCTGACCGTTAATCCACAACCGGCCACCATCGTTGGTGCCGAATGAGGCCAGCCAGATTCCTTCCTGCTTGCATTCCACCTCTGTGTAAGCGTACGCCAGCGACGGAGCCATTTTTGAAACTTCCTTTACCAGGTCAATTTCTGATTCTTCTGCCAAAACCTGTTTCCAGCGCAGGGTTCCTGTTTTCAGTTTCACCGCATCACCGGCTTTTATTTTCGGATTGGTTTCGCCACCTGCTTTTACGAGGTAATCGGTTTCGAAACCGGGATAATGCATTCCCGATTTTGAAATATCTTCATGCTCCTTTAACGGCACCGGGCCCAGCAGCAGCCATTGTTTGACCCACTCTCCGGGAACAACTTCCTGCTGAAAATTATTCTGACTTTTTAACTGGCTGAATACAAACAGCCCGACCAACAGTAAAACGAAACGGTTCATCATATCAGGTTTTAAAGTTTTTGATTTTCGGCTTTTTTAATCTCGGTATCCTGAACTCCTATTACCTGATGGGTGGTGATTCCGGTTACATTTTTCAGTATAAAAACAGGGGTGTTTTCGTGTTTCTGCGCATCGATGTGCGAAAACGAGGCGTTGTGCACATCATCGAGCACAAAAGCCGGACGCTCATCGGGATTCATGGTTTGCAGTACCACATTGTTAACCTGCAGGCCTTTTACATACCTGAAATAAATTCCGTAGGCAGGCATTGAATGCCAGCGGTAGGGATCGGGGTACATATCAATATTTTGGGCAACTTCCTTGTCAATCGCTTCTTTCGGGCCACCACCCCTGTAAACGATGTGGATATTGCTGAGCGTGAGGTCTTCGATATAATAACCGGGAATTCCCATCACCATTCCGGCACCCACTTCCGGGAATTTGGGCCGGCCACCCACATCATACACAATAATATTGCTGAGTGTGATTCGCCGGCAAACACCCACCGGAGTTCCTTCCGGGCCGCGCATCCGGGCATTCAGCCTG
>DAINOH010000081.1:0-21725 GCA_036735485.1 Draconibacterium sp. | reverse complement strand
AATGAAAGTCAATAATTAGTAAAAACTGTCAACCTTATTTAGGGATTGTCATCCGTTATCCAATATCCAATATCCAATATCCAATATCCAGCATCTCACTATCCAATATCTAGTATCATTTTTAAAGTACCAGCTCTTCCAGCAGTTCGATATAAAGTTTGATCCCGTCAGTAATTTCGGTTTTCAGAATATATTCATCGGCAGTGTGTGAACGGGCTGAATCGCCGGGGCCCATTTTTACCGATAGGAAAGGAATGATTGCCTGATCGGAAGTGGTGGGCGAGCCATAAACCGGAATCCCTTTTGATTTTACCAGTTTAACAAAGGGGTGGTGCTCCGAAATTCCCGAGGAGTTCAGTCTCACTGATCTCGGAACAACTTCCGAATCGATCAATCCGGCAATTATATCTGCGACTTCCTTGTTTTTGTAATATTCGTTGGTACGCACATCAGCCACGAAATGGCAAGTATCCGGAATCACATTGTGCTGTGTTCCGGCATTGATTACTGTTACCGATATTTTTACCTCACCCAGCACATCCGAAACCTTTTCAAACCGGTAGTTCCGGAGTTTCTGTATATCGTCGATCGCTTTGTACAAGGCATTTTCGCCTTCGTTGCGGGCTGTGTGACCCGATTTTCCGCGTGCGTAACAATCGAGCACCAAAAGTCCTTTCTCGGCAATGGCCAGCTGCATTTTTGTCGGTTCGCCCACAATGGCAAAATCAACGTGGCCGAGTTTGGGCAGCACCACTTCCAGTCCGCGGCGCCCCGAAATTTCCTCTTCGGCCGATGCCACAAAAACCAGGTTAAATGGCAAATCGCGCCTTTTGTAAAAGTGAATAAATGCAGCCAGCAGCGAAACCAGCGGTCCGCCAGCATCGTTGCTGCCGAGCCCGAAAAGCTGGTCGCCCAGTTCAACCGGTGAAAACGGATCGTTTGTATAATCGCTCACCGGTTTTACGGTGTCGATGTGCGAGTTCAGCATCAGCGTTGGCTTTTCTTTTGCAAAATATTTGTTGAAAGCCCAGGTATTGTTGAATTCGGTTTTAAACTGAATCTCCTGGCTGGTGAGGAATTCGCGCAATACAGCAGCCGCTTTTTCTTCTTCCCTGCTGATGGAAGGAGTGGCAATGAGTTGTTTTAGCAGATCAATATATTTCTTCATTAAAATAAACAGATTTCAGGCATGAGTTTTAGTGGAAGATTTCCGGACAATTCTCTTTTTTTTATCAGCCTTGATAAAATCACTGATTATTTTTTCCTCTGCTTTTGTTAAAGGTTTCGGATCGACGATAAAATCAATATTTATTGGTTCTTTAATCATTTTTTTCTTCTTTAAAAATACTTGTTTATAAGCTCAATAGCTGAAAAACTGCTTATTACCATCAGGTTACCTGATATTATACGTGCATTCAGCGTTTTAGTATAATGTTCAATTAATTGTGTTTTGGCAGTAAATGCCACATAACCATCAAAACCACGGTGAAATGATACTTTACAGGCAAATGCAAATAAATTACCCGGCACACCAACATAAACTTTGTTTTTGCCCATGTTGAAAGGTGCACTTTCAATTAAATGAACATAAACATGATCCTGCTTTTCTGTTAAACTAATCAGACCCTGAATAATTGATTCATTACCCGATATGACCAATTTATACACATCCCTGTCGGGACTTTTAAATTCTGATTTCCAATTAAAAAGCCACTTGTTTTTTTTTGATATCTCTTTCAGATCAAATTCTGAAATATGAATTATCTCTGTTTTAAAACAATCTCCGGTTATTACATTTTCAATAGAATTTGTAAGTTTATCTATTTCAATGTCAATATTTTGAAGATCTTTTTTCATTCTCTAAAGATAACAAAAATACAGGATTCTCAGAACTTCCACCTCAGTTTTACCCAGAGCTCGTCGCCCAGTTCCCACCATTTGTCGATAACCGAGCGCACATAAGTGTTGGTGTAGTTTGTCAGATATTGCCTTGCAAGTTGTGTTTCCTTGCCGTCGGCTGCATTTTTTTTGTCAGTCTTCAGCAAATCGGCGGCTTGTTTTTCAACAAAATCAATTTCGCCAAAAAGTTTTTCTTCTTCTTTGAGAACTTCCGGCTCAACGGTTTCTTTACCAATTTTCCAGTTCACCATGGCCAGGCGGCTGGTTTGACGGAATGCCCACAAGGCCGATTCGCGACTGAAATGGTCCTGGCCGCAGACATCGAAGCTGGCCGGAAAATCGAGGTTGCCGCAATAAATGGGAAAACGCGGGCTCAGACGAGGCACATCAAAACTGAAAAACAGGCGGCCACCAATCTCATCGGGCAGATCGGCACGAAGCTGGGCCACCCACGAGTAGGCACAAAACTGTACTGAAACCGGGCGGTAAAATACGGTGGCATCTTTTTTCAGCGAATTCAGCAAATCACGTTTTTCAACGGCCATCCACGGGTGGGCAGCCGGACTGACAATCGTGTCAATCACTTCTTTCCCATCTTTGTCTTTGGTTTTTGAGGCCACTTTCAGGTCTTTGATCAGTTCCCATTCGGTGCCGTCGTAAGTCGTTCTGTACAATTCAAGAATCTGTCTGATGTTCACCGGTTTTTCAGGTTTTACCGAAAAAGGGAGTTCTGCGCTGTCGTATTTCAGGTTGAGCCCGGGTGCCAAAGTATTGAACACAAAATATTCACGGATGTTAAACGGTTTTGTAACGCCACCGTAGGCTTCCCAGAATTTAAACGGTTTCTCACCATCCCAGAATCCCATTTTTTGGGCTACTTCAAACACATTTTCTGAATACATGAAATAGTCTGGCTGGTTGGTTTTTATTTCAGAGATACGCGAAATATTGGCCGAAATTCCCACGTGGTCATCGGGTATGCGCTGTGCAGCCCAAACACCGCCAATTTTTTCAGGTCCTTCGCCAAAAATCTCCACCTGCCAGACTTCTTTTTTATCGGCAATGGTAATGCATTCGCCGGCATCGGCATATCCATATTCTTTGATCAGATCACCAATCAGCCTGATGGCGTCGCGGGCAGTGGTGCAACGTTGCAAGGCAATCCGCTGTAATTCTTCAATCATAAAAAGACCTTTTTTATTGATCAGTTCTTTTCGCCCGCTGATGGTGGTTTCTCCGATGGCCAGCTGTTTTTCGTTGATACACGGATACGCCGTATTTAAATAGGCAAACGTGCTTTTTGCTTCCGGAATTTCACCTTTCAGTTCCATCTTGTCCATGCTCCAGGCAGTGTGTGTGTGCATGGTTCCCCAATATATCTTGTGGGTGGTGTCGCGCTCAAATTTTTGTGCCGGCACAAAACGCAGCCACGTTCTGTAATACGCATCGCAGGTGTGGGCCGTAATCACCGAACCATCGTCGGTGGCTTTGCAGCCTGCCATGATACTGGTACAGCTTTCTCGGTACATTTCGTCTTCAGGACTCTGAGACAAAACAGTGAATGCCTGGATTGAAAACAGGAAAAATAATGCGATGCTGAAAAGTCGAGTTTTTGCCATTGTTTGAAATTTTAGAAGAGGTCAAAAATAGGATTTTTAGGGAATCGGATTGATTTAGCCTGAAAAAAAGACAGCTCCTCCGGTTAACCGGAAGAGCTGTCTTTTAAATACATCCCTGAGGATTGGCGAAATGCTGTAATTACTTTTTACCGGCTTTCAACGCTTTTTCAGCAGCCAGCCAGTCACCTTCCGGTGTACCTTCAACGCCGGCAGCAACGCGTGCATTGTAAATTTCTTCAGCTTTTGCGCGGATATCAGCCTCAGTTACGGCTTTCTTTGTTGCGGTTTTAGTCGTTTTGGTTGATTTTGCAGCTGCTTTTTCGGCTGTTTTCTTTACCGTTGTTTTTTCAGCAGCAGGTGTAGCTTTTTTTGTTGCCATATTTTACTTTTTTGTGGTTAAAATCAGTGCAAGAATAATAATTTTTATTATGAGTATTCCCGGTTATTATGTCACGCCCCCGGTAACTTGCTGAAAATAACGATTAAGTAACATAAAAGGTTGCTTTTTACCTGAAAATTTACATTTGATGGTTCTTTTCCTTCCATTATCTTTGTCGATGAAAAGTTTTAAAATATGATTCAATCGGCAATTACAGAAAAACAAAAACAACTGGCGCGTTTCTCAAAAGCGCTGGGGCACCCGGTGCGCATTTATATACTGGAGATGCTGGCCGGACAAGCCTGCTGTTACAGTGGCGATCTTTCTGAACAACTGCCCATTGCCAAATCCACACTTTCGCAACATTTGAAGGAATTGAAAAATGCCGGCCTGATTCAGGGTGAAATTGAAGCACCCAAAATCAAATATTGCCTGAACCGCCAAAACTGGGAAATCGCCAGAAAATTGTACAAAGATTTTATCGACGAATAAATTTTTTATCAATATTGTTCGTAATTTTGCGAACAACGAACAAAAAGAGTTTTATCATGGAAATAAAAGTTTTGGGAACCGGCTGTGCCAAATGCAAATCGCTTGAAAAACTTACCAACGAAGCAGTTGCAGAAACTGGTGTTGCAGCGACCGTTGAAAAAGTGGAAGACATTTTTAAAATCATGCAGTTTGGCGTAATGAGTACACCTGCACTGGTGATTGATAAAAAAGTTGTACTCAGCGGCCGGCTGCCTTCTGCAAGTGAGTTAAAAGAAATCATTCTGAATAATCAATAAAAATTAAACCGATGAAAACACTAAAATCAATTGTAGTATTACTTTTTCTGGCACCTGTTTTTGCTTTTTCACAAAACAACAGCACAAAAATCGAAGCTTATTATTTTCACAATGCCACGCGCTGCACCACCTGCAAAACGGTGGAAGCTGAAGCAAAAGCTGATCTGAAGGAATTATACGGCGACAAAGTCACTTTTCAGGCATTGAATCTTGAAGAAAAATCGACCAATGCGATTGCCAAAAAACTAATGGTTTCGGGACAAACATTGTTGGTTGTTAAAGGTGACAAACAGGTAAACCTTACAAACGATGGCTTTTTATATGCCGTTACCGACCCAGATAAATTCAAAGCCAAAATCAAGGAAAAGGTTGATCCATTGATGAAGTAAAAGTTATGGAGTTTCTAACCAACCTGCTCGAAAACAGCACAATGCCCTGGGTTACGGCCTTTGTCCTGGGGTTAATGACAGCCATCAGTCCTTGTCCGCTGGCAACGAACATCACAGCGGTTGGTTTTATCAGCAAAGACATTGAAAACCGGAACCGGGTTTTTGTAAATGGTTTGTTGTACACGCTGGGCCGGGCAATCAGTTACACAGCAATTCCGCTGGTGATTTTTCTGGGTGCCGACCAGTTTAAATTCTCCGGTTTCTTTCAGCAATACGGCGAAAAAATATTAGGCCCGCTGCTTATCATCATTGGTTTTCTGATGCTCGATGTCATAAAAATGAATATTCCGGGTGTTGGCAGGCTCACCTCGAAAATGGAGAAAAAAACCAGTTGGGGATATTTTGACGCCATTTTGCTGGGAATGATTTTCGCCCTTGCATTTTGCCCTTACAGTGGTGTTTTGTTTTTCGGAATGCTTGTACCCATAACAATCACAAGCGCTTCGGGATTGTATTTGCCCGTTGTTTTTGCGATTGCCACCGGAATTCCGGTCATTGTTTTTGCCTGGGTGCTGGCTTTTTCTATTGGCTCAATCGGGGGCGTTTACAACAAAATCAAGATTTTTGAATTGTGGTTTCGTCGGGTAGTGGCGGTGCTTTTTATTGTTGTCGGAGTTTATTACCTGGTGAGATGGCTGATGTAAAAAGCAATTAAAAATGGCAAATGAAAAATTAAAAATGACCCGAAAAAACTGGAAGATTTGGCTACCGTTTTTGCTTTTACCGGTTTGGTGGGTTGTTTATAAAAATCTGGCACCTGCTGTCGATTGGATAGTTTTTTCAGGTTTTGGAATGACAAAAGGCGAACATCTGGCCGAAGCCATCTGGTTTTTTCTGTTTGAGTTTCCGAAAGTAATGTTACTGCTGACATTGATTATTTTTTTCGTTGGCATCATCCGCACCTTTTTTACACCCGAGCGCACCCGCAAAGCGCTCGAAGGGAAAAGAACTTTCACCGGCAATGTGATGGCTTCATCGCTTGGAATAGTCACTCCGTTTTGCAGTTGCTCTGCCATTCCGTTGTTCCTGGGTTTTGTTGAATCCGGCATCCCGCTGGGTGTCACCTTTTCGTTTCTGATTGCCGCACCAATGATCAACGAAGTGGCTGTTGTGCTTTTGTATGGCATGTTTGGCTGGAAAGTGACTGCAATTTATGTGGGAACCGGACTTGCAATTGCCATTTTTGCTGGTTGGATAATTGGTTTACTCAAACTGGAAAAATGGATTGAACCTTGGGTCTTTCAGATAAAAACAGGAAATACAGGAGTGGAGGATGAAAAACTGACCATCGGGAAAAGAATCAACCTGGGATATGAAGCAGTAAAAGAAATTGTCGGAAAAGTTTGGTTGTACGTGGCCTTGGGAATATTGGTCGGTGCCGGCGCTCATGGATATGTACCTGAAGATTTCATGGCTTCATTGATGGGAAAATCGGCGTGGTATTCCGTTCCACTTTCAATTTTAATTGGTATTCCGCTGTATTCAAATGCAGCCGGAATTGTGCCCATTGTTTCAGTACTTATCGAAAAAGGTGCATCACTCGGAACCGCACTGGCATTTATGATGTCGGTAATCGGTTTATCACTCCCTGAAATGGTTATTCTCCGGAAAGTGCTGAAAATGCCGTTAATCTTCACTTTTATCGGTGTTGTGGGAACCGGAATTTTAATTGTGGGATTTTTGTTTAACGCGATATTTTAAAGTTAAGTGATATGAATGAGATAATGTCATATTCCTTTTTTTGTTTACCCCTAAATCCCCTAAAGGGGACTTAACTCATTGATAAACGGTTGTGATGGTCACAGCCTAAGCCCCTTCAGGGGTTTGGGGTGAAAAACATGACAATAAATATTAAACAGAACTTAATATGAAAACAACAGCAGGATTTATTGGAGGCGGACGCATCACCCGCATATTCCTCAAAGGATTCAGTAATGCAAAAGTGCAATTTGAAAAAGTGGTTGTTTTTGAACCCAATGCTGAAACAGTCAAATCATTACAGGAACAGTTTCAATGGATTGAATTGGCAGACTCACCGCAGCCGGCTGCAAAACAGCAAATTGTTTTTCTGGCAGTTCACCCACCGGTATTAATGGAAACGCTGCAAAATATCAAAGATTCAGTGGATGAAAATTCAGTGGTGGTTTCGCTGGCACCAAAAATTACGCTTGAAAAGATGGCGGCTGTACTATCAACAAAAAACCTTGTCAGGATGATTCCCAACGCCACATCTTTTATTAACGAAGGTTTTAACCCGGTTACTTTTCATGTTGAAATGGATGAGGAAAAGAAACAGAAATGCCTGAAAATGTTGAAAAAACTGGGGAAAACATTTGAAACCGAAGAAAACAAACTTGAAGGTTATGCCATTAATTCCGCCATGTTGCCCACCTATTTCTGGTTTCAGTGGCAGGAACTGGAAAAAATTGCAACACAAACAGGCTTGTCGGCTGAAGAAGCAAGGAAAACAGTTGCATCCACTTTGAAAAAAGCCTGGAAACTTTATTATAAATCGGGTTTAACACCCGAACAGGTAATGGATTTAATCCCGGTAAAACCCATCGGCGAAAACGAACCGGAAATCAAAAATATTCTGAATAACAAGTTGCTGGGGCTGTACAGTAAAATAAAACCTTAAGGATTCGGTTGCCGCATTCTAAAAAAATACATCATTGTTTAACCCTGTCGGGTTTTACAATTGTGACATTTTAAGGTTTGTAGTCCGTTAATATTTGAAATCATCACTATATTTAAGCACAGTTCAATAATTAACGAATGAGTTTAAAATAATTCGATTGATGAAAAGAGAAGGGCTTTTGTCATACATACTGCATTACTTTAACCTGGAAAATGAGCTTGATGATTTTGACCGGATTCATGAAACAATCAGTAAAGACATTGTTTTTAAAGGCACAAACCTTTGGATTCTGATGTTTGCCATTGTAGTGGCATCGGTTGGACTGAATATGAATTCGACCGCTGTGATTATTGGTGCCATGTTGATTTCGCCGCTAATGGGACCCATCAACGGAATGGGTTACAGTATTGCAACCTACAATATGCCGCTTTTCAGGCAGTCACTGAAAAATTTCACGTTTGCCGTTTTTACCAGTCTTGCTGCATCAACCACCTATTTTTTTCTGAGCCCGATTTCAACAGCACATTCTGAATTACTGGCACGAACAAGCCCTACAATTTATGATGTATTGATTGCACTTTTTGGCGGGTTGGCCGGAATTGTTGCCATCAGCAGCAAACAAAAGGGAAATGTGATTCCGGGAGTGGCCATTGCCACGGCTTTAATGCCACCACTTTGCACGGCAGGATATGGCCTGGCGACTTCTCAAATCGAGTTTTTCTTTGGTGCTATTTATCTTTTTACAATCAACACTGTTTTTATTGCATTGTCATCGGTGGCATTTGCGCAAATCCTGAAATTCCCGATGAGTGCGGAAGTGGCGGTTACAAACCGGAAAAAAATCAACACCTGGATTTCAGTGGTGATTGTCCTTGTGGCATTTCCAAGTATTTATTTTGGCTACCAGTTGGTTAAAAAGGAGCAGTTTATGCAGCAATCAAAAGAGTTTGTGAAAAAGGTTGGCGTTCTGGAAGGAAACTATTTGCTACAGAACGAAATCAATCCGAACAACAAAAGTATCCGGTTGATTTATGGTGGAGTGAGTATGGATGAAGAGCAAAAAGAAAAAATTGTGTCTATCTCGAAAGATTTTTTGCCTGCTGAATCGGAAATAAAAATTGAGCAGGGAATAAAGTTTGATGCATCGGTTGTTGAGGATGATGAAACAAAAAGCCTGAAAGCTGAGATCAACCGTTTAAATCAATTGTTGAAAACCAATGAAAATATAATTGACAGCATAACTGCCCGGGGTGTTTTGGGGCAACAAATTCTGAAAGAGATTCAGGCTATTTATCCTGAAATTGAAGCTTGTTCCTATTCAAAAGCACCTTTTTTTGCAGGTGATTCAATCAATGGTGAAATACAGAATATGGTTGTTTTTAAAGTTAAAAACGGACAATTAAATTCAACTGAAAAGGAAAAAATCCGGCAATGGCTTTCGGTAAAATTAAATGCTGAAAAGATGAAAATATTTTACACAAACTGATTCCAAACCTCATTCTCATCCTCTGATTACAAAACGATTAAATTTATGACGTATAGATACGTTATTGAAGAATATGTCGTATGTTTACGTCTGAATTTAAATCAGAAATTATGGTTACAGCCAAAACAAGCCTTTTTGACGAAAGCCTGCAGATTAAGGCTAATTTATTCAAAGCTTTGGCGCACCCGGCACGCCTGCAGATTCTTCAGTTTCTTGCCAAATCGAAAACCTGTATTTCAGGCGATATTTCAGAAGAATTGCCTTTGGGCCGAACCACTGTGAACCAGCATTTAAAGGAATTAAAAAACGCAGGACTGATTCAGGGACAGGTGGAAGGCGTAAAAACCAACTACTGTCTTGATTATGAAAAAATTGAAGAGATGAAAAATCTGTTGTCAGGATTTCTCAATGATTTTAAGACTCCCGATGGATTTTGCTGTAAATAACTCAATGAAAATAAGATGAAAGTATTAATTCTTTGCACAGGAAACAGTTGCCGCAGCCAGATGGCACACGGCTTTTTACAGTCGTTCGACAGCAGTTTAGAAGTGGCTTCTGCCGGAACCGAAGCATCCGGCAAACTGAATCATAAAGCCGTTGAGGTAATGAAAGAAGCGGGAATCGACATCAGTCACCATACTTCCGACCAGGTGGATATTTATCTGGACGATGAGTGGGATTATGTGATTACAGTTTGCGGCGGCGCCAACGAAAACTGCCCGGCTTTTTTTGGAAAGGTAAAACACCGCTTACACATTGGGTTCGACGACCCAAGTCATGCAACCGGCACACCCGAATTTATTGAAAGCGAATATTACCGGGTTCGCGATGAGATTAAAGAAGCATTCTGGAAATTTTACATCGAAAATCTGAAATCAAACTGATATTGTGTAAAGTTAATTCTCCCGAAAGGTAACTGCCAATTATTGGAGTTACAGAGCTGATTGGTTAAAAAAACTGCCTGAACATATCTTTTCAGTAAAGCAGTTTCAGCATTTCAATAACATAAAAACAAAAAATTATGCCATCGCAAAAGCGTTTAAAATTTCTGGACCGCTATTTAACCCTGTGGATTTTCCTGGCCATGTTTGCCGGGGTTTTCATGGGTTGGCTCAGTCCCGGTATTGCTGATTTCTGGAACAGCCTGTCTTCGGGCACCACCAATATTCCCATTGCCATCGGGTTAATTGTGATGATGTATCCGCCGCTGGCAAAGGTGAAATACGAAGAATTGGGTGACGTTTTCAGGAACACAAAAATTCTGGGCCTCTCCTTATTTCAGAACTGGATTCTGGGGCCGGTATTGATGTTTGTGCTGGCCATTACATTTTTTAAACTCTTTCCGGGTGAGAACAACGCCAACCTGCCTTATATGTATGGCATTATTCTGATTGGCCTTGCACGTTGTATTGCTATGGTGATTGTGTGGAATGATCTGGCCAAAGGCGATACACAATATGCTGCCGGACTTGTGGCGTTTAACTCCCTGTTTCAGGTTTTACTTTTCTCGGTTTACGCCTATGTTTTTATTGCCATTTTACCCGGCTGGTTTGGCGTACCGGTTAACGAAACTGTTTCGCAAATTACCATGGGCGTGATTGCCGAAAGCGTGTTTATTTACCTCGGAATACCCATGATTGCCGGATTTTTAACCCGGTTTGTGCTTATAAAAATCAAGGGAAAAGCCTGGTACGAAACCCGGTTTGTACCCAAAATCAGTCCGTTAACGCTGATTGCCCTGCTGTTTACCATTGTTGTAATGTTTTCGCTGAAAGGGGAGTACATTGTGAAAATACCGATGGATGTAGTATTGATTGCAATTCCGTTGCTCATTTATTTTGTGCTGATGTTTTTGTTTTCGTTTTTCATGAGCAAAAAGGTGGGCGCTAACTACGAACAAACCACCACTTTATCGTTTACAGCCGCCAGCAACAATTTCGAGCTGGCAATTGCTGTGGCCATCGCCATTTTCGGCATCAATTCGGGTGAGGCTTTTGCAGGTGTTATCGGTCCGCTGGTGGAAGTACCGGTTATGATTGCTTTGGTAAATGTGGCGTTGAAGTTGAAAAGCCGGTTTCGGTAATTTGTATTAAGTAAAATTTCAATGTAACAACCACCCTGTGGATAAAAAAGTTGCCCTTGTTAAAATATCAGTTCCCTTGTTGCAGGTTGACCCACACTTGTTGAAAATATCAGTCTCCTTGTAACCTGTTGAACCGCACTTGTTAAAAATATCAGCTTCCTTGTAAGGGGTTGACCCGCACTTGTAAGGTATTTTGCCGTCCTTGTAAAGGGTTGACCCGCACTTGCTGAACAAGTGAGGCAAAATCTTTAACAAGTGTGCCATCAGGAACAACAAGGGGGACTCCCTTTTTAACAAGGAAAGTCCCCCATTTAAATCACCAAACAATGGATAACTAAAAATCTCAAAATTATGTATCAGTCAACCGGTTTGTCTTCAGGTTTGTCCTGCCGGCTTCGGTTGACATCCGACCACCACTGGCTTACATATCCCTTATAACGTTTTTCGTTTTTCCAGAACAGGTATTTGCCTGCATTGCGGATTTCATCCACCAGCTCTTTCATGTGGGTGTAAGCTTTGTCGCGGATGACTTTTGATTCGCTTTGCAACGATTTATCGCCATTGGCCAGTGCCAGGATGTTGGCCAGTTCATCGGAGGCATTGGCGGCAACTTCCAGTTTTTCAAGAATGAAATTGATGGCTTCGAGCGGGCCTGTGTTACTTTTACCCAGCAGCGAGAGGTCGTTTAAATCCTGGATCATGTCGGCATTGGAATCACCCTCGGCAATTTCGGCCACGCGGGCCAGGATGGCTGCATCGTTGCGGTAGGCATACCTGAAATCGTGCAGCAGCTGGTCGCGCATGGCAAAGGCAGCGGGGGCAGCTTCTGCCCATTCACGCTGGGCATCTTGTTGAGAGTTGTGGTCTTTAACCCAGATGGATTGCGCTTCACGGAGCGCCCCGGCTCTGACAGGCAGATTGTTGAGAATTTCAGTGGTAATCCCGATGGTTGCCAGCGCTTCGGCATCCATCATACTCCATTTCGCAAGGTTTTCACCTTCCTGCAGATAAGTGTCAACCGGCATGGCCGGTTCCAGTGTCTTGTCGTCAGGGATGGCCCTGATTGTTTCAATTGTGGCATTGTAATCATCAATGTTCGCCATAATTTTTTATTTTTAAACGGTTTTTTAATGGCCCTTTAACGGGCGTTATTTATCTCACAACCGGCGGGTGTTACAGCACCTGCCGGTTTTATTTTCCCGGGTGGTTTTTAAAACAGTAATTGTCTTTTTTACTTATTCTCCCGGTTTCCCGGGCAGGGTTTTCAGTTGGTTGCTTATTGTTTATTTTACGGGTTATTGAATTTTGCCTGTTGTTTAACTTATTGTGCTCCCGAAGATAAACCATTTTATAAAAAGATACAACAGGGATGTTGTAAAACATAAAAAGTGGTTATACCGATGCCAGCGGAATCAAATGTTTGTGGAAAACCACAGGGGCATATCCCTATAATCTTGTAGCAACCAGATCCAAAAATAAGAGGGGCGTAGCCCTGAAATCTTTTCCATTTTATAAAGTTGATTTTTCAGATGTCAGGGCTGACGCCCCCTTTTGTACAATTTTAATTAACCTTATTAATAAGGGAAATAAGGTTTTGGTTTATGTGGGGTAACCAGGCTACTAAGGTTTAAGAAACAACTGGAAATAAGGTTTTCGTATCCAAGGTCTAAATGCTTAAAGAAACAACTGTTTGCAAAAGGAACCGAACTCTTTCATACATTTCTATCAAATTGTCAACCCGCCGGGTTGAGGTAGCCAAAATGATTTATTGGCCATACGTTCTTAAAAAGCTGAGAAACACAAAAAGTCCTATTTTTACTGTATGAACGACAAACAAATTCAAACCAAAAACAAGCTTGGCGAAGGACTCACGTTTAAAGTTTCCCGGTTTAAGGAGGTGATTAAAAAAACACGTCCGCATAAACACGACGAGTATTTCGAGCTTATTTTTTTGAAGGAAGGAGAAGGGTTTCATTCCATCGAAGATGAAAAGTTTGTGGTTTCAACGCCCGAATTTTATTTTCTGAAACCCGGACAGTTGCATTTCTGGCAGTTTACCGCCATCCCCAAAGGTTTTGTTGTTCTGTTTAAGGAAGAAGAATTTGATACCATCGCCGAACGCGACCTGCTTGAAATGAACCGCGCACTGCTTGCAAACACCCGGATTGGGTTCAATCCTGAAAATTTCCCGGCTGGAATTCTGGAAGAACTTTTTAACGAATTCAAGACCGAAAGCCGTTTTTCGAAACCCATTCTTCATGGTTTACTGAAAGCTTTGTTGGGCAAAATGTTACAGTTGGCCGAATCGGAAACGCAAAAACCTGCCGCTCCTGCTACTTTGTTCGACCGTTTTCAGCACCTGCTCGAAAAAGAATGCCCGAAACTGCACAAGGTGAACCAGTTTGCCGCACTGCTGAACACAACGCCCCAAAACCTGAACGTCGTTTGTCTGAAACAATCGGGCAGAAATGCCAGCGAAATCATTGCTTCGCGGCTTTTACTGGAAGCCAAAAGATACATTTTGCACACCGATAATACTATCAATGAAATTGCCGATTTGCTCAATTTTTCAGATACATCCAATTTTGTGAAGTTTTTTAAGAATGCCGAAGGACAAACACCTGTGCAATTCAGGGACAAGTATTTTCAATAAAGCTTTTTAGATTAAATGCTAAAGCCAAATTAAATATCCAGCAATAAACGCCAGGCTAAAGCGTGGCGTTAAAATTAAAAAATGAATTTTTTACACCGCGGCTTTAGCCCGGTGTTTTCAAAGTGACTTCGAATTCCTGGCTTCAGCCTTTAATTTTAGTATTTTAATAAACACAATATTTTCAATAATACCATTTTATCTTTTATTTCTACCACGGCACATTTTTTCTGGCAGGTTATTTTGCACCCGCAAAATTGAACTTTAAAATGACCGAAATTATCATCATCTGTATTGTTGCGTTTCTCACATCCATTCTTACTTTTTTTTCGGGGTTTGGGCTGGGAACTATTTTAATGCCGGTTTTCGCGCTGTTTTTTCCGGTGGAAGTGGCCATCGCTTTAACCGGTGTGGTGCATTTCGCCAACAACCTGTTTAAAATGGCGCTGGTGGGAAAACATACCAACATACAGGTGTTGCTGCGCTTTGGTATTCCCGCCATTTTCGCGTCGTTTGCCGGTGCCTGGCTGCTGATGCAGATTTCGGGCTTTCAACCTTTATTCAGCTATCATTTGGGTGATAAGCAATTTGAAGTTACTCCCATAAAACTCGTAATTGCCGTATTGCTGCTTTTCTTTTCACTTTTCGAGGTCATTCCGCGTTTTCAGAAAATTCAGTATGGTAAAAACAAACTGATGTTAGGCGGAATTTTAAGCGGATTTTTTGGCGGACTGGCCGGAATTCAGGGTGCCCTGCGCAGCGCGTTCCTCATCAAAGCCGGACTTTCGAAGGAAGTTTATATTGCAACAGGTGTTGTGATTGCCTCGCTTGTTGACATCACCCGTCTTTCGGTTTATGCTGAACGATTTACCACAGCCGGATTACACGAAAACGTTGGATTGATTGTTTCTGCTGTTGTTTCTGCTGTTTTGGGAGCCATTATCGGCAAAAGGTTGCTGAAGAAAATCACACTTCAGTTTGTACAGGTTTTTGTGGCAATCCTGTTAATTTTGACTGCACTGGCTTTGGGTGCAGGTTTAATTTAAAATGGAATAACATGAAAATTCGAGATGGATTATTTTTTTCTTCACAAGATTTCAAACCGTTAATTCCCCGTTTGGTTGTCGGGCTGGTATTTCTTTCCGAGGGAATTCAAAAGTTTCTTTTTCCTGAATCGGTTGGGGCTGGGAGGTTTGAAAAAATTGGTTTTGAAAATCCTGAATTCTGGGCTTTGTTTGTGGCTTCATTCGAAATTGTTTGCGGAACACTGGTGCTGATAGGTTTTCTTACCCGAATCGCTTCAATTCCCTTGCTGATAATCATGTTTACTGCATTGATTACCACCAAAATTTCGATTCTGCTGGAAAAAGGTTTCTGGCAAATGGCGCACGATTCTCGTACCGATTTTGCCATGACGATGTTGCTGGTATTTTTGATTATTTTTGGGGCCGGCCGGATTTCGGCTGATGAGAAATTATTTAAAAAGAAAGAACATTAAAATGAAAATCGGAATTATTCTCGAAACCAAAGAATTTGAAAAAGCCTGGAATGCTTTCAGATTTGGTGTAACTTCCCGAAAGCTCGGTCATGAAGTAAAACTTTTTCTGATGGGCGAAGCCGTTGAATGCGAAGGTCTGACCCACGAGAAATACAATGTTGATGAGCAGATGAAAGCGTTTGAAGCTGCCGGTGGTGAATTACTGGCCTGCGGAACCTGCCTGAAATCGCGCCAACTTGCCGACTCCACGTCATGCCCCATTTCAACAATGGTTGATTGTGTAAACGTGGTGGTGTGGGCCAACAAAACAGTGACCTTTTAACGGAAATAAACAAATCGGTTATTCGGGCGTTGTTAAAACAAAGGACGACAGTCATAAACTTTAATATCTGTTCAGTATGAAAAAATACTTTCTTCTAATATCCACAGCTGTTTTGGCAGTGATGATTTCCTGCTCACCGGCAAAAAAAGAGTCAAAATCGGAGGCAGTTCAGCAACTGAAGCAGGTTCAACAAACTACTTTAAGTGCAGATACTTCGAAGGCAATTTCCGCTGTTCCGGCAGCAGTCACAACCAATGAGCCTGCGGCAGTGCAAACAGCATCAACGCCACCTGAGCTGAATCCGCCACACGGGCAGCCTTATCACCGGTGCGACATTCCGGTTGGAAGTCCGCTGAATACGCCTGCTCCAGCCAAACCGGCCCCGGCAGTGAACAGAACCGGCACTTCGCCAACACTGGCAAATGCGGCAAAACTTAACAATCCTCAGGCAGTCAATCCAACTGCTCCAACTGTAGCTAATGCAACTTCCGGAAAGCCAAAATTGAATCCACCTCACGGTCAGCCGTATCATCGCTGCGACATTGCCGTTGGGAGTCCGCTACCGTAATAACACTTAATCTTTTCCCGTCGTATTTTCAGGACAAATACTTTTTGGTCAGTAATAGATAATTTTTACCCTGAATCCCCTGAAGCGGATTTTCAGTCTTACCTTCAGGGGATTTAGCTTTTGTAAAAGTCAGGTCCGTTTTCTTAATGCCCCTGAAATCTTCAATATTTAGTATTTCGGATAGCCTTTCTAAAGATTCGGCATCCTGTGTTTTCATTGACAATCTTTTTTAATTTCGACGTGTATATTTTACTGAAATCAAAAACTGAAATCTGATTGTCAAAACAGGGTTGTCAGCTAAATATTATACCGAAATAAAGAAGAAAATGAAAAAATACTGGCCGCTGTTTTTAATAATTCCGCTGCTAATTTTGTTGGTATTTGGATTTTTAAGCAGGAACACTTTAAATGATTTCATCTCCGAAAAGATGAAAGAACAGACTTCAACAGCCGATTCTGTTTCCGTTGAACAATTCATCGAATTAAACTATAACCACGCAAAAAACAAATCCGGCTTTGAATTTACCTTGCTTGAATTTAGTTCGGGAACCTGTGCTGTGTGCAAACAAATGGAACCTGTTCTGGAAGAAATCCGCCAGCATGAAAATCCAAAAGTGAAGGTGGTTTTTCTGAATATCATGCAACCTGAAAACCTGCCGCAAATGAAATTTTTTGGTATTTCGGCTGTACCGCTGCAAATTGTGCTGAACCATGAAGGAAAAGAGATTTACAGGCATTATGGTTTCATCAGTTCTGCCGATCTTTTAAGTAAGTTTACGCCGGAAGTATGAGCGAAATCAAGGAAATATTGCAAACTGAAAACTTTAACCGCGAAAACGTGGTGAGGTTGTTAAAAACCAATGCAGCAGAGCAGGAACTGCTCTTTGTGCAGGCTGCCCGGGTGAAAGAAAAGTATTCGGGAAATAAAGTTTACCTGCGCGGATTGATTGAGTTTTCAAATGTTTGCCGGAAAGATTGCTATTACTGTGGAATCCGTAAATCGAACCATAAGGTTGAAAGGTATAATTTGACCGATCGCCAGATTCTTGAAGCAGCGCGGTATGCTGCTGAAAAAAGATTCGGGTCGCTGGTGTTGCAGTCGGGTGAATCGAAAAGAAAAACTTTTACAAAACGGATTTCAACCTTGCTGAAAAAAATTCATCAGGAAACCAATAATACGCTGCAGATTACGCTTTCGTGTGGTGAACAAACAGCAGAAACATACAAGGAATGGTTTGAAAACGGGGCCAAACGATTTTTGCTGCGGATTGAGACTTCAAATCCTGAACTATACAAAAGACTTCACCCTGAAAATCATAGTTTTTCTGAGAGGGTCGAATGCCTGTTTAACCTGAAAAATATTGGATACCAGGTTGGAACCGGTGTAATGATCGGCCTGCCTTTTCAGACGATAGAAGATCTGGCCGGCGATCTGCTGTGGATGAAGCAATTTGATGTGGATATGGTGGGGATGGGGCCTTACCTGGAACATGCCGACACCCCGCTTTTTGCCGAACGTGACAGATTGTTGCCTCTGAAAGATCGTTTTGAACTTTCACTGAAAATGATCGCCATATTACGGGTGATGATGAAAGATATTAACCTGGCCGCATCGACTGCCATGCAGGCTGCCGATAAACTGGGGCGTGAAAAGGCGATTAAAGTGGGCGCCAATGTTTTTATGCCCAATATCACACCGGGTATTTACCGCGACCAGTACAAACTTTACGAAAATAAACCCTGCACCGAAGAGACTCCTGAAGATTGTCTCAGTTGTATCAGTGTGCGGATCGGGCTTACCGGGAATGAGGTGGCTTTGGGAGAGTGGGGGGATTCAAAACACTATCACTCAAAACAAATCTGAACTGACGGCACTAAGTAATAAGAAGAAATTGATGTCGTATTTTAATTCACTCACCCCAAGCCACCTAAAGGTGTCTTTTCCCCTCTCTCAATGAGAGAGGGGCAGAGTTTTCCCGATTTACATCGGGAAAACTCGGGGTGAGTGAAGATATAAAATATGACATTTTATCTTTCTCATTACTTAATTCCCTTCCACCAAATATTTTTTCAGAATATCTGTTTTCGGATTTTTCAGAATATCATCGGGGTGACCCTGTTCAATGATATCGCCGTAATACATAAAAACCACGTGGTCGGCTAATCGCACAGCCTGCCGCAAAACGTGCGTTACAAGAATGATTGTGTAATGCTGTTTGAGTTCCTGGAAAAGGTTTTCAATAATTTTGGTCGAAATCGGGTCGAGTGCAGAAGTAGGTTCGTCGGCTAAAATGATGGTGGGTTTCACCGCTAATCCGCGCGCCAGGCAAAGCCGTTGTTGCTGACCGATGGATAAACTTGTGGCCGGACTTTTCAGCCGGTCTTTTACTTCATCCCACAAACCCACCCGTTTCAGGTTGGTTTCCACGCTGTGTGCAATCAGTTTTTTGCTGCGGATGCCTTTCAGTTTCAGTCCGTATGCCACATTCTTGTAAATCGACATGGGCAGGGGAAATGGCCGTTGCGAAAGGAGTCCCATTTTCTGGCGCATTTCCGGAAGTTCAGTCGAAGCTTTTAGAATATCGACGCCATCGATTTTTACTTCGCCGTTTACTTTCAGTTCCTTATGAAGGTCGGTTAACCGGTTCAGACTTTTAAGTAAAGTGGTTTTCCCGCATCCCGACGGCCCCAGCAAAACAACGATTTTGTTACGCGGAATATCAAGATTGATGTTTTTCAGAATTTCTCCGTCACGTGTTTTAACATTCAATCCACGTATTTCTATGATGGGTTTTTCAATCTTTTTTGTTTCCATAGTGGGCATTGTTAAAGTGCTGGTACCTGCAGCTGTTGCAACAAACTGGTTTGTAAACGAAGTAAAATTCATTTGATAATGTTTTTGGAATATCTTCTTGATAATAAACGGGCAGAAATACTGATAATCAGTATGAAAATAGTCAGCACAACGGTTGCGGCATACGCCCGCTGTCTGACTTCCTCGATGGGTGAACTCAACTGGAAAAAAATGGCAAGTGGGAGCGTGGCGACCGGTTCGTCGAAAGTGGCCGGAATATTATCGGTATAACCGGCCGTAAAAAGTACTGAAGCAGCATCGCCGATACCGCGGCCAAAAGCCAGCAGTAACGCAGTTACAAAACCTGCAAGTCCCTGTTTGAAAAGCACCCGCATGGCTGTTTCGCTTCGTGTTGAACCCATTGAAAGTGCTGCTTCCTGCATTTCGATAGGAATAGTTTTCAGAATTTCGTCGAAAGCCCGCACCAAAATTGGCGTAATCAGCAGTGCAACTGTTATAATTCCGGCAATCAGCGAGGCATTCATCCCGAAATACAGCATCACGGCAAAACCAAATGCACCATAAACAATTGATGGAATTCCCCAGAGTGCATCGAGCAGATAGCGGATAATTTCCTGTGTGCGTTTCAGTCGGATAAGCTGGACATTGATAAAAAGCGCTGCAGGAACGCCAATGAAAACGGCAATAACAGTTGCTCCCACAGAAAGATACAGCGAACCGACAATGGCATTCAGAATACCGCCTTCGCCACCAAAATAATAGCCGCCTTTTGGTAAACTGCTGATAATATCCCACGATAAAGAACCGGCTCCTTTTTTGAAAATCACAAACAAAAGAAAGAGCAGGATTAAAATAACTGAATAGGCAGCGATGAATGAAAGGATTTTAAAAATCCACTCTTCGATGCGTTTCCACTTTCTCATACATTTTCGGTTTTACGGATGAAATACCTGAAAAACAGGTTGATAAACAGTATGATAATAAACAGCAGAAAGGCTGAAAACATCAGTGCAGAATCGTATTCGGGAATCGACATCATTTCACCGTAGTTGTTGGCAATCAAAGCAGGTAACGGGTAGCCCGAACTGAAAGGTGAAAGCGAAATATTCAGTGTGTTCCCGACTACCATCAGCACCGCGATGGTTTCTCCAAAAGCTTTGGCAATTCCCAGTCCGAATGCTGAAATAATTCCCGGAAATCCTTTTCTGATAATTACGTGTTTGACCATTTCCCAGTGTGTTGCACCGAGCGACAACGAAGCTTCCTTCATCCCAACCGGAATGGTATGAAATACTTCAATTATCATATTCAAAACATAGGGAATGCACATTACAGCCAGCACAATACTGGCCGCGAGCAGCGAGTAGCCCGGTGTATTTACACCAAAAAATCCGGCCAGTTCAGAAACTGCCGGAACAATCACCAGGATGCCCCAAACCCCATAAACCACCGATGGAATGCCGGCGAGAATATCGATAACCGGCAGCATCACATTCAGCAATCGTCGTTTGCCAAACTGTGTAAGATAAATGGCTGCAAAAAGACAAACCGGGCCGGTGAGCAGAAACGACAAAATCGTAACATAAATCGAACTGTAAATAAATGGCAAAAAACCGAACTCTCCTTTCATCGGGAACCATTTTCCCGAGAAAATCAGGTTGCCCAGAGAATGATTATCGAAGAGGGGGGCTGCTTTTAAATACAGCCCAATGGCAATAAAAACAGGGAGCGACAGTAATAGGTACAGTCCTCCCCGCATCCAGAGGCTTATTAAAAGGTCAGTCCATTTTCTTTTCAGATTCATTCAAAATCTATTTAAGTTTTGCAACCTGTTCCTGCAAAGTTGTTTCGGTTAACGGTACATAACCTGCTTCGGGCACAAAAGCCTGTCCTTTGGTAATCACCCAGTTCAGAAAATCGGTTACTGCCTGTTTTTGCGGCTTTCCTTTGGCCACAAAGTAGAGGTCGCGGGCTGGTGGTGAAGGGTATTTGCCTTCGCCAATGGCAGCAAGTACCTGTGCAAACTGGTCATAAAATGCTTCTTCCGGGTCGATGGTTCCGTTGCCATTCACATCGTTCGGAATAACATCAATGCCCGGATTTTTTCCTCCTGTTTTCAGGTCGTACAGAAAAATGGTATTGTTAAAACCAACTCCGTTTACATCTTTTACAACGGCTTCGGCCAAACCCGGGTCACCGAAAATGCCGGTTCCTTTCAGGTCTTCCTGTTTTCCGCCAATATATTCAGCCCAGGTCGCTGCTGCGCCACAGGCGTCGGAACGGGTGTACACATTCACCGCCAAATCGGTGGTAATTCCGGGCAACTGGTTCCAGTTGGTGATTTCGCCGGTGATGTAAATTTTCCGGAATTCATCTTTGGTCAGTCCTCTTTTTTTCAGGGTTTCGAGTACCGGGTTGCCTACGTTAATGGTCGGTATAACGGCATCTTTTGTTACTGCCACAAACCACAAACCGTTATCGATTTCCTGTTGTTCCACAGCCCGTGAAAGCATTCCCAAATCAACGGCTCC
>DAINOH010000080.1:0-21809 GCA_036735485.1 Draconibacterium sp. | reverse complement strand
TGAATCAAGAGTTCAGTAAGGGCCGATGCGTTTTCCTGGTCTAGAGCTCCGGTGGGTTCATCGGCAAGGAGCAGCGCGGGTTTGTTGATAAGCGCACGAACTACGGCAGTGCGCTGACATTCGCCACCCGACATTTCCGCAGGTTTCTGGTTTTTTTGATTCTCAATCCCTGTTTTCCGAATCAGGTATTCTGCCCGGCTTTTTTGTTCGTCAGTAATTTTTTGTCCCGAAGCCAGCAGTGGCAGCAACACATTTTCCCACAGCGTGAGTTGCGGCATCAAGTGGTGCAACTGGAAAACAAATCCCAGATTTTTGTTTCTGAAAGCAGCCAGCTGCTTTTTGTCGTACCCCGAAATTTCGGTTCCTTCAAAAAGAATTTTGCCCGACTCGGGTTGGTCGAGTGCGCCAACCAGGTTCAGTAACGTGGTTTTTCCCGAGCCGCTGGGGCCCACAATCGCAATTCGCTCACCTTTCCCGATTTCGAGATTCAGGTTTTGCAGCACGGGCCGGTAGCTGTGCGTTCCCGGTTCGCCGTATCCTTTTGTGATATTTTGTAATAGTAGCATTTGTTTTTTCCTGTCACCCTGAGCGTAGTCGAAGGGTGTTTTTTTTGTTATTCTATTTAAAATCAGACTTCGACTCCGCTCAGTCTGACTGTCGTCACATTTAGCGTAGTCGAAATGTGTTTTTTATTTCTCCTTTTTATAATTCGAATAGTGTGTATCGTTCTGACAAACAGAATATTCTTTCAATTTCTCCCAGTTGCTATCAATTAATGCTTCTTTTTTCCTTCTTGACCAGCCTTTTATTTTTTTTCTCCCCCTTTTCAGCAATTGCAAAATCATTAAAAGTTTCAACAAAAACAAGTTTTACAGGTCTTCTGATTGCAGTATAACTATCAGGCGATTCACCAAAATTATGTTCTTCCAACCTTCTTTCAATATCATTGGTTATTCCAGTGTAATAGCTTTCATCGCGACATTTTACAATATAGACATAAAAGGTCTTCATTATTGAAACTTTTTTTTCATTACAGCATCCTTCGACTCCGCTCAGGATGACTCTCCGTCACATTGAGCGTAGTCGAAATGTGCTTTTATTATTTTAAATTTTCATTTGTAACAAACTGACTTCGAAAACGTTCAGACTGACTGCTCATCTCAAAGAGCATAATCAAAATGTTATTGTCAATATTTCAATTTTCTTTCACAAAAACATGCTTCGACTTCGCTCAGCATGACGGTGCTGCGTCACCCTGAGCGAATTTTAAATGAGAATACTCAATTCATGAATTCACCCTTCGACTCCGCTCAGGGTGACGAAGACTCTCGTACAGCGAAATAATTTCGGCAGCGTGGTTGTGGATGTTGAAGTTCTTTTTGGTTCCTTCAAATCCGGCAATACTCAGCTCTTCCAGCTTGTCAGGATTGGAGAGCAAACCGGCCCAGGTTTCGGCTAATTTTTCAGGCGAATTGGGCATGTAATTGACCCCACCACCCGAGATTTCAATGATTTCGGGGAAGGCACCCAACGCAGGCTGCACCACCGGTACACCGGAAGCCATCGACTCAAGCAGGTACATTCCGAAAGCCTCGCCAATTCTGACCGGCACCGAAACCAAAACCACTTTTTTGAAGAAGTCATTCACCTCTTTTCCTTCAAAACCGGGATAAATCTCAAACTTATCCAGCAGGTTGTTTTCCTTCAGTTTGCGTTTCTGTTCTTTCAGAAATTGGGCATCGTCGCCGGTTGAACCACCTGTGGCAACCAGTTTCACATCTTCAAAACCCGGTTTCTTTTTCAGTTCAATAAAAGCATCCACCACAATATCAAACCCGTCTTTGTGACACATTCTCGAAATGTAACCCACATTTCTTTCTTTTTCTTTTGGCGAAACGTATTGATAATCATTTATATCAACCCCGAGATGAATTACTTTTACCTTTTCGTCGGACAGGTTCATCCTTTTTTTCATCACCCCGGCAAAAAAATGACTCACCGAAACAAGTGCATCCACATCGGCGGCACGTTCGTGCATCAGGTCCCAGATTTTCTTCTGAAACTGTGGTTGCATCGGGTCAATCCACACATCTTCGTCCTGCAGCGAACACAACACCGGAACACCGGTTTTTTCTTTCAGCCGGCGGGCAAGACCCAAAAGCAGGGCATTCGAAATGTGGATGATATCGGGTTTGCAATGTTCGGCTATCCAGTTTACCATGTGGTCGAGTTCCTCTTTCTGGTTGCCGTGTTCACCCAAAAGCATGGAAAGCGTCATGTCTTCCAGCCCTTTTGCGTTGGTGGAACCAGCCATCGACGCGGCCATTTTCATCATCGGTTTTGAATTGAGCAGGTTGTCAACCCATTTTGGCGCTTTTTTGAAAATGGGATAAACCTGTTTCAGGTACAAACTGATGGCGCCATAAAAAATGGGGACTTCAGAAATGTCATGCTCGTCGGCAAACAACGGCAGGTACATCGGTATTTTTGTAACCTGATGTCCTTTGGCCCGCAAAGCATTGAAATACTTGCTGTCGCGCAGACAGTTGCCACAGTAAAAACTGCCCCCCGAACCCGGTATAATTTGAATAATGTTCATAAAGCCCCCTCCAACTCCCCCGTGGGGGGAGAGAATTAAAAATTACCAATTAAAAATTTCAAATTACTTGTCCTAAACTGCCCTTTTTTCTGTTCCTCCCCTCCGGGGAGGTCAGGAGGGGCCTCTATTTTCCAAAACAATAAATATTACCATCAAAAGCTCCGACAAAAATTTTACCGGCAGCCACAGCCGGATTGCTTACAATCTGACTGCCAATTTCGTAACTCCAAACAAGTTTTCCGTCCGAAAGTTTTACCATGGCCAAATCGCCGCGCATATTGGCAACCAGTACTTTGTCGCCCACTACTACCGGCGATGCTTCCACCTGCCGGCCGGTGTTGTATTCCCACAATTTTTTGCCGCTGTTTTTGTCGAAACAATACAAAAATTTGTTGTGATTGGCTGTGAGCACCTTATCGCCAGCCAACGCCGGTGAAGCAATAAACTGCAGTTTGGTGTTTTCGTGCTGCCATTGCCACATGGTTTTTCCGGTTTTCAAATCGACCATAAAAAACCGGCCATCGTAGTCGCCCACCCAGGCTTTGTCGCCCTCAACCGCCACCGAACCGGCAATGTAAGTTGCAATGTCGATTTTCTTTTCCGGTTTTCCGGTTGCCACATTTACCTCGTGCAAAAAACCGTCGCAGCCACCAAAATAGGCTTTGCCTTTGTCGCACGCCGCTGCACCATTGATGTAATTATCTGATTCATACTTCCATTTCATCTCGCCGGTTTTGGCATCCACACAATGCAGAAAAAAGTCGTAACTGCCTGCAAATATGTAAGTTGTTTTGCCGTCGCTCCACCAGTTGGCCGACCCGATAATCTGGTTGTCGGTTTCATATTCCCAGTTTTTCTTCCCGGTGTTCAGGTCGATTGAATACAAAGTTCCGTCGAGATTGCCAATATAAACCGAGTTGCCCAGAATCAGCGCGGGCGCTTCGATGGCGTTTCCGGTTTCAAATTTCCAGAGCAGTTTGCCATTCAGGTCGAGGCAATACACAAAACCATCGGTGGAGCCCACCACCACTTTGCCTTTATCGACCACCGGAGCCGATTTGATGTTGTCGCCGGTTGTGAAAGTCCAGAGCAGTTTTGGTTTTTCAGGAATCGTTGTTTTTGAAACGCCTGAAAGATGCTGGTCGCCACGAAAAATTGGCCACGAATCGGTGGGTTGGGCAGCCAAAGCGACAACCCAAAGGAACAGAAAAATTGTATTTAGCAGTTTTTTCATTTTGCTTATTTTGAACCACATAGGCACATAGAAAACATAGTTCTATTGTGTCCTATGTGTCTATGTGGTTTATTTTAAGTTTTCTTCATCGAAATCGCCCCGGTTGGACAGCCCGCTGCCACTTTTTCGGCAACCAGTGTGATGCCTTTGTTGAGCGCTTCATTAAACGGAATGTTGATTTCCACATCAAAACCCCTTCCAATATAAGTAAAACCAAGTTTTTCGCCATGTTTCTCCGAAAGTCGAACGCATATTCCACATTTAATGCATTTCTGCGGTTCGTAAATAACGAGGTTGTGGTTGTTTTGTTTGGTGATGTTGCGGCGTTCGCTGGTTTTAAACCGTTTCTGGTCGGCATTGTACAGGTGCGAATATTCGCGCAGTTTGCAGTTGTCGATGGCCCGGCAGTCGCAATGCAGGCACCGTTTCGCCTCAGCAATCGCCTCTTCGGTGCTGAATCCGGAATAGCCACCTTGTTCAGGAAACATCCTTTTCCCCGGCACCGATTCTTTCAGGTATTCCGAAAACTCGGCACTCACCAGTTTGCCAAAGCGCGAATTAAAAATTCGTGGTTCGCCGGTTGGCTTCTGACCATTAAAAAACTGCAGCACCGAAAAAGCCACCTCTTTTCCTTGCCCGACCGAACGTACCGCCAGTCGCGACGAACGGATGATATTTCCCACAGCGAAAACTTTGGGGTCGGAAGTCTGGTACGAATCTTTGTCTGCAATAATTCCTATTGGCGTCGATTTCAACCCGAAAAATCCGTTGGTTTCAGGCAGAACTCCTGTTGCCAGAATCACCGCATCAAAATCCGTTTTCAGTTTCTGAAATTCTTCATCATCAATGTCAAAGTTTCCTTTATACTGAACTCCGGTAGCAAGAATCGCTTCAATTTCCCTGTCCAGAATTTCTTTTGGCAGAATTTCGTCAGAAATAGATGTTCTCAACAAACCACCCGGTTTTTCGTTTTTGTCGAATAAAGTCACCTGAATGCCTTTTAACTGCAGGTAATACGAAGCCGCCAACCCGGCAGGACCCGAGCCAATTACCGCCACTTTTTTACCTGTTGAGGGGACTTTTGCAATTTCGGGTTCTTTGCCTTCATAACCAGTGATTCTTTTCAATAGGCAAATTGAAATGGGTTCGTCAACGGTTTTGCGGTGACAGGCACCTTCGCACGGGGCGGGGCAGATGTGTCCCAATACGGCGGGCAGCGCGATATCGCGTTTCACCACTTCCAGCGCTTCGGTCATTTTCCCCGACGCTATCAGCCGGTTCATCTGCGGAATATCCATGTGGGCCGGACAAGCAATCTGGCAGGGCGCTTCACAGTCGCCGACATGTTCGCTCAAAAGAAGTTCGAGCGCAGTTTTCCGTGCTTCGCTGATTTCGGCATCGTCGGTAATAATTTCCTGACCTTCAGTAGCCTGAACCGAACACGACGGGAAAAGCCTGCCCGAACCGTCTTTCACCAGGCACAACATGCACGAGGTAAAATGTTCCAGTTCGTTGTGCCAGCACATATTCGGCACATGAATCCCCAGTTTTTCTGCGGCCTTCATCACCGATGTGCCGTTTTCGACTTGAATTTCAGTGTTATTTATTTTTAATTTTATCATATTCTCTCGTAAAGGCGCATAGACGCCTTAATCTATTATTTTTTCAGAAACCAGCGGTTTCACATGATTATAGAATAATTATAAGGAATTTGATGTTCGACTCTGGCCGGAGTCGTATTTTTTTTCCCCCGTTTTGTTCTATAAACATGTGACCTCTCTGAGGTCTTTTATATTTTTCATTTTGCCGTAGCGACAGGGTTTTACCCTGCCCTGTTACACATCGTCCTTTCAGGACTTATTAACTTTTGCTTTTCTTATAAAACATCCTTCGACTACCTGCCCGACTGTGTCGTTCAGGCGGGCGCTCAGGATGACTGAAATTCACACTTTGAACATTGAACTTTAAACTTTAAACTATCTCACATCAATCGCATCCTCCGGGCAAACGGCGCGGCAGGCGTCGCATTTAATGCACAGCGAGGTGTCAATGAAATGCTTTTCGTGGGGTTTGAAAGCGATGGCATCCACCGGGCATTTCTGTGCACAAAGCGTGCAGCCGATGCACTTTTCGTTTACCGAGTAGGTAATCAGGCTGGTGCATTTGCCAGTCGGACAAACGCCGTTGATGTGCGCTTCGTATTCGTGCCTGAAATATTTCAGTGTACTCAAAATCGGGTTGGGAGCTGTTTTTCCCAGTCCGCACAAACTTCCTTTTTTTGTCCAGTGTGCCAGTCTTTCCAGTTCTTCCAGGTCGCCGGGTTTGCCCTTTCCGCTGGTGATGTTTTCAAGAATATCAAGCATTCTTTTAGTTCCCACACGGCAGAAAGTACATTTTCCGCACGATTCGTCCTGTGTAAACGACAGAAAAAAACGGGCAATGTCCACCATGCAATCGGTGTCGTCGAGCACTACCAGTCCGCCTGAACCCATCATCGCGCCCATCTCGGTGAGCGACTCGTAATTGATGGGCGTTTCGGCATATTCGGCAGGAATGCAACCACCTGAAGGTCCGCCAATCTGCACCGCTTTAAACTTGTGTCCGTTGGCAATTCCGCCGCCGATTTCCTCCACCACCTGTCGAATCGTGATTCCCATCGGAACTTCAATCAGTCCGCCACGCGCCACTTTCCCGGCTAAGGCAAAAACCTTGGTTCCCGCGTTGTTTTTTGTCCCGATTCCTTTGAAAACCTCTGAACCTTCACGGATGATGTAGGAAACCTGTGCATAAGTTTCGGTGTTGTTGACCAACGTTGGCTGGCCCCACAAACCTTTTTGGGCCGGGAATGGCGGGCGGATGTGCGGGAACCCGCGGCTGCCTTCAATAGAAGCAATCAGCGCTGTTTCTTCGCCACACACAAAAGCGCCTGCACCTTCGTAAACCTGCAGGTTCAGATTGAATCCCGAACCCAGAATATCGTCGCCGATGTAGTTGTTTTCGTAACAAACCTCCAGCGCTTTCCGGATGCGTTTTACCGCCAGCGGGTATTCGGCCCTGATGTAAAAATATCCATCATGAATTCCGGTTGCGTAGGCCGCAATAATAATCCCCTCAATCACACGGTACGGGTACGATTCGAGCAACATGCGGTCCATAAATGCACCGGGGTCGCCTTCATCGCCATTGCAGATGAGGTATTTTGAGTCGGATTTTTCCTTTTTGACGAGTTCCCATTTTATCCCGGTAGGGAACCCGGCGCCGCCTCTGCCACGCAGTCCGCTGTTTTTTATTTCGTTGAGAACATCGTCGGGCGACAACAGTTTGAACATTTTTTCCAATGCCGAAAAACCGCCGCGTGTTTTGTATTCGTTGATATCCAACGGATTGATGATGCCGCGGTATTCGGTGGCAATGGGAACCTGGCTTCCGAGAAACGACGCCACGGGTTTTTCGCGCATGCTGATTTCGTAGCGTTCAACACCTTCCCAGTGGCGGTCGGTTTGAATATCTTCGGCAAAATTGAAGAGTTTGTTTTTCAGTTTTGAGAGGAGCGACGGAGGTTCGAAATGCGTTTCCACAATCTTTTTAACATCCTCGGGTTTTACTTTGGCGTAAAGTGTTGGCTCGCCTTCGTTGGGAACAATTTCCACCAGCGGAACCTGGTGACACATGCCCACGCAGCCCACATGTTTCAGTTTAACCCGGAGATGGTTTTCACCGGCTACTTTTTCCACTTCCTTGCGGATTTCGTCGCTGCCGCTGGCCACACAACACGAGCCCAGCCCAATGCGGATTTCGCCTTTAATCTCAGAACCATCGGCATGACGGTATTTTTTTGCTTCGGGTTTTCCCTGCTGGCTTTCGAAATCGGCAATCACCTGGTCAACCTGGTCGGCAGCCACGTGGCCGTATGTAATTCCGTCAATCTGGACCACCGGCGCGAGCGTGCAGCAACCCAGACAGCTTACTTTTTCGAGCGTGTATTCACCGTCTTTGTCGGTGTCATCATTTTCCTTCAGGTTGAAATGGCGTTTGAAAGCATCGTGCACCAGCGTGGCACCTTTTACGTGACAGGCGGTTCCCACACAGATTTTTACTATGTGTTTGCCCACCGGATGCATCCTGAACTGCTTATAAAAACTGGCCACTCCGATGATTTCGGCAGCGGTGATGCTGGTTTTTTCCTCCAGGTAACGCAGCGCTTCTTCGGGCAAATAGTTGTATTCGTTCTGAATGGCCTGCAAAACCGGAATCAGGCTCTTTTTGGAAGAACCTTTCTCAGCAATTATTTTGTCGATATTTTGAAATTGATTTGTCATTTCTTCAATTACTCTTCTTTCCCTTCAATCAATCTTTTTAATTCATTTTTGCTTGGAAGCACAGTGAGATACTTACTTGCAAAAATCTGGTTGTTATTTTCAGGAAGTGTTATTTCGACGAGTGTATCATTTTTCTTTTTACAAAGAATAATTCCGATGGTTTTGTTTTCATTTTCAAGTTTGACAAAACGGTCGTAATAATTCACATACATTTGCATTTGTCCGATATCCTGATGGGTCAACTCTCCGATTTTCAAGTCGATAAGAACAAAACTTTGGAGAATTCTGTTGTAAAATACAAGGTCAATTCTGAAATGTTTGTCATCTAAAGTGATTCGAACTTGTCTGCCAACGAAAGTAAAACCCTTGCCAAGTTCAAGCAGAAAATGTTCTAATTTGTCGATTAATCTTTGTTCCAAATCTGATTCTGAATACTTATTTTCTTCCTTCAATCCAATAAATTCAAGAATATATGGATCTTTTAACGTGTCTTGCGGAGTTTCAATTATTTGTCCTTTTTCCGAAAGCAATTTAATTTCCTGTTTGTTTCTGCTTAAAGCCAACCTTTCGAATAAGGCAGAATCAAACTGTCTTTGGAGTTCGCGTAAACTCCATCCGTTATTTGCAGCTTCAATTTCATAAAAATTGCGTTCGTTTTCGTTTTCAATTCGCATCAGCATTAAATAGTGTGACCAGCTTAAATCGAATTTAACAGACAGTGTCTGCTGTTTTTGATAAACAAGGTAAAGGTTTCTCATTTGTTGCAGGTTGGTAACTGAGAATCCCTTTCCGAATTCATTTGAAAGTCGATGAGACAATTCAGAAAGTAATTTATTACCATATACAGCCCTTTCTTTTCCAGACTGTTCTTCTTCGATAATCATTCTGCCAATCTCGAAGTAAGTAAGTACCATTGTCCTGTTAACCGAAGTTACAACAGACTTTCTTGCTTGCTTCAATAATTCCGCAATTTTGTTGAAGAAGGATTCGTTGTTTTTATTTTGAATTGTATCCATTATATTTTTCTCTTTCAAAGGCGCTTGTTTTTATTTGTCATTTCGACTCCGAGAATTCGGGGGAAAAATCTGTACTTTAAAACAAGGGATTTCTCCTTCCCGATAAATCGGGACAAGCTGTTCCTCGTCGAAATGACAGTTTTCTGGAACACGGAACCCGAAACCCGAAACTCTGAACTCTAAACTTACTTCCCTATACAATACAAATTCTTATCTCCCCTGATGTAGATTTTCCCGTTGGCAAAAGCGGCTGTGGTTCCGGCTTTTTCGCCCAGTTTATTTTCCGAAATCAGTTTCATTTCCTTGCCAAATTCATAAACCCGCATTACACCGTCATTGTCCATCATAAAAATCTTTCCATCGGCATAGGTTGGCGACGAATAAAGGGTTCTACCCACATCGTGCTCCCAGTATTTTTCTCCGGTTTTCAGGTCGTAGCAGGCCAGCACACCGTAACTGGTGGCCACCACAACTAAACCATTGTATGCCAGCGGACTCGATGCCTCGGGCAAATATTCGTCGGCTTCCCATAAAACCGATTTTGTGTTTACATCGATAGCCACCATTTTGGCGTATTCGTTGGCAGCTACCACAATTCCGTCGGCAAAACCCACCGACGGGCCCACTTCGCCCATCATGCATTTCACCTGCCAGAGTTCTTCCCCGGTTTTTATGTCGTAGCCTGCCACAATCGGGTCGGCAGTTAAAACAAGCTGGTATTTTCCACCCACATTGGCCAGCACCGGACTTGCCCACGATATTTTTGACGACCGGGTTTTTTCCCAGACCGTTTCGCCTGTATCGGTTTTCAGCGCCAGAACTTTTCCCCCGCGATTGGTGTCGTACTGCACAAACAGTTTCCCATCCCAGACGATGAGTGAAGAAGAGTGTCCGTAGTGATTATCCGGAACGCCCAGGTTTCGCGCCCAAACACGGTTGCCGTTCATATCAAAGGCAATCACATCGCCGGTGGCAAAAATGGCGTAAACGTTGTTGCCGTCGGTGGCGAGCGTGGGAGCGGAGAGGCCTGTGTCGGCGGTTACTTTGGGCGGATTGGCCGGTGAACCCTGGATGTTGTCAGCCTTTCCGGTCCACAGCAGTTTCCCGGTTACGCGGTCGAAACAATAAACTTCGCGCGACTGGTTATCAGCTCCGGAAATAAAAATTTTGTCGCCCCAGATAACCGGTGAATTGTAACCATGTTTTGGTATGGCAACCTTCCATGCGATATTTGTTCCGGCAGCGCCATCCCATTTTGCGGGAATGTTTTTGTGATAGGAAATGCCCTGTCCAAATGGTCCGCGGAACGAATTGTGGTTACTCTTTATGTTTTGAGCACTCAACACAACGGCCGCGGGAGAAACTTCTGTTTTTATAGAATCGGTTGCAACTGCAATGGAAACAGCAGAATCTCCGGTGGTTACTGCCTGTGTTGAGTCCGTTTTTGCAGCGCCCACATTAATCACCTGAATTCCTTCGTCTGCAGGTTGGGGTTCATTTTCAGCCACAGACGATTCAATATTGTATTTGTCGAGATAATTGACTGAGGCAAAAGAAGCTGCAAAAGCCAGTACAAAAATCACTGCCCCAACGATGATGATTCCTTTTTGGGCCAGGATTCGGCTGGCGATTTCGTTTTCAACCACTTTTTCGGGCGCCTCGATTTTTGCTTTTGCCGAATAATAAGTCCGCAAAGCAAATGCAAGAATTACTGCACCAAATAGCAGAAGCACTGCACCAGTTTGTATTTGCCACTGGCTGTTGAAATAAGCTTTCCTGGCGAGCAAATCGTAACTGCGGATTTCTGCTTTCAGACCATCATTGTTTGGGTCTTCCTTTAGCCGCTGAACAAGCACTTCCAGCGCTTTACTTTCTATGGGGTTGGCTTTTGAAATCTGCCAGAAGTTCAGCAACAGCAGCAGTGCCACCACCGAACAGAAAATTCCGGCGATGATGGCGATGTTTTGAGCGAGTTTTATTTTATCGTTATTGGTCATATTTTAGTTGAATTTTCATTCTTTTTTCAATCTTGTTTCTATGGTGCGGCGCATGGTTGCTGCAGTTTTTCAATTATCTGCATTGGATGCGCCTTATTTCCTCGTTTGTTTTTTGCCCCCGGGTTGAAACCCGGGGTTATTCATGTTGAACCCCTTCAGGGTTTTAATAGAGGTATGTTGTTATTTTAATCTTGAATTAGTTTAATGCAAGTTCATTTTATATCGTTTTTCAATCTTATTTCTATTTTGTGGCGCATCGATACCTTTGCTTTTCAAACTTTTCTATCGGATGCACCTCTTTTTATTTTTTGTCTTTCTCCCCCGGGTTTCCCGATAGCTATCGGGACCGGGGTTATTCATATTGAACCCTTTCAGGGTTCTGGTTTTTATTCAAATTTAATTATCCTGTCTAATCCAAATCGCGGTTACAAACCGCGACACCCATTAACTCAATAACTCATTTACCCAATAACTCATTCACTAACTCACTTCTCCACCGGGCAATAATTCATACACCGGGCGCAACTGAAGCAGTTTCCGCGGTGTGGCTCGTAATCCTGCCGTTTGCGGAAAACCACCGTGTTCAGCAGTGTCATTCCTATTACCAATCCCATAAATCCACCGGCAATCATGCTGCCGATGTAAAACTTTCCGCGGATAACTTCGGCTTCTTTTACCAGTGTTTCCAGCGTTTTTCCTGATGAAAGGAAAGTTTGTACGTCAATATTTTCGGTGTCGTTTTTAATTTCAGGATTAGAAATCAGCAACTCTGCGAGGTAAACATCAGGATTCGCTTTCGAGAGGAATGTGTGCGATTTTGCCCCCACAAAAACGCCAAGCGCCATCCAAAGCGGGATAATCAGAGCATAGGTAAGAAACCTTTTGGGACCGAGTCCCGACTGAATCACTTCCTTTTCATTGGTCGGGTAGTCGATGGCATCGAACGGACAGGAGCTGGCACACAACTTACACTGGATACATTTTGAAGGTGTTATCGTCATGTGACGTCTTGAGAACCTTGACATCCAACTTAGCAATACACCGTAAGGACATAGAAACCGGCAATACGGACGGGCTACAAACATGCCCATCAGCAAAAATGCAATACCCAGCACAACCATGTGAAATTTGGCATCCATACGGAAAATGCCGACAAACGGGTCGTAGCGGCAGATGATAAAATCGGTGCCGGTGGCGGCAAAAAGCACGGCCAGCGAGAGGTACAAATAAGGAATCAGCCCCAGTGTTTTGTTTAGCCATTTGGGTAAACTGATGGGTTTCATTATCACCACATCCTGAATGGCACCCAGCGGACAGGCTCCTGCACAAAAGGTGCGTCCAACAAACAGTGTGAATGCCAGCGGCAATACAAAAAACAGCAATGCCGTTACCGATATCGCATAATTCGGGTCGGCAAACGACAATGTTACATTTTGAATAGAACCGATGGAACAAATGCATCCTTCGCGGTAAAAACCAAAATAAGCAAGTGTGAAAAGCGACAGCCACAAAGCACCCTGCCTTGAACGTTTTTTCAGTACCAGCCAACTTGCCAGTGATAGTACCACCAACAGAACAGCAACATCGAAATATTCAAGCGCCAACGCGCGAGGTTCGGGAGTTATGGTTGACGGCTGCTCGTAGCCTGTGGCAAATTCGGGTTTCGGGAAACGCTGCTGTTGGGAAAATAAGGCAAAAGGCAAAAGGCAAAAAGCAAAGAGAAGAAAGCTCCTCCTAACCTCCCTGAAGGGGAGGAATTTGAAGAAGTTTGAAATATTTTGGCTATTTAATTTGTTTTTCATCAGTTCAGGCTTTGGGTTTGTTGGTGAAATCGCCTTTTACTTTGTAGGCTTCGCTGGCTTTTACCCGTGAAATGGCGTCAGAAGGACATACCCGGGCAATGGCGCATTCGTTGCAGTTGTCGCAGATATCATGAATGATTTGCAGGTGCAGCGAGCCGTTGCCAAAAGAGGTGCAGCCTTTTACACATTTTGCACACCCAATACAAAGGTCTTCGATGATATGGTATTCAAAATAAGGTTCTTCGATAAAACGGCGTTCGATGGCGGCAGTGGGGCAAAGCTGGTTTTCAGCGGCTGTGTCGCGGGCAATGGCACCGGGTTTCAGGTAGCCGCCACACAAATCGCAATAGCCACATAATGCATAAGCATGAACGCATTTCACCGCCGAAGGTTTTTTTACACAGTCGGTGGCACAGCGGCCACACTGGGTGCATTTAAACGGGTCGATTTGCCAGACGTAATCATCGCCGGTAACCCTGCGCAATGCTGCAGCACTGACAGTTCCGAGCGAAAGCAGCAGCGAGAGCCTGACACCGTTTTGGATGAATTTCCTTCGGTTTTGTGTTTTATTTGTTTCCATATTCTCAAAATCACTTGGCCGCTGTTTCAAACAGCGGGCCGGTTGTTGTTGGTCTTTCAACCCCCAGGTTGAAATCTGGGGTTATTCATATTCTACCCTTTTAGGGTTTTTTACTTCATGTATTGTCCCTCTTTTGTCTCTTTTGCTTGTGGTAGTTCGCATTTGGCAAATTTGCCACAGTTTTTACAGGTTGGCGATTCGGTGCAGGCGGCTGATACTTTTTTGTTGACAATCAGGTAGCCCGCCGAGGCGGTAATTCCGCCAAGAATCAAAAGACGTCCTGCAGTATTGAAAAAATCTTTTCGGTTCATGGTTCTGTTCAGCTTTTCGTTTTGCGGTGCATAGTTGGCCAGCTTTTCAAAAAGCCGTTGTGGATGCACCTTTTTAATCTTTTTTCGTTTCTATCCCCGGGTTGAAACCGGGGGTTATTCATATTGAACCCTTTCAGGGTTCTGGTTTCTATTTGTTTCTTCCCACAGGTTGTACTTGTGGCTATTTTTGTTTAGCTCCTTCGGAGTTTTTTTCAAAATCCTGTTCTCTCTTCATGTCTTGATACTAAAAGTCTTGTTTCTCTTACTCATTACTCAAATCTCACTACTCACTACTTTTTCTCAAAAACCCGAATCATCTTTTTATCAAAATCAAGGGCGTAAACATTGCCAGTTGTATCGACGGCTACATCCGGCGCTTCGCCTTCGGCTTTAAATTTTGTGGGAGCGGCCACCACACCATCAAATTCGCCGGATTGTTTGTGGATTTTTATCCGTACCAGTCCTTTTTCGCTTGTCACAAAACGACCGTCGGGTAAAAAGCAGTAATGGGCTGGGTTGCAGCAACCGCTGAATCCTTCGAGCAACATGCTCGTGTTGTTCCAGTGTTCGCGCAGGTTTCCCTCTTCGGTGTAATTTTCAAGCGAATGCAATCCCGGATTTACCACCCATAAATCGCCATCGGTATTGATGTCAATGTCGAAATAGGGACTTGGAATAATAAAACCGTGCAATTCACCTTCGGCAGCTTTTCCATCGAATGAAGCCAGCAACTGTCCGTCGTGGTTGTACCGATGCACTTTGCGGTTACCGGCATCGGCCACAAAAACTGAAGTTGCAGAAGCAGCCACAGAAGTAACCAATGCACTGTCGGCAAGATCCGGCCAGGTTTTCAAAAGCGAACCGGTTTCGGTAAAAAGGTTAATGGCATTATTTATAGCAACAAAAATCTTTTCGCCAAAAACCTCAACTGCTTGCGGCATTCCGGTTAACGCGATTTCGCTGAGCAGATTCCCATCCAATCCGATAACTTGTATTTTATTGTCGCCTGCCAGATAGATTTTCTCGCCAGAAATGGTAATTGCAGTTGGTGTTTCAAAGGCAATCCGGTAATTGCGGGTTTCTTTAAAATGAATGAGTGTGGAATCAACCGTTTTAAAATTTTCGACGTTGTATTCAAAAGGATTCGGACCTGTTTTGTCGGGCTTGTCGCTCAGGTAATCGCCGGCAATGATGGCTACAATTACCACCGCCAAAACAATTAAAAATATTACGATTCCTTTGTTTTTCATTTCTTTTAGTATTTAGATTAAGAGATTTGAGTAGTGAACAATGAGACAGAAAACTTCCTGAATTTCACAAAAAATATTATCATTTCAAATGAATTCCTTTGTAAACAGATTCCGACTTCGCTCAATCTGACAGCCACTTTTTGATGTCACCTCGACGATAGGAGAGGTCTGTTTGTTCAAAAAGATTTCTCCTCGCGAACTCGTCGAAATGACAGCACTGATGGAGCTTTCTGTCATTTTCACATTGTGCCCAATGAAAATTAACTTGCAACTCAATCTGACTGACATGCTGTGTTTTTGTTCTCAATCTCATTTAATCACCACAAATCTCTATAAATCTCGTTCTTCTTCCTTACAAATTCAAATCAATACAAACCATTTTTTTCGAATCGCGCATCAGCAGGTAGCCGTTGGCCAGCGCAAAAGGAGCCCAGGCATCGTGAGCGTCATCAATAACTTTCACCTGTTCGAGCTGGATGTATTTCGATGTTGACGGTTTCGCAATGGTTAAAGTAGCATCATCATTCAGAATAAAAAGCTTTCCGTCGGCCATAAAATAGGGGCCCAGCCCGAAACGGTTTTCCTGTCCGCTTATCCACACCGGCTTTTTCGGGTCTGACGGATTTACACAAATCAGCTGGTTACGCATGGTTCCGCCATCTTTCGGCATGATGCCAAAAAGGTGACCCTGCCAGTAAACGGGAGTTTGCTGTTCGCTGGCCAGCCCGTCTTTCGGCGCGTATTCCGTTAAAACTTCAATGCTGAATTTGCCGCCGTTTTCCCTGAGTTGCAGCATCATACTTCCGGAGCCATAACCGGCTGTGATAAAAATCTTTCCATCGGGCATGCAAACCGGCGAAGGTGCCACCACTGAGTGATTCCATGCCGGTGTTTCCCACAATACTTTTCCGGCATCGGGACCATCGGCTGCAATACCCACCAATCCGCCCACCGGACTGTAAACATACATTTTACGTCCGCCGAATGTGTATGGCATTACCGAAGAGTGGCTCATTTTCCATTCGTTAGGATTGGGTGTTTCCCACAATTTCTGCCCGGTAGCGCAATCCACGGCAATCATCAGTGCTTTTCCGCCGGTGGCCAGAATTGCCACATTATTATCGATAAGCGGGCACTGACCCGTGTACCAAAGCGGAATTTCAGATTCGTAATCTTTGGCAATATCAAGTCCCCAGCGCATGGAGCCATCGGCACGGTTGAGGCACATTACATGACACATCGGGCCCATCGTCAGGATATATTCTTCGGTAACAGCAGGAATGGTACGCGACATGCCGTGATTGCGTTTGATGTTAAGTTTGTAGCCGCGGTTCCAGAGTTCTTTTCCATCGGTGAGCGAAAAACAACGCAGAATATCCATTCGTTTTTCCTCGTTGTAATCGAGAATGTAAGCCAGCCCTTTGTAAATAGCGGCTCCGGAGTGGCCTTCTCCCATTTCCACCGACCAAACGATTTTTGGGCCGGTGCTACCGAATTTTTCTTTTAGTTTCACCGTTGATTTTGAAATATTGTCGAATTCGGCACCACGGAAACGCGGCCAGGATTCAGAAAGTTCGGTGTATTCTGTGCTGAATTGTTCAAAGTGTTCGCCAATTTTCACCTCCTGCGCAGCCACGCCTTTTCCGCGGTTGTCGGCACCCGGTTCGCTGGTTTTGTAATCGTTGGTTGGGTCGGTATAAATCCACCAGAGCAAAACGAGTACAGCAACCGTTGTGGCTGAATAAACAGAAATATTTATGATTCGTTTTGAATCCATTACTTTTTGATGGCGATTTCTGTCAATAAAAATTACATTCTTATTGAACCCTTTCAGGGTTCAGTTTGTCGTTGCCTTTTTCCCGTAGGTTGCACCTACGGCTATTATTATTTAACTCCTTTGGAGTTCTTTATTGTTGTTTTATGTTATACACCATCATCACATCGCCGTGGCGGAGGAGCATTTTTCCATCGGCAATAAACGGGTGTGCCCAGTGTGTGCCTGCACCTTTTGTGATTTTAAATTCGCTGATAAGTTTGAAACCTTCGGGAGAAGGTTCAATCAAACCCACATTTCCTTTTTCGTTATAAGCATATAACATTCCGTCGGCCAATACAATTGCACCTTTTGAGTCCCAGGTATGTTCCCACATAATTTTGCCGGTCTGCCAATCCATGCAAACCCAGTTTCCTTTGTTGTTATTAATCCAGTTCGAGCCATAAACATACCCGTTGTACAATATCAATCCGTGGTGGTGATTGTCGAAAATGGTGTCGGTAAAAACTTCTGTGACTGAATTACCGTCTGGCGCAACCTGAATCATTTTTGCATTGTAATCATAGCCCATCGAAAGAAAAATCCTGTCGTCTTTAAAAACCGGAGTATTGGCCCAGATTAAACCATTCTGGTCCCATTTTGCCGGGTTGTGGTATTTGTAGCTCCATTTGATTTCACCGGTTTCAGGAATCAGTGCAATTAAATCGGTTCCGATAACTGCCAGCACATAACGGGTGTTGTTATAGTTGTAAATGACCGGCGATGCATAAGCCCGCGGCCCGCCTAACGACCTGGTTTGCCAGATTAATTTTCCTGTCATTTTATCGAGTGCAATCACACTGGTTTTCGGGCCACCGGGAGTACAAATGATTTTGTTGTCAACAATCAAAGGTGTTTCAGAATTTCCCCAGATATGGTATTCACATTCAAAATCCTTGTCAACTTCAACTGCCCAGATTTCTTTTCCGGTTTCTTTTTCGAAACAAGCAACCCTTCCGGTTCCGCTTTGCACATAAATGCGATTGTCTTCAACCACAGGCGTGGCGCGTGTATCAGGGAATGACTTATTCCAGGAACGACCATAAGGAACCTGCCATTTGATGTTTCCCTGCATATCGACTGCCGAAAGGTAATCGAGCGTGTCAATCATTCCGGTTACATAAATCATATTTCCATCAAGAATCGGTGATGACCAGCCTTTGCCGATTTTTTCAACTTCCAGAATCAATTGTGGGCCACCTTCGGGCCACGATTTCAGCAAACCTGTTTCGTTGAAAATTCCGTCGCGATTTGGGCCACGCCACTGCACCAGCTGAGCGCTGGAATTCAACACAAAAATCAGAAGTATAAAATTCAGCTGTATTAATTTCATCTGTACAAATTATTAAAGTTGCTAATTAGTTGGCGGTTCCGCTTAGTCTCATTTATCCACTTTCTCACCCGATGGAACTCACATGTAATTTGTTCATCGGTATTTGTGTTTTTCTGCAAACATGTTCGTTTCATTATTATTTTTTTAAGTATTAGTATCGAGTATCAAGTATCGAGTATCAAGAATCAAGTATCTCTTTATTTATTTGATTTTGTAGGCAATCAGCGTATTGCCATGACGCAGATAAAGTTTCCCGTTGTCGATTACCGGGTGGGCCCAGTGCTGGTCGGTTCCGAGTTCCACTTTTGTTTGCGAGGCAATTTTAAAACCGGAAGGTGTTGCTTCCACCAGTGCCAGTTCACCGCGTTCAGAATAGCAATATAGCATCCCATCAGCATAAATTAAAGTTCCTTTGGCAATGGTTTTATCGGCATATTTTTCTGCACCTGTTTTCCAGTCAACGCAGCGCCATTCGCGGCCAACGTCGCCTGATCCGTAAAGATATCCGTTCACCAGCACCATTGCACCCATGCGGCTGTCGAGTTTTTCGCTGAACCATGCTTTTTTCACGCTGCTACCATCAGGGCTCAACTCAAGTTTAACACCTCCCTGACCGTACCCGCTGAAACAAAAAAGCCCGCCATCATGATAAATCGGGGTATTTGGATGAATTTCATATTTGTTGGTATGTGGGTGCGACCAAAGCATTTTTCCGTTGGCTGCATCAAGTCCGATAATATTTCCTTCAACCATGGTTACCAGCAGTTTTCTGGCCGGAAAATTAATGAGCAGCGGAGTACAATAAGCTGAAAGCGTTCCTTTGGCAGGTGAAGACCATAGAAGACTTCCGGTTTTGCGATTCAGTGCAATTACATTGTTTTTCTTTCCACCAGGTGTCACATAAATGTTGTCTCCATCAATTAATACTGTTTCGGTTACTCCCCAACGGATGTTTTCGGCATCAAAATCCTTGAGGATATTTTTTTTCCATTTGATTTTTCCGTCTGTCGAACTCATGCAAACAAGTTCGCCCAAACCTGTATACATGTAAAGCAAATCGCCGGCAATCACAGGAGTTGAACGTGCGCCCGGATAACTTTCGGAAAATTCAGTTCCGTAAGCTGCTTTCCATTTTAGTTTGCCATCAGGAGTAAGTACATAAATATAGCCGGTGGTTCCTTCCATCCCCGACAAATAAATCAGGTTGTTATCGATTACCGGGGATGAATGGCCGATACCGAGTTTATCGAAATGCCAGGTAATTGCAGGCCCGCCGGCAGGCCATTTTTTCAGAAGCCCAGTTTCGTTATAAACGCCGTTCCCATTGGGGCCGCGCCATTTGGTGGGCACTTGTGCAAATGTGCCGAAACAATTGATTATCAAAATCGAAATAAAAAAGATTGTTCTTCGTATCATGGTTTTATTTTTTTTAGTTTTCGCCCCTAAAATAGAACCAAAAACTAATATTTACAAAGCATTGAAGTCATTTATCATGAGTTTAAATAATGGTGCAGGAAATCAGATTTCCTATTAGGATTCTGCTGTTTATTTTGGTTTACAGTCTCATAAATCGTTACGTTTTTGAAATTCCGGCAGCTATTTGAAAATCTTTAAAATGGAAAATACTATTCCTTAAAAACGAAAATGGGTTAAAAATTTCACGAAATAAAAACTGCCTGTCTGTTTTGCATAATAAAGGGTTGTCTTATCTTAGGGGCCTGAACTTTTAAAACCAGTAACAATCAAATTAAACGAACTGAAATGAGTAAAACCAGAAAAGGTCTTTTTACTACAGAAGACGGACGCAACCACACTTTTATCTTTTTTCTTGTAGCCCTGCTTTTTACCCTCTGGGCAGTAGGTAACAGTCTGATTGACACAATGGACAAACATTTTCAGGATTATTATCATCTCACAAAAGCCGATTCTGCCAATGTACAGTTTTCGCATTACCTGGGCTACTTTTTTATGGCCTTGCCTGCAGGTTGGTTTATTCACAAACTGGGTTACAAATGGGGGATTATTCTGGGACTGGGTTTGGCGGCACTTGGCTGTCTGTGGTTTTACCCTGCCACAAAAATTGATGGATTTTGGGCAGTTCTGCTCGGCGTTTGCCTGGTGGCCATGGGTTTTTCGTTTCTCGAAACTGTGGCAAATCCCTACACAACGGTTCTTGGAAATCCGAAATATGCCGCGTCACGAATCAACCTGGCACAATCGTTTAATGCCATTGGCTGGCCGATTGCTCCGTTTATCGGCGGTATTTATTTTTATCATACCGACGATTCGCTTACTGCACAGCAAAATGCCGAAATTGCCCATCAAACCATGTGGATTCCGTATGTGGCGCTGGCTGTGATTATCGGTGTTCTGATAGTTTTATTTCTGAAAAGCAAAATGCCTGATGTTACTGAAGATATGAACAACAATGGCGGTGGCGATAATAATGCTGATGTTTTTGGGAAACAAAGCAAGTTGTCAACCATACTTTTATATGTGATGGCAATATTATTCAGCTTTGCTTTTGGTATGATTGTCAGGTTTTTTGTACAGATATTTTACATGGACCGCGAAACGCTTGCCAATCCCGAAGCAATGGCAGAATTGAATAAAATGCTTACAACAATTTTTTATATTGTAACAGCCATCGCCGGCGTGGTGTCTGTTGCTTTCATTGCATTTAAACGGAGGAAGCTGATACACAAAAACAGTATCTGGTCGGCACCACATTTTACCGGGGCCACCATTGCGCAGTTTTTGTATGTGGCTGCTCAGGCTGGTATTTTCAGCTTTTTTATCAATTATATGGTTGAAGAAGTTCCGTCTATCAGCGAAGGAATGCAAGCAAGCTGGCTGATTGGCGGTGAAAGCGGCTCGATCCTGCGCGACGGCTCGTTTTTTCTCACTGAAAAGGGCGCCACTTCACTGATGTCACTGCTGGCATTTCCGTTGTTTTTGTTGGGACGTTTTACCGGATCGTTTATTTTGCGTGTTACCAAAGCGCATTACATGCTCGGACTTTACGCATTTATCAACGTAATCCTGATGTTTGTGGTGGTAGCCAACCTGGGCTGGATTTCGGTGGTTTCCGTTTTTCTGAGCTTCTTTTTTATGTCGATTATGTTCCCGACCATTTTCTCGCTCGGAATTTTCGGTTTGGGTGAAAAATCAAAAATTGCCTCTTCGTTTATTGTGATGGCGATTATGGGTGGAGCTGTTTTACCCAAAGTAATGGGTGCCATTGGCGATGCTGAAGGAATGTCGGCGGGTTATATTGTTCCGGCAGTTTGTTTTGGAGCCATTGCATTGTATGGTTTTTTCTGGGGAAGACTCAGCGGACTCGACGGTGTTGGCAATGTAAAACTGGGCAGCGGACATTGAGCCGTTGTTTGATGCCGGATACTGTCTGCCCGACTGAATTCGTTCAGCCAGGGATGCTGGATGCTGGATACTGGATACAAGAACCGGATGCTGGATTCTTGATTCTTGATACTTGATACCGGATGACAATCCCTAAATAAGGTTGACAGTTTTTACTAATTATTGACTTTCATT
>DAINOH010000079.1:0-21946 GCA_036735485.1 Draconibacterium sp. | reverse complement strand
CACTTAAAATCAACAAATTTACCGATGGAGTAAAATCCAGTAGTTTTTCAAAATAGTTCCTGGCTTTGTAAACACGGTTAGAAATCAGTTTGGCCCTTTCTTCGCAACCCGCACTGTAATAAACTTTAAAATTATAATCTTCGATTGTCTTTAATCGGCTGAAATCCTGCGCTCTGGCTGATTGAACCAATAAAAAGGCAGCAAATAATGAAAGAATAATAGTTGTCTTCATAACATCAAAATTTATTTATTTGTCAAATTTCGATGTTTCGGTTGAGACAGAATAGTAAAAAAACGACATTTATATCCTTAATTCAGCCTGTAATCTTACCGGGGCTTTTTCCAAATCGCGTTCAATAATTCCGGGTGGAACACAGGCAAACTGTCTGAAATCGCGGATAAAATGCATCTGGTCAAAATAGCCGCAGTTGTGTGCAATGCTGGTCCAACTCATCTGAGGAAAATTTTCGCGCATACGGTAGGCCTTTGAAAAGCGGATCAGCCGTGCGAAGAATTTTGGGGGAATACCAATGCGCTCCTTACTCACACGCTCAAACTGGCGGACACTTAAACAGGCCAGCGACGCCACTTTATCCATCGGCATGCTTCCGCTGGTGCGCATCAGCTCGAGCATGGCTTTGTCAAATGGCAATGCTTTTTTCAAAATATTTACTTTTTTCAGCAAAAATAATTCACTGATATTTTTTATTTCGTCGAAGTTTTGCGCTTCCTGAAGCTGGTTATTTACTGTTTCTATTTCATTGCCGTAAATATCAGCCGCATCAAAGTGCCCGTCAATCATTTCAGTCATCGAAAGTCCCAGGAATCGGTGCAGGCCACCAGGATGAAATCCAACCCTCACCGCCTTGTGACTTTTATTGATATCGAGCATTACCCGTGTTACCATGGGCCCCACAACCACACTCCGGGGTTGCAATCTGAATTCTGTTTCACCTGATTTCAGTACCTTGATGCGATCGTTGATATAAAAAAATAATGAGTCTTGTGGAGCAGGCGGATAGGGACAAATTACCGGGGAACCATTCGAATCCACTTCGGCATGAATAACCATAATGCACTGGATAAAATCCTGCAACAAAAAATGTGGCGTGTAGAATTTCGTCAGCATAAAAACATCGGTTTATTCATTTAAAAACTTGCTTAATTGCCGCAATTGAAAATTCTTTTAAAACTTATAACATCATTACCGGGAAAAGGTTAAATCTTATTATTTGAAATTCAACAGACATAGCTTCTTTTTTATTTAAAAAGAGGACAAGACCTGTAATAGTTATTTAGGTCCGTTTTCAGTTACTTTCCTTTCGTTTTCCTGCCTGAATAAATCATTTTTCTATCTTTGCGGCTTAAAATTCAGCAACAGCATCAATAACAATAAAATGGAATACAATTTCGCGGAAATAGAACCCAAATGGCAGAAATACTGGGAAGAAAACAAGACTTTTAAAACCAACGATGATTTTTCAAAACCAAAATATTACATCCTCGACATGTTTCCCTATCCTTCAGGAGCGGGGCTGCATGTGGGGCATCCGGAAGGTTATACAGCCACAGATATTTTCAGCCGTTACAAACGGATGAAAGGTTACAATGTGCTTCACCCGATGGGTTACGATGCCTTTGGTCTTCCGGCTGAACAATACGCCATTCAAACCGGCACACACCCGGCCATCACCACGCAGAAAAACTGTGATAATTTCCGCCGCCAGATTAAAGCGATTGGTTTGAGTTACGATTGGGACCGCGAAATCAATACCACCGACCCCAAATATTTTAAATGGACCCAATGGATTTTCAAACAACTATATAATACATGGTTTGACGAAGAACTGCAGAAAGGCCGACCGGTATCGGAACTGCCAATTCCGGAAGAAGTAAAGAATGCAGGAAAAATTGCCGTTACAAAATATATCGACGATAAAAGACTGGCTTATTACGACAATGCCCAGGTTTGGTGGTGCGATTCATGCAAAACAGTTTGTGCCAATGAAGAAGTTTTAACCGATGGCTCGCACGAAAAATGTGGCAATCCGGTGGTGCGCAAAAACCTGAAACAATGGTTGCTGCGGATTCCACATTATGCTGAGCGTTTGCTACAGGGGCTCGAAACTCTCGACTGGCCAGCCGGTGTTAAAGATATGCAACGCAACTGGATTGGCAAATCGACGGGTGCTGAAGTGGATTTCGAAATGGAAGGACTGAGCGAAAAACTGAGGGTTTACACCACCCGCCCCGATACACTTTTTGGCGCTACTTACATGGTAATTGCCCCTGAACACGCCCTGATCGAAAAAATTACCACGGCAGAACAAAAAGCCGCTGTTGAAAAATACCAGCAACAGGCTGCCCTGAAATCAGATATGGACAGAACCGATCTTGCCAAAGAGAAAACAGGTGTATTTACAGGCCGTTATGCCATTAATCCTGTAAATAAAAAGCTGATTCCCATCTGGGTGGCCGACTATGTTTTGATGGGTTACGGAACCGGCGCCATTATGGCGGTTCCGGCTCACGATACCCGCGATTTTGAGTTTGCCACTGAATTCAAAATTCCAATAATTTGCATTCTTGACCCAAAAGAAGTTCAGGGACGCGACGAAATTCTGGCAGGCAAAAAATGCTGGACTGAAGACGGAGAATATATCAATTCAGCTTCTGAAGAAACCGGTTTGAATATTAACGGACTGAATAAAACACAGGGAATAAAAACAACGATTGAGTGGCTTGAAGGAAAAGGAATTGGGAAAGCAACCACCAATTATAAACTCCGCGACTGGTTGTTCAGCCGCCAGCGGTATTGGGGCGAACCATTTCCGGTTATTCACTGGGAAGACGGCGAAGTAACTTTGGTGGAAGATGAGAACCTGCCGCTGGAATTACCCGAAGTGGAAAAATATTTGCCCGGGGAAACAGGCGAATCGCCTTTGGTGAACTCACACGACTGGCTGTTGGTTACCGACAAAAACGGACGAAAAGGCCGCCGCGAAACTAATACCATGCCACAATGGGCTGGCTCATGCTGGTACTACCTGCGCTATATTGACCCCAATAATGAAAAAGAGATTTTCGATGTAAAAAAAGAACAATACTGGATGCCGGTTGATTTGTATGTGGGCGGTGCCGAACATGCTGTACTGCATCTGCTTTACTCGCGGTTCTGGCACAAAGTGCTTTTCGACCTTGGAATTGTTTCCACCGACGAACCCTTCCAGAAGCTATTTAACCAGGGGATGATCCTCGCTTTTGCCTACGAAACTGCCAATGGCGCTAAAGTTGCTTCGGATTTGGTGGAGGAAAAGAATGGGAAATATTACCATACCGAAACCGGTGAAGAGCTGAAACAGATTGTGGCAAAAATGTCGAAATCGCTGAAAAATGTGGTGAACCCGGATGATGTTATCGATAGATTCGGAGCCGATTCTTTGCGTTTATACGAGATGTTTATGGGGCCGCTGGATGAACGCAAACCCTGGGCCGAAAACGGTGTAAAAGGTGTTTTCAATTTCCTGAACCGTGTTTACCGTTTCTTTGCTGAACTGGATAATATTACTGATGGAGAAGAAGACAAAGAAGTTGAAAAGCTGCTGCACCAGACGATCCAAAAAGTGGAGTTCGATATTGACCATTTGAAGTTTAATACCGGAATTTCGGCATTGATGATTTTTAATAACCTGGCTATTAAAAAAGGTAAGGTGACAAAAACCACTGCTGAAAATTTCGCCAAAATATTAGCGCCGTATGCTCCACACATGGCCGAAGAACTTTGGTCGCTGTACGGGAACAAAGAAACACTGGCATACGAACCGTGGCCCGAAGTAAACCAAAGTTTGTTGGTGGAAGATACTTTTGATTACCCGGTTTCGTTTAACGGAAAAACAAGATACATGAAAGCTTTGCCGGTTGATATGCCTGTTGCCGAAGTTGAAAAAGAAGTGTTGGCAGACGACAGGACAGCCAAATGGCTCGAAGGGAAAGGTGTGAAAAAAATGATTATCGTTCCGAACCGGATTATTAATGTTGTGGTTGGGTAGTATTGGGTGTACAAACATAAAAAAGGCTCTGGAAAATCAATTTCAGAGCCTTTTTGTTTCAAAAAAACCGCATTAATTCATTTGTGAAAACCCCGATATGACAGGATTTGAGTGCCCGGCCGATCAGACTTCCAGCGGTCTTGCGACTCATCTCGCCTGAGGCGAGACTACCAGGCCTGTCTTAGCGACACTAAAAGAGCATTCTCATTTTAATTTGTAATGTTGAGTTTACCAAATTCAGAATTAATGCGGAATATTTTACTCTTCTCAAAGAACTCATATTGTTAATTCAAATGTAACACCCATGTTTTGTATTTCCAAATATTTTCGGCTTCTCCACAATTCGAAAGACCATAACTAAATGTATGTAAGTTGATTATTCTGACAAATTTTTTTCCTTTCTGAATAACAAATTCACCCATAATTTACCGAAAGAAATTTTATGTTTTACTAATCGCTTCAGATCAATATAGTTCATAAGCAATGCATATCAGCGATAAAAGAATTCAATAAAAAATGATGCTGAAAAATTTGGAATGGTATTTCAGAAAATTTATTTTTGTTTTCAGATATTAATGTATTTTATTCTTATATTTGTAACATTATGGCATTTGAATTAGCACAATTAAAATACGCTTACACAGCTTTAGAGCCGCACATTGATGCTCGTACGATGGAAATTCATCATACAAAGCACCATGCTGCTTACACTACAAACCTGAATGGTGCAATAGCCGGAACCGCTCTTGAATCGGCTTCGATTGAGGAGATTTTAAAAGGAGTTTCGGCCCATTCGGCAGTGGTTCGTAACAATGGTGGTGGTTTTTACAACCACAATTTGTATTGGGATGTAATTGCACCCGGAGGTTCTCCAAAACCGGAAGGTGTATTATTGGATGCCATCAACGACTCATTCGGCTCGCTGCAAAATTTTCAGGAGGCTTTCACCAAAGCTGCGGTTACGCGTTTTGGGTCTGGTTGGGCATGGTTGGTTCTTCAAAACAAAAAACTGGTGGTTTCATCGACGCCCAACCAGGATAATCCGCTGATGGATGTTGCCGATGTTCAGGGTACGCCGATTTTGGGGATTGACGTGTGGGAGCACGCGTATTACCTGAATTATCAGAACAGACGTCCGGATTATGTGAATGCATTTTGGAATCTCATCAACTGGGATGAAGTCGCCAGGCGGTTTAAAGGTTAGTTGATTTTTGGTTTTTTCCCCGGAGCAGAGTGCTCCGGGGTTTTATTTTTCCCTGAATTCTATTCTTCGCAAAAAAAAATTTAACGTTACATTCAACCGTGACCAACTGAAATCACAACATTTCCAATCTTTTGTCCTGTTTCAACGTATTTTGCAGCCTCAACCATTTTTTCAAGTGGATAAATACTGTCAATCACTGGCTTAAATTTTCCATTCTCCACAAGTTCTTTCAAAAAAATCACATCTTCCTTACAAATTGACGGAAGCGGAAATAAAAGTTTTTTGCCTCCCAAAACCGGTGTAAGCAGTGCAAGAAACGGATTCTGTCCGCCTTTTCCCAATTCAGTGGAAATATAAATTCCCTTGTTTTTCAGCAGTGGTTTGCATTTTCCAAATGAGCTTTTCCCCACTGCATCGAAAATAAAATCGAATTTCTCCTGGATCAGGGTAAAGTCCTCCTTCTGATAATCGATAACAGTTTTTGCGCCCAGTTTCGATACAAGTTCACGGTTTTTTCCACCGCAGACAGCCGTAACTTCAGCACCCAAATAACAGCATAACTGCACTGCTGCTGAGCCAATTGCCCCGGTAGCGCCATTAATCAGCACTTTTTGTCCTGCTGAAACTTTGGCTGCCCTGATATCGCACAATGCGTAATGACCTCCTTCTGTGATCGGGGCTGCCTCTTCAAAAGTCATTCTTTCGGGAATGGCAGAAAGCGGGCCGGTTTCAGGCATCACCATGAATTGAGCATGAGCTCCAAATGTTATGTCGTTATAGCCAAAAACCCTGTCTCCCAACCTGAACTGTGTAACAGAACTTCCCGTATCAACAACTTCTCCGGCAAATTCATTTCCCAGAACCTGATTCTTAGGACGGAATAATCCGCTGAAGAAACGGGAAATAAAATATTCGGCACTTCGAAAACCACAATCGGTGCGGTTAACAGTTGTGGAAAATATTTTTATAAGTACTTCATTCTCTTTGGGAACAGGTTTTGAAACCTCTGCCAATTGAAGAACATCAGGTGGTCCATACCGGGTGTAGATGACTGCTTTCATAAATTACCCATTTTCCTGCAATTTATGAATTATATTTCTTCAAACCTTTCAATTACCAATGCAACCCGCTCCTGAATTTCCTGCCACGTCGGATTTAATTCTTTGGAGGTAAAAGTTCCATTCTCTATATCAATCCGTTCAAAAACCATGAGGTAAAGATCAAATATGATTTCGAGACTGAGTTGACTGCGTGGTACGACCAAAGGTTTGATATACTGAATCATGCGGAGAGTTTTTTCTCTGTAAAAATCTGCGGCTTCATACAATTCACCAATCATTTTCCGAAATCCCGGAGTAATCGATGCACCATTTGCCATTGCAAGCAGTCCGGCCCGGTTCATTCCGTATTTTTCAATCAGGTCGTCGGGGAAATAATTCAGGTTGTTCAGGTGGTCTTTCTGAAAATCGCGGATAATATGAACCAGGTAACTGAATATTGCACAAGGAGTTGCCACGTCCTTTACATCAAATTTGGGTGCAACATACTTTCCGTCCGATTTTGTCAGCCCTGCAAGGTGGACAAAAATGGAAGCCGGTGCCACAGAAGCGCCGCCTGCATAATCAATAAATCCCTGCAACGTTGGAAAACCATCATGATAAATATCGTAAATCATCGATTTGGCGAAGGCTTCCAGCGGCCAGAAAGGAATGCAAAAACGCTGGACCGTTTCAATTAATTCGCCATGAGTCGGAAACTTGTTTTTTCTGTCTGCAATAGTTCCTATCCAATTATAAACCTGCAATTCAAATTTTGCCTGATTTTCAGAAGAAATGGTAACATGCTCTGTTTTGTAATTATCAATCAGGTCGTCGATGGTACGCATAAATTTATAGCAATTCCTGGCAGCCTGGTAACGCTCAACATCCCAGAAATTTGCGGCAATCAGAATATTGGGGTGGTCAACAATCTTCTCAAAATCAATCGAATTGAAAATATCGAGATATAATTCATTTTTGGTTAAAACCGGTGTTTCCATGTCAGTTTAAATTCAGTTTTTTGGCATCATTCAAAATTCGTTCTGCAGTGAGTTTGGCACCGAGCAGCACCAACGGAACCCCGTTTCCGGGATGTGTGCTTCCTCCGGCAAAATAGAGGTTTTTATATTTTTTGTGCTGATTGTGCGGCCTGAAATATCCCATCTGGAAAATGGTATGACCAAGGCTCCCAAATACCGAACCGTTAGTGACATTGCAACTGTTCTCCCAGGTTCTGGGCAGATAACAGATTTCAAATTTGATGTGCTCTTCAATATCTGTTAATCCGGCTTCCTTCAAACGGCGAATCACAGCAGTTCGGGCTTTTTCTTTCAGTTCTTTCCAATCCTGATCAGCCTTTTCATCCAAATGCGCCACAGGAACAATTACCGAAAGTGAATCCTCATTTTCGGGTGCCGCTGTTTTGTCGCTTCTCACTGGTGCATGGACATAAAAACTGGGATTTTCAGAAAGTGATTTTTCCTTGAAAATAGCATTCAAACCCGCCTGGTACGGGTCATTCAGAAATACACTGTGGTGTTCTAACTGCGGGTAAATTTTATCGACACCCCAATGAAAAACAATGGCCGAGCACGAATATTTTTTCTTTTTCAATGATTTTGTTTTTTGCTTATCACTCAAAAGTTTGTCGTAAACATACGGAAGGTCGGCGCTGGCAATTACAAGGTCAGCATTTACTTTGGTTCCGTCTTCCAGTAAAATTCCTTCAGCCTTTTTTCCGTTCAGAATAATTTCCTGAACCGGTTTTTTACAGTTTATCTTTACATTGTTTTTTTCAGATAAAGCAACCAGTGTTTGCACAATACGGTTCATCCCGCCTTTCGGGAAAAGCGCACCTTCGGCAATTTCGGCACCGGGAAGCATCGAAAAAAAAGCCGGTGCTTCATACGGATTCTGTCCCACATAAATATTCTGAAATGAAAACGCCTTTTGCAATCTTTTATCATTAAAAAACTCATTTACATAGCTGGTATGCGTTCTGTAAGTTTTCAGTTTCAGTAACAACCTGATACTTTTCAGATTCACAAATTCGAAAAGACTATCGAAGTTTTTACCCAGCAAATCGTTCATTGCAAGATTAAAATATTCGTATCCTTCATTTACATACGCTTTGTATTTCGGGTAACTTCCAGGTTCGAAAGCTTCCAATTGGCATTTCATCTTTTCCTCATCGCGGGTAAACGAAAAATCGGAACCATCGCTGAAGAAAAGCTTATAAATCGGGCTGAGTGACGTGGTTTCCAGGTCTTTTTCGAGGTCGATCCCCAACTCTGATAAAACCTGTTTGTAAAGCGATGGCATCAATAAAATAGTAGCGCCTAAATCAAAACGGTGACCGTCCTGTATTTTTTGTCCGCAGCGACCGCCCGGATTGCAGTTCTTCTCGTAAATCTCAACATCATAACCATTTGTGGCCAGGAAATTAGCTGTCGCCAGCCCTCCTATTCCGGCTCCGATTACAATTGCTTTCTGTTTTCTGCTCATTGTTGTTTCTGGTTTTGTTTTCTGAAAATTATTGTTTCTGTTTTCTGACGTTTATCGATGCAGGTAGTTACAGTTTAGCCAAATTCAGGAGGAAAAATCACCATTCCTGACACGTTTTTCAACGCATTTTTTCTGAGTTCAACCGCCATAAAAACATCATCTGAAGGCAATTGATAATGCGTTTTTATTCCCCAGCCCGAAGCCGGTTTGTAGCCAAATCGCGGATAATATTCAGGATGACCCAGCAGAATCACCGAATCAAATCCAATTTCAACAGCCTTTTTGTGCCCGGCTTTGATTAATTCGCTGCCAATTCCCTGTTTCTGGAATTCGGGTAAAACCGAAACCGGACCTAACACAAGTGTTTGAAAATGTTGTTGTCCCTCATCAATTATTACGGGGGTAAAAAGAATATGACCAAGAATTTTTCCTTCCGACTCGGCAACCAGCGAAAGCTCTCTGATAAAACCGGGCGCTTTGTGAAGACGTTCCACGAGTTTGTCTTCGTCGCCATCAGCAAAAGGCATGTTTTTAAATGCCCTTGCGGTTAACTCAACAACTTTCTGATAATCGGCTGTTTCTTCCCGGCGAATTTGAAAATTCTGGCTCATTTTTGATTTTAGTTTTTTGTGAAAGTATGCACTGTTTTGGTTTCAGATAAAATAAATTGTATGAAATGCCGGATTTAACCGACAAACGGATTTATCGGGCAGGTAATTGACTATTTGAATGAATTCAGTTTTATTCCAAAGAAACAAACTGATTAAAATATCAAAAACGGCAAGCACAACATCAGTTGCATTCCTGTAAATCAGAAAAAAATGATTGAACCGTTTCATACTATTTTGTTTTAACTAAATATCTGTGAATAAGAAAACCGAAAAGAATTCCGGCGTATCCGAACAGCAAACTCAACAACCCATCCTTCCATGCCGGGAAATTCCATTCTCCTGATTTCAGGTAAAAGAAATATTGTGTTGAAAATTTCACGCAAACAACAAATAATGGAAAAATGACAATGAAAGAGACTATTTTGTATTGACCGAAATACAGGAAAATATCAAAAACCAACGCCGGTAAAACCAGCAATAAAATACCAGTAAAATAATAACTGTCACCCGCAAAAAGGTGACCTGGCAACCCGAATAAACCATAAATAAGGTAAACAAAAGGTATTAAACCGGGCCTTTTAAAATGAAAACCAATCCATGAAATGGCAAGCATTGTGGTTATTCCGGTGGCTGAACCGCCTGGCAATCGCGGAACAAAAGCGCCAAGTAAAATATTGTTTACCAGAAACAACCCTACTGCAATCGTGAAAGCTTGCACAATCTTATTTTGTAAAAATCTTTTCATATCAAGAAAGTCAATTACCGCCAAATTTATGTCTGCTGAAAACCGGATTAAAAGAAAAGTTGATGAATGCCTGTTTTAAAATGACAGATGACAAAATCCTCATTGTAAATCAGTTTTGGAGAAAGACTGATTTTCATTTTATACAAATCCTTTTAAAACTTTCGATGGGTTCATGTCTGAAAATTGGTGCTTCAACTTAAAAAAAGGTTAATTTAACACAACAAAACTCATCAGGTTTATCAAGGTCTTTAACTTTGAAAAAAATCACTTCTCATGAAACACGATTGGAAAATCAGCGAAAAAACTTTCTATTTACCAAAAGAAAAACCCGAACTGATAACAATTCCTGAGTTCAGATTTTTTACGATTGAAGGTGAAGGAAATCCGAACGACCCAAATTTTGCTGAATACATCGGAGTTTTATATTCGCTTTCATACGCGGTGAGAATGAGTCCGAAAAAAGGACTTGCGCCAACCGGATACTTTGATTATTCGGTCTATCCGCTTGAAGGAGTGTGGGATATAAATGATGAGGCAAAAAAGAGATTTTCGGGGGTCATCAACAAAAACGACCTGGTTTTTAAACTCATGATAAGGCAACCTGATTTTGTTGATGAAGCGTACGCACAACAGATTATTGAAGCGACAAAAGCAAAAAAGCCACACCCGTTACTCGATAGTGTACGATTCGAAAGAGCGGAAGAAAGCGCTTGTATTCAGATGTTACACAAAGGTAGTTACGACACCGAACCTGCCAGTTTTCAACAGATGGAAGCGTTTGCCACAGACCAAAACCTGACAAGGAAATCAAAAATACACCGCGAAATCTATCTTTCGGATGCCCGGAAAACAGCACCCGAAAAACTCAAAACAGTTTTGCGGTTTCAGGTTGAAAAAGATTATTAGTCGAAATCATGCAGATTATTTGGTTTTCAGCGCTTTGTACCTTCGTCCCCAGAATTTGTATTTTGTAAGCGAAGTATAAACAACCAGCCGCCCGATAAATTTGAAGCGCATGGCAAAATGCAAAATGCGGTACCACACAGCCAAAATACCCAGAGACAAAGCCGATTCAACAATAAAACCCGGAAACGTATTTTCAATGTCGAAAAAAAACAGTCCGAAATATTGATAAAATATACCTGAAAAAACCAAAGATGAAAAAACAGTAATAAATACAATTGAGCCGTGTGCAGTTTCGATGGCCTTTTTCGGACAATAACTCATGCAATGCATACAACTCTCGCATTTGAAAGTCCAGAACGGGCGGTTGTCAACCATTTTGATGGCTTTCACCGGGCACGATTTGATACACAAACCACAGTTGTCGCAATCAGACGAGGCATAATATGTTTTTGAAAAAAAGAAGCGACCCATAAAATAGTAGCCCAATGATACCGGTGCAATCAGCGTGTCCTGGACAATTTCACGCACTCCCCTGAAATCGATTCCACCAGCCAAAACTTTTTCAGCAAACCTTTTAACTTTTTCAAGATTTCTCTCGTGCAGGTATTTCACAGTCCTGTCGTTCAACCCGGGATGAACAGAAATCCAGTTGGAAGGCAAATCAACCGGGAACATTGATTTGATGGTGTATCCTTTTAACTTCAGAATCAGGGCAGCAAAATAAAAAGCCACGCCTGTCAATCCAGGTGTTATCCACTTGCCAATCAACATTCCGGCGCGCGTGTTCAACAGTAAAACTTTGTTTTTACCTTTTGGGAATCGGAGCAGAAAATTTACCATTACCGGCGGATAATTAAACCCGTGAATGGGTGAAACAAAAGCCACCAAAGCTTCTGAATCAGGCTGTTGAATATTCATCCGGTCGGTTTTGCCAATGTTTACAACAGAAACTTCCATGCCTTTTTCACGGGCAGATTCAGCCAACCAATTTGAAACATTCGCAGAATTTCCGGTTCCTGAGAAATAGTAAACCACCAGTTTTGGATAGAAATTCATTCACTTACTTTCAATTATTCAAAGTTGCAATTTCCAATGAAAAAAATCGTCAGATTCATCGCTTTTTACAAACCCGTTTTTTTGAAGAATCACCATCGAACCCACGTTTGTTTTGTCGGTTTCTGCAATTACCGATTTCACGGCAGGTTGTGTTTTTGCCCAGACAATCATTCCGCCAACAGCCTCAGTCATAAAACCGTTTCCCCTGAAATCTTCATAGGTCCCGTATCCGATTTCAATGCTCCCATTTTCATCGGGAGTTCCCCTGAAACACAAATCACCCACCATTCGGTTTTCCGATTTCAGAATTATCGTCCAGAGTGTAAAAAACAGATAATCATTTTCATTAGCTGCCACGAGTGGTAAAATAGCCACTTCGAGCGCCTCTTCTAATTCAGGAGAAATTATCCGGGTTGATTCGCCAACACACAACTCACGTTCCAGTGAATTGTCGTTTTTTAAATATTTTTGCAACTGACCAAAATCAAGTGGTTTTATTTTCAGCCGTTTTGTTTCAATCATTTTCGTTTAGTTTATAAATGACTTTTAAATGCGTTATCAACCAACGAGGTTGCAAGAAACGGCGGTAACCCGAGTTTTGACACTGTCATCTTGCAGGCTTCTGAATTGTAAGCACCAGCATAACATTCCTTTACAATTGCATCAATCTTCAGCATATAATTTCTGCCCTCATCAATCAAAATTCCGATTTCCTTCTTGTCATACAACGGTGCAGACCACGATGACAAAAGAACCTTGAAGTCTGAATCCTCAATCATTTTGAGTGTTCTCATCAAATCAGCGTAATTATCGTAATTCGGAATATCGTTTTTCAACGGTACCGAATCGGCAGTAAAATGAATCTTTTCCTTTAAAAATTCAATATTTACTGAGCCTTTTGAATGGCCGGGAGTATGAATGATTTTCAAAGCCGGGCCGCCGGAAATCTGAATAATCTGCCCGTCGCACAAAAATTCATCAATTTTTACTGAACGGTCAACCAAACTGAAAAAGCTTGGAACAGGCCGTTGTTGGTTTTGAATATCAATATTTTCAATCCACTCTTTTTCGGCTTCGTGTGCCAGAATTTTGCAACTGGTCAGTTCTTTTATTGTGGCTGCACTGCCAATGTGGTCGGGGTGAGAGTGCGACAAAATCAATGATTCGATTTCAGTAAAACTGCGCCCCTGTTCCTCAATATATTGCCTGATTTTTTTTTCGCTTCCTTTCACGCCCGAGTCAACGAGGGTAATTTTATCGCCAAAAACGATGATTACGTTTACAAAACGCGGCAGCTTCTTTTCGGGACTGATGGCAATTTCGAAATCGATTTTCAGCAAATGAACCTGGTCAGTGATTTTCATAATAACTTGATTTTTCTCAGAAACGAAGATAAAACCAACAACCAGATTTTTTTCAGAAATAAAGCTGAACCCTGATTTTCAAGATATGAATAACTTTAAAAAAGATCTGAACCATTTTTTGATGGAATTCAATTCCTGTTTTTATTTAAATCGAATTCAAATTACGGTTGTTTTTCATCAAAATTCAGATTGAATTGTTGTACTTTCGAAAAAACAAAAATCAAAACAAATAACCTTAAATTGTAAAATTATGGCATTCGAATTACCAAAACTACCCTATGCAAACAATGCACTTGAACCTTACATCAGCGAAAAAACCATCGAATTTCACTACGGAAAACATCATCAGACTTATGTTACAAATCTGAACAACCTGGTTCCCGGAACCGAATTTGAGAATGCAACGCTCGAAGAAATAGTAATGAAATCGACGGGCGGAATTTTTAACAATGGAGCTCAGGTTTGGAACCACACTTTTTATTTTATGCAGTTTGGTCCTGATGGTTGCAAAGAGCCGAAAGACGCACTGAAGGCGGCGATTGAAAAAAAATTCGGTACATTTGAAGCTTTTAAGGAAGAGTTTGCAAAAGCATCGGTTACACTTTTTGGCTCAGGCTGGTCGTGGCTGGTGGTAAATGCAGCCGGCGAGCTTGAAATTGTACAAACCGGAAATGCCGGAAATCCGCTCCGCGACGGCAAAAAACCGCTCCTGACCTGTGATGTTTGGGAACATGCGTATTACATCGACAAGAAAAATCTCAGGGCAAAATATGTCGAGGATTTTTGGAAAATTATTGACTGGAAAGTAATTTCGGAAAGGTATTAAAAGTCCATTCAGGCTCCCGAATAGGCGGGTTTCAGGAGATAAATTTTGAAGATAATAACCAGAAAATTTAAAAATTATGAGTGCAGAGAAAGTATTGGAAACCATGAAAGCAGCCGGAAAACCACTGAAAGCCGGAGAAATTGCAGAAAAAGCAGGACTTGATAAAGCAGTGGTTGATAAAGCTATGAAAGTTTTAAAGGCAGAAGGAAAAATTGAATCACCAAAAGTTTGTTTCTGGCAGCCAAAAGCTTAAGAATCCTTGAAAAACAATAGAAATTAAAAACGGGGGTTTTTGGCCCCCGTTTTATTTTAATACCTCTCTGCTGTTCAAATTAAAAACTAACAGCAGTTTCGTTTCGTTATCCTTAAACGAAACATTTTCAACTAAATATAGCAATTAATCAACTGTTCGAGTAACTCCTGTTTACCGCTGATTTGTGCCGGTTCGCCTTTCTGGGCAGCCTCTTTGTACAAATCTTCCAGGCTAAGTTTACCAGCCTCAAATTCAGCACCTTTTCCAGCGTCGTAAGAAGCATAACGGGTTTTTCTTCTTGAAACGTAATCAGATTCAGAAAGGATTTTTTCAGCAATCACCAATGAGCGGGCAAAAACGTCCATTCCACCGATGTGTGCAATAAAGATATCCTCAAGATCAGTTGAATTACGACGGGTTTTTGCGTCGAAATTGATACCACCGTGTGTAAAACCTCCTGTTGGAAGGATTTCAAGCATTGCTTCGGTGATTTCGTAAATATTTGTCGGGAATTCGTCTGTATCCCAGCCATTCTGGTAGTCGCCCTTGTTGGCGTCAATTGAACCAAGCATACCAGCATCGGCTGCCATGCGAAGATCGTGAGCAAAAGTATGACCAGCCAAAGTTGCATGGTTTACTTCAACATTCAATTTGAAATCGTTTTCCAGACCGTTAGCACGCAGGAAACCAATTACTGTTTGTACATCAAAATCGTACTGATGTTTTGTCGGTTCCATTGGTTTTGGTTCAATAAAGAATGAGCCTTTAAAACCGGCCTTCCGTCCATAATCGCGTGCAACGCGCAGAAACTGACCTAAGTGCGCCAATTCACGTTTAGTATCGGTGTTGTGCAAGCTCATGTAACCTTCACGTCCTCCCCAGAATACATAACCTGTTCCACCTAATGCGATGGTTGCATCGATGGCATTTTTAACCTGAACAGCGGCGTTTGTCAACACATCGAAATCGGGATTAGTTGAAGCACCGTTCATATAACGCGGGTTCGAGAAAACATTTGCTGTTCCCCAAAGCAGTTTCACACCCGAAGCATCCTGCTTTTGTTTGGCGAAATCCACCATTTTGGCGAGTCGTTTTTCAATTTCGAAAACCGAACCGTCACCAACAACATCGGTGTCGTGGAAGCAGTAGTAAGGAATATTCATTTTTGTAATGAATTCAAATGCTGCATCCATTCTTTCTTTGGCTGCGTCCATCACATCGGCAGCGCCATCCCAAGGAAAAATCTGGGTGCCCGGTCCAAACGGATCGCCACCGGTTCCGCAGAATGTATGCCAGTAAGCAACTGCAAAACGCAGGTGATCTTTCATTGTTTTTCCGGCAACAACACGATTTTCATCGTACCATTTAAATGCCAGCGGATTTTTTGACTGCGGCCCTTCATATTTTATCTGGCCGATTCCTTTAAAATACTCTTTGTTTCCTAATAGTACACTCATGTTAATTTGTTTTATTTATTAATAATGATTAATCAAATTGTTGTCATTGATGTCATATTTCCCTAATTGTCAGAGTTAACTTCAGCAGATAAACCGACAACTTTGAAAACCGGTTGACCCGACAACCCTTATTTTACCGCTTTTTCAAGCTGAGATTTCCAGTTTTCGTAAGCATCCTGATAAGCTGCTGATTTTGTAGTATCAGGCAAAATTGTTTCCAGTTTTTTCAGATTCGAGAATGCTTCGGTAAACGATTTATAATAGCCGGCTCCCACACCTGCACCGCGTGCAGCACCCACCGAACCATCGGTGTTATACAATTCAATCATGGCACCTGTTACTCCGGCCAAAGTATCCCTGAAAACGGGACTCAGGAACATATTGGCTTTTCCGGCCCTGATAACTGATGCGTTGATTCCGATTTGCTGCATAATGTCCATTCCGTATTTAAATGAAAATACGATACCTTCCTGAGCAGCTCTTAAAAGATGTCCTTTATGATGAATATTGAAATTGATTCCGCTGAAAACAGAACCGATATTCTTGTTACTTAATACGCGTTCCGAACCATTTCCAAATGGCAAAACAGAGAGTCCTTCTGCACCAATGGCAACCTGCGAAGCAAGCTGATTCATTTCTTCGTATGAAAGTGATTCTCCCACCATTCTTTTAAGCCAAGCATTCAGAATTCCGGTTCCGTTTATGCACAGCAAAACACCTAATCTTGGGTCTACTGCTGCATGATTTACATGTGCGAAAGTATTCACCCTCGAAAGCGGATCATATTTAATTTCTTTACTTACACCGTAAACAACCCCTGATGTTCCGGCGGTGGCAGCAATTTCACCGGGATTAAGAACATTTAGCGAAAGTGCATTATTGGGCTGATCGCCAGCACGATAACCAATTGTTGTTACTGGTGAAAGACCAAGTTCTTTGGCTGCTTTCTCCGAGATTTTTCCCTGAACTGAAAAAGTCGGAACTATTTCAGGAATAATGTCTTCCGAAAAACCATAATTTTCAAACAGGAATGAAGCAACCGAGTTTTTCTGAAAATCCCACATGATTCCTTCGGACAGACCGCTAACCGTTGTTTTTACTTCACCACTGAGTTTCATGGCAATAAAATCACCTGGAAGCATAATTTTATAAAGGCGTTCGAAAACTGCGGGTTCGTTTTCTTTTACCCATTTTAATTTAGATGCGGTAAAGTTCCCTGGCGAATTAAGCAAACTAGCAAGACAACGTGTACCGCCAATTTCATTGAACGCTTTTTCACCATAAACTGCGGCACGGCTGTCGCACCAGATAATTGAAGGCCTCAGAACCTGCTGATTTTTGTCAATCATAACCAAACCATGCATCTGGTAAGAAATTCCGATTGATAAAATATTTGCCGGATTTACTTTCGATTCATTTAAAACATCGGCGAGCGCCAGTTTCAGATTTGTCCACCATAACTCAGGTTCCTGTTCAGCCCAGCCTGCCTGGTGAGCTGTAATTTTCATTTCCTGTTTCGGGTAAAACGAACTGGCCACACACTGGCCGTTTTCTCCGTTCATCAGCGATACTTTTACCGATGAACTTCCGATGTCAAATCCTAAAATGTACATAAGTTTTGTTTGCTATTATTAGTTTTATTTTTTCGAACTGTTCTGTTCTGTTATGCCGTCAAAAATAATATGTTCCTTTGTAATTTCATAATTTTAAAACATGTTTTCTAACATTTTTTTTTACAATGACGATCTGAGCTTTAATGTTGTCGGAATTTTTATTTGCACAGGTTGGTCGCCAGCTACAAACTCAGCGGCAGCTTTCCCCATCATTTCAAAATCAGTTGAAATTACTGTTATTCCATTTTTTACGTATTTTTTCATCGGGGTTTCATTATAAGATATCACTCCTGCATCAATTCCCGGCTCCCATCCGTTTTGAAAGCATTGGTCAAGGAATGTAGCCAGTGTTCTGTCGCTTACCAACAAATAAAGCGCACCCTTTTTAACTTTGAATTCATTTTCGTTAAAAACAACAGAATGTTTTACTTTAAATCGCTGACAGAATTTATTGAAATATTCAGCAATTTCAATTGGGTGGTAAGTAAATGGAGGATAGTAAAGAATAAATTCTTTGTACTTTTTTACAAGATTTGCATTTTCACTCAAACAATCGAATACCGACTCACCAAAATTCTGGTAAACAACAGAATGCATTTCAGATGCATGTATTTTCCAGTCGATCACCAATAGTTTTTCCGGCGAAATTTTTCCAATTATCTCCGGAACTCTTGCATCGTCGAAATTCATTACCACATACTTGCTGTATTTACCGAGGCTTTCACTGATAATTTTTTCAAAGACATCAATATTATAATGGTGAAAATGAAGATCAACCATCACATTTTTAGGCAGGTGTTTCAGAAACGATCCATAAAGAACCTCTTTGTATGCTTTAAAAGTATCAAGGAACAATAATACCCGTGTAATTTCCTGTGTTACAAAATAACCTCTGTTTGGAACCGATTCAACAACACCCCGTTTTTTCAATTCAGCATAAGCTTTAAAAACTGTATCGCGCGAAAGCTGACACTCACCCATTAACTGGTTAACCGATGGCAGCATATCGCCAGGTTTTAATTCATTTCTGCTGATTGAATGTATTATAGATTCAACAAGTTGCTGAAATTTAAGAATATTGGAACCGCTATCGACCGTAATTTTAAAACTACTCATTTGGTTTAGTCCATCATTTAGTGTTCTGTTCTGTTCCACAAATCTAATATTAAAATCCGGAGTGAAATAAACATACCTGCATTTATTCAAAAAAAAAGGTGACCATAGCCACCCATTTTTTTATACAGATTTATTTAACCTCTTATAAATAATGCCTTTATAATGTCTGTTGCAATTTTTGGATTTTCTTTTAACCGGCGCGTGGAATATTTAAACCACTTTTTCCCGTAAGGAACATAAACACGCATTTTATAACCTTTGTCAACAATTGACTGACGCAATTCGGGTGTTACACCATAAAGCATCTGAAACTCGAACATACTTTTGGATACATTGTGTTTTTTTATCAGTTCAATTGATTTCTCAACCAAATACTTATCGTGTGTTGCAATTCCCACGTACATCTTATTCTTCAGCATAAATTCGAGGTCTTCAAGGTAATGATCCCTGATTTCCTGGTAACCTTTAAATGCAATTTTTTCCGATTCAACATAAATTCCTTTGCAAAGCCTGAAGTTTACAGGATTCTCTTCAGAATTGTGTTTTCTGAACATTTCCAGATCACTGAATGTACGCCTCAGATATGCTTGTAATACAAGACCAACATTTGCCGGAAACTCTTTCCTGATCCGAAGATATTGATCGATTTCATCATCCACACAAGGCGAATCTTCCATATCAATTCGAATAAAAGAATTGTATTTTGCAGCCAAAGCGACAAGATTCCGGATGTGATTGTAGCAAACTTCTTTATCTAACAAAAGACCGAACATGGTCGGTTTTAGTGAGAAATTTCCAGTCACCTTTTCTTCGGAAAACCGGGTGATTATTTCTTTATACTGAAGATAGTTTTCGTTTGCCTCGTCAAGCGACTGAATAAATTCGCCCAACAAATCAATTGTAACTTCTATGTTCTTCTCATTCAATAATTTTGCTGCCAATAATCCTTCCTCTATTGTTTCGCCGGCAATATATCGTTTCGAAAATACCCAAACCAGTTTTTTGGGCATGTGAGGAAGCAGGTTTGTAATCAATTTATTTATCATTTTTAAGTAATAATGAATTTCTGGTTATAATTCGTAAAAGTACTATTGCCAATACTTCCGATTCAATGATGTTTATCAGCCGAACCTTATGATTTTATGCAGGTTTTTTTCAGTTGCTGCAGACAATTCAACTCTTTAAAAAATTGTTAACGACTCCGGCATGTATAAACTAAAAAATTATCTTTGTCGCAACTTAAAACTAAAATATTGAAATAATGAAGGGTACATCGTTGATTGTTAGTGTAGTGTTATTTGTATTAGTGGCAGTATTATATATTTTACATTTCACAGGAACAGGAATTAAAACAAATGATTCACAACAGACTGTCAGTTCTGGTTCTGCCGATGGGCCAAAAATTGCCTATGTAAAAGCCGACTCAGTTATTTTAAATTACAAACTGGCAGAAGACCTTCATGATGTATTTACTAAACAACAGGAAAGTTATTCATCTGAATATGCCAACAAACGGCGTTCGTTTGAAAAAGATGCTGTTGCATTTCAGGAAAAATTGCAGCGGGGTGGATTTCTTACCGAAGACAGGGCAGTTCAGGAAAGAAACCGGCTTGCCGGCGTTGAACAGGAAATTATGCGAATGGACCAGGAACTAACCGGGAAACTGGGTGAAATGCAGACAGCCAACAGTCAGCAGGTACTTGATAGTTTAATGAATGCAATCAAACGTTTTAATGCTGATAAAAAATATGATTACATTCTGAATTCTTCGGGAGTTCTTTATGGAAACGAAGGACAAAACGTTACTGCTGAAATTCTGAAATTAATGAATGACAAATACCTGGCTTCAAAACCGAAATAATACAAACAAAATACAATTTAAAAATCCGGGCATTAAACCCGGATTTTTTGTTTCTGAAAATACGTAAATATGTTTGCCACAGAATACTTAAAGAAAAACAACCGGACTGCCCTGATCCATTCAGCACCCGACCCGGAAGTATCGATCATTGTTGTGATTCCATGTTTCAGGGAACCCGATATTCTGGCAACACTTGATTCGCTTGTTAATTGTGCATTACCCAAATGCCACACTGAGATCATTATAGTTTTAAACCATCCTGAAAATGCATCTTCAGAAACAAAAGAATTCAACCAGCAAACAAAACAGGAGATTGACGACTGGATAAAGTTTAATTCAAAAAAAGAACTTTGTTTTTATGCCATCGGTCCTGTTGAATTGCGCAAAAAATGGGCAGGTGCAGGACTTGCCCGAAAAACCGGAATGGATGAAGCCGTTTTGCGTTTTAATCAAACAGGCAAAAAATCCGGGATTATTGTATCTCTTGATGCCGACACGCTGGTTGAGAAGAACTATTTAACTGAAATCGAAAAACATCTTTTCAATCATCCATCGCATATTGGTGCAACAATTTCGTTTGAACATCAGAAAAATGGTCTTGAAAGAAAACATCTGGAAGGGATAATTCTTTATGAACAATACCTGCACTATTATAAAAATGCTTTAGAATTTACCGGATACCCAAATTCAATGTTCACCATTGGCTCTGCTTTTGCAGTAACTGCCGAAGCCTATGTAAAACGCGGCGGAATGAATCGCAGGCAGGCTGGTGAAGATTTTTACTTTTTGCAGAACCTGGCACAGATCGGTACAATTGACGAAATAAAAACTACCTGTGTTTATCCGTCAGCCAGGCTTTCCGACAGGGTTCCTTTTGGTACCGGGCCTGTTTTGCAAAAATGGATTGACGGAGATGAAGACCTGAATAAAACTTACAATTTTGATGCTTTTATCGATTTAAAGGCTTTGTTCGATAATCGAGGATACTATTTCAGAAAAGGAAAAGATCAATTTGATAGCATTTCAGAATTCCTTCCTAAATCTGTCAAGGATTTTATGGAAGCTGATAATTTTATAGTAGAAATTGAAGATTTAAACAAAAACTGCTCAAATCTGAAATCGTTCAACAATCGGTTCTTTCAGAAGTTCAATGCGCTTAAAGTTCTGAAGTTTCTGAAGTTTACTCATGAAAAGTATTATCAAATGACTGATTTGCAGGAGCAGATTAAGAAATTGAAAGCATACCTACATGCATAAAATCAATAAAAAAAGCCGGAGAATACTCCGGCACTTTCAGGAGCCAATTGCGGGACTCGAACCCGCGACCTGCTCATTACGAATGA
>DAINOH010000078.1:0-22382 GCA_036735485.1 Draconibacterium sp. | reverse complement strand
CTGTTGAAATAGTTCATAAAGGTTTTGCCGGCTTCGGGACAAACAATTATCATTTCGCAGGCTTCTTCAGAAGTAATCAATTGATTCGCAACATCTGCCAGGTGTGCGCGGGTGGGCCAGTCTTTGTGACTGCCGCCACCGCCATGCAACAGGTACAAAACCGGGTACAATTTTCCGGTGTTTTTGTCGTAATCGCGTGGCAGATAAATGGCAAACTCACGCTCCTCATTCAGTATTTTTGAAGGCATGGTTTTGAAATCAATCCTTCCGGCACCCGGCCACTGAGCAAATAAAAACGATGATTGCAGCATTAAAAATGCTGCAATCAATATGAAATTTTTATGCATATCTATTTAAATAACATCGGTGTGAATTCCGAAAGATAAATCCGCCAGTTTCTCCAGATGTGGCCGCCGTCGGTTTCGCGATAGGTGTATTTAAAACCCATTCCATCCAGTGTTTTTCTGTAATCGGTGTTTGCCTGGAACAAAAAATCGGTATTTCCTATGGCAATCCAATACAGTTTAAAACCATTGTCCATCTGTTTTTTCAGTGTGCTGTCGATGTCTTTGTAAACCGGACTGCTGACATTCTGGTTGGGTAAAATAGCAGCTGAGAAAAGTCCAACGTAATCGAAAGTATTCGGATAGTAGCGCGAAATGTGGAGCGAGTGGAAACCGCCCATCGAAAGTCCGGCAACCGCGCGGTTGGCTTTGTCGGCTTTTACGCGGTAGTTGCTTTCCACAAATTTGATGATATCCATAAAATTGGCTTCGTAGGTGCCGTCCATGGTTTTTGCAGCCATAAAAACGGGTTTGTAAAAACCTTCGTGGCCTTCACCGGGCGCTGCATCCTGAATCACGTTTCCGTTGGGCATCACCACAATCATGGGTTTTGTTTTTCCCTGTGCAATCAGGTTGTCCAGAATCTGGGCAGTTCTTCCAAGTGTTGCCCAAGCTTCTTCATCGCCACCGGCGCCATGAAGCAAATACAAAACGGGGTATTTTTCAGTGCTCTTTTCGTAGCCTGCAGGCGTGTAAACTGTAATTCTGCGGTCCATTCCCAGTCCGGGTGAGTCGTACCAGCGTTTGGCCACTGTTCCGTGAGGAATGTCATTCACTTTATACAAATCGGCATGACCGCCGCCAATGATAAAAATATTGGTAACCGAAGCCACATCGCGAACAATAAACGGGTTGTTCGGGTCGGTGGTGGTAAAACCATCAATAATAAATGAATAGGAATACAATTCAGGTTTCAGAACAGCAGATGTAAAACTCCAGACGCCTTTTTCGTCCTTTTTTAAGAGCGCTTTTCCCGGAGCGTCAAACTCGCCCCACTGTGTTTTCATTTTCTCGGTTGGCAGAAAATCTCCGGTAATCCGAACTGTGTCGGCATTGGGTGCAAATAACCGGAAAACCACCGAGTTGTCGGATTTAATTTCAGGCGATTTGATATCCTGCCCGCCGAAAAGCGCCTGCTGCGCTGCTGCCGATAGAGTTGTCATGATAAATAAAATCAGAATTGAATTTTTGATTAGCTTCATAATATTTCAGTTTAAAATGTTTTTTAAAAAGTTTCAGGGTAAAAATAGGATTTGATTGTGAGACCTGAAAATTTTTTTGTGTTAAAATGACACAATGACAATATTTATTGGGGACAACCTGTTTTTATGGTTTGATGAAAAAAACTTTTTGTTTATCTTGCCGGGGCCTAAAAAGGCATGAAACCTGATACCTGAAAAGATTACAATTTACAGAATTTCAATATATAACATTTAATAGCTGAACCATGAGCAAAAATGAATCAAATCAATTAAACCGCAGAAAATTTCTGGGGCTTTCAGCTTTGGGTTTAACCGGGCTGACTATTCTTCCGAGCTGGAGAATCGATGGTGTTAAAATTTCGCCGAGCGACCGTGTTGTTTTGGGTTTTATCGGTCTGGGCCAGCAGGCACTTTCCGATTTCGCCGGATTTGCCACTGTACCCGGCGTACAGGTAGCTGCCTGTTGCGATGTTGACACCATGAAACTTACCCGTTTCAAACAACGTGTTGAAGCGTGGCAAAAAGAAAAAGGCATGTCGCCACGTTGCGATATGTACGAATATTACGAAGAACTGCTTGAACGCCGTGACATTGACGCTGTTGAAGTGGTTACACCCGACCACTGGCACGCATTACAAACCATTCATGCCTGCCAGGCCGGTAAAGATGTGTATGTGCAAAAACCATTGTCGTTTACCATTACCGAGGCGCTGAAAATGGTGCGCGTGGCCAACGACAACAATCGTATTATCCAGGTGGGCAGTCAGCAGCGTTCGAGCGGCGAATTTAAAAAAGCCATCGAACTGGTGCAGAAAGGTGCAATCGGGCACATTGATAAAATTTACGCAAAAGTTGGTGACCCGCCTCGTCCGCTTGATTTGGAAGAGCAGCCGGTTCCATCAAACCTCAATTTCAATTTGTGGATGGGCCCGCTTAACGACCCGAAAATCCATTATCATCCCGATTTATGTCCGCCGATTTCGCTCGACCCGCCGGAAAAGGAAAAACTCTGGGGAGCATGGCGCTGGTATCGTGAAACCGGTAACGGTTTTACTGCCGACTGGGGAGCTCACATGTTCGACATAGCACAGGCTGCCATCGGAATGGATGGTTCGTGCCCGTCGGAAATTATTCCGAAAGGATACAATGGTCAGCAATACCTGACTTTCAAATACCAGAACGGCGTGGTGATGACCGAGCAACCTTACCTGGAAGATATGCCGGGTGCGCAGGGCATCAAATTTATCGGCGATAAAGGCTGGATTGAAGTGGCCCGCGGTTATTTAGGATGTTCGGATGCCTCGCTGGTTCCGGCTGAACTGGCTGGCCGCCGCCCGAAAAACATGACTCCGGAAGAAAGAAAGAAAATGTACGAAGAGATGCAGAAAAGCATCGATAAAGGTAAGGGCAGTTTCGAAATCAGCGCACCTCACATGCAGGATTTTATCGACAGTGTGCGTTCGCGCAAAAAACCAATTGCCCCGATTGAAGTGGGTGCCAGCACAGCCGTTTTGTGCTGTCTCGGAAACATTGCCACTGAGTTGCAGCGCCCGGTAAAATGGAATCCGGCAACACTGAGTTTTGGTGACGACAAAGAAGCCTGGAACCACAGGTTGTATCATTACGAATACAGAAGACCTTACAAATTGTAAAGCATACCAAATCAAATTTGTAAATCCGGCAGACGAAAGTTTGCCGGATTTTTTTTGAATAACACAGCTACATGTTTTTCAATTCACCCACTGAATGAATAAAAAATTATTTTGAAAGTACTTTGAAATGCAAAGTATGTTATATTTGCAAAGTGAAGCCGGTGAAACATCGTTAAGAATTAAGAAAGCTACAGACAGGGTGTTTTACCGGAGATTTTTAATACAGAAATTCAAATAATTAAAATGAAAAGTTATGAGTATCAATGTAATTGCTGGTAACATTACCGGTTGGTTTTTAGCCATTTTGTTTTTTACAATCGGTTTTATTAACACCTTTTGGGGAAACGACACGATCTTCGGTATCGGAATTGCGGTGTTATCCGTCATCTACATTCCTGGTACCTCTGCTTATATAAAGAAACTCACAGGATTTTCAATTCCGGTAGTTGTAAAAATTCTACTTGCCTTATTTATACTATGGGCAGCGTTGGGGGTGGGTGAATTGTTTGATAAAACAGAAATGATGCTGGAAGATTTACTTTGATTTTACTTTTGGTAAGGTGAAATCAGAATCTGTGATAACACTTTCAGAATCTGAAATTTAAATAAAAATTCAAAGTAATTTCCTGTGCTTTTACCAGCGTGGTTTCGGTAATCTGGTTGTTTCCGAAGCCAAAATTACGGATGTATATGTCGAGATAATTTTGGGTGTTCAGCAAATTAATGACAGAGAATCCCGGGGTTAGATTTACTTTTCCAATATTAAAATTGTAGTTTGCAGAAACATCGATTCTGAAATAATCGGGCAAACGATTGTACACCCGTGTTGTATTAAAATTCTCGTCTTTTGTGGTACTCTCAACATAGGGCTGACCAGTGGAAAACAATGCCAGCGAAGAAAAATTCCACTTTTTGTATGCATAAATATTGGTCCATTTTGCCTGGTGAGTCTGGTCGTAAGCCGATGGAATATTGGCACCCCCATTTATCTGGTCAAAGTTTTGGGTGGATTTGGCCAGCGAATAACTCAGCCAGCTTGTAAAAAGCTTTGTTTCATATTTTGCCAGAAAATCTATTCCAATTGCCTGTCCTGTTCCCGAGATAAACCGGCTCAATCCCGGAGTTGGAGGAGCGGGTGCAGCAAACGCCGATTTTCTTTCGTCGGGGTTCTGAAAAAACAGGTACTCCTGTAAACCATCCACGGTTTTGTAGTATGCCTCAACATCAAAAAACAAGTTCTTTGTTTCATAACTGGCACCGGCAATAAAATGGTTACTCGAAATTACCGGGTGCTGATCGCCATCGGCCAAAACCCAGAAGTCGCGGTTGTAGCCGTAGGTTTGCTCGGTTGCCGATTTGTTCAGGTACTGAAAATACCTGCCGGCAGCCATTTTCAGTGCAAGGTTATTGCCTGGTTTATAACTGGCAGCCAAACGCGGTTCGAGATAGATTTTGCCGGTTTTATTATAAAAATTGAGCCTGAATCCGGGTTTAACAGAAAATTGCCGGGAAGGTGAAATTTTATCCTGCAAATATGCCGAATACAAAACCGAAGATTCACTCAGATTATTATAAACCACATCAAGTGCTGCATCTTTATAAAACTCAAACTGGTTGAATTTAACAGCTGTTCCCCATTCAAACTGGTTGCTGCGGTTCAATTGGTAACTGTTCTGAAAACTCACAAAATAGTCGGTCAGATCATTGGTTTCATTGGTAATAAAATCAGCTTCTATATTCGAAATGGGTTGAGGTCTTGCCGTATCACCAATAACCACTGTGTTGTTGCTGTAATCGTTAAAATAACCCGAGTGCCCCATCTGCAGGTTGGTAAAACTTTTGGCATTCCACTGCTTTTTCCATGAAACCCCAAATCCGTAATTACCCCATTCGTTGATGTCTTCGGTATCGACAATAAGATCGGGTCTTTCCTGGTATGAAGAGCTGTTCAGGTAATCTTTTGCACCGTAAGCACTCAGCGAGATATTCTCGTTCTGGCTGAAATTGTAGGAAAGTTTTAAATTGACATCACTAAAGAAAAACTCGGGTTCAATCTGGTTGTCTTCCTGTCCCGGAAAACGATCTGATTGTCCTGTTTTTTCGGCCAGCAGTGCATCGGCCAGCCAACTGGAATAAATATCGGTGTAAGCTCGCCGGGCTGCTGCCACAAGTGTCAGCTTTTCGGTAACCGGAACTTCGGCTGTTAGGTTGGCACTGATAAGATTGACACCCCCGTAAATTTCAGGTTTTAACTGGTTCCCCGATTTGCTGGTGATATCCACAATTCCGGCAACCCGCTCGCCATAACGGGAGTCGAATCCACCGCGATAAACCTGGATATTTTTAATTACATAAGGATTTAATGCTGAAAAAACACCAAAAAAATGATCGAGATTGTACAAAGTGAAACCATCAAAAAGCACAAGATTCTGGTCGGCTGAACTGCCACGGATGTTCAGTTGCGACGAATTTTCGGTGGAACTGATTCCGGGCAGCAATTGCAGCGCCCTGAATACATCGGTTTCGCCATAATTAGGCAGATCGGCAAAACGGGTCGGATTAAACTCAAAGTGTCCGGCTTCTTCGTTCTGACTAATCATCTGTAATTTTTCACCGGGAATATCTATCGTTGGCAATGTCTGCATTTTTCGTGCAAGTCCGAACCGGAAATTATTCAGCCCGGGTTTAACTTTCAAAACAGTGTCTAACCTGAAGTAACCCAGGTACTGAACCATCAGTTGCAGATCGGCAGAATCGGTAAACTGTACACCAAAAGTACCATTGACAGATGTTGAAAGTGACAGGTTTTTGTTGCTGAAAAACAGGTTTGCGTAGGGAAGCTGTTCACCCGATTCGCGGTCGAAAACCACGCCCTGTACCTGGACTGACTTCGTTGCAGCTTTTACCGGTTCACCCGTTTTAACAACCAGCCAGGTATTGTATTTTAATTCGGTGGTATATCCGGTATTAACAAGAATTTTCTGAATAATATCACCCGGTGTAAGCCCGGTTATTTTTCCTGATATGCTGAATTGTGCCATTTTATCGGCGTCGAAGGAAATGCGGATGTCCATTTCGCTCGCGGCATTTGCCAGAGCTTCCGAAACCGGCGTTTCGTTAAAACTGAATTGATGAGTCTGGGCTGAAACTGTTTTTGATAAAAATACAAGTACAATTAAACCATGTAGTAAATGATTAACGATTGTTTTCTGTAATTCTGACTTTATTTTTATTATCCACCTCATATTTCAGCCCCATCGGGATGCAAATCACATCAAGCGCTTCTTCCAGTTTTTTGTTTGTAAAACTTACCGTGATTGAACGGTTTGCGTCGCTATTGTATTGTACCGAAACATTAAACTGTCTTTCAATTTCGCCAAAAATAGAAACAAGTGGCTGATCTTCAAAATAAAAAATACCCTCTTTCCAGGCAGCAGTTTGCTCAATGTGTGCCGAATTTGTTTTTTGCAGTACTGAATTTGTCAGACCTGCTTTTTCGCCCGGCAAAAGTACAACTTCAGAACTGCCTGAACTGACTCCGACCTTGCCGGTAATACAACTGACCCTGAATTCGTTTTCGCGTGAAAAAACATTGAGTTGCGTTCCAAGTATTGTTACATTTCCGTTGTGGGTTTTAATCGTAAACCGGCTGCCTTTTTTTACATCGAAAAATGCCTCGCCATCAACCGTTACTGTTCTTTCTTTATCAAAACTCCGGTTACTCCATACCAGTTTCGAACCGGCATTTAAGGTAACCAAAGTGCCATCAGGCAGTGTTACGGTGGTTTGCGAGGCAAATTCTGTTTTTATTTTTTCGTTCGAAAACACCAGCGAAACCGAATAAAAGCCAATGAGTAAGAGTATTGCGGCTGCTGCAGCCATAAAATAGTTCGATAGTTTAATTATTTTGGGTTGTGTTTTTCGGGGTTCACCTGATAAGATGGCTTCGAGTATCTGTTGCTGGTTTTTCCCTGCAGGGATGCTTAGATCAGAAGACATTCTCATGATTTTTTCGTCAGTGTTCAGGCTGTTAAATTCAGCCGCTGAAATATTTTTCCCGGAATCGTACCTGTTTTTCATGGTATTTCCCTTTTTAAATTTTGTATTCAATTGTTTTTTTTAGTTCATCGAGCGCATTTTTCATCCTTTTTTCGATGGCTTTTTCGCTCAGATTCAGGTTTTCGGCAATTTCGCCGTAAGTCAGTCCGTCAATCCTGTTCATCAGAAAAACTGTCCTGTTTTTTTCATTTAGCCGGTTAATGGCCGATTTCAGTTTATCATTAAATTCTTTCAGTTCCATCTCAAATTCGGGCGATTCTGCATTACCGCCTGAATTGTATTTATTACCGGCAAATTCAAGTACCACCCGCTGGTGTTCGAACCTGTTTTTACAGAGGTTCGAGGCAATTGCGTAAGCCAGTTTCCGTACCGTTTCAATTCTGATTGTTTCACGTTTCTCCCAGATTTTCGAAAATGTATCCTGCGAAATATCGTCGGCCAAGTCCCGGTCTCCGGTTTTGTAGTACACAAAATTTCTTACAGGCTGGTACAACTGGTTAAACAATTCTGTAAATTCATTTATTTCAATCCCGGGCATGAAAAATCTTTCTGTTTATTTTTCTGATAATTATACAAGTAACGTGATTAATTCCCTAAAAATTTGAAAGTTTTCTTCTGAAAGTACTCAATTCCGAAATCTGAATCTATTAAAAAGCCCGATAAATGCATTTTTCATTTTTTTGGTGTGAATATTCAAATTATGATGTACACGGTTTTTGATGTTTAAGCAGAATCATTTGCTGAAGATTATTTATTCCAGGGAGATTCAATAATGAATTTCAATATCGACAAAAGATTATAGCCCTGAAACAGAAGTGATTGTTGATGAAATGTTCAAAGATTTTCTGAGTGTTCCACCTGAGTATACTCCACCTGAAAAAAGTCCGCCGGTTACTGTACCTGTTGAAGTACCGCCTGTGTAAATCTTTAATGTTTTGCCGGAAGTGATTTCGGAAGATGAAAATACAATTGCCGAATAATTTCTTTCGGGTTTAAAAGTTACCAGTGAATTTCCGCTCTCATCCTGAATGTTGAAAAGTGTTCCGGCAGTTATGGTAGAACTGAAAAACAGCCTGATGGATTTTTGGGAAGAAGAGGTACTTGGCGCCTGTGTCATATTCGAAGCAATACCGGCAGCGACAAGAAATCCGGCATCGAGATTAAAAGTTCCATTGTAATCGATTGGAACTTCGGGCTGCTGTTTTGGCCCATGAATAATTACCGTTCCGCCTTTCATTGTAATATTGCCGTTGCTGTCGAGCGGGTCGCCATTAGTACTTGAGAGTTGAATTGTCCCGCCGTTAATGTAGGTATGGCTGCCGTCGTTTGCTTCGGTTCGTCTTCCTGCAGTTGCATTGGTGCAGTCGTCGCTCGAAACCACATTGATATTGCCTGCATTTATTGTAATAAATTTTGCCTCAATTCCTTCAACCGACTTGGTAATATTGATATCGGATGAATTGATAACAATATTGGTTGTGGCATGTATTCCGTCGTCTGCTGCAGCAATTGAGTAAGTTCCGCTGTTGATAGTAACATCCGTGTCGCTGTGAATTGCATCTTCAGCCGAATTCAGCGTGAAATTTCCGGCAAGGGTCAGCAATCCCGCTGCCTTTATTGATTTGGCAGAACTTGTTGAAGCTACTGTTTTTGAACTGCCACCCCCTGAAGTTATTTTGTAGGTTCCGGCCAAAGTTGTTAATGTTGAAGCAGCGCTGATTCCGTCTCCTGCCGAAATGATATCCAATATTCCATCCTCAATCCGGACTATTCCAACGGATTCAGCGTTTTCGTTATCTGAAATAAGACCGTCGCCCCCGCATGTTATTTCAAAATTGCCGCTGTATATATGCAGGTAATCTTTTCCTCTGATTCCGTCGTCAGCAGCCGATACAGTGATGTTTCCGCTTTTGATCACCAGCCCGTCTTTTCCCGAAATCCCATCTTTGAATTTTCCTGTAACGTTTAAATTGCCTTCGCCGGTAATAGCCAAATATGCCTGGCTGTAAATTGCCGCATTCTGTTCTTCAGAAATATCGGAATAACTGGTGCCGTCGGTAAATGTATTGATAGTCGAATCGTTCAGAAAAAGAATCACTTTAACAGCCTTGTCAACAAAAAGGGGAGAAGTGGCCGTGTTTGTCACATTTACTCCGTCAAGTACAAGTTTCACCGCATCTGTGTCGTCGGTTTTTACCACAATCTGACCATTCGAAAGTGCTCCGCTGATTATAAAAGTTCCTTTTTGGGTGATAGTGACTTTTGAATCTTCGGCAGTTGCTCCGTTTCCGTTTATACTCGCAGAATTTCCGTTTAAAGTGATGGTTGTTGCTTCCGAAAGCAACAATTCGTAATCTGAGCTTTCTTCCGAACCTGTAATATTTTCAATCTCGTTTTCATTATTGTTTAACTCATCGTTGTTTAACTCGTCCTTGTTACAGGAAAACAGAAGGAGATACAATAAAAACAGGATTAAAACCTGGAATAACTTATTCATTGTTTAATTGATTTATTATGAATTTTGAATTAAATACAACCGTTGTAAAAATCACCCTACCATAAAATTGCGAAGACAGAGATTCTGAGAAAATGAAAATGGCCGTTAAAATCTGATTTAACCGGCCATTTTTAACCAAAAACTAATACCTGTCATCCTCCCGTGTAATTCAAAAGTTTGAATTTTTCACTTTGTAATTTTATGCCGTGATTGATACATTTCGTAATTGACAACTTTTTAAACCTGTTTATTGTTTACTACAGTCAGGAGAAAAATTACCCTCCTATACGTGGCAATTTTATTTTTCTGAATGCAGATATTGAGGAAATCAGAAAATAGTGTTGATTATTTTTATGCAGTCGGGTATTTTTTATAAATTGAGTTATTAAACCGAAAAAGATTTTTTATGAAAGACCTTTTCACTCTGATCATGGCGGGAGGAACCGGAACCCGTTTCTGGCCAAGAAGCAAAGCGGTGCGTCCGAAACAGTATTTAAATATTTTTGGTGAAGAATCGTTGCTGCAATCCACCATCCGGCGGTTTTCGATGTTTACGGAAACAGAAAAAATCTACATTGTTTCAGGAAAAGACCAGGCAAAAGTGCTGGAAGAGCAAACACCGATGCTTCCGAAGAAGAATCTTATTTACGAGCCGGTGGGGAAAAACACGCTTCCCTGTATCGGGCTGGCAGCCATGTTTGCGGAGTTGGAAAATCCGGATGGGGTGATGGTTGTTTCACCCTCTGATCACCTGATCGAAAATGATGAACTATTCAGGGATACTGTTCTTGCCGCAGTTAAAATTGCCGTTGAGCGGGATGGTATTGTAACCATCGGGATTACTCCTGCATATCCGGCAACGGGTTATGGTTATGTAAAAACCGCCGAAGAAATTACCGGAAATGAAATGATTCGCCAGTTTAAGGTGGATAAATTTGTTGAAAAGCCCAACGAAGTTACCGCCCGCAGTTATATTGAACAGGGTGGGTTTTACTGGAACAGCGGATTATTCGTGTTTAAAATCCGTGTTTTTCTTGATGCCGTAAAACAGTTCGCACCGGCTTTGTATGCCGATTTGCAGAAAATTCAGGCCGAGCTCGGAAAACCGTCTTTTGAGCAAACACTCGATACGATTTATCGCGCGGTGAATGGGATTTCGGTTGACTACGGAATTATGGAACACGCCCGTAATATTTATCTTGTTGAGGGAAATTTTGTGTGGAATGACCTGGGAAGCTGGGAATCGGTTTGCCTCAATTCTGAAAAAGATGAAAACGGAAATGCGGTTTCGGGTGAAGCAGTGGTTGTTGATTCGCATAATTCATATGTTTTTGCCGAAAAAGGAGTTGTAGCGTTGGTTGGTCTTGATGATGTGATTGTGGTGCAGGACGGCGACACACTGCTGGTTTGTAAACGCAGCAAAGCCGAGGAAATCAAAAAGGTGGTGGATCAATTGAAAGCTGAAGGCAAAACTCACTATTTATAATTTCATTTAACTGAGTTAGAATCTTTCAAATTTAACCGTTTTGGATTCAGAGTCGCGCAAAATTATCCACATCGATATGGATGCATTTTATGCATCCGTCGAGCAGCTTGATCAGCCGGAATTGCGCGGAAAACCGGTTGCAGTGGGCGGAGCCGCTGAAAGGGGAGTGGTGGCTGCCGCCAGTTACGAAGCCCGGAAATTTGGTGTACGTTCGGCCATGCCTTCCAAAACCGCACTCAGAAAATGCCCGGCACTGATTTTTGTCAAACCACGGTTCGACCGTTACAAAGAAATTTCAGAGCAGATTCGCAATATCTTTTTTGAATACACCGATCTGGTGGAACCTTTGTCGCTTGATGAAGCTTACCTGGATGTAACGCTTATCAAGCGCGGAAAGCCTTCAGCCACACTGATTGCCAAAGAAATCAGGGAACGTATTTTTGCAGAAACAAAACTGACAGCTTCTGCCGGCGTTTCGTACAATAAATTCCTGGCGAAAGTCGCTTCGGATGTCAATAAACCCAATGGGATGTTTGTGGTAATACCAGCAAAAGCGCAGAGTTTTATCGATGAGCTTGAAGTGAAGAAATTTTATGGCATTGGAAAAGTAACTGCCGAACGGCTGAATAAAATGGGAATCTGGCTGGGGCGCGATTTAAAACGAATCGATAAAAATGAATTGGTCCGGTTGTTTGGCAAAGCCGGAAGTTATTTTTATGATATCTGCCGGGGTATCGATAACCGGCCGGTAGAACCCTGGCGTGAGCGGAAATCGGTGGGAGCCGAAGAAACTTTTGCCACCGATCTTGTGTATTTCACCGACCTGAAGACTGAATTACTGGCAGTTGCTGCTATTTTATGGCGACGGATTGAAAAATCGGAAGTAAAAGCAAAAACGCTGACACTGAAATTTAAATATGCCGATTTTGAACAGCATACACGAAGTATCACCATTTCTGAGTATTTCGAGAGTAAAAATCAATTAGAAGAGGAAGCGATAAAACTGATGACCAAGGAAGGAGGTTTTCAGAAAGGTGTGCGATTACTTGGTTTGACCGTTTCGAATTTTCGGGCTGAGGAAGCAGAAAAAGAAGTGGTGGCAAAACCGGTTCAATTGGTGATTGACTTCTGAAAAAGCATAAAAAAAGGCCGCTTTTCAGCAGCCTTCAGTACTATCCCAGATATGTTTTCAATAATTTGCTTCGCGATGTGTGACGCAACCGGCGGATTGCTTTTTCCTTGATCTGACGCACTCTTTCGCGGGTCAGTCCGAAACGTTCACCGATTTCTTCCAATGTCATTTCCTGGCAACCAATGCCAAAAAACAACCTGATAATGTCGCTTTCGCGTTCTGTCAATGTAGCTAAAGCCCTGTGTATCTCTTTCGACAAGGATTCCATGATAAGGCTGCGGTCGGCATTGGGCGAGTCGTTATTTACAAGCACGTCTAATAAACTGTTGTCTTCACCGTCAACAAACGGTGCATCAACAGAAACGTGTCTTCCTGAAACGCGCAATGTATCGGCAACTTTATCAGCAGGCAGGTCGAGTGATTCAGCTAATTCTTCCGGCGATGGTTTACGTTCGTTTTCCTGCTCGAACTTCGAATATGCTTTGTTGATTTTGTTTAACGAACCCACCTGGTTCAACGGCAAACGCACAATTCTTGACTGTTCGGCAAGCGCCTGAAGAATGGATTGACGAATCCACCAAACTGCATAGGAAATGAACTTGAAACCACGGGTTTCATCGAATTTCTCAGCGGCTTTTATCAGTCCCAGGTTACCTTCGTTAATCAAATCGGGCAGACTGAGTCCCTGGTTCTGGTATTGTTTTGCTACCGAAACCACGAAACGCAGGTTGGCCCTTGTTAATTTTTCCAAGGCAGCCTGATCTCCTTTTTTTATCCGCTGTGCTAACTCGACTTCCTCCTCTACAGTAATCAATTCTTCTTTCCCGATTTCCTGCAAGTACTTGTCTAAAGAGGCACTTTCACGGTTAGTGATTGACTTTGTGATCTTTAGCTGTCTCATATTAATTTTTTAGAAAAAACGTGCAAATATAGAACAATAAAACTTAACCATCAAGGCATATTTTTGTTTAATTGTTCTGTTAATAAATAATTAAAGCAATTTGTTTTCAGTGGTTATTTTCCACTGAAAACAAAGTATGCCTGTTCTCCATTTTCATACATCCCCTCCACCAAAATTCCACCTTTGGCATTGGCAACTTCCCTTCTGAAATCTTTTACCTCGTAAATTGGTTTTTTGTTAACACTGGTAATAATAAATCCTTTTTCGAGTCCGGCAGTTTGTAATTTACCTTTTTCCAATGATTTTATTTTTATCCCGCTTTCAATTCCAAGTTTTTCTTTTTCAGACTGTGTCAATTCTGCAAACTCAGCGCCCAAAACATCGGTGTCATTTATTACCAACTTTGTTTCGCCGTCTCTGTTACGCAATGTTACATTAAATTGTTTCTTTTCTTTATTTCTTATTACCACAACTTTTAAAACATCACCCGGCCTGTATTGGCTTACTTTTTCCTGCAATTCAGCCGTATTTCTGATTGGTGCATTTTCAACTTCAATAATTACATCACCTTCCTTAATACCAGCCATTTTAGCACCACCGTTTTCAGGAACGCCGCCAATATAAACACCTTCCACTTTATCCAGGCCAAGTTCCTTTGCTCTTTCAGCATCAATATCACCAATGTTTACACCCAGCAAGCCGCGCTGAACTTCACCATATTTTTTAAGGTCTTCCACTATTTTTTTTACAATGGTCACCGGTACGGCAAAAGAATATCCGGTATATGAACCTGTACGTGAGGCGATGGCAGTATTAATTCCCACAAGATTTCCCTGTTGATTTACCAAAGCACCACCACTGTTTCCGGGATTCACAGCCGCATCGGTTTGAATAAACGACTCGATAGCCATCTGGCTTTCATTGATGCCCAGGTTTCGTGCACGGGCACTCACGATGCCTGCTGTTACTGTTGAAGTGAGATTAAACGGATTACCAACTGCCAGCACCCATTCACCCAGTTTCAGGTTGTTCGAATCGCCATACGTTAAGAAGGGAAGATCTTTTGCATCCACTTTTAATAGTGCAAGGTCAGTTGAAGGGTCAGCACCAATGAGCTTTGCCTCAAATTCACGTTTGTCGTTTAAAATCACTTTTATATTCTGCGCACTTTCAATTACGTGGTTATTAGTAACTATGTATCCGTCGGCTGTTAAAATTACACCCGACCCAAATCCCTGTGCCAATTGTTGTGGCTGATTTCTGAACCCGAAAAAATCATCCAGAAAAGGGTTGCCGGTTGTCCAGCCTCCTCCACGCACCGACTGTGTTGCAATGTGTACTACTGCATGAACCGATTTTTCGGCTGCAAAAGTAAGGTCGGGCAAACCGCCTTCTTCACCTAAACTGGCATATTTTAAATGTTGTGTTTCAGTAACAGTTACAACCTGAGGTTTTTCGAAAAACCTTGTGTATGCCCAAACTGCCACAAATGCGCCTGTAATAACAAGCAAAAATGTCACACCTAATTTTCCAATATTTTTCATCGTTGTAAAAATTTTAAGTCAAACTTTTGAATTCATTTTTGTGTACCATTAACGCAAAAAAGCTGCCACTGTTTTATCAGTTTTTATTTGTGGCTTAAAATTTCGATAAATTAACAACTGAAAACAGTTAATGTTAAATCGTTGTAAAAAAATATTCCGGTATAGAATGAAAAAATGTCAGTGTTGAATGACCCATTTACTTCGACAGTACTTTGAACCATTTTGTGTCGAGAATTACAGGCTTATAATTTTCTATATAATCCAGTGCTTCCGACGGGTTTTTGGCCACAAAATACAATTCCCGGTAAACTGGTTTTGCAAACAATTCATCATAAGAAACCTCAAATTGCTTAAAAAGAAAATCAAAAAATCCGTTAGTGTTAATAAAAACAATTGGTTTTGTGTGATAAGTCAGTTGTCTGAGTGTGATTACTTCCAGTATTTCTTCCAAAGTTCCGAAACCTCCGGGAAGTGCAATGAAAGCGTCGGAGATATCGCGCATGCGTGCTTTTCTTTCCTGCATATCGGGAGTAATAATCACTTCATGTGAATTTTCCGAAGCTAGCGACCGGTCCCTTAACATTTCCGGAATTATTCCGATTGTTTTTGCTCCATTTTCACTGGCTGCAATTGTCACGGCTTCCATTAAACCCACATTTGCTCCGCCATTTACAAGCGTGTGTTCTCTTTTTGCGATTAAAAATCCGAGTTCTCTGGCATCCTGAAAATAGATGTCGGCAATGGCGTTGCTGGATGAAGAAAATACACAGATATTCATTGTTTTTGCTTTGAGTATTAAGTAATGAGTAGTGTGAAAAAATCCGGGTTTCCCCGGATTTTAAATTTTATCTTATTGTATATATTTTTGAATGCCAAATTAATGAGCCTTTATGTCTCAATACTCAGTACTAAAAATCTGTCAGTCTGAGATTACACATCAATTTTTGCGTATGTGGCGTGGTCTTCAATGAATTTCCGGCGTGGCGGAACATCGTCGCCCATGAGCATCGAGAAAATGTGATCTGCCTCGGCAGCATTTTCAATGGTAACCTGCTGCAAAGTGCGTTTTTCAGGGTTCATAGTGGTTTCCCAAAGCTGCTCTGCGTTCATTTCACCCAAACCTTTGTAACGCTGAACGTGTACCGAACTTTCATTTCCATCTGCCCACTCGTTGATGAATTGCAGGCGTTGCTGGTCGGTCCAGGCGTATGATTCCTTTTTCCCTTTTTTAACTAAGTAAAGCGGCGGATTGGCGATATACAGGTGACCATTTTTGATGAGGTCGTTCATGTAACGGAAAAAGAATGTCATGATTAATGTGGCGATATGACTACCGTCCACGTCGGCATCGGTCATAATGACAACTTTGTGGTAACGCAGTTTTTCAAGGTTCAATGCTTTTGAGTCTTCTGCTGTTCCGATCGTTACCCCTAATGCTGTGAATATATTTTTGATTTCCTCGTTTTCAAGAATTTTGTGTAACATGGCTTTTTCCACGTTCAGGATTTTACCACGAAGCGGCAAAATGGCCTGTGTGCGACGGTCGCGGCCCTGTTTGGCTGTTCCGCCTGCCGAGTCTCCCTCAACCAGGAAGATTTCGCAAACTGCCGGATCTTTTTCAGAGCAATCGGTCAGTTTTCCTGGTAAACCGCCTCCTGAAAGTGCATTTTTCCGTTGCACCATTTCACGTGCTTTGCGCGCTGCATGACGTGCCTGCGCTGCCAGAATCACTTTGTTTACAATGGTTCTTGCATCTTTTGGATTCTCTTCCAGGTAATTTTTAAGCATATCGCTTACCGCCTGGTCAACATGGATACTGACCTCTGAGTTGCCCAGTTTTGTTTTGGTCTGGCCTTCGAACTGGGGTTCGGCAACTTTCACCGAAATAACGGCTGTGAGACCTTCGCGGAAATCATCGCCACTGATATCAAACTTCAGTTTTGAAAGCATTCCCGACTGGTCGGCATAATTTTTCAAAGTACGGGTGAGACCTCTTCTGAAACCGGTTAGATGGGTTCCGCCTTCAATTGTATTGATATTGTTTACGTACGAATGAATATTTTCAGAATAAGAGGTGTTGTATTGAAGCGCGATTTCAACCGGAATACCGCTTTTGTCGGAAGAAATATGAATTACCTCGTCGATGAGCCTGATGCGGGTTTCATCAAGGTATTCAACAAATTCTTTTAAACCGTTTGTTGAGTAAAAAGTATCGGTTTTGAAATCCCCGTTTTCATCTTTTTCCCTTTCATCGGTAATCTTCAGGCTGATTCCTGCATTCAGAAAAGCCAGTTCACGGAGACGTGCTGCCAGAATTTCGTATTTGTAAACAGTTGTCTGGAAAATTGTATCATCGGGTTTAAACGTAACAATTGTTCCTGTTTTGTCCGATTCGCCAATCACGCGGGCGCTGTAAAGCGGTTTCCCAATAGAATATTCCTGCTCCCAGATTTTTCCTTCGCGGTGAATTTCGGCACGTAAATGGATGGAAAGTGCATTCACGCACGAAACACCCACACCGTGTAAACCACCCGAAACTTTATATGAATCTTTATCGAATTTTCCCCCGGCATGTAAAACTGTCATTACCACTTCGAGCGCCGATTTGTTTTCTTTTGTGTGAATTTCAGTCGGAATTCCGCGGCCATCATCTTTTACCGAAATTGAATTGTCGGGGTGTATTATCACATCAATATTGCTGCAGTATCCGGCGAGCGCTTCATCAATCGAGTTGTCAACCACTTCGTAAACCAAATGGTGCAATCCTTTTTCGTTGGTGTCACCAATATACATCGAAGGGCGTTTTCTTACTGCCTCCAAACCTTCTAAAACCTGGATACTGTCGGCTGAATAATTGCCGTTTCCGTTATTTACAGCTTCATTTTTTTCTATCTCACTCATCACGCTTTGTCAGTTTTGTTGTATAATCCTGAAATGGTTAAAATAAAATAGTTTCCATTGTAAAAAGCGTCTTGCCTTGTACTGGAAACTAATTGAATTTCAATATTTTAAATGGATTTTGTGGCCATTTTAATTTTAACGGGCAAATATAGCAAAATAAACCGAAGCACAGGATTGTGTAGAATGTGAAATCCAGTACTTTTTTCAACAGGTTATTAACCTGAAAATGAGGTTTGATAACCTGAATTTACCTGTGAAAGTCTTGTATTAAAGAAGACTGTAATTTTCGATAATTTAACATTCAGAATGCATAACTGACACCGGCAAGAAAGTTAAGACTTTGTACCGGGTAACCAAACCATCGTTCGTATTTCTGAAAACCGAAGTTATTCAGGTTAACAAAAGCCGAAAATTTTTCAGTGATTTTGTAGTTTCCTTTCACATTCAGGTCGAAGGCTGTATCGAGATTGTAGGATTTATAAATAGGTTCGTTAACCGAATTAACCAGCGGGTCACCGGGTAATGTCTCAATAACCAGCGCCTTGCGCGGTCCGATGAGAAAAATCTCAGCAGCCACATTCAGCCTTTCTGAAATGTTGTAACCAAGTGTCAGTGTTCCATCCCAGTTGGGCATATTCCAGGGTTCTGTTTCATTTTCCATGTTATACAGATAGTAATTCCCGTTCAGTAATAAATCAAATTTCCCGGCCGAGGTATGAAACACTTCCAGGTTAATTTTGAAACGGTTCATGTCGTCGTACATGATTTTGAAATCGTTGTCAGCCAGCACCGGGTTGGGATTGATTTCCGGATCGGGATAAGTATATTCCTGCAGGTAATAAAGTGGCTGGTCGTCGGTTATGGAATAGTCGAAACCAATTTTGAAGTTGGTTCGTTTACCAAATTTTCCATCGAACCCACCGTATAACCTGATTTTTTCAAAGCTGTTTTTTACATCGTGTTCCGGGTCAACAAAAGGATTTTCGTAAGCAATTTTTGAATAATGATTACTGATGTGATTGCCGTCAACTCCGGCAAAAATCTTTATAAAATCCTTTACCGGCGTGTAATTCACGCGGATATCTGGAGCAATCCTTACCTGGGCATTTATATCCTGATCCGTAATATACCACATCTTCAACCCACCGCGCAGGTTCAGATTTTTTTTGCCGATATAAACTGCAGGATTGGCAAAGAGCCATGACTGCTGGCGGGTTCCTTTTGTTTCTGTTACACGGTTGATTACATTATTATCCTGTACAAAATTAACGCTTGCATCAAGTAGCCCGGTTCCGAAGTTCAATGGTTTTTGCAGATGGGCCGTGAAGTTGCCAAAGTGTTCAGTTTGCCCGGTTTTGGTCTGAAAATAGTCATACCCGAAATCGAATCCGAAAAGCGGATCGTTCATTTCCGCTGATGGGTCATTGAGTTTTACATTAATTCCGGCTTTGCTGAATGTTTGTTTTGTGCCAAAATAGTTGATGTCCTGGTTTTCTTCAAACAGCGGCGCTGGAACAGGATCTTTGGGGTAACCATAATAGTTAAATCCATCGTGATTAATTCCGAGATTGACTGAAAGAATTTTTTTTGAGAAGAACTGGTTGAAATAAACTTCAGCTTCATTTTTCGAGAATGGTGCATCTACTTTATCACCACCTTCCAATTCCAGTTTACCGTGCGACGACAAATGCATGGCATGAATCCCGAATATTGCTTTTTTCGAGGCAAGGTGGTTGAAAAAGAATTCGCCATAAGGTTTGTTGTAATTGCCCAACCCGGCTTTTATCAAGCCATAACCTTTTTGCTCGGCAATGGCAGATTCGATGGTGGCGGCTTTCAGCGGATTTACTGCAAATGTGTTAATAATGGGTTTACTGGAGATATTGTAATCGAAAACCGGTTTTTGCGGTTCTGTTTCCTTAATCACCGGAATATCGTTGATTTTGTGAACATCCAGCAGGGTGGGAGTAAAAGATTTTACCACTTCCACTTCGCGGTTGAGGCTTGTGTCGCGCTGCGCCTGTGCCAGTGTGCAGAAACCGGCTAAAACAATGAATAAAACTGATTTTATTGTGATTTGCATGATTCCTGTTTTTTATTGTTCCTTGATTTTCATCTGGTAAGAATTGTCGATGGCATTTTGCTGGTCGGTTTTTTCCTTATTTTCAATTACCGAAAGCTTTTTCGATGCTTCTGTGATAATGCCGTCATCTGCCACATTGTAATTTTCAACGAGACTTTTCAATGTATGCTTTGCCTGGAACTCATCGTTACGGCTCAGGTAAATATCGGCCAGCAAAATGAATGATTTACCCAGCCAGTATTGAAAAGGTGTGTTTTTATCAATAAAATCCAGAATTTCGGCTTCCGATTTCTGAATATTCTTTTGTTTGAAATATATCTCTGCCAGCAGGTATTTTGCTTCGGCACCCTGCTCATATTTAACATCGGCGGCAGCAATTTTCAACCCTTCAATTGCTTTGTCGGGTTTGCCGGTCATGTAGAGCGATTTCCCTTCGGTGTAACTGGCTTCGCGTTTCAGTGCTTCATTGGCAGTTTCCGACTTTTTGATTTTGTTGGCAGCAATCAGTGCATTCTCATAATCCCCGAGTTTCAGATTACAACGCATTTGCCCTGTGTTGGCGCGCAACGTATTCCATTTGTTGCTCGCCATTGCCTCAAGCCGGTTGCAAAGATCAAGTGCCTCTTCGTAATTACCGGCATTGAGTGTCAATTCAGCAGATTTTGAAACCGCCTGCTCGCTGAATACATTTTCAGGCTGTGATGCCACGTATTTATAATGGTTGTTGGCTTCTGAATATTTTCCTTCCTTGTAAAGAAGTTCAGCAAGATAAAAGCGTGCTGTCAGAAGCGAACTTCCCTGCGGATATTGCTGAATGTAGCGGTTTAATTGTGTGGCTGCATTTTTGTCGCCTGCCATATAGAGTCTTTCAGCCGACATAAACGTGAGGGAATCCTGCTCTGAAACTGTAATATTCACGCCACTTCCAGACTGGTTGAGATAGGTAAAATACCCATCAACATTGTTCAGTTCGATATAACAGTTTTTTACACCCAGTAGAGCAGCCTGTGCTTCGGGTGTTTCCGGAAACTTTTCGGCCACCTCTTTGTATTGTGTCAGTGCTTTGTCATAACTTCCACTATTGTAATTAATTAAACCCAATTGGAGGAGTGCTTTTCTGTAATAACTGCTTTGTTTGTGTTCCAAAATGATTTTATTGTATTGGGCTGTGGCTTTCAGGTTTTCATTCAATCTTTCATAGGCCCGACCCAATTCGTATAAAGCATCATCCTGGAAAGAGGATTCAGGGTAAGCCGAAAGCAAAGTTTCGAGATTGCTGATTTTGCTTTGCTGGTCGCGTTGCAAACCTTTGCAAAATGCTATCTGGTAAAGCGAATAATCGGGCTCGAACAGTTTCAGTGTGTACGATTGCTGATAATACTGAATGGCCCGTGTGTAATCCGATTTCAGGAAATAAATGTCACCCAGCCGGTTGAGCGCATCGGCTAATTTGTCGGTGCGGTTGTTTTTAGTTGCTTCGGTGAATTTGCTGAAATTGCTTACCGCCAGTTCATAATCCTGAAGTTTGAAATAGGAATACGCCAGGTTGTAACGGGCATTGTTAAATTCGGGCATCGACGAAGCGCCGTTCGAGGTAAGGAATCGCACGTAATTATTGATTGCTTCGTTGAAATCGCCGGTGCGATAATGCGATTCGGCTTTCCAATAAAGTGTTTGTGTGTAAATTAGGCGGTCCTGGTTGTTTTGCAGCGAAATATCGAAGTTGTTCAATGCCTGAGTATAGGCCAGGTTATTAAACAATTCGAGTCCGCGATAAAAAGTTACCCGCTGATACGCTTTCAGAATGGCAGGTGTTTTTACCTTTATTTTTTCGATGGAAGTAATGGCATCCTTGTAGTTTTTGGTTACCATGTAAACTTCGCTTAAAATCCTGTATGCTTCGGCGTTGTGTTCCGAATCGGGATATTTTTCGATGTAAGCATCAAAGGCTTTGATAGTTTCGTTGAAGGGCGAAAACGAAAGTTCGTAAGTGAGTTTTGCATAATTGAACAGCGCCTCTTCCTGTATTTTTTCGTCGAAACTCAGCTTCGAAGCAGCGTCGTACGCCATTTTTGCCTTTTCCTTTTCGTTGGTTTTTACATAACAATCGGCCAAATGATAGTAAGCGTTCTGAGCCATTTCATCATCTCCTTTCGAAGCTTTCTCAAGATATTGTTTGGCTTTGTCGAATTGCCCGGTGTAGTGGTAGCAGTACCCCAACACATAATTTTCCTCGCGGGTTTGCAGTTTCGAGAAATTAAAATAAGCTTCCATGTATGGAATCGCTTTTTCGTAATTTCCAAGATGGAAATATGAATCGCCTAAAATTTTTGAAAGTTCAGGTTTCTGTTCTTCTTCCACGTCGTTAATTACATGGCTGGTGTAATTCACCACTTCGGCATAATTCTGCTGTTTGTAGTAAATATGGCTGATATACATCGGAATTACCTTTGAATATGCCGGATCGTTGTTCAGTTTTCTGAATCCCTCAAGCGCTTCCGGGTATTTTTCCTGCATGTACATGATGTGTGCCCAGTAATAAGTGGCCGGTTTGCTGTAGATGCTGTTGGCGTCTTTTACA
>DAINOH010000077.1:0-22848 GCA_036735485.1 Draconibacterium sp. | reverse complement strand
TCTAGAGTTCAGATGTTTACGCCGTCTTCCTGAATGTGAAAAAGGGTGTAAATCAATTTGCTGATTAACACCCTTTGTTTGCGGAGAGAGAGGGATTCGAACCCCCGGAACCTCTCAGTTCAACGGTTTTCAAGACCGCCGCGATCGACCACTCTGCCATCTCTCCAGGCGCGACAAAAGTAGAACAAATTTTTAATTCACAAATACTAATTTTAAAAAAGTTGAAAACCGGTTCAAAAAAAAATATGTGATAAAAATTGTTTTTTTAAAACATATTTCAGAATTTAGTGAGGACTTATAAAAGTTCTCTGAAACAATTGATTTTATTGGCGTTTCAGAACTTTTTACATAAGAATTGAAGATTAACTTTACACAATAAAAACTTAACCGTTTTATTAAACAATTATCTATCAACATTTTAAACATTTAATTAAATTTTTGCCGTATGAACAAAGCACAACTAATTGATGCAGTGGCCGCAGGAGCTGGCCTGACTAAAGTAGATGCAAAAAAAGCCATTGACGCTTTTATTGCTGCAACAACCGACGCTTTAAAAGCTGGCGACCGTGTTGCTCTCATTGGTTTTGGATCTTTCTCAGTATCTGAACGTGGTAAAAGAACCGGCAGAAATCCGCAAACCGGTAAAGAAATTACAATTCCTGCTAAAAAAGTAGTGAAATTTAAAGCTGGTGCTGAACTTGCTGACGCAGTTTAGTACAAAAGCCGACGAAATTAAAAAGGGGAAATCACAATTCCCCTTTTTTTGTACCCTGTATTTTGCAAAGATTTTTGTTTTTTTACAAACCATAAAAACCTGTTTTAGGTAATCTGAATTCATAACATGGAACAAGAACTTGTTTATCAGCTTTACAATTGTTTATCGCCAGCGGTTACAGAAGAAAGACTAGCTCTGTTTAACCGGATTGTGGAAAATCGTACAAACTATATTTCTGTGGTGCTGGAAGATATTTTTCAGGCACAAAATGCAAGTGCTGTATTACGAACCTGCGACTGCACGGGCATTCAGAATGTTCATGTAATTGAAAACAGAAACAAATTCCAGGTTGATACGGAAGTGGCAATGGGAGCCTCGAAATGGCTTTCAATCCATGCATACGAAAAGTCGGAAAATAAAAGCCGGGATGCGTTACAAAAGCTGAAAAACGAGGGCTACCGGATTGTTGCCACCACACCGCATATTAACGATGTTGAATTACCTGATTTTGATTATTCAAGAGGGAAGTTTGCTCTTGTTTTTGGGTCTGAATTACCAGGCGTTACAGAGACCATCCTGCAGGAAGCTGACGAGTTTCTGAAAATACCAATGTTTGGATTCACTGAGAGCTATAATATTTCGGTTTCTGCGGCCATTATTTTATACTATTTAACCGAAAAACTCAGGAACTCAACCGGCATCCCCTGGAAATTAACCGACCTTGAAAAGACAGAGATAAAACTTCATTGGTTACGAAATTCGGTAAAAAGCAGCTCGTTAATTGAAAAACGGTTTTTAGAAGAATATAACCGGAAAAATTAATCCAGTAAATTCGTCAAATCATTGAAAGTTATCAATTTAACTCCTATTTTTTCCCAACTGTCAAAAGGCAGGGAAAGATTTGGCAACTCTTTAATCGCATCGCTGACAACCAATACTTTTTTACCTCTTTTCGAAAGCCCCGTAACAGCGTCGTTTACACAAACATTTGTGGTAACGCCATAAACAACCACCGTTTCGGGATTCAAATTCTGAAGTATTTTGTCGGTGTATGGATTTCCGGAAAAAACATCAAAGGCGTCTTTTCTGATTACAACTTCTCTTGTATTTTGAATCTTCCCGATTAAATCATCAAGATTCTGTTCGGCATTCCAGTTAATAATCACCGGATTTGCCGGATTTGTTTCTGAAATATATGCTGCCCCGCGAGTTTCAGCCATACAGTGCGGAGGAAATGTTGTTCTGAAATCAGGATTCGCGGACAATTCATGAGAATCAGCGTGATGATAATCGGCAGTACTCACCACAAAAACCGACTTTTCTTTTGCCAGTTTTGTGATTTTCTTCAATACAGGTTTTATTTTTTCAGCGTCCTGAACATACAATTTTCCCCCGGGCTCCATAAAATCAACCTGGGTATCCACATTCCAGAAAATGGTGTTTTGACGGTTCAGTTTACTGATTACTGCCATAATTTTCAGCTAATTATTCAAGTCCTTTATCTATAAAAGTCTGGAATTCGGTATCATCAAAAGTAACACCCATTTTTATTTCGCTTCCGTCGGGTTTTATAATTACATGAAACGGAATGCTGTTGGTCTGATATTTCGAAATCTGAATATCCAGATTCTTTTTCCCCATAGTTTTTTTCACACTACCGTCAACAGTCGAAGTAATCCATTCGTTTTCAGGCAATGTCGTCCGGTCGTCGGTGTATAAACCAACAATCACGTATTTTTCAGCTAACTTCTTCAGCAATTCCGGATTATCCCAAACCGTGCTTTCCATCTTTTTACAGTTGGCACAGGCATGTCCTTTAAAAAGCACCAGCAAAGGTTTGTTTTGTTCTTTTGCACAGGCAACGCCTTGTTCAAAATCGAAATATCCGGTTAATCCGTGCGGAAGGTGCAATTTGTCGGCATATTTGGCAGTTCCGCAAAGTGCAACAGGAGCAGTTGCCTGACCAGAAACTGCCTGTACAGAATATGGTTTTTCACTTGCAGGTGGAATCAGTGAAGAGATTCCTGCAAGTGAATTGCCCAACAATCCTGTAAATAGATAAACAACAAATGAAAAAACGGCAGCAGAAAGCAGAAATCTTCCAACACCGAGATACGGGATGTCGCTGTCATGTGAAAATTTGATTTTGCCCAACAAATAAAGTCCGAGCATAAAGAATAATACAATCCAGATTGAAAGATAGATTTCGCGCGAAATCAGGTTAAAACCATAAACCTGGTCGATATTGCTGAGAAATTTCATTCCAAATGCCAGCAGAACAAATGCAAAAACCACTTTTATTGAATTCAGCCAGCCACCTGAGCGGGGTAATTTGTTTAGTGCCGAAGGGAAGATTGCAAGCAAAGTAAATGGTGTTGCAAATGCAAGACCGAAGAAAAACATCCCGATTAACGGGCGCATTCCCCCACCCTGAACTGCCTCAATAATCAGTGCACCAATAAATGGCCCGGTACACGAAAATGAAACGATTACTGTTGTTAATGCCATAAAAAAAGCGCCAATCATACCACCTTTGTCAGCCTGGGCATCGGTTTTATTTACAAGGCTGCTGGGCAAAACCATTTCGAATGCTCCGAAAAAGGATACAGCAAAAACAAGAAACAAAAGAAAAAACAAGAGATTGGGAATCCAGTGAGTACTGAGTATATTACCGACATTGGGTCCGAAAATCCCAAGCGAAAACAAGGCACCCAGCAATGTAAAAATCAGGATGATTGAAAATCCGAAGAAAAATCCGGTTTTGATCGCTTTTCCACGGTTTTCACTTCCACGCATAAAAAACGAAACGGTCATCGGAATCATCGGAAAAACACAGGGTGTAAGCACTGCAGCAAATCCTGCCAATGCCGAAATCAGTATAAAAATCCAGATAGTCTGGGCCGAGTTTTCGTTTGTTGCAGCAATATCGTTATTAGTTGTCACAACTGATTCATTATTCCCTTTTGTATTATCAGCATTAAACACAAACGAAAAGGGTGTTTCTTCAGGTGGTGTGCAGTTTTCATCGTTGCAGCTCATAAACAAAACATATCCTTTTATTTCCACCTTTTCAGATGATTTGAGTTTTATCTTTTGAAGAAGCGTGGCTTCACCATTGAAATATCCGACATTGATTTGAAAATTGGGATCGAAATGAATTTCAGGCTGAGGATTTTTCTGCAACGGCCCTGCAAAATCGAAAAGTGTTGAATCAGCAAAAACAAATGCAGTGGCAATCGGGCCACCTTCCGGAAGTTCAGTATCATATAGATGCCATCCTGATTCGATGGTGGCTTTGAAGATCAAATCTACCTCATTTCCATTCTGTTTCGAACTGAATTCCCATTTTGTAGGATTTACAATCTGTGCATTTAACAGCACTGAACAAAAAATCAATGAGAATATAAAAAATGCTTTTTTCATGTCAATTTAATTTGTTATTACTGATCTCAGGAACATATTCAAAAATATAGATATTTGCATTCAAAAATCAATCCAACTTACAAACGCTGCCAAAAATTCATATTTCGGGTTGAAATAACACAGCAATATTAAAAACATAAATGACAAACAACAAAAAAGCCGCCCGGTTTACGAACGGCTTTTCTGCCTAAAGAATTAATTCTTCCAGATTCTCGTCGTAAAAATGATATTCGAGATAGGTAAATGAATTATTGGCTTCCACATTCACCCACCTGTAAAATTTCAGATACCATTTATTTCTTATACTCATCAGCCCTTTTGTAAGATAGGCGGCTAAATATGGGTGTACTTTAAGTGTCAGCCTTTTCTTTTGTAAATCTTTAAAAGCATAAATCACTTTGTTTTCAATTTCATCGGCAAACAAAATGGTTGGCGACACTTTTCCACTTCCTTTACAAACCGGGCAATTTTCAGCAGTCTCGATGCTTTCTTCCGGTCTTACACGTTGCCGGGTAATCTGCATCAGGCAAAATTTGCTCAATGGTAAAATATTGTGCTTTGTTCTGTCGGGTTCCATCACCTCTTTCATATGGTCGTACACCTTTTGCCGGTTAGCGGGCTGGTGCATATCAATGAAATCGATCACAATTATTCCGCCCATGTCTCTCAGCCTGAGCTGACGGGCAATTTCATTACAAGCTGCCAGGTTTACCTCCAATGCGTTGGCTTCCTGGTCAACTCCCATCTTTACTCGGTTACCGCTGTTTACATCAATTACATGAAAAGCTTCTGTATGTTCTACAATTAAATAAGCCCCGTCTTTAAAGGATACTGTTTTGCCAAAAGCCGCCTTTATCTGTTTTTCGATGCCGTAATATTCGAAAATTGGCGCTTTCCCTTTATAAAACTTTACAATTTTTCTTTTTTCAGCCTGAATGCTTCCGAGATATTCACTGATCTCGTTACAAACATCCTGATCGTTAACAATGATGCTGTTAAAATCGGAATGATAAATATCGCGGAGCAATGCTGTTGTTCTGTCAATTTCGCCAACAATAAGTGATGGTGCATTCGCTTTTGCCAGTTTTCCGAAAACCGATTCCCATTTATTCACCAGTCCATTGAGTTCCTGGTCGAGCTCTGCGACCATTTTACCCTCGGCTACTGTACGCACAATAACACCGAATTTCCTGGGTTTAATACTTTGCACCAGCTTTTTAAGCCTGTTTTTTTCTTCGTTTGTTTTAATTTTCTGCGAAACTGAGACTTTATCGCTGAATGGCATTAAAACAATATTTCTTCCGGCAATCGAAATCTCGGATGTCAAACGGGGACCTTTGGTTGAAATGGGTTCTTTTGAAACCTGAACCAATATTCTTTGTCCCTCTTTCAGTAATTCACTGATCTTTCCTTCTTTATTGATATCGGGTTCAGATTGTAAACGCCCGATAGAAGAAAGTTTGTTTTTTTTTGAAATGGCGATTCTGACAAATTTATTCAGGGTGGCAAACTGGGGGCCAAGATCGAGGTAGTGCAAAAATGCGTCTTTTTCATATCCTACATCAATGAATGCGGCATTTAAACTGGGCATTATTTTTTTTACTTTTCCCAGGTAAATGTCGCCAACAGCAAATTTAGCACCGCTACGTTCACGGGTTAATTCAACAAGCTTTTTGTCTTCCTGTAAAGCGATAACAATTTCGGATGGAGTTACATCAATTATTAAATCGCTACTCACAACCAGTTTCTTTAACTTTAACTATGATAAATATTATTCATTAAACAGATTAAACCTAAGACATAAATGCCTTAGGTTTAATCAAAATGTATAAATAAGAAATTCCTTAAAATCTTATTTTTTCTTTTTGTGCCTGTTCTTACGCAATCTTTTTTTGCGTTTGTGGGTTGCCATTTTATGTCTTTTTCTCTTCTTTCCGCTTGGCATAACTTCTTATTTTACTTGTTTTTTTACTTCAGAAATGAAAGTTTTTGCTGGTTTGAACGAAGGAATATTATGAGACGGGATAATAATTGTTGTGTTTTTAGAAATATTCCTGGCTGTTTTTTCAGCTCTTTTCTTCACTACAAAACTTCCGAAGCCTCTCAGGTAAACATTCTTACCATCAACTAACGAATCTTTCACTGTTTCCATAAAAGCTTCAACTGCTTTCTGTACTGTTACCTTTTCAATTCCGGTATTCTTCGCTACTTCGTTTACGATATCTGCCTTTGTCATTTTTTTAAATTATTTAATTTTCAATATATTAAACGATTATTTTGAGTGTGCAAAAATAAAAATTATTTAAAAACCCAAAAGCTTTTCAATTATTTATTTTTGTTTTTCTAAAAGATTTTAAAGTACTTATCAAATATGGACTTTTTTCACCACGTAATTTCTGATTGGTATAAGAAAAATATGCGTGATCTGCCATGGCGTGAAACCAAAGATCCTTATAGAATATGGATTTCAGAAATTATGTTGCAGCAAACCCGCGTAGTGCAGGCCATTCAATATTATAACCGCTTTCTGATCCAATTCCCCACTGTGTTTGAGCTTGCATCGGCGTCAGAAGATTTGGTGCTGAAAATGTGGCAAGGACTTGGATATTATACCCGGGCACGCAACCTCCACCAGGCTGCTAAAATAGTCGCAAATGATTTTTCAGGCGTTTTTCCCGATGATTTTAACTCAATTAAAAATCTTCCCGGGATCGGGAATTATACGGCAGCCGCAATTGCATCGATTGCTTTTAACAAACCGGTTGCAGCAATCGACGGTAATATTTACCGTGTGCTCAGCCGGTATTTCGGCATTTTTACCCCGATCGATTCAACAAACGGTAAAAAAGAGTTTCAGGAACTGGCAAACAGTTTGGTCCCCGAAAATAATGCGGGGAATTATAACCAGGCCATGATGGAATTCGGAGCACTGCAGTGTGTTCCCTCCAATCCTGATTGTGGAATTTGCCCGTTGTTAAAAACATGTTACGCTTCGATTCACAAAACAATAAATGAATTACCGGTGAAATCGAAAAAAGTAAAAACCGTAAACCGGTACTTTTACTATTATATAATAGAAGACAGTGATTTTGTTTTACTACAGAAAAGAACCGGAAAGGATATCTGGAAAAATCTTTACCAGTTTCCTTTAGCAGAAAGCAACATTGAATTAAGCGATGAAAAAATTCTTGAAATTCCATTTGATTTTTTAAAAAACGAAAACATTATAATCAATTCAATATCTGAATCATATAAACATATTCTTACCCACCAGATTATTTATGCACGTTTTGTTTATTTAACATTGGAAAAAATACCTTTGGACTGCAACGGTTTTTTAAAAATACATAAGAAAGATATTTTTAAATTTGCAGTACCGCGCCTGCTTGAGGCGGTAATAATAAAAACGGGCAACAAATAATTTTATTAGTATTCAGTTTATTCTGATTGTTTTGTATTTTTAGATGTTATCCTTTTAAAAAATATAGTTATGTCAGTAAACAAAGTAATCTTAGTTGGAAATGTGGGGAAAGACCCCGAAGTCAGGAATCTTGATGCTGGTGTGAAAGTTGCCAATTTTCCGTTGGCCACCTCTGAAACCTACACAGCAAAAAATGGTGAAAAAGTCACCACCACTGAATGGCACAATATCGTTTTGTGGCGGGGTTTGGCCGATGTGGCTGAAAAATACGTCACAAAAGGCCGCCAATTATATATCGAAGGAAGAATCAGAACCCGCAGTTACGACGACCAGGCCGGTAATAAAAGATACATTACCGAAATTTATGGCGATGTTATGCAGTTACTGGGCAACAGGGAATCATCAGAAAACAGGGGCGTTGCAAATGGCAGAAGCAACCAGACTGATTCATTTCAGGCTGCACCTGCACCAGAGATTGAAGCACCTGAAGGCGACGAAGACCTTCCATTTTAACCAATTCAACTGAATTTTGGAAACGGACACGTTACAATCATCATTTCCACCAGGTACAGAAGTTTTAAACACTTCTGAAACTTATGCGGTTATGGTGATTGCCATCATTTTATTGCTCCTGCTGATCTTTATCCGAAGTTCTGAAATTGCTTGTTTCAGCAATGCAACTGACAAAGAATTTCAGAAAAAAAGAAAATTCAGATTCAGCAAAAATTTTCTGAAGATTCTTAAAAATCAGGAGAGCCTGAAATCTACATTCATAATTCTGAAAGGAATAATTAACATTTCAGTTGTTATTTCGCTTGTCTTTCTATTCAGAAGCTTTTCTTTTTTTTCCGGACAATCTATTCAGCATCAGTCAGTATTGATTCTTTTAATTGTTGTAATCCTGCTTGTTTTCGGAGAATTAATTCCACTCATATTTGCCGGGCTTTTCCCTATTTCAATTTTAAAAATTACCGAATGGCCTTTGATAGTTCTCGAATTCCTGCTCAGCCCGATATCCCGTTTTTTTAATGGCTTCCCAAAATATCGGAGAAATACAAATGGCAACCACCGAACCACCCTTTCGATGGAAGACATCACACAGGCACTAAAAATGTCGAATGACCCGGTATTGGAGGAAGACAAGGAAATTCTGGAAGGGATAGTGAAATTCGGCAACAAAAATGTGGGAGATATTATGAAACCCAGGGTTGACGTGGTTTCGCTGGATATAAAATCAAGCTTTTCAATGGTGCTGAATGTGATTGTTGACTCCGGATTTTCAAGAATCCCGGTTTATTCGGGCTCTTTCGATAATATTAAGGGAGTTTTGTATATCAAAGACATTCTTCTTCACAGCCACAAAGGAAATTCGTTTAACTGGCAAACTTTGATCAGGCCACCGTTTTATGTTCCTGAAACCAAGAAAATAAATTCGTTACTGGGTGAATTTCAGAAAAATAAAGTTCATCTGGCCATTGTAATCGATGAATATGGAGGTACTTCGGGAATCGTGACACTGGAAGATGTTCTTGAGGAAATTGTGGGTGAAATTGTGGACGAGTTTGATGAAGAAGATCACTTTTTCAGTCGGATTGATGAAAAAACCTGGTTGTTCGACGGTAAAATTTTACTGACAGATTTTATTAAAACCACCAGGAGCAATGAACTTGATTTCGAAGACATTAAAGGCGATTCAGAAACGCTTGCAGGACTGATTCTTGAACTGAAAGGCGCAATTCCGCTACTCCATGAAAAAATAGTTTACAACCAATACACGTTTACCATTGAAGAGGCGGATGAACGTCGCATCAAAAAAATAAAAGTGGAAATAGATAAAAATACAGATGACGAATAAATACAGGTATTTCAAAGCAGTTGTCATCTTTTCTTTCGCGGTGGCATTCATTTTTGCAAACAGTTGCAAAGAAAAATATACGCCAAAACCACGTTCCTATTTCCGGATCGATTTCCCTGAAAAAAGCTATCATTTTATTCCTGAAAATTATCCATATAATTTTGAAATACCTGATTATTCATACATTTCACAAGACTCCGACAATCCGGATAAACCAAACTGGACTAATATTGAAGTACCTTCGAATAAAGCTGAAATTCATATTTCCTATTTTACTTTGAACGAAGCTGAAAAAGGTAAAAAGATATTGCTCAATGAGTTAATGGAAGAATCAAGAACACTTGCCTACAAACATTCAATAAAAGCCGATGCCATTACCGAACAGGTTTTTGTGAATGAAGGAAAGAAGGTTTTTGGCCTGATTTACAAAATTGAAGGAAATGCCGCCTCACCCATTCAGTTTTTTTTAACAGACAGCACCACTCATTTTTTACGCGGAGCACTTTATATCCGCGATGTTCCGAATATCGACTCACTGAAACCGGTTATCGATTTTCTGGAACCCGATGTGATCAGATTGATTGAATCAGCGAGATGGAACTGATGCCTTTTATTCAGAAAATAGAATTTAACGAAGGTTCCTCAGGTATTTGGGAATTGACCGAAACTCCTGCAGAATTGCTGAACATGGCAAACTTAACGGATGCTGAAAAAACCTTGTTTTCGAAGATTTCAGCCCCCAAAAGACAGGTTGAATTTCTTGCGACAAGAATTCTTACAGAAAAAATAACCGGAAAAAAAATCGAAATTATTTACCAAACTGATGGTAAACCAACATTGCTGAATAGCCATAAATTCATCAGTATTTCGCACTCTGCCAATATGGTTGTGGTTTTTATTTCGGAGTTGAATTGTGGGGTGGATGTTGAAACAATAAGCCGCGACACCGACCGCATTGCCAAACGGTTTCTTCATGTTTCCGAAATGAAAAACATTCAAAAATCTGATCAGCCAAAATTGCTGCAATTGCTTTACTGGTGCGCCAAAGAAGCTGTTTTTAAATGCAGTCCGCAAAAAGGAGTTCAGTTTAACGAACAAATTCTCATTTCACCATTTAACATGAATCACGAAACGCATTTTAAAGCATCGCTGACTTCAGAAACCGACAACGAAAATTTTAACCTTTGGTTTTTGCAGATAAAAAACAATATGCTTGTTTTTTGTGTTGAAATGGGTAAAAATGAACAATGAAAACGACTGCAAATCATATTCTCATTATTTTCGGCGCATCAGGTGATCTTACCAAACGTAAACTGATCCCGGCGATTTTTGATCTTTTCAAACAAAATCTGCTGCCCGAAAAATTTGCTGTTCTGGGCGCTTCGCGTTCTGTTTTATCCGACGATGAATTCCGAAATCGGGCTACCGAATTTCTCCCGGATGATAAAGATACATCAACTTTCCTGCAAAAACTTTATTACCAGCCTGTTTCAAACGATTCGGAAGATGATTTTATTCCGCTGAAAAATCGTTTGGATGAATTAACAAAAAAACTCGAAATACCTGAAAATTATATTTTTTATCTTTCCACCCCACCCTCGCTTTACAGTGTAATCCCGCAATTTCTGCATAAAAACGGATTAAGCCGTTCGGATAAAAATTTCAGAAGGCTGATTGTGGAAAAACCTTTTGGCACCAATCTCGAAACTGCCAGAGAACTGAACATTCAGTTGCTCAATTATTTTGATGAAGACCAGATTTACCGGATCGACCATTACTTAGGAAAAGAAACGGTTCAGAATATGTTGGTTACACGTTTTTCAAACGGCATATTTGAACCACTTTGGAACCATAATTATATCGACCGCGTGGAAATCACCTCTTCCGAAAGCCTCGGAGTTGAAGGCCGGGGCGGATATTACGACCACTCGGGCGCTTTGCGCGACATGGTACAAAACCACCTGATGCAGCTTGTTGGATTTGTGGCCATGGAACCTCCGGTAATAATCGAAGCCAATGCCATCAGAAACGAGATTGTAAAGGTTTTTCAGTCACTCCGGCCATTTCGTGAAAACATGATCGACCGGAATGTAATCCGCGGACAATACACAGCATCGGTTATCAAAGGCGAAAAAGTACCGGGATACCGCGAGGAATCTGGTGTTGATCCGCTTTCGAGAACCGAAACATTTGTGGCCTTGAAGTTTTTTATCGATAACTGGCGCTGGGCGGGTGTTCCGTTTTATATCCGTACCGGGAAAAAAATGCCAACACGGGTTACTGAAGTGGTGATTCATTTCAAAAAAGTACCTCACCAGCTTTTTGGCAAAACTGCCGGACCGGTTAATAATCAACTGATCATCAGAATACAGCCCGACGAAGGTATTTTGCTGAAATTTGGCATGAAAACACCGGGTGCCGGGTTCGATGTACAAACCGTGAATATGGATTTTCATTATTCCGATCTCGCCAATGTCATCGTTCCTTCGGCTTATGAAAGATTGCTGCTGGATTGTATGCAGGGTGATGCCACTTTGTATGCCAGGGGTGACGCTGTTGAGCAGGCCTGGCAGTTTGTTCAGCCAATTTTAAATGCCTGGGAAACCAATCCTGAAATTCCGATTTATGGTTATCCGGCCGGAACCTGGGGGCCGGAGAATGCTGACCGGCTGATTACCGGGGCCAGTTGGAGATATCCGTGTAAAAACCTCACAAACGACGGACTTTATTGTGAACTGTAATAAATTCCTTATTTTTCAAAACCAAATTTAAAATCCGGGAATATGGCTGGATCTACCGAAGTTAAAATTTACAAGAATCCGAAAAAAACGGTAAAATCGCTGGCTAAGGAAATTTACCAACTGACAAAAGCTTCAGTTCAGGAGCCAATTCACATTCTGTTATCAGGAGGAAATACGCCTTTGTTGTTGTTTCGCAAACTGAGTTCAAAATACCAGGCTGAAATTGAATGGGAACGGGTTCATTTCTGGTGGGGCGACGAAAGATGCGTTTCACCGGAAAGTGATCAGAGTAATTTCAAGGCAGCAAATGACCTTTTATTTTCTGCGATTCTGATTCCTGCTGAAAATATTCACCGGATCAGGGGAGAAGAAGATCCTGAAAAAGAGGCAATCCGTTATTCCGAAGAAATAAAAGCAAACCTGAATTTCCGGGGCGACAATCCGGTTTTTGATCTTGTGATTCTGGGTTTAGGTGAAGATGGCCATACAGCATCCATCTTTCCCGACGAAATTGAACTATTTGAAGATGAACGGATTTGTGCCGTCACCAGTCATCCTTTGTCGGGACAAAAACGAATTACACTGACCGGGAAAGTGCTGAACAATGCCAACCGGATTTACTTTCTTGTAACCGGTGAAAGCAAAGCACAGCGGATTGCAGAAATTATGAATGATGATGAAGCCGCCAAATTATTACCCGCCTATTACATCACACCCCAAAATGGCGAATTGATCTGGTTTATTGATGAAGCTGCCGCTGCAAAAATTGTGTAACCGAAACAATTATAAAATGGCAGTTATTCGGCTACCGGCTGAAGTTTCAATACCTTTTCAGCAAATTTTACTGTTTCGTCAAAAACTTCCCTGTACGATTTAGAAGTCAGTTCGCAGGCAATTACATGATTTCCGGCTTCAGGAAACGCCATTTTTTCTTTTAATTCTGAGCCGGTTCCCAGTTTATCGAACATTTCAAGCATGGCGTCAACCCGAACGGTTTCATCCTGGTGCGTTTCATCTTTATAATAATAGGCCAGAAATACAGGAGTTTTCACCTTTTCAAAAGTGAATTTTTTCATGGTGGCTTCCACCAGTTGCTGCAGGTAAACCACTGCTTCCATCCGGTAGCGGCAATCCCAGTATTGGCAATCTTTTGAATCAAAATTTTCGTTGGTGACACGGTGCGTGCTCCCGGTGACTTTTCTGCCAATCTGCAATCCCCAGGGTTTTGACAACAAAAAGGCAGCACTGTTATTGATTTTGATATTTGGCGAATACAGAATCAAGGCATCAACCAGATCAGGAAATTCGGCAGCCAGTTTTAATCCCAGTGTACCTCCGGTTGAAGTACTCATAATAATCACTTTTTCGCCCAGCAGATGCGCAACCATCAACGCTTCTTTGGCCGATTCCCACAAACGGTCGGGTGTCATGTCAATTAACGCATCATCGGTAATAATTCCATGCGAGGCCAGCCGCGGAAAATAGGCATTGAAACCAAATTTCCTCGCAAAATCCACGTTGGACGGATAACCTTCGTACCACGATGCCGAAAAACCATGCAGATAAAGCAGTGCATATTTAGTTGGCTGTTTCAGCGTGTCGTTTGCCCAGATTATCCGCGTTTGGTTATCGGGTTTTACATTGAATCCTGAATCGTTTTTTGCGGCTGTATTTTCAAGTTCACTGATATTTGCTGAAATTACAGGTAAATCGTTTTTCAAAACCGGTTTGGGAGGTTTTGGCCCCAGCATATAAACCAACACAATGGCAACAATCAGGAGGGCAACCAATTGCAAAATTCTTTTCATAATTCTGATTTTATAAAGTTCTGCTTATGTCAAATTTAAAACATATTGAATCACAATCCATTTTTCGGGATAAAAACTTCGATAAAAAGCCGATTTTATGAATTAACCTATCCATGCAATTAGCATCTTTGCAAATCTTAAAAATTCTGATGCCGCATTTTAACGAAATACTCGTTTTTCTGGCAGCCCTGGCAGCTGGTTTTATCAATGCCATGGCGGGTGGCGGAACGTTGGTGAGTTTCCCTGCTTTGCTGGCAATCGGCATTTCGCCGGTGGTTGCCAACGTAACTAATACGGTGGCGCTGGTTCCGGGTACCATTGGTGGAATGTGGGCGCAGCGCGACGCTTTCAGATCACAATCGGGAAGACTCAAAAAGTTACTGCCTGTTTCTGTTTTAGGAGGATTGGCAGGCGGATTATTAATTCTGAACACCAGCGAAGATGCTTTTAAAAGCCTGATTCCGTACCTTATTTTGGTGGCTACTGCCCTGCTGGCGTTCCAGATTAAAATAAAAAACATGGTCATCAGACGCCTGGGGCATAAAAACCCGGAGCATCACAATCCTGTTTTTATGATGGGGGCTGTTTTTATGGCAGCAGTTTATGGCGGGTATTTTGGTGCCGGACTGGGTGTGATATTGATGGCTGTTCTGGGCTTTGTCACCGACGAAAACATGACAAGGCTGAATTTCCTGAAGCAGGCGCTGGGTTTTGTGATCAACCTGGCCGCAGCCATTTATTTTGCCTTTTCGGGGAAAGTGGACTGGTGGATTGCCTTTATCATGATTTTCGGGTCGCTCACTGGCGGCTGGATTGGCGGAAAACTGGCAGGCCGGATAAAACCCGAAATCCTGCGTTGGATTGTGGTTTCAGCCGGCCTGGTTGCAGCGGTTGTGTATTTTCTGAAAAATTAATCAGCAATTAAAGATTCATACGGAATTTTAAGTTTTACATGAAGGTCTCTGATCATCTTTACTGTCAGCTTTCTTTTTCTTCCGAGTATTTCCGACACCCTGCTTTTATAACCGATTATCTCGGCCAAATCACTGTTATTCATGCCCAATTGTTCCATCCGGTATTTAATTGCTTCAATCGGATCAGGAGCTTCAATCGGATAATTTTCGTCCTCATAACTTTCAATTAACAACATTAAAAGTTCAGCTTCATCTCCTTCCGGGGTGTCAGCTTCCGCATCAAAGATTTCTTCCAGTCTTTTTAATGCGTTATTAAATTCTTCCTCCGTTTTTAATACTTTTAATCTCATCGCTTAAATTTTTTCGGCATTAATTTTATCATATTCCTGATGAGTACCAATGTACCGGATAAAAACCCACTGCCGTTGATAATTAATCTGCACCACCAATCTGTGTTTATTTCCACAGATGTTAAAAACTACCCTGCCACTTTTCAGAATGCTCACCTTTGCATAATCTGCTTTTATATCGGCAGGATTATTCCAGTTTGCTTTTGTCGCTTCCTTATACCAGGTTTTTAATGGTTGTTCTGTTTCAACATGTTTTTCCCAATATAACCTGAGTATTTTTTTGGCAACAACTCTCATTTTTATATCAATGATGTTTCAAAAATAACAAAAATTACCAATATGGTAACAACTATTTATTAAAACTTCGAAATTAATGCGAAACAGCGCTGGTTACCACGGCCGGTTCCTTTTGTAACAAATCAAGAATAACAACATTATTTTCTCCTGATTTCAGAAAACTCTGCGGGCAATACAATCTTTTCTGCGGCCCTATTTTCCAATATCTTCCCAGGTTATTTCCGTTTACCCACACCATTCCCTTGCTATAGCCCGACATATCAAAATAGGTATCAGCCGGTTCTTTCAGGTTGATGGTTCCCTTGAAAAATGTCCCCGGCAAATCTGATATCTTATCAGTTTTACCCAGGTTCTGAATCCAGTTTTCTTTGAGCGGAAACTGGTAAACATCCCAGTTCATCAGGGTCATTCCATTCAGAATCACTCTGTCGGTAATCCCTTTTCTGTCAATCATAAACTCTGCAAAATTGATGTGCCCCATTGCCTCAACCAAAATGTCAAGCACCGGGTTCTCGACATCGGTTTTTGGCAGCATCACCGTGTTTTCATTAAGTCTTCTGTCCACTGTGTCAATCAACTGGCCGTTCAGAAAAACAAGTGCATAATCGTGCAGGTCGCGTAAAATCAGTTTGCCGCTTTTATGTCCCACCAGTTTGGTGCGATACAAAATCATTCCCTGGTACTGATTCAGGTATTCCATGGGTTGTGGCTGTACCAGTTTTACCGGTTCGGGCAGGTTATTCCACAACGTGGTAAATGGCTCCGGTTTGAAATCAGGAACTTTCACAACCGGTACCTCTTTCGGGATTTCAGGCAGTTTCTCATTAGCCGGAAGATATTTCTGTATCACCTCCCTGATGACTTTGTATTTTTCTGTCACTTTTCCCTCTTCGGTAATCGGCGCATCATAATCGTAGCTGGTCAGGTCGGGCATAAAACTGTGATTAATACCGTTTTTAGTGCCTTCAATCCGGTCGGCATTGGCACCGGCGGTAAACCCGAAATTGGTTCCACCGTGAAAAACATACAGGTTAAATGATTTATTATTTTTCATCAGAAAATCAACTTCTTTCCCAAAGTTTTCGGGTTTTACTTTTGCCCATTCTTCACCCCAGTGTGTCAGCCAGCCCGGGTAAGTTTCGCTGCTGAATACCGGCACACCCGGATTCATTTTCTGTGCCAGTTCAAAATCTTTCAGACTCGAACCTGAATCCAATCCCACGGCCAGTCCCGGCAGACTGCCGGCTTCGAGCATGTATGTTGTGGGGCCGTCGCCGGTGGTAAACGGAATATCAATCCCGTTTTTCCGCCATAATTCGTCCAGCCATTTCAGATAATTTCTGTCGTTGCCAAAACTGCCGTATTCATTTTCAACCTGAAGCAAAATAATCGGGCCACCTTTTGTTACAAGAAATGGTTTTACCACTTTGGCAAGTTCGGCAATATACTTTTCGGCAGCCGCTGTATATCGCGGGTCCATGCACCTGATTTTAATATCGGGATATTTCAGCAGGTAGGGAGGCATGGCCCCAAAATCGTATTCAGCACAGCAATATGGACCGGGGCGCAGAAAAACAAACATTCCCTCTTCTTTTACGATGTTTAAAAACTGAGCCAGGTTGCGGTTCCAGGTGATAAAATCATATTTTCCTTCTTCGGTCTCGTGGTTGCTCCAGAAAACATAGCAGGCAATAGTATTCAGTCCCATGGCTTTGGCCAGTTGGATGCGGTTTCTCCAGTGCTCGGGCGGAATGCGGTCGGGATGGATTTCACCAGCACGCATCTGAAAAGGTTTTCCATCCAGCAGAAAATCATCGGTTCCCAAAGCAAAAGTGTATTTCTTTCCGGAATTGTAATACTGGGAAAAAACGACTGATGGAACGGCCAACAGAAAAAACAGAATAATGGCAAAATGTGATTTCATCTTTTTTCAGGTTTTGAAATGAGAGTACGAAATTACGGGTTTTTAAAGTGGCAATCTATGACAGAATTCAATCCGGCAAGAACTGTATCCTGATTTCTTTACCCCCATTATTGAAGAATTTTTGCATCTTTAAAAGAAAAAATATGGAGAAACCTTTGGTAGCCGGAATTGGTGAATTGCTCTGGGATATTTTTCCGGAAGGAAAAATGCCGGGCGGTGCCCCGGCCAATTACACCTTTCACGCCTCACAGTCCGGTTGCAATGCAATCTTAGTCAGTGCTGTCGGAAATGATGAGTTGGGCAGGGAACTTCTATCGACACTCAATCGTTTAAATCTGAACATAAACTACATTCAGCAAAACGATTTTCCTACCGGAACCGTAACCGTTCAGCGTGGTGAAAATGGTCAGCCACGTTATACAATTCACGAAAACACAGCCTGGGATAACATTCGGTTTAACGATGGAATTCAAAAAATCACGGATCAGTTTGATGCAGTCTGTTTCGGCACACTGGGGCATCGAAACCAGGTTTCGGCAAAAACAATTCAAACTGTACTGAGCAGTTTAAAACCCGGTTGCCTGAAAATTTTTGATATCAACCTCCGGCAGCATTATTATACTCCCGAAGTTATTGAGTTGTCGTTGAAACAGGCTGACATTTTCAAACTGAATGACGAAGAACTGAAAGTTGTTTCTGAAATGTTGGGTATTGCCGGAGCTGAAGAAGAGCAGTTGAATCAGCTTGTTGACCGTTACAAACTGAAATACGTCGTTTATACACTGGGCGCAAATGGCAGCCTGATTTTATCGGCTGATGAAAAGTCGTTTCTGAATGCGCCTCAGGTAAAAGTGGCTGATACAGTGGGTGCCGGCGATTCGTTTATTGCTGTTTTCTCTGCCGGAATTTTGCAGGGGGATAATTTAAAAACTGCCCATCAAAAAGCGAATAAAGCTGCGGCTTTTGTGTGTTCTCAAAATGGTGCCTGCCCTGTTTTTCCGCCTGATCTGTTTCTGGAATTATAAAAGAAATTTAACAACAGGCCGAAAATTAACGGAAACAAAGGTTGCCTGACCGGTTTGAGTTACCTTTGCAAAAAATTAAAACTGATTTTGGAAACAAGCGAAAATACAAATAGTGCGCCCCGGGTAGGCAATGTTTTACTCGACGTGGGAGCTGCCCTGATGAGTTCAGGAGCCAGCACTCATCGTACCCGGCTAACACTGGAAAGACTGGCAAATGGCCTTGGCTTTAAAATAGAATTGCTGATTACCCAGCGGGCGCTGATGGTAACAGTGATGGACGAAGAAAAGCAACATTTGGTGAGCAGGCTGAAACGAACCTCGCCCCACGGTGTGAATTTCAAGCTGGTAAGTGGTGTCAGCCGCATGAGTTGGCGGGTGCTTGAAGAAAACTGGACAGTTGAGCAGATTGAAAACGAACTGCGACGCCTGAAAAAACTTCCTCATTATCCGCGATGGATTGTACTAACCATGGTAGGGCTTGCCGGTGCTGCCTTCTGCCGGATTTTTGGCGGCGGACTACCTGATATGGCGGTGGCATTTGCAGCCACGTTTGCCGGTTTATATGCCCGGCAGACTGCTGTAAAAAAGAAATTCAATCCTTATATCAGTATCTATTTTGCTTCCTTGGTGGCGTCGCTGATTGCCGGAACAGCCGAGTTTTTTGCGATTGGCAGTCACCCCGATGCGGCGTTCTCCACATCCGTATTATTTCTGGTCCCGGGAGTTCCGATGATCAACGCGGTGACCGATATGATGGACGGCAATACGCAAAACGGACTTGTGAGGTTGTTCAATACTTTAATCATCGCTTTTGCCATTGCAATGGGGGTTTTCACAGCGAGGGTAATTTTTAATTTCTGACAATGGAAATACTTGAAATCATCATAAAAAGTCTGGCTGCCGGAGTTGCCGCAGCGGGTTTCGGGATTCTCTTCAATGTTCCGCAACGAACCATTTTGCCCATTGTTATTCTGGGAGCAGCAGGCGGTCTGATTAAATTCGGCACCATGCATTTTGAGGTGGGAATTGTGCTTGCATCCTTTCTGGCAGCAATTGTTATCGGGATTATCAGCATCCAGATGGCCCATTTCAAAAACAGTCCGCCGCTGGTTTTCTATATTCCGTCTGTAATTCCCATGATCCCGGGATTTTTCATTTATAAAATGATGCTGGGATTTATGTCGCTGTCAAACATCACCGATAACGAATTATATATTCAGAATCTCATTCAAACTGTTAATTTTGGCACAAAAGCAACGTTTATTCTTATTTCGTTGGGTATTGGCGTGGCATTTCCCATGTTAATTTTGAGAAAGGAAACCGTTAAAAAGAAAAAACCGAAAAAAGCTGATCAGTTATAAACCGCAGGATGTGCCAATGAAGCAACTATTCATTTCCATTATTTTTCTGTCATTTTGTTTTGTAATCAAAGCTCAGGGTTTCAGGGAAAGTAATCTGCCGATTGTGATTATTACAACCGATGGAAACAGGGAAATCCCGGATGAACCCAAAATTGGCGCGACCCTGAAAATCATTGATTCGCCTGATGGTTCGCGAAATAAAGTTTCAAATGCCAGCGATCCCCAATATTTGAATTATTCAGGAAGAATAAAAATTGAAATCAGGGGTTCTTCATCACAGTCGTTACCAAAAAAACCATACGGATTTACAACTTATAAAGAGGACAATATCACCAAAAACAATGTTTCCATTCTCGGAATGCCGGAGGAAAATGACTGGATTTTAAATTCCATCGCTTATGACCCGTCACTCATCAGAAACTACCTTTCGTATTATCTTGCCCGCCAACTGGGAAATTATGCCACCCGCGAAAGATATTGCGAAGTGATGATTAACGGCGACTACAAAGGATTGTACATTCTGATGGAAAAACTGAAAATCGACAAAAACCGGATTGATATTGCAGAAATGGATGAAACGGATAATGCTGCCGTTTCGGTTACCGGTGGTTATATTGTGAAAGCCGACAAAACCACCGGCGGCGATGTGGTTGACTGGGGCATGGAATCTTATGCCGGGTGGACGGATTATATCTGTGATGATCCGGCCTCGGATGAAATCACCTCAACTCAAAAAAATTACATAAAAAATCAGTTCACTAACCTGCAAAAAGTGGCCTCGGCTCAGAATGCCCAGATTACAAACGGTTTTCCTTCGATAATTGACATTCCCAGTTTTGTCGATTTTATGATTATCAACGAACTGGCTTCCAATACCGACGGATACCAGTACAGCACGTATTTCCACAAAGATCGCATGGGGAAACTGCGTGCAGGGCCTGTCTGGGATTTTGACCTGACCTATGGAAATGATCTTTTTCACTGGGGATTTGACAGAAGTCATTATAATATCTGGCAATTCGAAGGCGGTGGAAACACAGGATCGAAATTTTGGAGAGACCTGTATTACAATGGCACTTTCAAATGTTATTTAACAAGAAGATGGAAGGAAGCAACCATTGAAAACGGACCGCTGAACTATGAAAAAATCTGTTCGGACATTGATGCTTTTGTCAGCGAAATTTCAGAAGCCAGTACCCGTGAAAATACCCGATGGGGTACCATTCCTGACCACAGCGGGGAAATAGCAGCCATGAAAAACTGGCTGCGTGAGCGGTTTAGCTGGATGAATGCCAGGCTTTCAAAATATGATGCCTGCGCCAATCCCGTGCTTCCGCCACTGGTGATTTCTAAAATCAATTACCACCCTCAATCGGATGAAGACACAGAAAGTTCGGATTACGAATTTATCGAAATCACGAATACAGGCACTGCAACTGTTAATCTCACCGGAATTTACATGCGCGAACTGGGAATCGGGTACCAGTTTCCGGCCGGTTCAACAATCGGTGCCGGGAAAAAACTTCTGCTTGCCGGAAACTCTGCCAAATTCACGGCACTTTATGGCTTAGTTCCATTCGGTGAATATGCACGCGAACTTTCAAATAAATCAGAAAAAATTGTTTTGGCCGATGCATTCGGCAATGTGATTGATTCTGTCCGTTATTCCGATACAATTCCCTGGCCCGAAGCCCCGGACGGCGAAGGATATTTTCTACAGTTAAAAGATTTACATGCCGATAATTCACTGGCAGAAAACTGGATGCCTGCCACCGATATCATGACATCTGCAAACGAGTTCACATTGGAAGGCAGGCTGCTTGTTTATCCCAATCCGGCACGCACTGAAATTGCAGTTGACCCGCAGGGAACAGTCATAAAAACTTACTCCATCACCGACCTGAGTGGCAGAATGCTGAAAACCGGAAATCCGGAAACAAAACACACCTTTAAAATCAACATTTCTGATTTATCTCCCGGCATTTATCTGCTGCGGGCCTTCGTTGCCGGCAACCTGTCTTATATACACAAAATCAACAAATTGTAACTACCCGACTACAAAATATCCCAGAAAAAAAGCCGCTAAATTCTTCTTCTGAATCTGTTAGTATCTTTTAATAACTCCATAAAAGTGCGACTCTGCACTTAACAAAACTATCGGTATTTTGGTCCCAATTAATCAATAAAATACCTGCTAAGTCAACAACAGAAAAAACTATCAGAAAAATGACAAGAAGAATTATCGGAATTCGTGAAAAACTCCCCGTTCTTGAAAGTTTGCCGCTGAGTTTTCAACATCTCACGGCCATGTTTGGTGCTACCATTCTGGTTCCCATTTTATTGGGCGTCGATCCGGCCATTGCCTTGTTTATGAATGGTATCGGCACTTTGCTGTACACCTGGGTTACCAAAGGCGGTATCCCGGCCTACCTGGGTTCCAGTTTTGCATTTATTGCCCCCACCCTGTTGATCATCAGCTCGTATGGCGGCTTTCAACATGCACAGGTCGGATTTATCTTTTTCGGGCTGTTTTTTATCGTTATCTCCTTTGTGGTGAAACAATGGGGCATAAAATGGATTGATGTGGTGATGCCTCCCGCAGTAATGGGGGCCGTGGTTGCCATCATCGGTCTCGAACTGGCGCCGGTTGCCGCACAACAGGCAGGCCTGGCACCGTGGCCAACCAATGTAGGGTCAACCGTACCACCTTTCGAAGTTTCAGCCAATACGCTGATTGTTTCAATGTTTACCTTGCTGGTCGGGATTTTTGGCTCGGTGATGTTTAAGGGATTTATGCAGGTGATTCCAATTCTGATTGCCGTTGTGGCCGGTTATCTGCTGGCGCTCGCCATGGGAATGGTTGACACTGCCGCCATTGCAAACGCTCCCTGGTTCGGACTTCCGCATTTTCAGGCACCGGTTTGGGACCCCAATGCAATTGCCATTATTGCACCGGCCTGTATTGTGGTGTTGGCCGAACACATCAGCCACCTCATTGTAACCGGTAAAATCAC
>DAINOH010000076.1:0-22862 GCA_036735485.1 Draconibacterium sp. | reverse complement strand
GTTTCATCGGTTTGATGCCCGGAATTTTGGCAATCAGCGAATTCAGGTAAATGCCGTTGGCATCACGGTTTTTGTTTTGTTCCGGCATTCTTTTCAGTGCTTCCACCAGAATGGCAGCCTGGAATTCGGTAATACGATAGTTTCCCGACTGAAGGAAATTTCCCTGGTCAACATACACACCGGCACCTTTATCGGCTGTTTCTTCCATCACCGGGCGACGGCCACAGTTACGCAGCGCATCAAGTCTTTCGGCCAGTTCGAAGCTGTTGGTGGTTACCACGCCGCCTTCACCGGCTGTGAGGTGTTTAGAAAGTTGGAAACTGAAACTTCCGATGTCGCCGATGCTGCCTGCTTTTTTGCCGTTCCATTCACCACCGTGCTTGTGGGCGCAGTCTTCAATCACGTAAAGATTGTGTTTTTTTGCGATGCGCATAATTTCGTCCATGTCGCAGAAACTGCCATACAAATGCACCGGAACGATGGCTTTTGTACGCGGAGTGATAGCTGCTTCGATGGCTTTCGGGTCGATACACCAGGTATCTTCACAAACATCCACCAAAATGGGTGTTGCATTCACATCAAGAATGGTGGCTGCAGTTGCCTGCCAGGTAAGGCCAGGCAAAATCACTTCGTCGCCAACGCCCACACCACAGGCTTCCAGCGCCATTTGCAAAGTTACGGTTCCATTGGCAGCCGAAATCGCGTATTTCACGCCGGTATATTCAGCAAAATTTTTGTCGAATTCCATTTCTTTGGGTCCGTTGTATGACCAAACGCCACTGTTTAAAACTTCAAGCAGCGCTATTTCTTCTTTTTCATCCCAAACCGGCCATTTTGGCCAGGGATTTACTTTTGCATTTCTTGCGGGGGTTCCGCCGTTAATTGCTAATTTGTTCATGTTATTTTCCTGATTTATTACGTTTAAAATTGATTGCTATTTCTTGTCTTTCTGTAATGAGAATAAGTATTTACTGCACCATTAATTGATTTTCCGTGTTTACCCCATCCCTAAAGGGAGCACGAAAAATCAAATCGCTCCCCTGCCTGACGGCAAGCCAGGCTTTAGGGGCGGGGTGAACGAATTGATTTGCATTTTTCAGATTCATTTTATGTTCTGTCAGTTTTAAAACTGATTGTTTTGTTTTTGATAAGTGGTTTTGCCCAGAATGTGATGCTTAGCAGATAACTCAGGGTGATGAAAACAAACAACATCCCGACTCTTAATCCGAATTTATCGCCAATTACACCCACAATAAGCGGCACGATTGCTCCGCCGATAATTCCGGAACAAAGAATTCCGGAGAAAGCACCGTGATTGTTGGGCAGCGAATTCAGGGCGAGCGAGAATACCACCGACCACATTACCGATGCAAAAAATCCAACCATGATAAATCCGTAGTAGGCAATTTTTCCGTTGCCTGTAAACAGCGCTGTTGCCAGCGAAATCATGGCTGCCAGAACAAAAATCCGCAGCACAATTTTACTGTCCATCAGTTTCAGCAAACCCAAACCGAGAATACATCCCACTGTGAGCAATCCCCAGAACCATGAAATAGCTTTGGCACCTTCCACTTCGGGGCTCATGCCGTGGTAATCCTGTAGAAACTTCGAAATCCAGCTGGCCACGCCCTGTTCAGTTCCTACGTAAGCCATGATTCCGAAAAAGAAAAGAATTACGGTTTTATTTTTCAGCAATTCTTTGATGGTGGAGAAACTGCCAACTTTTTCCTCTTCGTTTAATTCAACTTTCGGGAATTTCGAAACAAGGACAACTATTACCATCGTTGCGGCAATTACGGCAAATATCCAGTAAATCGAAACCCATTTCAAATCGCCGGGAACCAGGCCGTTTAATGTCGATAAAAGAAAACCCGAAGTATTACCGGCCGAAAGATTAGTAACCAGGTAAGAATAAAGCAACGGACTCAGAAACGAAGCGCCGCCAAAAAACAGCTGCGCCAGCACCGAGGTGAAAGCAAAATGTTCTTCTCCGCCGGAAACCCGTAACAGTGGATTAATCGCCACCTGCAAAATGGCCATCCCCATCCCGATGAGGAAAAGCGAAGGCAGGTAAATCCCGAATGACGGGTATGCCGAAAACAACAATGCGCCGGATGTTGCCAACAAAAAAGCAGCTGTTATTACTTTTTTCTCTTTATATCTTTCGGTCAGAATTCCGGCCGGAATTGACATTACTCCATAAGCGATGAAAAACGAGAAGTTCAGCAGTCCTGCCATTCCTTTGCTCACGCTGAACCCTTTTATTACCTCGGGTACCAGCGGACCAATAATATTCGTCAGAAACGAAATGACGAAAAAGATAAAAAAGATGAGGACTACTATGAAATAATTTCTTTTCATTCTAATTAAGTGTCACTTTTTCAACATTCCAGCCCCTGATTTCGATGACAGGTTTTTCACCTTTCATATCGGTGAGGAAGAACTTTGCTTCGTACGTTCTTTCTTCGCCCGGCAACAGCGAAACGTAGTTGTCGTTCCAGTAAATTGGCAGCACGGGTTGGCTTGTTTGCGAATCAATCACATCGAGGAAGTTGAAGAAAGCAACGGTTTCTGATGGATTTTTTACTTTCAGTGTAACAATACCAAACTGGTCGTCTTTACCATATTGGTAATTGTATTCAAGTTTGATTTTTGTCAGTTTGTCAAGCGCTTTGTAATCGGCAAATGCTTTGGTTGGCGTGTAGAACGGCCACGAAAGCTTTTTGGATGCTTCGTAATCAAGCACATCTTTTTTAGTGGATAGCCAGTAGAAATTATTGTCAACTTCCTGTCCTGCTTCGTTCAGAATCCTGAGGTCGAGGAAATAAACCGGGGTGAGATTTTTAATTTCAGGCATCTTATAAATAAATTTTGAGATGTTCGACGGAATTTCGCCTTTCCATTCGTCAGTAAAAATTTCTTTTGAGTTAATATCGAAAACCCTGATTTTCACGGTCAGGTTTTTGGCATCGTTCAGGTCTTCGTTGGCTAAATAAATATCATCAAACCCGTAACGGTAGATTGCATGAAGCGGGGCACATGCTTTTTTCACGCCGTAAAAAGAACCATTGGGTTGCAGGTAGGTGTCGTATAACTGCCAGATAAGTTTTGGCCAGGCCGAGTTGAGCTGCCACTGAACAAGCCCTGTACTTTTCGGTTTGTGGGCAATAAAAGCCTCAAACTGCGGGCGCATGATTTCGTAGTTGTTCACCTGCGCTTTGTACGAGAATTCCTCCACGTTTGATGATTTTCCGTAACGCTCGTTAATGGCTGTGATATCGCGGTCGAGCGAGGTAAACTCATTTCGGCCGGTGTGGTATTCCCAGTAGGTTTTGTCGATTGGCCAAAGCGCTTCTTCGGGCATCATTTTTTTCAGCGAAGCCAGCGGAGCAATGGTGGCACCCGGGCAGGTTTCGGTATTGAATCCGTAAGCGCCACCCAACATGGTGTCAGTAAACCAGTAATGAGGCGGAGTCCAGGCGTACGGGCCCAACATTTTCATCCCGGTCGGGCCGCTGATATCGCTTACCAGCGGAACTTCTGCAACAATGTTGTTGTTTTCGGTTCCTGCGCCACCCGCCGAAGTTGAATAAGGCCGCGACGGATCGTATTTATTAAACAGGGCCACATATTTCATTTCGAGGTTGGGGTGCGGAAGTTTGTCGCTGCCCAGCATCCAGATGTAAATACTCGGATGATTTCTGAGCCACAACATCTGGTCTTTCCACATGGCAGCCAGCAGTTCGATATCTTCGGGAGTAACAGCGCCACCGTATTTTTCATGACATTCCTTCAGCAGGTATTCCTCCCATTCCCAGATGCAGTTCCAGCCCACCATTACCAAAATTCCGTATTCATCGCAAAGATTGTAAAGGTCTTCGTCTTTTCCCCAGAAACCTTCGGCACGGATGCTGTTCAAGCCCATGTGGCGGATGTAACGCATTTGTGCTTCCACCGATTTGCGGGTGTCGCGCAGAAAAATATCATCGGCCCAGCCACCGCCTTTTGGCATCACAAATTTGCCGTTGATTTCGAAAGCCCTGTTTTTATCTTTATTCAGATAACTCCTGATTTCGCGGATACCATATTTCTTTTCAACAGAATCGTATATTTTGTTTCCGACTTTAAATTCGGCTTTCAGGTTGTAAAGTTTTGGGTTGCCCATTCCGTTGGGCCACCACAATTCCACATTTTTTACCGAAAGCTGGCTGAAATCCTGCGGGCTCAGTCTCACTGAAAGTGTGTCGTTGGCTTCAACTGTTACTTTTTGTTCCAGTTTTCCTACTTCGTAATCGAGACTGAAAATACCTTCAACCGGTTTGTCGGTGCTGTTAACAATTTCGGCCTGAACAAACAAGTCGGCAGCGCTTTTCGAAACAGTATCCACTTTTGAATAGATAAACGGACTGCGGATTTTAACACCTTCGTTAACTTCCAGGAAAACTTCCCTGAAAATTCCCATGCTGCGGTCGGTTGGCAGCGGGTTCCAGTCGCAGAAACCCAGCAGGTATTCGCCGTTGGCATATTGTGTAACTTTCAGTGCCAGTGTGTTTTCGCCTTCCTGAATAAAAGGATTGATATTAAACGAAAACATTCTGTATGTTCCCGAAAACTCCTGGTCACCGGCCACTTTTTTCCCGTTTACCCACAAGTCGGCACGGTTGCTGATTCCGTTAAAACGCAGCGAGACGTTCTTTTTCAGGTCATCGGCCGAAATCTGAAAAGTACTTCTGTACCACCACGGTTTCTGAAACTGGGAAGGGTCCATATTTTTCATGTTGATACCGAAAGTGGGATCTTCAATCACTTTAAAATCGGTGAGCGCACCCATCACAGTTCCGGGAACAACCCCTTCGTACCAGCCCGAAACATCAAAACCATTTTGTGAAACTGCAGCATCGTCAATGCCGGACAGTTTTTCACTCGATTGAATTTTCCAGCCGCTTTTCAGGTTTTCGATCCTGAATTTTTGAACAGGTTCAGTTTTTGTGCAGGACGTTATTAGAATAACTCCGGTAAAAAATAAGTTGAATAAGCTAAATCGATTTATCGTTTTCATAAAAAAATATATTGCTCGTTGTTAAAGTATTTATTCACAGTACTTCATGATGACAAAATAATACGAAACACACTAATAAAACTTCTGTTATTTTAGTCAGATTGCATTATCTTTTAACCTTTGAGTTGATTTTTAAAATATAATTTTGCAATTCAGGTTAAGATTTGTAAAGTCTGACTGTTTTTTAATTTGAATTAAAAACATTTACCATGAATACCAGATTTTCCGCCTTGTTTCTGCCCCTGCTAATTCTGGGTTTTACATTTACAGGAACAGCACAAACCGCAAAAAAACCACCAGATTTTGTCAATCCTTTCCTTGGAACCTATTTTTTCGGGCACACTTACCCGGGGCCCTGTCTTCCGTATGGTTTGGTACACCTGGGGCCCGACACCGGAACAGAAGGATGGACCTATTGTGCCGGTTATGTTTATGGCGATAATTCGATTATCGGTTTCAGCCATACACACTGGAGCGGGGTGGGAATGGTAAACGGCGGCGAGGTGATGTTAATGCCCACGGTTAATAACCAATTACAGGTGATTCCGGGAACGGCCAAAAATCCGGAGGATGGTTACAGGTCGCGGTTCAGTCACGATGATGAAACAGCTTCACCCGGTTATTATTCGGTGTTATTGAAAGATTACAATATTAAGGTGGAACTGACTGCCACGAAACGGGCAGGTTTTCACCGCTACAAATTTCCAAAAACCGAAAATGCAAGGATTATTCTCGATTTAGGTCACCAGATTGGAACCATGAAAGCAGCAGAACTTTCGGAATTTAAAATCATCAATAACAACCGGATTGAAGGAGCCAAAAGCGCAGGTCTGGGAAAAGTCTATTTTGTGGCCGAATTCAGTAAACCGTTCCGCTATTACGGAACTTTTGACACTGAATATGTAACACCGGAATCGGGTGGCAGCATCTGGCCGTACAAAGGCGGTGAAATTGGAAGCAAAATAGGGGCTTTTGTAACTTACAAAACCGAAGAAAACGAGGCGGTGCTGGTAAAAGTGGGAATATCGTACACAAGCGTTGAGGGCGCCCGCAAAAACCTGGAAGCCGAGATTCCTGACTGGAATTTTGACCGTGTGAAAAACGAAGCCCGCGAAGCCTGGAATAAAGAGCTTTCAAAAATTACGGTTGAAGGAACCGATGACCAGAAGGAAATCTTCTATACAGCTTTGTACCATTCATTCCTGGCACAATATATTTCAAGCGATGTGGATGGAAAATACATTGATTCAGACCAGAAAATTCATGTTGCCAAAGATTTCGACTTTTATGGTTCGTTTTCGTGCTGGGATACTTATCGCTCCCAGCATCCATTGCTGACTTTGACTGCACCTGAACATGTTGACGATTTTATCAAATCAATTGCGGCTAAAACCGAACATTATGGCTGGCTTCCAGCGCAACATTTTCTGAATGTTTTTGGAGAAGCGATGGTTGGCGATCACCTGATTCCGGTAATTGTGGATGCCTACATGAAAGGGTTCCGCGATTTCGATGTGAAGTTTCTGTACAGGGAAATGAAACGAAAAGCCCTCGAAACTCCCACTGAACCAAGGCTGGCACACTCCAGCCGTTCAGGATTGGAATTTTACAAAGCACTGGGTTACACACCGGTTGACAAAGTAACCGAATCGGTTCCCAACACACTCGAGCTGGCATACGATGACTGGTGCATTGCACAACTGGCAAAGGAACTGGGCGAAAAAGCCGACTACGATTTATTTATGAAACGTGCCGGAAATTATGCGAATCTTTGGGATGCTGAAACCCAATTCATGCGACCGAAAAAAGCTGACGGAACATTCCTGGAAGCGCTGAATGGCCGTGAACAGGAGATTGTAACCGAAGGAAACCATCATTATTACAAATATTTCGATCCACTGTTGGTGGGACGCCGCCCGAACCGTCACTACACCGAGTCGAATGCCTGGCAGTACATCTGGTCGGTGCAGCACGATGTGCAGGGTTTGATTAATCTTTTTGGCGGGAACAAAGCTTTTACCGAAAAATTAGATACGTTTTTTGACATGGACGTGAATATCACTCCCCCGAAATATGTGGGTGTTGTGGGAACCATCGGGCAGTATGTGCACGGAAACCAGCCTTCGCATCATGTGGCCTACATTTATAATTATGCAGGCCAGCCATGGAAAACCCAGGAACGCGCCCGCCAGGTTTGCGAAGAGTTGTACCGCAGCGGCCCCGGCGGATTGTGTGGCAACGAGGACATGGGGTCGCTTTCGTCGTGGTATGTTCTAAGTGCCATGGGAATTTACCCGGTAACACCTGGTTTGCCGGTTTACACCATAGGAAGTCCGGTTTTGGGGGAAGCAAAACTTTCGCTGGCAGGTGGAAAATCGTTTGTCATCAAAGCACTCAATAATTCAAAAGAAAACAAATACATCCAGTCGGTCACTTTCAACGGGCAGCCTTTTGACAGAACGTGGATTGCACACGGAGAGATTATAAAAGGCGGCGAACTGGTTTTTAAAATGGGGGCAGAACCCAACAAAAAATGGGGAGTCGGTAAAAATGCGGTGCCGCCTTCGATGACTGGTGTAAAATAAAAGTAAAAGGTTTGTTTTGTAGATCAGAGTTTTATTTTCTTTTTTCAACTTTTTTGAACAAACTGCAGAAGTGGCTGTTTTTCAGTACGAAAATTGTATTATTAAACTTAAAAAATTCAAAAAATGAACAAAAGCGATTTAATTGGAATAATTGCCAAAGAGGCAAATGTTTCAAAAGCTGCGGCTGCAAAACTTGTTGATGTTTACCACAATTCAATAAAGAATGCCATTGCCGGTGGTGACTCGGTGATCTTACCAGGTTTTGGTTCTTTTACTACATCTGAAAGGAAAGAAAGATCTGGCCGTAATCCAAGAACAGGCGAGGTATTAACAGTAAAAGCTGCCAAAGTGCCAAAGTTCAGACCTGGCAAAGGGCTTAGAGACGCAATAAATTAAACTTTGAATATTTCGCGGATTGCAGATAAAATACAATCCGCGATTTTTATTTCAGCCCAAACAGTTCCACTGCATTGTCGTGCAGCAACCTATCAGCAAAACGAATGGCTTCTTCTTCTGAAAAATAGCCACATTTCACTTTTTCAACCAATACATTACCCACAATTTCTTTGGCAAAAAGCAGGTGGCCGTAAACATTTTCGATGTTGTGGTAATCGCCGCCAAAAGCCATTATTTTATTCACCGGAACGGTTTCGAGCCACTCGTGCAGGTATCTTTCGCTGTACGAAGGCGAAATAATGTACAGCCAGCAAAGATCGATGTAAACATTCTGAAAATTTTTGGCCAGGCTGGCCAGTTCGCTGCCGAACGGGTATCCACCGTGAAAAAGTACAAATTTTACATCGCGGTATTGCAAAAAAAGATTCGTCAGAAGGGTGGGGTTGGAGTTTTCAATGATGTTCCCGTCGCCGGCCTGCAACCCTGTGTGAATCTGGATGGGTTTGTTGTATTTCCGGGCCAGTTCAATGGTCCGGTGCCACATGTAGTCAGAAAGCGGTTTTACCGAATCAAAAGGAAGCGGTTGATCACTTTTCAGAATCTTGTCCAGCGTTTTCTCCGCAACTTCTTTATTAACATCTTCATAATATTGTGTTCTGCTGTAAGCAGTTCCGTTTTTAACTGCCAGAAATCCTTTTTCGTAAGCATTTTTAAAATCGGCTTCCAGTGAAGCAGTCAGGTTGTCGACCGTTGTAATTTTTATACCATTTTTTGCTGCAAGTTTTTCAATATCTGGTTTTGAAGCAAGCCCGTAATAACCAAACCTTTGAACGTATCTGAATTTGGCCGGATCACCAAAACTTCTGTCTCCTCCATCCACAATTACAAAGTCTGCTTTGCATTTTTCCTCCACCACATAATCAAACCAATTGGTTTGATAGGCTTCTCTGATTTTGGCTGAAAGCGGTTCAACCGTGGTTTCGTTGAGTTTATCGATACCGAAAAGTTCTTTGATAGTCAGCAGAACCACCCGGTTGTAGGCTGTGTTTTTCGATTTCTCCCAGTAGGGTTTTACCAGGTTCCATTTTTGTAGCACGGTCAGCGAAGTATCACCCAGCATTCCGTCAAAAACAGCTTTTGACATTCCTGCCGATTTAATGTCGTCATCGGCATAGTGATGCAGCAACAATGTAAAATCACACATCACACTTTTGGCAATTCCTGTCGGATTCATCAAATGTTCATGTGTGTCCACAATCCGCATATTTTTGATGTGATCGCGGATGCGTTGTTCATAACCGGGTTTCGGGTCGGGATAAATACGAACCTGGGCGTGAGCAAGAAAAGTTAAGGTAGTTAACAACGCAATTAGTTGGAGTATTTTCATCATTCTATGTTTTTGGGACTAAAGTCCTGTTATTAATTTCTTTTTTGCCGTTGGCTTAAGCCAACGGTAATAAAATGCAAAAAAAAATGGGCTTCAGCCACATGTTTTTACTTTATCCTTCTGATTTTTATATTTCTGTACCACGACTCATCGCTGTGGTTGGTAATTACAATGTGACCGCTTCGTTTCTTTTCAAAATCAGGGTATTTGGCATATTTGCTCAACCTGAACAGCGAATCGAATTCTGCGGTGGCAAACTCAAATTCCACCACTTTTATTCCGTTTACCCAGTGTTCGCCATGATTTCCATTTACAAGAATCCGGCCCTGGTTAAATTCTCCGGCAGGTTTTAACTGAACGTTTTGCGATGCGTACATTTCGTAAAGTGCACCTGTAAATTGGGTTGGTTTCAGATCTTTATACATTTGGGCTGAATCATCGAGAATCTGGTATTCAAAACCCAGGGCATTGAATCCTGAACCGTAGGTTTTCGAAATTTCTTCAGAAACATTGTATTTAATCCCGCTGTTGCCATCGCTCAGAATCTTCCATTCAAAAGAAAACTCAAAACTTTCAAAAGTATCAATCGTCATCAGGTCGCCGCCATTGATTTTTTCACCGTTTGGAAGGGGTGGTACATCATCGTTTTTCAATTTATGAATCATCCCATTATCCACTTTCCAGTGGCTGGTTTCCACTGTGTCGCGGCCCAAACCACGCCAGCCTGCAAATGTTTTTCCATCAAAAAGAAGCACCCAGCCTTGTTCTTTTTCTTCTTTGTTTAAAATTTCACCCTGATTTTTTACCCCGGTGTTACAGCCAACAAAAAGAACCAGCAAAACGAGGAGCAATAATTGAGTGTGGATTGTTTTTTCCGCCTTCGTGTTTTTCTGTTTTTTCATCATTTTTCAGATTTATCACAGGTTGAAATTACACATTAAAAAATATTGCAACTGTTTATATTTATGGTATGACTGACAATATTTTATTAGTATAAGTTGTGAAAAATGAGGAGTTTCGGACAATTCAAATCTATTGTTATGAAAAGATATTTTGTATTAATATTTGTTTTGACAATTGCAGTTCTGACCAGTACTGCGAAGGAACCAAAATGGAAATCTCTGTTTAATGGCAAAAACCTGGATGGCTGGACTGTTCGCGGAAAGGCAACCTGGGTGGTAAAAGACGGAGTGCTGGTTGGAGAAGGTGCCAACGGGCATATTTATGCAACACCTGAACTGACCGATCTTGAAGTAAAGGGAAAATTCAGAATTACAAGTACCGGCAAAGATGCCAACAGTGGTTTGTATTTCAGGGCCAATCCGCCGGCTGATAATCCCGATGTTTACCCGCGTGGATACGAAGCACAGATTTGTAACAGCCAGGAAGCTCACACAGGCTGGCTCTGGAAACCCGGAACCCCAACAGGAAAAGCAACTGCTAACCTCACCAAAGATGGCGAATGGTTTGACTACCGGATTAAAGCAGTGGGTACCCACATCGAGTTCTGGATTAATGAACAATTGGTTATGACCTATGATGACAGTGAATACACAAAAGGATATTTTGCCATTCAGTGCCACAACCCGGGAATGGTGATTGAAGCAAAAGAATTGTATTACAAAGACCTCAGCAAAAAGTAAATAGTTTTAAGTTAGTTTATTGTTTAGTTTCAAAAACAAAAAATCCGGTCTCATCGTCTGATGAACCGGATTTTCTATATTATTTATCTGATTTCTTATTTTACCACCGGGTAATTCTTTGTATCGGTTTTCCGATAGGGTTGCCACGACATGGTCGTTTCATCCTGAATCATTTTGTTGTGCATAAACGCATTGTTTCCAAAGCGAAGCGTTTTTGCATTGTAGCCAAACAAGCGGAGATAAGCGGTAACAAACGCTGAATTGTGCCCGGTTCCGCAATAAACAACAATTTCTTTATCAGCCGGAATGGTCTGCATTTCAGAAATAATGCCAAGCGTTCCGCCGGGTTTGTACCTGATGGCACCCGGAATGTGACCGGTGTCGTATTTATCTTTCCGTTCGTAATTAATGATATAGTATTTTTCAGGATGGCTGAAAACCGTGTCGGCAGAAATGGTGGCATTTTCGTAATCGCTGAAAAGCGGGATTATCCGTGAATCGAAAATTTCTGCCCCTGCAGTTTTCCCGGTATTCAACAAAGGAAAGTCTCCGGCAGGTGCTTTTTCGAAAGTTGTAGTATCAAGTTTCGATTCATATTCCGACGAAATTCCTGCCGCCCATTTGTTGTCCATTTTCGGATTCCAGCCACTCATCCCCAAACGCAGGGAATATACATTCCCGTAACCCATCAGCCGGAGTAACGAAGTCGCATAACTTGAACTTTGTCCCGAATAACAGGCAAGTATGATTTTGTCGTATTCAAAAGGCTTGATTTTTTCCGCGAAATAACCAGGCAATTCAGGCATTTCAACATTTACAGCACCTTTAATATGACCCTTTTTAAATACTTCCGGTTTGCGCATGTCCACAACGAGCGTTTTTTCACCCAATGCTTCAAAAGCAGGTTCGGCGCTGATTAACGACGGAAACTCACGGCTGTTTACATAGTCGCCGTTTGCGGCCAGGTAATCAATCAACAATTTTGCTTCTTTGTTGATTTCAACCTGTTTTGGTGCAACTTCAGTAGTAACTGTATTGCCCTGATTCTGTTGTTTTTGGCCGCCTGAACAGGCAGCGATTAAACCAAACAGGCTTACCAGAATAATACCGTAACTGGTTTGTTTTAAAAATGACATTGAAATTTGTATTTAGTTTATCTGATTTCAGCCTTTGTTTTCAACTTGTTTCCCGTCTTTGTCGAAACGAAGTGTTTCGGTGCGGCGGCCAAATTCGTCGTATTTGAATTCAGTTACAGCAACGCCGCTGTTTGGGTCATTGATTATATTACGGTCTTTGTCCATCGAGATTCTTTTTACCGGGGCACTGTGTTCGTCATAAACAGTCTGGGTAACCGGAATGCCCTTCCCTCCGAGGTATTCATCATCCTGGTCAAACATAGCTGTTTCGGTAACATTCCCGTTGGCGTCCACCGTGTTTACACGTTTTGCCCAGCCCCAGTATAAATTCGACATGCGGCCGGTTGTGTTGTGAACCGAAAATACTTTTACATCTCCGGCTTCGGTGTTTTCAAAAAGAAAATACGAAACGCCCACATCGCCACAATTTTCGGCAGTGCAGTTGTAAAGTGTGTCGTTGTCATAGTTGGCCATTCGGGTCAGATAACCATTGGCGTCGTATGAAAAACGGAGTTCGAAGAACGGGCAGAAAGGATTCATTACCACCGAGTCTCCCGCAAGGTTGTAACGTAACTCACGGATCATTTCATCCGCAGTTTTCGACCACACAAAATTGTGGATATTGTTGCGGTTTTCAACGGGCTGGCCGGCTGAATCGAGGAAGCGAAGGGCAACGCGCATTCCGGCCGAATCAAGTTTATACTCGAAAGTTGAAGCGCCATCGCGTTCGGTTGGCTGTCCTTTTTCATCAAAAAACTTTTTTATCTGCAGGTCGCCTTCGTAGGTATAAGTAATTTTAGCTGCACCCATCGACGAATAATTCAATAAAGTGTCATTCCGGTTGTATTCAACCGAAACAAGCTGGTTGTTTTCGTTCCAGGTGAACTTGTAGTTGTTGATATTTTTTGCTTCACCGGCGGTAATTTCACGAGCCCCGCGTTCCAGATCCCAGGGTGTTTCGCTAAAAAGCAGGCCACGATAATATTTTACATTGCCCTTGTTTTCGGTTTGTGAAGGTTTGGGTGAACACGAAAAAATTGCCACACCGGCAACCATGATAAACAGGTAATTGTACAGTTTCATTTTTCAAATTCTTTTTCGTTTTGATATTAAAATTAATTCATTCAGCTATTTAAACACCATTTTATGGCGATTGTTTATTCTAAGGATTTACAATGTTAAACGATGTTTCTGAAAATATTAGTATGTATTGACCATCCATTTTGAAAAAACATCGAGGTAATTCCAGAACGAAAATAAAACCTCTTCGGGTAAATTGGTTTTTTGCAAGGCAGTTTTATAACATTCGAGCCATGTCACGCGGCCTTCGGCGGTAATTTTAAACGGAAGGTGCCTTCTGTTCAGCATGGGTTTTCCCCGGTTTTTGTTAAAATACATGGGGCCGCCACAAATTTGTATTAAAAAGTCAGCCGAATGTTCTTTTGCTTTTTCAAGCGCCAACGGATTTTTCGGGAAAAGGTCTTTTATTTCGCTTTGTGCCAGCAAATCGTAATGGTCGCTTACAAGACTACGGATTCCCTTTTCTCCCAGTATTTCATACATTTTTACCGATGGCAGGGTAACATCTGGTTTTTCTCCCGGAAGGTATTTACTGATCAACAATTCCATAACGTTTTAAAGTTTGTGTCCCGAAAAGTAACAAATCAATATCAAAGAGGTTGAGTTTTCTGATTTAATAATCGGCAAAAGCCAGCGTGGCAGTGCTCACTTTCACGCCTTCAATTTTCAGAAGTTCGGCAGCACAGGCTTCGAGTGTTGAACCGGTTGTAATCACATCATCTGACAATAAAATGTGTTTTCCTTTAAACGCTTCGGGTTTTTGAACTGCAAAAATATTTTCAACGTTTTCCCAGCGTTCAAACCTGTTTTTTCGGGTTTGGGTCGAAGTGTGCACTTTTCTGACTAGGTTTCCGGTTGAAATTTCTTTTTGCATCGAAAAAGCGAGACCTTTTGCAATCCATTCACTCTGGTTGTAACCCCGCTGTTTTTCCTTTGATGGGTGCAACGGAACCGGAACAATTAAATCGATTGAATTAAACAGAACCGATTCAGCAAGTGCATGTCCGAACCTGGCCCCGGCGGCGTAACCCAATTCCTTCATTCCTTTGTATTTGATGTAATGAATAAGTTGCTGGTATTTACTGCCTTTGTTATAGGCATAAAAAGCTGTGGCGTTTTCAACCTGAACTCTTCCCCAGAAAAGTTTCGAAACACGGTTGTCGCCGGTGAAATGAAAATTGGTGACAGGCAAATCGCTCCAGCAGTGCAAACAAAGATATTGCTCCTGTTTAGCCAGCCTGTCGCCGCAAGTAATACACAATTCAGGGTAAAACAAATCGGCCAGATTTTTGAACTCCCGGATCAACCAATTCATAATCTGAAAGGTATGAAAAAAATGTCAACCACAAAATATGTAACTTTACTTTAATTGTGTTGTAACACAGGTGTGACAGTTGTCGCATACTTTTACCACAGATGAATTAAACAGACTGCTTCAATACGATTGCAATTTTTCCTCATTTTTTTAAATCTATTCCCTGGGTTGTCTTTTTCAAGACAACCTTTCTTTTATCATTTGATTTGATCAGCAATTTTGCTGACTTTGTTTTAGGTATTTTATGGTTATTTTACGTCATAAAGGTTGTATGTAAGTTCTATGAATCACAGAAACAGAATTAATTGTGTCTAAATAATTCAGAAAAATTTACCTGCATGAACTACGTTTTCAGAAATTGCTAATTTTGGAACAATTTCAATCATACCTGAAATAACTAAACATTATTATGCTGAAGAAATTTTTTAACTATCTGCGCAAAAAAATCCTGATTCTTTTACTGATTGGTTTTGTGATTGGAATTGGCGCTGCCCTTTTAACCAACAAAGTTATGGAGGCGACTTCCACCAACGAATCATGCGAAATGTGCCACGTACATCCACATGTTTTTGATTCGTGGAAAAGATCGGTACACTACGAAACCCGCTCCGGTATCCGCATTGGTTGCGTCGATTGCCACCTTCCGCCCAAAGGAGAGGGCTATTATCCTGAAAAAATCAAAGCTTCGGCCCGCGATTTATATGGCTTGATTTTTAAAGACAGCGCCGACTTTAACTGGGAAGAAAAATCGACACTGGAATACGCACAAAAACATGTTTTCCAGGTTTCATGCGACAAATGTCACCCGAATCTTTTTCCGCTGACGCTAACAAAAGACGGGCAGAATGCGCACCTCTATTATTCTCAGAATAAAGACACAAAAGGTTTGCTTTGTATTAACTGCCATCTCAACGCCGGTCATTACGACCCGAATGCCCTTCACGCTAAAAACGTAAGTTTCGGAAGTACCGGTGGTGCCGGAAAAGCCAAATTCGATTCGGCAACAGTTGTTGCGGAACACAAAGATTTTACCGAAAATATTCCCGGAACCACAGTTTCATTTAATATGAAAGCCATTCCGGGCGGAACATTCAAAATCGGCAGTCCCGAAACCGAACAAATGCGCAAACCTGATGAAGGTCCGCAGAAAGAAGTGAAAATCAGTCCGTTCTTTATGGCTGAAATAGAAGTGAGCTGGGAAGAATACCTTGCATTTTACTCGGCCACTGCTGCCGAAGGTCGTTCGACTGATACTGAAGGGAGCCGCACAATGGCCGATGTAGATGCCATTTCAGGGCCTACTCCGCCATACGGACAACCCGACCAAAACTGGGGATTGGGTAAACGGCCTGCAATTACCATGAGTTATCATTCTGCTGAAACCTATTGTAAATGGCTTTCGCAAGTTACAGGCAAAAACTATCGCCTGCCAACCGAAGCTGAATGGGAATACGCGGCCCGTGCCGGCTCACAGAATCCTTTCTTCTTTGAAGGCAATCCGAAAGATTTTGCCGAAAAAGGGTTCCTGGGAAAATTATTTGGAAAAGAAAGTGAAGAGATTAACAAATATGTGGTTTATGGTAAAAACAGCCGTACGAAAACCGAAGAACCACAAAAAGTGGAAGCCAACCCGTTTGGTCTGAAAAACATGCTGGGGAATGCATCTGAATATTGCTCCGACTGGTATGCCGAAGATGCTTACGCCCAGCTTCAGGATGGTGCCACCGACCCAAAAGGACCTTCCGGCGGAACAGAACATGTTGTGAGGGGTGGTTATTATAAGAGCGATATTTCCGAGGTACGAAGTGCTTCGCGCGCTGCCACTCAAACCGAAGCCTGGCTGAAAACCGACCCGCAGATGCCAAAAAGTATCTGGTGGCTTTCAGACTGTACTTATATCAGTTTCAGGGTGGTTTGCGATTTTGATGAAAAAACAGGTAAAAAGTGATAAATTTAGTATCCTAAATTCAACTAAAAAGTTTTCATTATGAGTAATAATCCGTTTTCAAGAAGAAAATTCCTGGCTGGCGCAGCAGTAGTTGGCGCAGCAGGTTCAATGGGTGCCGGAGTTCTTACTTCGTGCGCTGGTGGTAACCAGAAAACAACCGTTTACGATTGGGTGCCGCGCGAGTATAAATTTCCGCCGATGGCCGAGAAAGCGCCTGAAGGTGCTGAATTGAAAGCCGGTATTATCGGTTGCGGTGGCCGTGGTTCGGGTGCTGCCATCAATTTCCTGAATGCAGGTCCGGGTTTGACTGTTACAGCCCTCGGTGATGTTTTTCAGGACAGGGTTGACAGTTGCCGCGAAAAAATCAAAACCGAAAAAGGAATTGAAGTTCCGGTTGAAAACTGTTTTGTAGGTTTCGATGCTTTCCAAAAAGTAATCGATGCAGGTGTTGATATCATTATTCTGGCAACACCGCCTAAATTCAGGCCAGAGCATTTTGAAGCTGCTGTAAAAGCACGCAAACACGTGTTTATGGAAAAACCAGTGGCTGTTGACCCGGTTGGTATCCGCCAGGTAATGGCCGCTGCCAAAATGGCCGACTCAATGGGATTGAAAGTTGTAACCGGTACACAGCGTCGTCACCAACACAGCTATGTTGCACTTTACAAAGAAATCGCCAACAATGGTATCGGAAATATTGTTTCGGCCAATGTTTACTGGAATGGTGGAAAACTTTGGCACCGCGATAACAAACCTGAATGGAGCGAAATGGAATGGATGATTCGTGACTGGGTTAACTGGTGCTGGCTTTCGGGCGACCATATTGTAGAACAGCATGTTCACAACCTCGATGTTGCCATGTGGTTCTTTGGTGAAGCACCTGTAAAAGCTGTTGGTTTTGGTTCGCGTCAGCGCAGACCTACCGGTGATCAGTTTGATAACTTCAGCATCGACTATACTTTTGACGATGGCAGACAAATGCACAGCATGTGCCGTCAGATTAACGACTGCGCAAACGGTGTTTACGAAGTTTTCCATGGAACAAAAGGTGTTGCCCGCACTGACGAAGGCTCAAGAAGAATTGTGGATCCGGCTGGCAATGTACTGTTTACTACTGACGACAAAGAAAAAACAGATCCTTATGTACAGGAGCACATTGATTTGGTTACCTGTATCCGCCAGGATATTCCGTTTAACGAAGCTGAAGCAACTGCAATTTCGAACCTTGTTGCCATGATGGGCCGTGTTTCAGCATACACCGGCAAGGCAGTTACCTATGAAGAAATGATGAACTCTGACCTGAAATTGGGTCCTGATACTTATATCATGGGCAATATTGGCTATATCGAAAAAGCCACAGTTCCTGTTGCAGGTACTTATAATAAAGAATCATAAAAAGCTCAGAGCGGGACGGAGCAATCCGTCCCTGCTGATTTCCCGCAAGGGATTAATCAATCAATCCGGTAAACCACTTGTCAGCATATGCTTTCAGGTGGTTTTTTATTTTATCAATTCTTAAAAATGCCGCATTTATTAGGCATCAGAAGATTGATTTTCATATAAAAATTTACTTTTGTAACCTTCAAAACCGAAAAGGCATAGTTTTCACCAAGATAACTTCGAATATGAAACGGATAAAAATCAAAGAATTACTGAAATCGGGAAAAGCAGGAGAATCTGTTGTGGCCAAAGGCTGGGTGCGTACAAAACGTGGCAGTAAAAATGTGTTTTTCATTGCATTAAACGATGGCTCAACTATCAATAACCTCCAGGTGGTGGTTGATGTGAATAATTTTGAAGATGCACTTTTGCGCGAAATCAACACCGGTGCAGCTTTGTCGGTTTCCGGTAAACTGGTTGAATCAGCAGGCAGCGGCCAGAATATTGAACTGGTGGCAGACCAGGTTGAACTGCTGGGGGCCGCCGACCCCGAAAAATACCCGATTCAGCCCAAAAAACATTCGCTGGAATTTTTGCGCGAAAATGCCCACCTGCGCTTTCGCACCAATACTTTCAGCGCCGTTTTCCGTATTCGTCATGCCATGGCTTTCGCTATTCACAAATATTTCAACGAAAAAGGATTTAACTACTTACATACTCCCATTATTACAGCCAGCGATGCCGAAGGAGCCGGTCAGATGTTCAGGGTTTCTACACTCGATGCCAAAAATCCGCCGCTAACCGAAGAGGGGACTGTTGATTATTCACAGGATTTCTTTGGGAAACCCACCAATCTTACGGTTTCGGGTCAGCTTGAAGGTGAACTTGGAGCGCTTGCTTTGGGCGAGATATACACTTTCGGGCCAACTTTCAGAGCCGAAAACTCAAATACCACCCGCCATCTTGCTGAGTTCTGGATGATTGAACCCGAAATGGCCTTTTACGATCTGAAAGATAACATGGATCTGGCTGAGGAATTTCTGAAATACCTCATTAAATATGCACTTGAAAATTGCATGGATGATCTGCAGTTTCTGGCAAAACGCCTGCAGGAAGAGGAAAAGGACAAACCACAGGACCAGCGTTCGATGGATTTAATCGAAAAACTGAATTTCGTTCTGAACAATGATTTTATCAGGCTTACTTATACCGAGGCTATCGATATTCTGAAAAACTCACCCTATTATAAAAAGAAAAAATTCCAGTTCCCGGTTGATTGGGGAATTGATTTGCAGAGCGAACACGAACGCTATCTGGTTGAAAAACATTTCAAATGCCCGGTTATTCTGACTAACTACCCGAAGGAAATCAAGGCGTTTTATATGAAACAAAATGACGATGGCAAAACAGTAGGTGCCATGGACGTTTTGTTCCCACAGATCGGAGAAATCATCGGTGGTTCGCAGCGCGAGGAGAACCTCGAAAAGCTGGAAACCCGCATGAGGGAAATGCATATTCCGGTGGAAGAAATGGATTGGTACCTCGATACCCGCCGTTTTGGCTCGGTAGTGCACAGCGGTTTTGGTCTCGGATTCGAACGTTTTATTCTTTTTGTAACCGGAATGGGCAACATCCGCGATGTGATTCCATTTGCCCGGACGCCTAAAAATGCCGAGTTCTGATGTCTGATTACAGTTTTACTTCGAAAAAAATGTAAATTTACGGGGTAAACTTAGGGACATGAAGCAAAAACTCTCGTTACAACAAAAACTTCTGCAAAAGCTGTCACCTCAGCAAATACAGGTGATCAAGCTTTTGGAGATCCCTGCTTTACAACTTGAGCAACGTATCAAAAAGGAATTAGAGGAAAACCCGGTTCTGGAGCTCGAATCGGATGAAATGGGCGGAGAACAGGATGAAACTAATGTTGATGAAACGGGTAATGATCCGGATATTGACAATGATGAGTTTACTTTAGACGACTACTACGACGAAGACGAGGATATTCCGGCCTACCGGCTGAATGCCAACAATTATTCAAAAGACGATAAATATGTCGATATTCCGTTTTCGGTTGGCACCACTTTTCACGAATTTCTGCTGGAACAATTAGGTGTTGCCGATTTGGATGAAGATGAACAACATCTCGCCGAATACATCATCGGAAATATTGACGACGATGGGTATCTTCGCCGTGATTTACCTGCCATCAGCGACGACCTTGCCTTTAACCTGAACATGGAAGTTACGGAAGATGAATTACTGAAAATACTGAAAGTAATCCAGCAATTCGATCCGCCGGGAGTGGGCGCCCGCGATTTACAGGAGTGCCTGCTGATTCAGTTAAAAAGAATAAACAGACGTGAATTTGTAACTGCACGGGAAATTGTATCGCACTATTTCGACGAATTCACCAAAAAACATTACTCAAAGATTCAGGCTAAACTTGAACTGAGCGACCAGGAACTGAAAGATGCCGTTGACCAGATTCTGAAAATGAATCCGAAACCGGGCAGTTCGTACAGCAATCCAATGAACAAGGCCAATCAGCATATTGTACCCGATTTTATACTCGAGAATATTGACGGGGAATTGATTCTTTCGCTTAATCAACGCAATGTTCCGGAGATTAAAATCAATGATACCTATCTTGATATGATCCGTTCGATGAGCGGAAATGGTAAAAACAAAAGCCGGAAAGAGGCGATGGTTTTTGTGAAGGAAAAAATCGATTCGGCTAAATGGTTTATTGATGCACTGCAACAACGACAGGCAACACTGATGCATACAATGTCAGAAATTGTGAGTTTTCAGAAGGCCTATTTTGTGGATGGTGACGAAACAAAACTGAGACCGATGATCCTGAAAGATATCGCCGAACGCACCGGACTTGATATTTCAACCATTTCAAGGGTTTCGAACAGCAAATACATTCAAACACATTTTGGCATTTATCCGCTGAAATACTTTTTCTCAGAAGGTTTACAAAAAGATGACGGCGAAGAAGTTTCGACCCGTGAAATCAAAAAAATTCTGCAGGATTGCATTGATGGAGAAGATAAATCGAAACCCATGACCGATGATAAACTGGCAGCAATTCTGAAAAAGAAATCATACAACATTGCCCGACGCACTGTGGCCAAATACCGCGAACAGCTTGGCATTCCGGTAGCCCGGCTTCGAAAGGAACTTTAACGATGACAGAAAAAACAGCCAAATTTATTTCAGTGATTTTTCACCCGGTATTATTACCATCACTGGGATTTTTACTTCTGATAAGTACAGGTATTTACGATCATATTTTATCAGTAGAGGCAAAGAAATATCTTTTGATGGTGATATTTTTCACCACGACAACATTGCCCATGCTTACAATTGCGCTATTGGCGCTCAATCCAAAATTCGATTTTTCGATGAAAGAAAGCCGGGACCGTGTGTTGCCCTTACTTTTTTCATCGGTGTTTTACTACACAGGATTTATGTTGTTGGGGAAAATTCATTTTTTACCGGTTTTCAAGCTTTTTATGATTGCGTCGGTTTTGCTGATTGTGGCGCTGCTGCTGATTTCAATCCGTTGGAATATCAGTATTCACATGGCTGCTGCCGGCGCGGTTACTGCCACTTTTTTTGCTGTTTCTTTCCGCGGCGGTTATAATCCCGAGGGAATACTGATTGTTGCCGTGCTTGTTTCGGGACTTACCGGCACTGCCCGCATGATATTAAACAAAAATAGCCTGCAACAACTTGCTGCAGGCTATCTTTTGGGATTTCTGTTTTTATACCCGGTTGTTTATTCTTTCTGAATAATCCGTTTAGTCAACAAATTTATACCCGATTCCCTTCAGGGTTTTGATATGATCGTTACCGATTTTTTCGCGTAATTTGCGGATGTGTACGTCAATCGTGCGGTCGCCAACCACCACATTTTCGCCCCAAACCGAGTGGTAAATCTCTTCACGGGTGAATACTTTCCCCTGTTTTGATACCAGCAGCGAAAGAAGTTCAAACTCTTTCCGCGGAAGAATCATTTCTTCGTTATTAATTTTGATCAGGTAACGTTCTTTATCGATAATGAGATTGCCAACGCTCACGGTGTTTTCATTCAATACAACAGGCGGAGGGGCAACTGTTTCGCCGGTACGTTTCAACAACGCTTTTACACGGCTCACCAATACTTTCGGGCGCACAGGTTTGGTAATATAATCGTCGGCACCGGCCTCAAAACCGGCAACCTGTGAATAATCTTCACCTCGGGCAGTGAGGAAGGCAATCACTGTATTCTCAAGTGCCGGAATTTTCCGCATTTCCTCGCAGGCGGCAATACCATCCATTTCGGGCATCATCACATCGAGAATTACAAGATGGGGCAGATTTTTCTCGGCTGATTTAACCGCTTCAATACCGTTTTTCGCGGTATAAACCTTGTATCCTTCTTTTTCGAGGTTGTAACTGATGAATTCAAGAATGTCTTCTTCATCGTCAACAAGCAGAATTTTGAAAATCGTATCCTCCATGGTCGTCATGTTTAATGTAGTACAAATGTATCAGTTCCTGTACAAAGTCAGTTTATTATTTTGTCTAATTTTTAACTGAACCCTGATTTATTAAAACTTTTCTCACTTTGCGGGTTGCGCAGGTGGTATTTTGCTGGTAAGAAAATCAAAATACTACCTTGCTTTTTCGAGTGTAAAGGTAAATGTGGTTCCTTCGTTCAATACACTTTGTACATTAATGGTCTGGTTGTGTGCTTCAATAATGTGTTTAACAATTGAAAGTCCCAGTCCGGTTCCTCCCTGTTCCCGCGAACGCGATTTATCGACCCTGAAAAAACGTTCGAAAATACGGGAAAGGTCCTTTTTATCGATCCCGATCCCATTATCCGAAACTTCAACCATAATTTTATCGTCGAAATCGTAAAATCCCACCTTTACAA
>DAINOH010000075.1:4513-22896 GCA_036735485.1 Draconibacterium sp. | reverse complement strand
GAAGTCTGTATTGGCTTCAATAACGGTACGGGCGCAGGATGACCTCACTTTTATCAATCCGAAGTTGTATTCGTCAACATATTCATCGAGCCTTTTGAAAAGCGGTGAAGCTTCCGGAATTTCTCCTGAATCGAAAACAGCCTTGGCAGCTTTGTTGCGCTCAATGCGGGCATTTTCTTCTGCATCTTCTTCTTCTTTCTCTTTTTCGCGGGCTGCCAGCAACGCTTCCAAATCGCATGAACAGTCCCATTCTTCACTATAGGAAAAGGATGCGTGGGCAATCAGAACAGTAGTCAAAGCTTTGTTCAAAGCCGCGCGAAGGGCGCCATTCAGTTCGCTGTTTTTCTGATTTCTTACTTCAGGGTCCGAAATCATGGCCACATGACGGAAAACATCGTAGTAATAAGCTTCCACCATGGGTTTTATTTTTTGCTCATAAGCTACAGAAGCAACATTGGTTGCCGACCCGAAACCTGTTTCCTCGATGTTATTATAGATATTGAAATATTTGGTGTGAACCGCATGAAGGCGCAAACCCCATTCAGCTTCTTTGAAATCGGTAGGTTCTCCCCTCAACATTTTTTCCTCTGCAACTCTTTTTTCCTCATATAATTTGTGTAGTTCCGCATTTTGTCTTTCAGCAGCTTCGTTTATTTTCCTGTTGCTTTGTTCAATCACTTCCATAACCTGCCTGTAGGTTTTGTTGGTTGAACTGCGCAAATAGCCTTGGTAAAGCCGGCTTTTACGCTGGAAAACCGTGTAATTCATTTTTTGCATTATCACATTCATCGGGTCGGCGTAATCGTTGGGGTCGATGAGCAGAATGCCATGAACATTATCAATTTTTGCTGCAATCTGGGTAGTCGTTTGAATCTTTCCGGCGGCAAGGTCGGTTTGCGCTTTCATGGCATCCTTTTGCAAAGTTTCCATGTTTGCCAAAAATTCTTCCATTCCACTTATTTTCACATCATTGTCGTTGTCTTTGTCGGCATATTTCTCGGGATGTTTCATCACATCGTCTATATCGACACCCGGGTCAATCTTCAATCCAAATTTCGAGAGCCAGTCGAGTTGCTGTTTTACCGAAGTTGCAACACCTCCCATTTGGTAAATGCCCAACATCTGGTTAAAATCTGCCAAAGCACTTTTCCCCCAGGGCGAGCTGATGGCTTTTAAGGTGGAATATTGTGTGAGTTTTTTAATGGATGGCGCTTTGAAACTGCCTTTTAACGCGAGGTTTTCGATGAAATACCGCATTTTGTTGCGTTCGCTTTGGTCGAGTTGGGCAATAAAATCAGCCGATGTTGAAATTGGCTGTTCTGCCATTATTTTGATTCCTTCCTGAAATTTTTCTTCAGGAGCATCGGGCGGGAGATTGGCAAATGGTTCACTTTTTTCGAGTTCCTTTTTCTTCTTTACCGGGGTCAGGTATTTTGCCGGGTTATCAATCCTGTCATCTTCGAGAATGGCCAGCGCTTTGTCTTTTTGGTTCAGCGCCATAAAATAGGCTGCCAATCCCAGGGCGGCATCCCACGATTCAGGTTTGATCTTCCGGACCACCATAAACAAAGAGCGGGCTTCTTCAAGTTTACCCAAATCGATACACAAATTGCCAAGATTGATTGCCGGCGTGAGTGTTGATTCGCCCCATTCGCCATTTTTCAGCGAATGGCTAATCGCAAAAAGAAAGCCCGATTCGGCATCGCGCCGGTAGATTTTAAGCGCTTCGCGGGTCGGATTTTTCTCGGTTATCAACTCTCCGCCCGAAATAATGGCCGAAGCCAGATTGTTGGCCTGAACGGGATTTTCGGGGTCGAGCGCAAAACTGGCACAGGCAAGGGCAATATTAAAATTGGGATGAGGATTGTTATTGGTGCTCAAAGCAACAGCTAACGAATATTTCGCCGCCAGGTCTTTATTTACAGTGCTTCCGTCAAATTTGGGAATCCAGTTTACAAGTCGGGAGTATTCTGTTAAATCATCGGGACTGAATTTCTGTTTTGCTAATTTATGTTGTTCGGCCGCCATGCCAAGCATGTATTCTTTGGTGGGGCACGACTCTGGTAAAGGAAGCAGCAACGGTTTGGGGTTCAGTAGGTTTTCAACAGCCAGCAGCGCTGCCTGCCGCTGGGCTTCGTTGCGTCCCGACCCAAAAGGTGAATAATCGAATGTAACCTCCGTTTCTGTGGGGAAGCTCATTTCCTGTACTTCAGGCAGGTTTATTAAAGGTTGAGGAACAAAAAGTGATTCTTCAGTTTCTCCCGCCTCTTCCTGTTCTTCGGCATACTCTCCATATTGAGACATTGCCTTTTCAAGCATTTGAATATATTCCGGTGGAAGTTCGGTTCCGGGAGGAAGGGTCTTTTTTAGCTGTTCGATGTAGCCGGGTGGCAGCTTGCTTTTATTATTCTGGGCAAATAAACCTAAACTGATAATGAAGCTTAGCAGGCAGATAATTAATGTTTTCATCAGTACAAATTATTAAAGTTGCCAGGTAGTTGTCGGTTATACTTTGTCTCTATTCTATACATTCTCACCCAATGGAACCTGTCTGACGGCAAAGCAGGCTCACATGTAATTTGTTCATTGGTATTTTTGTTTTCCTGAAAATATGTTCGTTTCATAAGTTCAGTTTTTACCATTGAAACAACTTTACTTTGGTATGTGCCAATTGTAATCAGACACACCAGTTCAACAGGAAGTTTTATCCAGACAATACTCTACTTAACTCCAAACTCACCTTACCTCCCGTAAATCAAATCGTTTAATTATAATCCTTACGTGATTTCCACCAGTTCTGTGCGACCTGAGAGGTTTCCTTTTTTGTCGTAACTTTCGGTTTTCACCATTCCTATGCCTTTTGCAAACCATTCAACACTTTTAGCCTGAACTTTTATGCCCATGGCGACCGTATTCACATCGCCCGAGAATTTGTAGCATTTAAAGGTTCCGCCTGTGACCGAAATATCTTCAATCGCTTCCACCTTGCGATTGGTAATATCAGCCGACATTTTCATGTTTACGAAACCCATTTTCATGGCCATTTCAATGCTGGCATCGGGTAAAGTCTGGCCGGGCACCGGGTTCAGCGGTATTTCCATATTGTTCCCTTTTACTTCAACTTCTGCGGGTATTGTGCCATCCTGCTGAAATGCTGCTTTGTTCAGAAAATTCCCCATGTCAATGTACATCACATCTCCTTTCTGGTGAACCGTGATTTCTTCCTTAAAAACCAGTTTTTCCTTATTATCCAGCGATTCGCACAAATAGGTTATAGCGATTTCACTACCACTGGTATTTACTTTTTCGATTGTGTATTTCATCATGCCTGTTAACTTGTCTTTTTTGTCGAAACTTTTGTAAGTTAAAATCATTCCTTCTTTTGTTGGGAAATAGGTTTCCTGGGCATTTAGCGATAATACGCAAAAGACAATTACAGTAAGTAAAAAGAGTTTTTTCATTTTTTATAATCTTAAGTTAAATATTTAATATACAATAATTAATGCTTTGTTTTCAGTTCCACTCTCGGTGAATGTTGTCTGGGGGAGCTCCTACATTTTTACAAATTCCACCCTGCGGTTCAGTGCTTTGTTTGCAGGTGTATCGTTGGGTGCAACCGGTTGGCTTTCGCCCAAACCATCGGTTTCGAGCCTGTCGGCATTTACTCCGAAGTTTTTTGCCAGTTCAGCTTTTACAGAAGCAGCGCGGCGTTTCGATAGATCGAGGTTGGCGGCATCCTGTCCATCAGCATCAGTATGCCCCAATATTTTTACTTTTACATCGGGTACTTCATTCAGTATTTTGGCAATTTCTTTCAATGTTCCGTATGATTCTGGTTTTACAACGTCTTTGTTTACATCGAAATAAATACCGTAAGTAACCAGTTTTCCTTCAGTCATCAGTTTATTCCGTATATCGGGAGCGCCAACAGCTATGCGGATGTTGCTGATCAATCCGGCGCCATCATCAATTCTGAAACGGTTGAATTTGCTTGTGGTTGAAATGGCACGTGGCAAATCAAAAAGTTTGTTTTCGTTCAGGTATAATCTCAGCCGTGTTTTCTGAACCCAAATGGAAACATGGTACTTCTGATTGATTTTTTGTTTGTTTGCTTCATCGTCGTTGCTTCCCGAAAAATCGATATGTTCCGATTCCGGTTCATTAATGTATGCACGGTAACGCGGAGTTCCATAGTATTCGGTTGTAAACGAGAAACCTGCATCGCCCGGAATTGCTCCTCCGTCCCACGCTCTTTCGTTTTTACATTTATATAAGCGGATCATGTAACCGGCCATTCCATTCCCTTCGTTTCCGGCAGTTGGAATAATGTCAAATTCAATGGTGTAGTTCTCTGGCAGATTAAGCAGTTGATCTGTCCAGATTGCCGTGTATGATTTGGGTTTAAACTGAAGCCAGTTTCCGGGGAAAAGATTGGTTGTAACTACTTCTCCTGAGCCGTTTGTATTCCAGAGAGCAGGAAAATCGCCAATAGCATCCTGACTGAAATCTTCGTAAAAAATCACTTTTTCGCCTGGAATAAAATCGAATTTCGAATAAGACTGCAAACCGGGAGTTGATTGCTGATTATTAGCTTCTGGCTGTGTTTGTTGATTTTGTTCCTGGTTTTCAGTTTGCTGCTGTTTGTTTTGTTCCTCGGGTTTTTTCTTTTTAAACAGGCCTTTTACGCCATTTTCCACCGAGTCGAAAGCTTTGTCGATTCCCTGATCAACATTTTTATTAGCACGGCTGTTGGTTTCGTTCTTTAATTTGCCTTCCACATCCACCTGGGCATTCAACCCGGAAAGTCCGAAACCGAATGTTACAATTAATAAAAATACAAGTTTTTTCATGGTTATCTGATTTTGGTTTTTAATAGAGTTTAAGTTTAAAAATGCAACATAATTTACAACAATTATTTTAATCTGTTTTTAATTTGATTCAGTAAAATTACAAGGTTGTTAAAAGTTGGATATCCCCCGAAAAGGGGATTTTAGATTCGCTGGTAATGAATAGCTTTGTTTTGAAAAATGAAGTTTTCGAAAAAGAAACATTGAGGGTTATTGTTTGCTGAAGATTGCTTGATTTTTTGATAATATGTTTATTATTGATGGATTTAAAATTTTACATAATCAGGATTATTTTATGAGTAATTTTTTATTCCCATTAGAGAGATTTACCGGCAAAGTATTGTTATCGGTATTTGTTCTGTTATTGTTTTTCTGTGTTTCAACAGCACAACCGGAAAAAACACTGAAAGCGGAACTCACCGCCATTGCTGATACAATTAATCCACTGGATACTTTGGCAGCGTTTGAATTTTGTTTCAAAGCTGAAAAAATTGCCGGTACAACAAACGATTCTGTTCTGAAATGTGAAGCTTTACGTCTTTCAGGAGTTATTTATGGGAAAGCCGGCCGGTTTGAAAAAGCCTTCGCCAATTTGGAAAAGGTCATTGAGTTAAGTGCTGTTATAAAAGATAGAACCGGGCAAATATTGAAGGCAAAGGCGTTGCTGAATCTTGGAAATATTTTTCAACAAAACGGCGATTTTAGTCAGGCGCTGAACAATTATTATGAAGCTGAGAAACTATATTTTGAGACAGAAAATGTACCAGGGCTGATTTCAGTTTACTCAAGTCTGGGCGATTTGTACGACAAAATACTTCAGCCCGAAAAACGAAAGGAAATCAATGGAAAAGCTTTTGAACTTGCAAGCCAGACAAATGATACAGTTGCTATAATAAAAGCTTACACCGGAATGGCAACCAATCTTTGCAATGAAAATAAGTTTCAGGAATCAATCGATTTGTACATGACCACCATAGAGCTGTCTCAGAAAATCGGGAATAAACAACTTGAACATGTTTCGTGGTACGATTTGGGTTTTGCATACAGCCGCATGGATAATTATGAAAAAGCATTGGAAATGTACAGCCGGTCGTTTGAAGTTGCAAAGATGGCCGGTAACCGGATGGATATGGGTGATGCACTTTATAAAATGGGATTGATGAGCTTTTATTCGGGAGATTTCAAAAAGTCGGAAGAATGGTTGTCAGGGGCAATGGAAATTGCCGGAAATCTCCAGTCAAAAATTCTTGAACGGAATGTTTATGATGTATTGTACTCGCTTGAAGAAACAAAAGGGAATTACAAAAAAGCATATGAATACCTGAATAAATATATTGATATCGTTTATGAAATTTTCTCGGAAGAAGACCAGCGACAGGTGAATTTTACAAAAGCCCGTTTCGATGCGGGGAAGAAGGAATTTATGATTGCGAAGCTGGAATCGGAAAAGGAAATCCAGCAATTGAAACTAAATAAGCAACGGTGGCTGATTTTTAGTCTTTTATCGGTTTTGCTTTTTGCCGGAACATCGGTTCTGTTTTTGGTGAAGCGCAACCGATACCGACAAAATATGGCTGAAAAGCAAAAACAGTTGCAGGAACAGAAAATTATTCAGCTTGAAAAAGAGAAACAGTTAATTGCCACCCGGTCGCTGCTGGAAGGAGAAGAAATTGAAAGAACCCGGCTTGCCGGCGATTTACACGACGGACTGGGCGGACTGCTTACAGGTGTTAAACTAAACCTTTCTTCTATGAAAGAGAATTCAATAATAACCAGCGAAAACTTAGCGCAATTTAATCATGCACTCAACCTGCTTGATACGTCGATTACCGAAATGCGACGTGTTGCACACAACCTGATGCCTGAAACATTAATGCACTATGGTTTACAAACAGCTTTAGCCGACTTTGTGCGGCAAGTAAAACCTGATGGATTGCCTGCAATCAGGTTCAATACTTTTGGCGATGATTTGCGGTATGGAAAAGAGCTTGAAATTACAGTGTACAGAATTACACAGGAGCTTGTAAACAATTCTCTGAAACATGCCGATGCAAAGCAAATTGATGTTCAGCTTTTCACCGAGACCGCCCGGATTTGTGTGCAGGTAATTGATGATGGGAAAGGTTTTGATATGAATATTACTGAACCTAAATCACAGGGAAAGGGATTGAAAAATATAAACGACAGAATTACAGCTTTCAATGGGCGTTTTGAAATTTTCAGTCAACCGGGAAATGGAACAGAATGCACATTGGAATTTTTAATAACTTAGGCCACTAACGTTATTAAAAACCAGATGTCAGCACCAAAACAAATTCTGATCGTTGAAGACCACCCGATTGTCAGTGAAAGTATAGCAAGACTGTTCAGCGACGATCTGTTGCAAATAAATTGTCATGAAATAGCTTCAGGTACGAAAGGACTGGCATTTCTGAATGGTAATAAAACAGACCTTATTATTCTTGATATTAACCTGCCGGATATTAATGGCGTGGAATTTTGCAAAACCGCCAAAGCAAGGTTTCCGGGAATCAGAATTGTTGCGGTAACAACGCTTGCACAAAGACACATCGTTGAACAGATGCTGGAAGCGGGAGCTGATGGTTTTATCCTGAAAACTTCTGACAAGGAAGATATTTTGAACGGAATTTTGCAGGTACTTAAAACCGGAGAACTTTATCTTGGAAAAGGTGTCAAAGAACTGGTAAAAGGAATTGCCGTTGGTTACAATGATCTTCCGATGATTACACGGCGCGAGAGTGAAATTCTGAAACTGATTGCCGATGGGCTTACAAACCAGGAAATTGCTGATAAACTTTTTATAAGTCCACTGACAGTTGACAGCCACCGTAAAAACCTGTTGCTTAAATTTAATGCCCGGAATACGGCTATTCTCATAAAAATGGCAGTTTCGAACGGCTATATAAACTGATCGGCACAACCAATTGTGCAATTGATTGTTTTTCATAATAAGGATAATAAATATTGCCGGGCTGAAATAATTCAGAAAATTAAGTTAAAGGAAACATGAAAAGCGAAGCACAATCGGTTGAGGAATATATCAGTCAGTTGCCAGACGATAGGAGAGAAGCGGTTCAAAAACTCAGGACATTAATCAAACAGAATATTCCGGATGGTTTTCAGGAAGAGATGAGTTATGGAATGATTGGGTATGTTGTCCCGAAAACCTTGTATCCGGCCGGTTATCATTGTACTCCCGAATTGCCTCTGCCATTTATGAATATCGCTTCGCAAAAGAATTTTATAGCTGTTTACCACATGGCAGTTTCTGCCGATAAAGAACTAAGTGATTGGTTTACTGTTGAGTATCCGAAATACACAAAAACCCGGCTTGATATGGGGAAAAGTTGCATCAGGTTTAAAAAACCAGCCGATATTCCGTTTGAACTGATTGGTCACCTGGCTTCGAAAATCACGCCTGAACAATGGATTGCTATTTATGAGGCGACGTTTAAGCCGAAAAAGTAGTGGGAGATTGAGAGAAAAGAAAGAGACTTGCAGATATTAATGGAAATTGCTTTTTTGAAAAGGAAAATTGAAATGAAACGAATTCTGATTGTTTTGCTGGTATTGATTCCGGGATTTGGATTTGCGCAGTCATTCCCTGAAATTTTTACAGGAACCTGGAAAGACATCAACACCGGAATTTATGAAACCTGGGAAAAAGCCGGTGACAAACACCTGAAAGGTTATTCGTATAAAATTAAAAATGGGGAAAAGCAAATTTCAGAATATATCGAACTTTCTATGAAAGGCAATGATTTGGTTTATACGGTTTCTGTAAAGAATCAGAATAACGAGAAGCCGGTTAGTTTTACGCTTTCGGCAGCCGATACAATTTATACTTTCACTAATCCTTTGCACGATTTTCCAACCTATATCCAATATTTAGTAATTTCACCCAACGAGATAAAAGCGACAGTCGGTAATAAAAACCGAAGTTTTACGCTGAATTACATGAGAATCAAATAAAAATCAAACCATGCGCCGCAAAAGGCAAAAACAAAAGCTGAAATCGAAACTGGGAATGGCTCCCGGAACTCCTGTTTTTACCGGGTTACAAAAAATGACTAATGTCGATCTTGCATCAATTTGTTATACAGAAGATGATTTTTGTGAAAGCCGTCCAAAGACGATTGAAGAAGTAATTGAAACCATAAAAAAATCAAAAGGAGTTGTTTGGATTAACATCGATGGATTGCATGATGTTAGTGCGATTGAAGCAATTTGTGAGTTTCTCGACATTCACAAACTTACTGTGGAAGATATATTAAGTGTGGGTCAGCGGCCAAAGCTTGAAGATTACTCTCATTATTTGCATGTTGTTTTAAAGGAAATCAGCTTCGATCGGGAAGAGGAATCTGTTGAACAGGAACAAATCAGTTTTATTCTGAAAGGAAATGTATTGATATCTTTTCAGGAACGCTCAGGCGATGTTTTTGATGGCGTGCGGAAACGAATCAGGGAGGGTAAGGGAAATGTCAGGAAACGGGGAGCTGATTATTTGCTGTATGCATTGCTTGATAACGTAGTTGACAACTATTTTGTTGTACTCGAATCTTTTGGTGAAAAGCTGGACGACCTTGAAACTGAATTGCTCGAAAATCCGGATAAGAATACATTAACAAAACTGCACAATTTCCGTCGCGAAACGCTTGGCTTGCGCCGAACCGTTTATCCGCTGCGTGAAATGGTGGCTGTGTTTGAAAAACTCGAAGAGCCACTTTTCAGTCATGGCAATAAGGTTTTTACCCGCGATTTGTACGACCATACCATCAAAGTGATCGAAACCGTGGAAATTTACCGAGATATGACTTCAAGTTTACTTGATTTATACATCAACAGCGTTTCGAATAAGTTGAACGAGATCATGAAAGTACTGACTATTATGACGTCGCTGTTTATTCCATTGTCGTTTATTGCCGGTGTTTACGGAATGAATTTCGATAATATGCCCGAACTTCATCACAAATACGGTTATTATGTTGTCTGGGGTGTAATGATTATTGTTTTTATCGGGTTGTTGATATTCCTGAAACGCCGGAAGTGGATGTAAAAAAGCCCGGCATTGCCAGGCTTCTCAGATATCTGTCAATTCATGTTTTTTCAGAAATTCAATACTTCTTTCAGCAGTTTATAGCCGGTTTTGCTCACTTTCAGTTTTGTTTTATCGTGAAGTATCACAATGTAAGCTTCTTTTTCGTATTGCTGAATTTCGTTAATCTGGTCAATTTTTACAATGTATGACCGGTGAATACGGGCAAAAGAATGCGGGTCGAGCGAATCTTCGAAATATTTCATCGTTTTCTGTTTGATGTGGCGTCCTTCGTTCGTATAAATCATCACATAATCGTCCATTGATTCGATATAACGGATGTTGTCAACCGGAATGATGTGGATTTTATGACGGTCTTTCACCACAACCCTGTCGATAAAACCTTCACGCGGGAAATTCATAATTTTCTCTGCCACGTCTGATTCAACTCCCTCCTTCTGAATCCTGTCGCTAACTTTTGCAACAGCTTCGAGCAATCTTTCTTTTGAGTAAGGTTTCAAAAGGTAATCAACTGCGTTGTGCTCAAAAGCCTTGATGGCAAACTGGTCGTAAGCCGTTGCAAATACAATCTGTGGCTTGTGATCGAGCAGTTCAATCATTTCGAACCCGGTAATTTTTGGCATTTGAATGTCGAGAAAAACCAGGTCGGGTTTCAGCTCATTAATCATTTTTACGCCTTCAAAACCATTTTCGCATTCGGCGATAATCTCAATTTTCTCATTGCCAGCAAGAAAGGACTTCATCAGGTGTCTGGCAAGTTCTTCATCTTCAACAATGATGGTTCGCAGCTTATCAGTCATATTAATTTGTTTTTTGTGGTATTGTCAAAGTTACAGTAAATTCTTTTCGGTTGTCTTCAAGGGTCATCAGGTGTGGATTACCATAAATAATCTCCAGCCTGTCGCGAATATTTCTGAGGCCGATTCCCTCTCCACGTTTCGAAATCACGTTCGGATCATAACTGTTTTTAATGGTAATCTGCAGAAAATCTTCGTTACAGCGGCAAACGGTTTTAATTTCAACAGGTTCAGTCGCTTCGTAAACACCGTATTTAATAGCGTTTTCGTAGAGTGGTTGCAAAATCATATTAGGAATATTCAATTGAAAACACTTTTCATCAATATCAAAAATCGGATTGAGCTTACTTCCAAATCTTACCTTTTCAATCTGTAAATAGAGTTTATTGTTTTCAAGTTCCTGTTTGAAAAGTACTTTCTCGTTTTGTCCATGTTTCAGCGAGTAACGCATCAATTGTGAAAGGTTGATGACCATTTCCTGTGCTTTTGCAGGGTCGGTCATTGTTAACGACGAAATACTGTTCAAACTGTTAAACAAAAAGTGTGGATTGATCTGTGATTTCAGGGCATGTAATTCGGCTTCCTTTACAAGTGCAATCAGTTTCCCTTCATTTCTTACTTTTTCTTTAAAACTGTAATAATAGTTTACAGCATAAAAGAAAATAACAAATATCACATACATTAAATATCCGCCAAAAATCTTGTTAATCATGCCTTTTTGCATCCATTCAAGTGCCTGAGGATTCAAAAGTTTTACCAGAATTACATTGAGGTACATCCAGATAAATACAATGATAGAAGCTGCAATCAGGTGTGCCAGTATTATGCGTAAAACGCTGTTGTTCTCAAGCGTACTGAAACGGATTACATACCAAACAGATGCTCCGATAAATGCAAAAATTAAAATCGAGGTAAATACTTCAACAAAAGCAGCCCAATAATCAAGGCCATTTGAAAAAATGAGAATGAGCATCATCACAGCCGAAGCCATCAGCCAGAAGATGCCGTAAAAAATTGTAAGTCTTGGATTTGTTATAAACGGGTGACGAAGTTCCATGTTTTAAAAATGTTTTACTTCAATGCCTCCGAATGCTGAAAAACCTTTTAAAATTAGTGTTTTGGATGGATTTGAAACCATGTTGTTAAAAGTGGCTCCCCGTTTATCGGTAAATGCGCCAAAAATGGATGTCACCTCGTTTTTTATGGTCCAGTCGGGTGGAACTTTAAATCCGCATCCGCCAAATATGGTCAGGCAATCGATTATTGCACCATTCTCGGCCAGGTGAGCCTGTCTCAGGTCATATTCTGTTCCACCAAACATGGACGTTGTTTTTCCACCATAAAAGTTTTGCGAATTGATCAGTACTTCGCGTCCCCCGAAAATCACAAAGTCGTCGAAATAATCCATTCCACTGGTATTGGCGTTGATGTGATTTTTAATTTCAGGTTCAGTTTTTTTCCTTCTGTGGCTAACCAACATTAATACACCGGCCGCAATCAGTAAAACCGGCCAGCCAATTTGCCTGAATTCCCTTGGGATATCAAAAACGTCATCAACCAGGAAGAATCCGCCAATCAGCATCAGGATAATACCCGTGTTCCGGTTACCTCCGATAAAGGAGAAAGCACCAATAGCAATCAGCAACATTTGCCACGAAATAAATATGTCTTCCCACACTTCGGGAATCAGGTTTAATTTTTCTAATATCCAGATAAAACCAATACCGATAAGGAATAATCCCACATACACCCTTTTATTTTCTGTACCCCGCTTTTCCATAATCGTAAGATTGAAATATTACTTGTTCACTTTTTTAATTCTCATGTTTAAGTATCATTGAAACGCCAACGCCCACCAAAATTGCCGGCACTAATAACGATATTGTTAATCCCGGAAAAAGGAGAATTTTCGGAAGTAATAAAATACCGCCGATAATTATTAAAGCAATTCCCGATTTTCTGTTTCCTGCCATCAGAATAAGTCCAACAATAATTAATATTATTGGCCATGAAAAAATAAAGGAAGGTATTGTGTGAAAAACATTCCGGAATGAAAATACAATATCTGACAAAACATTGTGTAAACTCAGAAAAACGCCAATTTTCCCAAGAATCCAAACTGCTCCGATGACGATCAGAATAATGGCAAGTGTTTGCCCCGAATTTTCCTTTTGTTTTGTAGTTTCCATCGCTTTTTTCCTGATTTACGGTTTAAAAGTAACAAACTAAATAAACCCTGTGATTTAACATTCGGTTAACAATAGGATATAATCGGTGAAAACAGAAAAACAGCGAAAAATCAAGTATGGCTGTTCATTTGATTTAGCAGTAGTTTTAACGAATAAAAAAAGGCGACAGTTGTTTTGCTGTCGCCTTTCAATTATAATTGAGTGTTTTTCAACCTTTATTTTGTTCTTTGGTCCATGAATCACGCAGTTGGACAGTCAGATTAAAAACAGGTTTTTCAGGTGTACTGTCATAGTCAAGATTAAAATATCCCAAACGTTCAAATTGAAAATGATCCAAAGGATTGGCTAATTTTACAAAAGGTTCAACATAACATTCTGAAATCACTTTTAAAGAATCAGGATTCAGAAATTCCTTGAAATCAATGTCTTTGTGTCCATCAGGATTTTCATCTTTAAATAATCTGTCGTACAAACGTACTTCAGATTTTACCGCATGATTCGCCGATACCCAGTGAATGGTAGATTTTACTTTTCTTCCATCAGGTGCGTTTCCTCCTTTTGTTGCCGGATCGTAAGTGCAAAGCAAATGCAAAATATTACCATTTTCATCTTTTACAACTTCGGTGCAGGTAATAAAATAGGCATAGCGCAGCCTGACTTCTTTTCCGGGACTTAATCTGAAAAATTTAGAAGGCGGATTTTCCATAAAATCATCCTGCTCGATGTAAAGCTCCCGTGAGAAGGGCACTCTACGTGTTCCCATTTTTGGGTCTTCAGGATTATTAATTGCATCCAGTTCTTCCGATTCATTTTCGGGATAATTAGTAATAATTACTTTTAAGGGATTCAGAACTCCCATTACCCGCTGGGCCATTTTATTTAAATGTTCACGCACGCTGAATTCCAGCAACGAAACATCAATTACACCATCAACTTTTGTTACCCCGATTCTGTCAGAGAAATTACGGATTGATTCAGGTGTGTAACCTCTTCTTCGTAAACCCGAAATGGTGGGCATTCGTGGATCGTCCCAGCCATTTACATGTTTATCTTTCACTAATTCGAGCAATTTTCTTTTGCTCATAATTGTGTAGGTAAGATTGAGCCGTGCAAATTCAATCTGTCGCGGACGGTAATCGGTTTCCTGCAACTGGTCAACAAACCAATCATACAGTGGCCGGTGTACTTCAAACTCGAGTGTGCAGATTGAGTGCGTGATTCCTTCCCAAAAATCAGACTGACCATGCGCAAAATCATACATCGGGTAAACACACCATTTGTCACCTGTGCGGTGATGGGGCGTTTTCATTATCCGGTAAATAATCGGGTCGCGCATGTGCATGTTAGGCGAAGTCATATCTATTTTGGCGCGCAGAACACAGGCTCCTTCTTCAAATTCACCATTGGTCATTCTCCTGAAAAGATCAAGATTTTCTTCAATCGAACGGTTTCTGAACGGACTTTCAGTTCCCGGACGTGTTGGTGTTCCTTTTTGGTTACTTATCGTTTCAGCATCCTGGTCGTCAACGTAAGCTTTGTTATCTTTTATCAGTTTAACAGCAAAATCATGCAATTTCTGGAAATAATCTGAAGCATAATATAACCTGTCTTCCCAGTCAAATCCCAACCAGCGAACATCTTCCATAATCGACTCAACATATTCCACCTCTTCTTTTGTCGGGTTGGTATCATCAAACCTGAGATTGCATTTTCCTTCAAATTTTTCGGCAATACCAAAATTCAGACAAATTGATTTAGCGTGGCCAATATGCAGGTATCCGTTTGGTTCAGGTGGAAACCGCGTATGAACCCTGCCATTGTTTTTCCCTTGTTTTAGTTCCTCAGATATAATTGAATGAATAAAATTGGGCTTCTTTAAAGTATCTGTATTTTCAGTGGTATTTATAATTTCTGCCATTTTTGGTTATTTTTAATAAGGTGACAAAATTAAAAAATGATTTGTGAGATTGATTATAACTGGCAGGAATTGTGACAAGTACCTGTTTAATCTTAATTTCGACGAAAAAAGATGGAACGAATTGAATTAGAGGGCATGAAGTTCTATGCCTTTCATGGTCATTATCCTGTTGAAAAAGAAGTGGGAAATGAGTTTTTAGTTGATCTGGCAATAACTGTCGATTGCATAAAAGCTGGTGAAACAGATAATCTGGCAGATGCACTTAATTATCAAACTGCATACGAAATAGTGAAAACTGAGATGGGGAAAAAGTCTGATTTGCTCGAAAATGTTGCAATGCGAATACTTGATCGGCTATTTCTTCAATTCCCTGAAATCCGGAATTCAAGCATAAAAGTTTCAAAGCTGAATCCGCCAATGGGAGGGGAAATTATGAAGGTAAGTGTTGTTTTTTACAGGGAACGTTAAAATTCAGAGTGAGGTAAAATTTGCTAAAAACATTGTCAGGTATCTAAATTTTCTTAGCTTTGCACACCGAAAAACAAGGTTTCTTGGCCGAGTGGCTAGGCAGCGGTCTGCAAAACCGTGTACGGCGGTTCGAATCCGCCAGAGACCTCAAAAAAACCGGGAGTTATCTTTCCGGTTTTTTTTATTTTATGCATTCAATTCTGAATAATTCATTTCTTCTTATAACTTATTGAAATTCCTGAAAGACTTGACAGGTCTATAGTTGTGGTATAATTATCAAGGTCTTCAACATATTCCAGAAACTCTTTTATGCCGGAAACCCTCATTGCAGTATTATGGGCAGTAAAACAACCACCAGGCTTTAACTTCGGATCAAGTGCCATAAAATAGTTTTTATACCAATATTTATCTGCATCACTGAATACAAAATCGTAATTACCTTTTAATGCCGGAACTAATTCGTGTGCATCACCAAGCCGGGCATCAATATATTTATCAACTCCTGCCTTCTTGAAATTTGATTTTGCCTGTAAATATCTCTCTTTATCAATTTCAATGGTAATTAATTTGCCTCCGGTTTTACTAAGTGCCCATGCAATCCATATTGCAGAATGTCCGGTTGAAGTTCCTATTTCAACTGCGTCTTTATAATTATTTTTAATAATGATGTCATAAAGAATCCTTCCGTCACTCAGTGGCACATTCATATCCTTCCAGTTTTCTGAATTGTCCTGGAGGAATGATTCAACCTTCTTGTCAAGCGCACTTACAACCGGTGGATATTGTGCTACAGAGCAATGCCATGAAATAAAAAACATTATGAAAATTGCAATATTTTTTTCCATTTCGTTCAGATTTTATGGTTATAACTTATGGAGTTAAAGTTAAATATATCCAATAAATTCAAATAAATGATGCATAATAGTTTTTAATAATTTGAGCTGTTTTTTAATCTTTTTAAAATGAGCTTATTACATATTCTTAAAATTGTCGTTAAATTTTTTGGCGATTTTTTGGAAAAAAGTATCGACAATGAGTTTGTAGATTGAAAATTTACATTACCTTTGTAGTGCATTTGGGATTCATCCCATATTGTGTGTTTGGGGGTTAACATTTAAGAAGGAGGCTATTGAGCCTCCTTCTTTCCATTTATACCCCTGTTAATCAACATGAAATAAAATTTTAGAACAAAAAAAAAGCACATTCTACAATGTGCCTTTTTTGAGTATCTCAGATTTATTTATTTTAATCCGTTGGCAAGCATATAATAAATTTCATTCCATTTCAGCTCTTTTTTGAACTCTTTGAGGCAGGTGTTTTTGTCAATTACCACATATTCCACATCTGCGATCTCGGCAAACGATTCAATAAATTCGGGTGTTAAAGCCATTGTATATGCTGAGTGGTGGGTACCTCCGGCATAAATCCATGCAGCGGCGCCATCGGCCAAATTTGGTAGCGTTTTCCAAAATGCTGATGCCACAGGTAATTTGGGCATTTTTCCAAGAGGTTCAACCACATCGAGCGTATTTACAATCAGCCTGAAACGGTTGCCCATATCAATCAATGTAACATTCATTGCATCGCCGGTTGCTGAATCAAAAATAAGTCGGGCTGGAGCATCTTTTCCTCCAATTCCGAGTGGATGCACTTCGAGCCGTGGTTTTTTGGCTGCTATTGACGGACAAATTTCAAGCATGTGGGCACCCAGAACTCCTTCATTTGCAGGGTCAAGATGATAAGTGTAATCTTCCATAAATGAGCTTCCTCCTTTCAACCCTTGCGACATTGTTTTGATAATTCGAAGCATGGCAGCCTGTTTCCAATCTCCTTCAGCACCAAAACCATAGCCGGCAGCCATTAATCGTTGTGATGCCAAACCTGGTAATTGTGAAAGGCCAGTCAAGTTTTCAAAATTGGTAGTAAAAGCTTTGAAATTACCATCAGCCATAAATCGTTTTAAAGCAACCTCATAACGAGCCTGAACAAGCACATTTTCATGATATTTACCACCTGGTTTACAATCAGCGGCAATTTCATATTCTGTTTCATATTCTTTATAAAGCTGGGCAACTTCGTCTTCTGTTACTTTTTCTACATATTTAATAAGGTCGCCAACGCCAAAAGCAGAGATTTGCCATCCAAATTTTATCTGTGCTTCAACTTTATCGCCTTCAGTAACAGCTACTTCACGCATATTGTCTCCAAAACGTGCTACTTTCAGACCCTGTGAATCGTCCCAGCCAATTGCAACACGGCTCCAGTCAGCAATTTTTTCAACGACCTGTGAATCCTGCCAATGTCCAACTACTACTTTCCGGTTTTTTCGCATTCTTGAATTGATGAATCCGAATTCACGGTCGCCATGAGCGCTCTGGTGAAGATTCATATAATCCATGTCAATTTCACTCCAGGGGAGGTCGCGGTTAAATTGGGTGTGCAGGTGCATAAATGGTTTTGACAAAGCTTTCAAGCCGCCAATCCACATTTTAGCAGGTGAAAAAGTATGCATCCACGTGATGATACCAATGCAACTTTTTTCTGAACTTGCTTCCACGCAAATATTCAGTATTTCATCTGGCGTTTTTACAACCGGTTTGAACACGATTTTTACAGGTATTTTTCCGGATTTGTTTAATCCGTCAACTATTGTTGCCGAATCTTCATCTACCTGTTTAAGTGTTTTTGGGCCATATAGGTGCTGACTGCCAGTCACAAACCAAATTTCTTTTTTATCAAAGTCTGTCATAAGTATTCTGTTTTAATGTTTCCGCTAAAATAGAAAATTAAAAATGTATTTTAAACACTTTTAATAAGTTTATTTCGGCAATGTTTTAAACTGATGATGTTAATTCAAAATTTCTTTTACTTTCTCATGAATCAGTGTCCACGCCATTTCGAGATGTTCTTTTTCAGTATTTGTTTGACCGATGCTGAATCTTAAAACTATCTGGTTATTCAGTTTTGTATGTGTGAAATATATTTTCCCAGTACTGTTGCATTCATTCATCAACTTTAGGTTTAATTCATCAGAAGCTTTTAGCCTGAAACAAACAAGATTTAATGGGGGCTGAACAAAAAGTTCAA
>DAINOH010000075.1:0-4413 GCA_036735485.1 Draconibacterium sp. | reverse complement strand
GAAGCTTTTAGCCTGAAACAAACAAGATTTAATGGGGGCTGAACAAAAAGTTCAAATTCTGCCGAGTTTTCAACCCATTTTGCAAATTCATCGGCAAGTTGAACATGTTTGCGAATATGGAGCTGTAATCCTTCAACCCCGTAATGACGAATCACAAACCAAAGCTTTAATGACCGGAATCGACGGCCGAGTTGTACATGCCAATCACGGTAATCAAAAACAGCGCCCGATTCTGTTGCTTTATTTTTCAGATATTCCGGTAAAATAGAAAAAGTGTTGATCAGTTCATTGCGGTTGCCTACCCAAAAAACATCACAATCAAAATTTGTAAACATCCATTTGTGGGGATTGAATGTAAAACTATCGGCGGATTCCACTCCTTTCATCAGATATCTGAACTCGGGACAAAGCATGGCAGTACCCGACATTGCAGCATCGATATGAAACCAGCAATTTTCATTCTTCGCAATTTCCCCGATTTTGTCCAATGGATCCATCGCATTTGACGATGTGGTTCCCAGTGCTCCGCAAATAAAAAACGGTTTCAATCCGGCTTTTTTGTCCTGTTCAATTTGCAATTCCAGTAAGTCGGGCCTCATGGCAAATTTTTCGTCAACATCAATCAATCTGAGATTTTCGGATCCAATTCCTGCCATTTTTATAGCTTTTTCCAATGATGAGTGAGTTTGGGTTGAAATGTAAGCAACCAGCTTTTGCTGAACGCCTTTTTTGTTTGATTCATAATTTGTGGCGCGTTCCCTTGCTGCAATCACGGCTGTAAGAGCAGAGGTTGATGCTGTATCCTGAATGACACCGCCACCTGTTGAAGTTGATCTGAATTTTTCAGGCATTTCCATCATCCCGGCAAGCCAGTCTAACACACGTGTTTCGAGCTCGGTGGCTGCGGGGCTGGTGGCCCAGATCATTCCCTGTACTCCCAGACCTGACGAAATAAGATCCCCAAGAATAGAAGGAAACGAAGTATTGGAAGGGAAAAATGCATAAAAATTGGGTGACTGCCAGTGAGTAATTCCCGGCATGATAATTTCATCAATATCTGTCATCATTCTGTCCAAAGGTTCACCTTTCTGTGGTGGAGATAATGGGAGTTTTTCAATGATTTCACCTGGTTTTACCTGCGAGAGTACAGGGTATTTTTCGATATTCTCATAATAATCGGCGATCCAGTCGATTACTTTTTTCCCTTCTGTCCGGAACTGTTCCGGTGTCATGTGAAAATTTCCGGTTTTCAATTGAGCGCGGTTTTAATATTTGACGCTAAAATTATTAAAATCGGAAAAGTAATTGATTTTTATTTTTGAAATGTGATCAACTCTTGCCCTGGTTGGACCAATATGCAGATAATCAATAAAAACATCTATAATTTCCTCATCAGCCTGGGCTACAATCATAACAGAATTGTCTGCCAGGTTTCTGACATAACCCTTCACCCCAAGCAGTTGTGCCTGCTGAACTGCATAATAACGATAACCGACTCCCTGTACTCGACCAGAGACAATAATTTCATATTGAACCATTTGGAATATTTTCTTGCTTTCAATATTCAATCATGAAATCAAACCTGATTTCTAAATTGTTGTATTACTTCTGGTTGAACCATTGCCCAGATGGTGTAAATTCCGATTGCTGTACCCAATGGAAAGTTAATCAGGTCGATAACCCCCAGAATTAATGACAATACCCGCGCCCATTCTTTTCTTTTTAAAAGACCGATTCCGGCAATTATTCCCGGCAAGCTTAGAAAAATAATAAAACCAAAAGCAATTTTTGCAATAATAAAAATGACTGTTTGTGCCTGGGATTCATCAACAAAACCTCCAATTACAAATAAAAGTATGTAAACAAAAATTCCGATGATAATTCCAAGAATGCTGAATCCCAACTGGATTGCTGCTACAATGTTAATATGTCTTTCCATTTCAACAGATTTTAATGCATTTAAAATTAAGAAATTCCGGTTATATTTTTCTAAAATGTTAATTAGTTGGTTTTTCTGAACAATCACATCAAAAATCGGGTTAATAAAGAAAGAAAAAATTTTAAACAGTTAGTTTTGCAGAAAAATTCAGAAACATGGAAATACTAAAAGTTGTTTTACCGGCAGTAATAATTCTGGGCATTTCGATGCTGGGAATGGCAATTACTATGTTGGTAAAGAAGGGAGGAAAATTTCCGAATACACATGTGAGCGGAAACAGGTATTTGAAACGCAATGGTGTTCAGTGTTCGCAAACGCAGGACAGAATTGAACAAATGAATGCTTACAAAAAAGTGAGTTTTACAAATTTGAAAATAGTTACCAATGAAAAAGCCGCTGAATAAGCGGCTTTTTTGTTATAAGTTTCCTGTTAATTATTCCTTGATATATTTCCCGAATCCTTCCGACATATAAATCTGGCTATTTCCGGTTGAATCGGCATAAATAAAATAAACATCAAAGTTTGGTAGCTGTTTCGAAAGCTCAATACTTTTTTCGATACCCAAAACCATAAATGCTGTGGCAAATCCGTCTGCATCAGTGCCATTATTTGCCAAAACTGTGGCACTCAAAAGACTGTGTTCTACCGGATATCCGGTTTTAGGATTGATGGTGTGCGCATATTTTTTTCCATCTTCAATATAAAAATTCCGATAGTTCCCCGAAGTTGCCATCGATTTGTTTTCTATCTGAATTTTTGCAACAATTTCATTGTTTACAAACTGGTTTTCATCCACCGGTTTGTTAATGCCAATTGTCCATATATTTCCTTTTTCGTTTCTTCCTTTGGCTGTTACTTCTCCTCCGATTTCAACCAGATAATTGGCACATTTCTTTTTTTCAAGAATTTGGGCAACACGGTCACAAAACAGGCCATCGCCAATGGCATTCATATTTATTTTCATTTGCGGATTTTCTTTAATCACTTTCCCATTCTCAAGTCTGACCTTTTGAAAGCCGATAATCTGAAGAAGACTATCAATTACTTCCGGCGTCATTTTTTTTCTTTCTTCCGGGCCAAAACCCCAGGCGTTAACCAGCGGGCCGCAGGTAATATCAAATGCTCCACCTGATAATTCAGAAATTTTCATCGATTGGTCAAAAGCTTTCGTAAAAACCGAATCAAGCTCAACGTCTTCGTTGCGGTTTACTTTTGAAATGACAGATTCTTTTTCATAGGTCGAGAAAATCATGTTCAAATCTTTCAGAAGTGTATCAATTTCAGTATGAAAATCAACGGCTTCCGGACTTTCATAGACAATATGGTAGGGAGCGCCATGAATAATTCCATCGTTGTAAATATATTTTGGCAGATTCTTTTTGCATGAAAGTATCGCAAGAAAGATAAGAAGAATAAAAATTGATTTTGATTTCATGATTCATTGATTTTCGGTGAGCGAAATTATAAAATTTGGTACAACTCAATTAAATCTTTGTTTCAGATTTAATTTTTGTTACTGAAATCGATGCTCATTTTCAGTAAAGAAGAAAAAATGTCTAATAAATTAATCAATTAGTTTAAACAAAATACATTTATGTCTGTTTTTTAATTGAAACAAAAAGAATAACTGTCCGGAGCGGACAAAAAAAATAGGAAGCCATGAAAGACGAAATGATTTTGACAAAAGTAAACGGAAAAACCAACGGACATAAAAACGGAAACGGTCATCGGACTATCGATATACATGATTTTGAATTGTTTGGTGATAACCATATTGCCACATCGGTTGATACACCCATGCGCGACGATGCCTTTGCCATTTCTGATGATGAAAAAATGGCCATTATTGAGGATAAATTCCGCGATATTATGGAAGCAATGGGTTTGGATTTAACCGACGATAGTTTGCGCGGAACTCCACACAGGGTGGCAAAAATGTTTATTAAAGAAATTTTTTACGGGTTGAATCCTGAAAATAAACCCAAAATTTCGGTATTCGAAAACAAGTTTAAATATGGCGAAATGCTGGTTGAGAAAAACATCAATATGAATTCGACCTGCGAACACCATTTTTTGCCAATTGTCGGGAAAGCGCATGTAGCCTATATTTCGAATGGCGAAGTAATAGGTTTGAGCAAGATTAACCGAATTGTTGATTACTACGCACGTCGTCCGCAGGTACAGGAACGGTTAACCGTACAAATTGCTGCGGAACTTCGCAAAGTACTGAAAACCGATGATGTGGCTGTAATTATCGATGCCAAACACATGTGTGTTTCATCACGCGGAATTCAGGATGAAAGCAGTAGTACTGTAACTGCAGAGTATTCAGGCAAATTCAAAGATAAACAGGTAAAAGATGAATTTCTGAAATACCTTGAACTTTAATATTTTAGATAGAGAATTGTTAGTTTAGTCGGGAGTGTAATTTAAACTCTGTCTGATTTTTTTCTTTCATACAAATTTAATTCAA
>DAINOH010000074.1:0-22974 GCA_036735485.1 Draconibacterium sp. | reverse complement strand
TGTCATTACAAAATTAATATTCTCTTTTGTTAGACAGAGTTTATTTTACAGCCTCGTTTAGTCATACAGAAAATTGTTGCGAAGCCCGGGGTTAAAAAATTCCGGGCTTTTATTTCATCCCTTGTTTTCGAAGTATTCTGATTGCATTTTGATGACCGCGTTTTTAAAGTCAGGGAATTTTTTCCAAAGGTCTTTTTCACAGACATTTAAATCACCGCATTCGATACACGATTCAAGCTTTTTATCGATCGCACAATTTCGTACATCGCATTTCTGAAGTCTGATTCCAACTGGTTTGTCAGGGTTTTTACAGCCAAAACAAAAGATTTTGTCAGGATGGAATTCAGCAACACCAAATCTTTCTTTCATCTCCCAGATTTCGTAGGCTTCTTTTTTCAATGCCGTATCGTTTTTCAATGAAGCTTCCAGAAATTTGCAGTCATTTGGGCAGGTATAACCGCAGTAGTTGAGTTTTTTAGGATCTGGCTTTTGATTCTGTAAATGGGTGAATTCATCATTGGCGAACAGTTTTCCGGATAGGAGCAGGGCACAGCCTTTAACAACTCCGGCAGTCATAAATTTTCTTCGGTTAATTTGATTGTTCATGGTTTTTGTTTTTTTTATTAGTAACTCATTTTTGGTTGAATTACTGAAATGACAAATCAAATCAAAGATTCCCTTACCTGGAAGTGAAATAAGAATAAACGTCGCTAAAAGTTTTTGCTTCCATAATATCAGCCCTCATTTTTGCAGCACCCTCGAAGCTGTTCAGGTAGATTTTGTAAAAACGTTTCAGAATGTTGAAATTCTTTTTGCCTCCCCAGGTTTGTTTATAAAGGTGAGTATGTTCCAAAAGCTTTGCAATTCGTTCTTTTTCTGTTATTTCCTGTTTTTCAGGATTGAAAAACCAGGGATTTTTAAAGATTCCACGACCAACCATCACCCCGTTAACTCCGGTTTCTTCAATCTTTTTCAATCCGTCGGCATAAGAAAACACATCTCCATTTCCATGAAGCGGGACCGATGGATCGATGTCATTTCTGACCCTGACTGCTTTTGCAATTTCCAGCCAGTCGGCATCGCCCTCGCTTTGCATTTTTTGTGTGCGGCCATGTAAAATAATGGCGGCTGGCTTTGATTCGAGTAATTGTTCTATCCAATCTTCGGTCTGGTGTTTTTTGATTCCGGTTCGTGTTTTTACACTCACCGGCAAATTCGTGCCTTCTTTGGTGGCAGCAATAATCTCTTTTGCCAGCGATGGTTCACCGATTAATGCACTGCAAGCACCTTGTTTCACCACCTTTTTCACCGGGCAACCCATGTTGATATCAATTCCATCGAACTGGTAATTTTCGGTCAGGTAGCGGGCAATGTTTTTGTAGATTTCCGGGTTTCGTCCCCAAATTTGCGCTACCAGTTTTACATTCATTTTCCGCAAAAGCTCTTTTTCTGAATTGTTGACAATCAATCTCTCAGAAACACGGTTTCTTCCAACCGGGTGGTTCATCCCTTCCACCGAAGTGAATTCCGTAAAAACCACATTCAGTTTTTCCGGGGCCGACATTCCCATCACAATCTCGCGGAAAACAGTGTCAGTAACATCTTCCATCGGAGCGAGCGAAAAAACAGGGCCATTAAATTGTTGCCAGAAGTTCATCATACTAATAAAATCCAAATACCAAAAAACAAAATCAAAATTCAGAAACCAAATAAAAAACAAAGCACAAAATTTAAAAATCCAAAACAAATCCAAAATCAACTTTCTGTTTTATGATTTTGAATTTTGAAGTTGAATTTTTTCTGGAATTTGTTTTTTAGTAATTGGTGCATTGAGACATTTATTGTTTTAGTTCAGTTTTTATTAATGAAAGGCTTTTCCTGTATTTCCGGCTGTTTCCAAAGCCAATCCGTCGGCTTGCCGGTCTCTTCAGTCCTGCAGTTTTTTCGTGGGCACATTCATCCGAACAACAACCATGAAATTTTGCAGCGCACTCCGGACACTGAATAAACAGAATATGACATCCGTGATTGGCACAATTTGTATGAGAATCGCTGGGTTTTCCGCACTGGTGACAACGCGAAATGATCTGTCCATTCACACTTTCGCCTAATCGTTCGTCAAACACAAAATTTTTACCCACGAATTTCGATTCCAATCCGGCAGTTTTTATTTGCCGGGCGTATTCAAGAATTCCGCCGTGCAACTGGTTTACATCTTCAAATCCCTGGTGTTTCAGGTAGGCGCTGGCTTTTTCGCAACGGATGCCACCGGTGCAATACAACAATATTTTTTTGTCTTTTTGATCCTGTAAAAGATCGGTTACGATTTCGAGTTCTTCGCGGAAAGTGTCTGCTTCAGGGCAAACAGCGCCTTCAAAGCGACCCACTTCGCTTTCGTAATAGTTACGCATGTCAACAACCACGGTGTTTTCTTTCCCAACCAGATTATGAAATTCAACTCCCGAAAGATGTTTCCCGACGTTTGTAACATCGTAGGTATTGTCGTCGAGTCCGTCGGCCACAAGTTTTGGCCTGACTTTTATGGTCAGTTTGTAAAATGATTTCCCGTCGTCTTCGATCGCATACTTTATGGGAATATACTTCAGAATTTCATATTTGTCAAACGTTTTCAGAAATTCATCAAACTGATGTTCAGGAACACTCATCTGTGCATTGATTCCTTCGCGGGCTACATAAATTCGCCCGAAACAACCGAGTGAAACCCAATCGCTGTAAATCTCATCCCTGAATTCCTGCGGATTTTCGAGATAGAAATAACGATAAAATGAAATGGTTTTTCTGGTGAAAGTTTCTTCCATCAGCTTCTTTTTCAGCTCTTCCTTATTGATTTTATTGTGAAGTTGCATCGTCGTATTTAATTATCGGCGCAAAAATAACTAATTGAGATTAAAAGAGCAATAAGTATTTAATGTATGCGGATAATAAAAAACCCGGGAAAATTCTCCCGGGTTTTTTATTATTTTCAAAATATTTACTTCAGAAGTTTCTCTACTTTCTCAACAATTTCAGCAAATTCCTTTTCGTTAAATCCGGTTGATGAAACCACTATTTTACCATCCTTGTCGATGATGAAGTTCCGTGGAATATTCTGTTTTGCATACAGCGAGAATACTTTTCTCCCGGGATCGGGACTGAAAGGCATGTCAAATTTCTGATCGTTTTTGAATTTGGTGATTTCTTCCCACGAATGTTCACGACCAAGAATGATTAACTGAAAGTTTTTCTCCGATTTCAGTTTGTCATACACTTCTTTCTGAAGATGTGGCAGTTCTGCACGACATGGACCACACCAGGTAGCAAAAAAGTTGATCCACACCACTTTCCCTTTCAGATCAGAAAGTTTCATGGTTTTACCTGGCGCGGTTTCGAAAGTAAAATCAGGAGCAGCATCTCCGGTTTTTACAAGCGTCAACTCATCCTGGGCATTTGATATAAACGCTATGATGAGTAAAAAACTGATTATCAAATATTTTTTCATGAATGTCATTTTTGATAAAAATAATTAAATTTCAATACATTGAAGCCTTAATAAATGGGTAATAACCGACTGATTCCATTGATTCAAAAATCATATTTTTTATCATCAGCAGGTGGGGTGGAATAAAAAGTGCAGCATTCAATTTACTTTCGCTGGTGAGAATTTTGCTGTTTCCTGCGCCCAGATATCCCTTTTTGAATTTGCCTTCCTTGAATTCTTCCAGAACAGCTATGTCTTTTCCTACTTTATAAATCCAAGTTCTGTGCATTTTATTATTCAAATATTCTCCCGAAAGTGTATAGTCGAGATAGCCGGTCTTTTCAACAATTAAACTGAATTTCCCGGTGCCGTTTATTACCTGGTAATCCGGGTTTTCAGTGTCGGCAAGATGTAGTTTGAAATGGTTTTCAGTAAATGTAATTTCAAAATCACGCGCTCCGTCTTTTTTATAAAAAATCCATTGGCCGTCGGGATTTCCTTCCCTGAATTCTCCCTGCGACTGCACATTTCTATTTTGATAAAAGGTTTTATATACTCCAGTGTTTTTGCCAAAACTCAGTGTTCCTTCGCCAAAAAGTTCGCCTGTTATATAAAAATCCTTGTATTGCCCTTCAAAACCGAACAAATCAGTCCATCTTACTTCACGGTAAAAGGCTGCATTGTCGGGTTTGCAAATCTGCCAGAGTGAGTTAAAATATATTTTTACTTTTTTATCATTCCAGTTTGGCCCGGCTCTGTCTTCTAAACTGATTTGAATAATGCTGTCAGTTTTCTCCAGCATTATTTCAAGCCGTTTATCCAGTACAATTGAATTGGGTGCTGCAATCTTGCTGACCAACTCAGGTTTATCACATCCGTCGCAAAGTTTTTTGAGAATCATGCAATTAACCGCAGCGCCTAGAACAAAGGCTTTTTCGAGATCATAACAAAGAGCACCGGGTTGATTTAAATGAAAATTGCAGACAGCACTTTTAATAAAATTATTGGCATCCAGCGAATCGAGGATTTTAACATTCTTAATATACACAAGTGCCGAGTCATAATCATTTCTAGCATAGTAGGTATTTGCCAGAAACTTGTTCATATACAATACTTTTTCTTTGGCAAACAGTTCATCTTGTATTGAAATCGCCTCTTTAAAATAAATTACAGATGTTGTGGTATCTTTCTGCTTTTTCGCAATATTTCCTAGGTTGTACCTCGATTCCACATTCAATGGTTCGAGCCGGATGTTAGTTTTAAAATCATTGATTGCTTTTATAGTATCATTCAGGTAAAGATTGCACATTCCACGGTTCTGGTAAACAAAAAAAGCCTTGGGATCTTTTTCAATGGCATTATTGAACAGTGCCAACGCAGCGCGGTAATCTTTTTTAAGCATCAGTTGGTAACCGTCGTAATTCATTTGTGCAATTTCACGATTGATATACTTTTTCTGCGCCATCGAAAAAAGTCGAATTATCAGCAGTATCAGTGTGAAAAATATGGGTTTTGGCCTATTCATTCTGATCAGGGTATTTTTGGTTTTTTGAGCTAAGTTCAGGTATAACAGCTTTTTGTAAATAGGAGAAAAGTCATTGCCTTATTAAAAAAAAGGCAATGACTTTTTAAATTTAATCAAATCTTGCTGTTCAAAAACTCATTTACAGCCTTTTCAATGCGGGCCTCAATTTTTGAAGCATCCGACTTTTGAAACTTATCGCCGGTAATGTTTTCGTAAAGTTCAATATAACGTTCAGAAACAGAAGCCACAAATTCGTCACTCATAAACGGAACTGTTTGTCCTTCTTTTCCCTGGAACCCGTTTTCAATCAGCCATTGACGAACAAATTCTTTTGAAAGCTGTTTTTGCTGTTCGCCTTTTGCAAGCCTTTCTTCGTAACCATTCAAATAAAAATATCTTGATGAGTCGGGTGTGTGAATTTCGTCGATCAGGTAAATTTTCCCATCTTTCTTTCCGAACTCATATTTTGTATCGACCAGGATAAGACCCATTTTTGCTGCTATTTCAGTACCACGCTGAAAGAGTTTGCGGGTGTAGTCTTCAATCATTTCATATTCTGCCTTATCAACCAACCCTGATGCAATTATTTCTTCGCGCGAAATATCTTCATCATGGCCTTCCGATGCTTTGGTGGTAGGTGTCAGTAAAGGTTCCGGAAATTTCTGGTTTTCCAACATCCCATCGGGCATGACGCAGCCGCAAAGTGTGCGTTTCCCGCTTTTATACTCACGCCAGGCGTGGCCAGTCAGATATCCGCGGATTACCATTTCAACTTTATAAGGTTCGCACATGTGGCCAACGGTAACATTCGGATCGGGTGAGGCAATTTTCCAATTGGGTACGATGTCAGCAGTGGCATCCAGAAATTTTGCAGCAATCTGATTGAGTACCTGCCCTTTGTAGGGAATTCCTTTTGGCAGTACCACATCGAATGCCGAGATACGGTCGGAAACCACCATCACCAAAAAGTCGTTGTTGATGTTATAGACATCGCGAACTTTTCCTTTGTACAAACTCACTTGTCCCGGGAAGTTGAATTCTGTTTTGGTTAATGCATTACTCATAGTAATTGATTATTTATTAATGATTATTCTTGATTCCTGATGCTGGATAACTGATACTTGATGCTGGATATTATTGATACTTGTTTCCTTACTTGCTCTAAATTTATTCTCTACAAATCTCTATCAATCTACAATTCTTTCACCCATTCACTTATTCACTCTTTTTCTCCTTTTCATAGGCTTCCACAATTTCGCGTACAAGGCGGTGACGAACAATATCACGTTTGTCAAATTCTATTACCGAAATCGACTTGATTTTGTTCAGAATTTTCAGAGCATGAACCAATCCCGACTGTGTTTTTGGTGGCAAATCAATTTGTGTTACATCGCCGGTGATGATATATTTGGCGTTCATTCCCATTCGGGTGAGGAACATTTTTAGCTGGTTAACGGTTGTGTTCTGAGCCTCGTCTAAAATTACAAAAGCATTGCTGAGTGTACGGCCGCGCATAAATGCCAGTGGTGCAATCTGAATAGTGCCATCTTTCATAAACTCTTCCAGTTTTTTTGCCGGAATCATATCCTGCAGTGCATCGTAAAGAGGTTGCAAATACGGGTCGATTTTATCTTTCAGGTCGCCGGGCAAAAAACCCAGATTTTCACCAGCTTCAACCGCAGGGCGGCTCAGTATGATTTTTTTGATCTCCTTATTTTTCAGTGCTTTTACAGCCAGTGCAATGGCTGTGTAAGTTTTGCCGGTTCCGGCTGGCCCAATGGCAAACAGCAGGTCGTTTTTCACACTTTCCTCAAACAATATCCGTTGGTTGGGGGTGCGGGCACGAACAGGTTTTCCATTGTTCCCGAAAACAATTATGTCGGTGTCTGCCAGCCCGTTTTCTTCCAGCGACGAAAAGCCGGAATCCATAATTTCGCGGATTATTTCGGGAGTGAGAATATTAAACTGAACGTAATGATCGAGTATGATGGCAAACTTTTTTTCAAACAATTTCAGTTCCGATTCTTCGCCCTGGATATTTAAGGAATGTCCTCGGGCTGTAATCTTCAACTTCGGATAAAATGAAGTAATTAATTCGATTTTAGAATTGTTCACCCCGAAAAATTCCAGTGGGTCAATTCCTTCGAGTATAATTTGTTTGTCCAAACTGTGGCTTTTAAAATGATTTTACAGGTTTCAAAATTAGAAAATAAATCGGATTTCAGGGGTGAAAACAAGCGGTTGACAAGGGCAAAATCTTCGGGAATGATTAATTTGGCAGCTTAAAATAATTGCCATGCAAAAGAAACTGGATGCTTTCAGAGAGTTGCTCGAAATCATGGACGAACTTCGTGCCAAATGTCCGTGGGACAGGGAACAAACCCTCGAATCGTTGCGAAAACTCACGATTGAGGAAACCTACGAACTGGGTGACGCGATTCTGAAAAATGATCTGAACGAAATAAAAAAGGAGCTGGGCGACCTGATGTTACACATTGTTTTTTATGCAAAAATCGGTTCAGAAAACGGCGCTTTCGATATGGCCGATGTTTTGGAAGGCATCAATAAAAAACTGATATACCGGCACCCGCATGTTTTTGGCGAGGTGGAAGTGAATGATTCTGCCCGTCAGGTGATTGAAAACTGGGAAGCATTAAAACTGAAGGAAAAGGGCGGAAATAAACGGGTTCTGGAAGGTGTTCCGGTTGCAATGCCTGCGTTGGTAAAAGCCAACCGCATTCAGGAAAAAGCCAGTGGGGTAGGGTTTGACTGGGAGTACCGTGAACAGGTTTGGGATAAAGTGAAGGAAGAAATCAGTGAGCTGGCTGACGAAATCGATAAAGTGGACAAAGATAAAATGGAAGCTGAATTTGGTGACCTCTTTTTTGCGATGGTGAACGCTGCCAGGTTATATGGCGTTGATCCCGAAGCTGCGCTCGAACGTACCAACCTGAAATTTATCAGCAGGTTTAATTATCTCGAAAGCCAGACGCTTGCTAAAGGAAAATCGCTGCACGACATGACTCTGAACGAGATGGATGTAATTTGGGATGAAGCGAAAAAGTTGGAATAAGCTTTTGCTGGTTTTGAAGGCATATTGATTAAGAATTATTTACTCCCTAAGAACGCAAGGGAAAAATGCGATGAACGCAATGGTTAATTGAAAATCTTTGAAATTTTTGCGTTCTATGTGGAGACTTTGCAACCTTTGCAATTAAATTTACTGAATTATAAAACTAAACATAATATGAAAAAATTAGCCTATTTGTTTGCCATCGCAATAATGGCAGCCTGTACTACAAAACCCACAAACGAAAAAAGTCAAGATTTGAAAACTTCGCTGACCAAAACCGAATTACAGGACAAAATCAAAGGTGGCTGGGCCGGTCAGGTGATTGGCTGTACCTACGGCGGCCCCACCGAATTCAGGTATAATGGCATTATACTTCCGGATTCGGTTATTATTCCGTGGGATTCAACCCGCTGTTTGTGGTACTACGAGAACTCACCCGGTTTGTACGATGACGTGTATATGGACCTCACTTTTGTCGATGTTTTTGAGAAAGAGGGAATTGATGCACCTGCCAGTTCACACGGAATGGCTTATGCCAATGCAGAATATATGCTTTGGCACGCCAACCAGGCCGGTCGTTACAATATACTTAACGGAATTATGCCTCCGCAATCGGGTCATTGGCTCAATAATCCACATGCCGACGATATCGATTTTCAGATTGAAGCTGATTTTGCAGGACTGATGGCACCGGGAATGGTAAATACCGCTTCCGAAATTTGTGACAAAGTAGGCCATATAATGAATTACGGCGATGGCTGGTATGGAGGCGTTTACGTAGCTGCAATGTATTCGCTGGCATTTGTTTCTGATGATGTGAATTATGTGGTTAACGAAGCGTTGAAGTCAATTCCTGCTGAATCGCAGTTTTATCAATGTATTGCCGATGTGATTACCTGGCATAAACAATACCCTTCCGACTGGAAACAAACCTGGACGGAAGTTCAGGATAAATGGTCGCATGATATTGGTTGCCCCGATGGTATTTCGCGTGATTTTAACATCGATGCTAAAATTAATGCAGCTTACATTGTAATCGGATTACTATATGGTGAAAGTGATTATGGAAAAACACTCGATATTTCAACCCGTTGCGGACAGGATTCAGATTGCAATCCGGCCAGTGCTGGCGGAATTTTGGGTACAATGCTTGGTTATTCAAAGATTCCGGAAGAATGGAAAAAGGCGGTTTATCCTGTTGAAGACATGGATTTTAAATACACCACAGTTTCGTTGAACGATGTATATGAAATGGGAACTAAACATGCGTTGCAGGTGTTGGCAAAAAACGGCGCAAAAACCGATGTTGAAACCATTGAAATTCCTTTTCAGGAAGTAAAACCAGTGGTTTTGGAAGTGGCTTTTGAAGGGCATTTCCCGGTTAGCAGAGACAAGATGGATAAAATTCTGGATAAGAAGAACCAGGAACTGGAATTTGAGTTTTCGGGGATTGGGTTTGTGCTGGGCGGATATGTTCAGAAATTTGACCAAAACAACCCTGAAGAAGCTGTTTTACAGCTTGAAATGACCATTGACAACGGTACTCCCGAGCAGTTTTCAATGCCATCAGCTTTTAGTAAACGCCGTCACGAAATAGCCTGGAAATACCAAATGACAGATGGGCAGCACAAAGTAAAAATCAAATTATTGAATCCAACTCCCGGGTTCAACTTAAAAGCGGAAGATTTGATTGTTTACGCTTCAAAAGAACCTGAGAAATCATTGTAAATTTTTTGTAAACATTTTCCTTTTAATTCTGGCTGAATTGTAAAATCCTTTTCAACTAATGAATGAAAGGAAAATGTTTTTATATTTGTATCGCATACGATATAATAGCATGCGACTTTAAATTAATAAAGAAAACAATTAAACAATGTTCAGCATGAAAACAAAAACATTTCACGATTTTACAATTAAAACACCTGCCGGGGAACCGATTGATTTAAACAGGTACAAAAATAAAGTGGTGCTTGCTGTAAACACAGCCACCAAATGCGGTTTGGCACCACAATTCGACGGGTTGGAAGAATTGCATCAGAAGTACAAAGACAAAGGATTGGTGGTGCTGGGTTTTCCGAGCGACCAGTTTTTGAACCAGGAACCCGAAACAAACGAAACCATTGTGGAAGCCTGTCGGATTAATCACGGCGTTACTTTTCAGTTGTTTGAAAAAATTGATGTGAATGGAGAAAATACGCATCCCGTTTATCAATATCTGAAAGCAGAAAAGGGCGGATTTTTGAGCAGCAAAATCAAATGGAATTTTACCAAGTTTTTAATCGGGAAAGATGGAATTCCGGTAGAAAGATATTCACCCACAACGGTTCCGGCAAAAATTGAAGCTGATATTTTAAAACTACTTTGATATGGCAGATTATGATCAACTGAAACTGGAAAACCAGCTTTGTTTTCCGCTGTACACCGCATCGCGGCTGGTGGTGCGCAGTTACACCCCTCTGTTAAAGAAACTGGAGATAACTTACCCGCAATACCTTGTGATGTTGGTACTTTGGGAACACAAAACATTAGCTGTTACACAAATTACCAAATTTTTGCTACTTGATACCAGTACACTCACGCCACTGCTAAAACGCCTTGAAAAAATAAATCTCATCTGGCGCCGAAGGTCGGAAGCTGATGAAAGGGTCGTAATGATTGGACTTACAGAAAAAGGAGAAGAATTGCGCCTGAAAGCCGCCCCGATACCATCGCAACTGGTTGAAGGGCTCAAACTCAGTGAAGAAGAGACAGTTCAGTTGTACAAATTATTGTATAAATATATTCGCGAGGTGGAAGGACGGGTTGAGTAAAAATAGTAATGCAGGTTAGATTTCTGTTAAAAACAAAAGCCGCTGCAAAATCAATTGCAGCGGCTTTGTTATTTTGTTTTTCTCCTGTTTCTCCCTTTTGAGGAGATTAAGAGGGGTTTCTTTTATTCTTTCGAGAAATCCATGGCAGCCATACGTTTGTACGAGTCGTGGCGCCATTTTGCGTTGTCCTGTGCCGATTGGAACAGTTCGTCGGCAATGGCCGGGAACGATTTTTTCAGCGAGGTATAACGAACTTCACCATTCAGAAACTCCTGGAATTTGCTCCAATCCGGTTCTTTTGAATCAAGCTGGAACGGATTTTTACCTTCGTTTTCCAACAGCGGGTTGTAACGGAACAAACTCCAGTACCCGGCTTCCACTGCTTTTTTCTCTTCTTCCTGGGTTTTTCCCATACTGGCGCGCAAACCGTGGTTGATACAAGGCGAGTATGCAATAATCAATGACGGGCCCGGATATGCTTCAGCTTCTTTCAGCGCTTTCATGTACTGAGCCTGGTTAGCGCCCATAGCAACCTGTGCCACATACACATAACCGTAACTCATCATCATCGCACCAAGGTCTTTTTTGCGGATTCGTTTACCCGAAGCAGCAAATTTTGCCACAGCACCCACCGGAGTCGATTTTGATGACTGTCCACCAGTGTTTGAATAAACTTCAGTATCCATCACAAGAATATTGATGTCCTGGCCGCTGGCCATTACGTGGTCGAGACCACCATAACCGATGTCGTAAGCCCAACCGTCGCCACCAAATACCCAGATTGATTTTTTAACCAGATATTGTTCGAGTTTGGCAATTTCAACTGCGTATGATTTGTCGCTGCCTGCGATGGCTTTTTTCACTTTTGCCGAAGCTGCAATCGATGCATTGGCATCGTTCATGCCGGCAAGCCATTCACCAAAAGCTTCTTTCATGTCGTCGGTTGCACCGTTTTTCATGGCATCTTCCATTAAAACTGCAATGCGTTCGCGTTGAGCCTGCACCCCTTCAGCAAAACCAAAACCATATTCGGCGTTGTCTTCAAAAAGTGAGTTGGCCCATGCCGGTCCGTGACCCGATTCTTTGTGTTTACAATATGGAGTCGAAGGAGCCGAACCACCATAAATTGAAGAACAACCTGTGGCGTTGGCAACCATCATTCTTTCGCCATACAACTGGGTGATGAGTTTGATATAAGGTGTTTCACCACAACCTGCGCAGGCTCCCGAGAATTCGAAGAGTGGCTGTGCAAACTGTGAGTTTTTCACCGACTGGAATTTGTCAACCACTTTTTCCTTCACGGTAACTTTCTGGTCCATGTAATCCCAACGGGCAATTTCGGCCTGCTGTGTTTCCAGCGGTTTCATTTCAAGCGCTTTCGTTTTTGCCGGACAAACATCGGCACAGTTGCCGCAACCGGTACAGTCTAAAACGCTTACCTGTATGCGGAAACTCAAATCTGCAAATGTTTTGGTTGGTGTGGCTACGCGGGTTTCGGTTCCTGCCGGTGCTGCGTTAACTTCTGCTTCAGTCATCAGGAACGGACGGATGGCAGCGTGAGGACAAACATAAGCACACTGGTTACACTGAATACAATTTTCAGCCTGCCACTCGGGAACGCTCACTGCAATACCACGTTTTTCGAAAGCGGCGGTTCCCATTTCAAACGTGCCGTCTTCGTAACCTTTAAAAGTTGAAACCGGAAGATCGTCACCACGTTGCGCATTAATCACGTCAACCATGTTTTTAATATAAGCCGGGCGGTTTTCTTCTTCGTTTTCGCCTTTAACCTTAATGTCTTTCCATTCGGTTGGCACTTCAACTTTTATCACATTTTTTCCACCGGCGTCAATAGCGGCAAAGTTCATGTTTACAATCTGCTCACCTTTTTTGCCATAGGTTTTTACGATAGCTTTCTTCATTTCGTCAACAGCCACCGAGTAAGGAATTACTTCTGAAATTTTAAAGAAAGCAGCCTGCATGATGGTGTTTGTGCGGGTTCCCAGTCCGAGGTCTTCTCCCAACTGGGTTCCGTTGATGATGTAAAAATTAATCTCGTTTTCGGCGAGGTATTTTTTCATCTTATTGGGCAGTTTATTTTTGGTTTCTTCCACATCCCAAATCGAGTTGAGCAGGAACGAACCACCTTTTTTCAGCCCTTTCAGCACATCATACAAATGAATATACGCCGGAACGTGACAGGCTACAAAGTCGGGAGTGGTTACTAAATAAGTCGAACGAATCATTTTGTCGCCAAAACGAAGGTGCGAACAGGTAAAACCACCCGATTTTTTTGAGTCGTACTGGAAATAACCCTGGCAATATTTGTCGGTGGCGTCACCGATAATTTTGATTGAGTTTTTGTTGGCACCCACTGTTCCGTCGGAACCCAAACCATAAAATTTAGCCTGACGTGTTCCTTTGGGTGTAATATCGATTTCTTCTTTCATCGGCAACGATTTGAACGTGATATCGTCAACGATTCCGATGGTGAAATCGCCTTTTGGCTCGTTCATATCAAGATTTTCGTAAACCGAAAGAATTTGTGATGGTGTAGTATCTTTCGAACCTAAACCATAACGTCCGCCCACGATAATCGGGGCGTCTTTTTGTCCATAGAAATGTGAGCGGATATCGAGGAAAAGCGGTTCGCCACCAGCACCTGGTTCTTTGGCGCGGTCGAGAACAGCGATGCGTTTTACCGATTTTGGCAACGCCTCAACAAAATGTTTTGCAGAGAACGGACGGAACAAATGAACGGCAATCAAACCTACTTTCTTGCCCTGTTCTGTCAGGTAATCAATGGTTTCGCGAATGGTTTCGGTTACCGAACCCATGGCGATGATGATATTTTCAGCATCCGGCGCACCATAATAGGTAAACGGACGGTATTTGCGACCGGTTAATTCGCTGATTTGATCCATGTAATCAGCAACAATATCAGGCACTGCATCATAATAACGGTTAGCAGCTTCCTTGGCCTGAAAGAAAATGTCAGGATTCTGTGCAGTACCGCGGGTTACAGGATGTTCCGGGTTTAAAGCCCTGTTACGGAATTCCTGTAAAGCTTCCTGGTCAACCAGCGGAACGATGTCTTCCATTTCAATGGTTTCAATTTTCTGAACTTCGTGCGAAGTTCGGAAACCATCGAAGAAAGCGAGGAACGGAACTCTTGCTTTCAGGGTTGCAAGGTGAGCAACACCCGCAAGGTCCATTTCTTCCTGTACCGAACCGGCTCCCAACATAGCGAATCCAGTCTGGCGGGCAGCATAAATATCGCTGTGGTCACCAAAAATCGAAAGTGCATGGCCGGCAATGGCGCGGGCGCTTACATGAAATACTGTCGGTAACAGTTCACCTGCAATTTTATACATATTCGGGATCATCAGCAGTAATCCCTGCGAAGCGGTATAAGTTGTGGTCAGCGCGCCTGATTGCAGCGCACCATGCACAGCACCTGCTGCACCCCCTTCACTCTGCATTTCAGCCAGGCGGACAGGACGTCCGAACATATTTTTCTTACCAAAAGCAGCCCATTCATCCACATATTCAGCCATGGTTGATGATGGCGTGATCGGGTAAATGCAGGCAACTTCGCTGAACATGTAACTCATATGCGCTGCCGCATAGTTTCCGTCACATGTGATAAACTTTTTTTGTTTTGTCATTTTAAATCTGATTTATAACGTTATTATTTAATTTCTGAATTTGATACTTGATACTCGATACTCGATTTATGGTAAAAGTACATCGTCATCACGAATCTGATAGATTGATTCTGGTTCGTATGTTATATTGTGTTTTTCCTGAACGGCGTTGATAAAGTTGTTTAATTTTCTTCCCAATATTTCCAGTTGTTCGTGCAACTCTGAATAAAGTGTTTTGTTTGTCAATGATTCTGTATTGTACAAATTTTCCAGATGGTCGATTGTCTCATCGTTTGAAGCAACCGAATGAACAAGGAATTTTAAAAAATCCTGTTTGTAGGCTCGTCTGCCGTAACCTTCAACAATTAATGATTTTACTGATTTCGATGAGCGTCTTATCTGGCTGCCTTCTTCATACAATTCAAATGTTGGAAGTTCATGCAAAGTCATCCTGTGAATTTTTACCACAAGGTCATTTGCAATCTGCCATATTTCCAGTTTTTTATAAGACATTTTTTCTTTTATATCTCATCTCGCCTGAGGCGAGACCAAATTCCAAATCTCAATCTTCAATATCCAGCATCCAATATCCAAAATCCAGTATCCAACATCCAGCATTTAGTACAAAAACCCAAACAGCCATAATGGGATTTTATTGCCTTCGCCAATTTCAATCACATCCGATGCTGCATAAGTCCCTTTTGCCGGTTCAATTTTACGGCCGCCAACAGTAAAATGATAGCTGTTTTTTACCAGAAAATCGGCTTCCGGTGAACTCTTAACCTCACAAATATAATCCAACTGGTTATAAAAAAAAGTTTGGCGAAGGTTAATGTTGTCCGTATTTCCGGGAGCAATGGCATACAGCAAATTGGTATTGTGCATGTAAACTTTTGCCGGTTTTTTTGCCTGATCCTCGTCGCCGTTGGCATATAAAAGATGAATCAGCTTGGCATTTTTCAGGTAATTCAGGTAATTCATCACGGTGGCGCGCGAGGTTTCAACGGCAGTAGCCAGCTTGCTCACATTGGGCGTGAATGGTGTCTCAAGTGCAATGATATGCAGCAGTTTTCGCAGTTTGGGCAGGTATTTTAATTCAATTTGGTTGATGTACGGAACATCGATTTCGAGGGCGAGGTTAACATGCATCAACAAGCGGTTGATATAAAAATTCGGGTCGTCGATAAAATAGGGGAAATAGCCGCTTTTAAGGTATTCATGAAAAAATGCCAGTGGTTTTACTTTCGTCACAATTTCACGGGCAATTGCAACATGGTTTTCCATGATCTCTTCCAGCGAATAATACTTGAAATGGTTCCCGGTCTGGTAGTTCAGGTATTCGCGAAACGAAAGTCCTGCCAGGTGGTGAATTTGTGCAATTCCCTGCAGGTCCGGATTTCCTTCAGTAATACGCAATACCGGCGACGAACTGAAAACAATTCTCAGATCCGGGATTTCATCAGCACACCAGCGCAACTCCGACGACCACTCGGGATACTTCTGAATCTGGTCGAGCACCAGCAGTTTTCCGCCACGCTTGGCAAACTCATCGGCATACGAACTGATACGGCGTTTGGTGAAATAAAAGTTATTGAGGTTAATATACAGGACCGTATTGTCGTCTTTGTAATTTTCACGGATATAATCCAGCAGGAAAGTGGTTTTGCCCACGCCCCTGAATCCCTTCACAGCAATAAGCTTCCGGCTCCAGTCGATTTGTTTCGAAAGTTCCCTTTTGATGGTGGGCTTCCGGCTTTCTAACAACGATTTATGTGTAAGCTGAAAAAAATCCAATGCCTTAAAATTTTGCCACAAAAATAGTCGGATTTTGCGAATATTTGCAATGTTTGGATAGCAGAAATTAAAAACTGCTGTAATTTATATCTGATAAAAATAAGTGCCTGATTTTGTTGTTTCTGCGTATTATGAATTTAGATAACAGTGTTTTAGCGGTGGTTTTTGTAATTCATTGCATCATCGCGGACAGTTTTTCTTCTGAAATGACAAGAGTTTGTCTGGGCTGCAAACCCTTTGACTGAAGTCCCCCGAATGTTCGGGAAATATTTCAGTCTGCTATTTCCGTCTGCTTCCTGCCCGTCCGGCAGGCGGGTAGCTGACGGACAACGATTATTCAATATGATTGGTCTTTAGCCTCATTTCATTTTTAACTGATTTCTTATTTCAAACCTCGCGATAAAAAATCGCACGGGAGCGAGGTGATGATTAATGATAGTAAGGCTCCGACAAATAAAACGCAAATGGATTTATTCGTTGGTATTGAATTTGCAATTTTAGTTCTTCACCAATTTAACTACACGTATTTTTTCGTTGTTGCATGCCTGCAGAAAATAAACTCCACTTGGAAAATCCGAAATATCAACTGTTTCAGAAGCCGGAAAGTTGTTTTTTTGCATCATTAAATTTCCCCGGATATCGAAGATTTTCATCCACACATTTCCATTGGTAACAAGCACGAACGAATCGTGCACTGGATTTGGAAACACCTGCATCGATTGCACTTCTGTATTCAAATTAATACCTGTATTCGGGTCGGCAGGTGTGGTAAAGGTAATAATGTTGGATGGCACTGATTTGCCAAACTCTGAAAACGACCTCACCCTGTAGTAATAAGTTGTATCAAATAGTTCAACTTCGTTATTAAATGTACTTACATTCGGGCGAACCGTGCCTATTTCAATCCATTCTCCGTCACCGGTTTTTCTTTCAATAACAAACCCTGTTTCATCTGAACTTTTATCAGTCCATTTAAGCGAGATTTTAAGCTGCGATGAAACGTAACTTAATTTCAGCGGACCCTGCGGAACAAAACCACGGATAAAGCTTGCTTCCTCAATAGCCGTATCATACAGTTTTACCTCATCGATTGTGCCTTCAAATGGTTTACTGCCATCGGATTGTGCGCCGGCCGTAAGTTTATTGAAGATGATTATATTCCCGGTTTTTGAGGCCACAGGCAATGCATCATCAACATACAATTTGTAGTATGCACTGTCGCGCTGCACAGCGATAAAATGCCAGGTGTCGTCGGTTACCTTATTTGTACTGATTAAATTCTCATCGAAACCGGCTGCTGTTCCGTCAACGTAGATTTTTCCATCTGCATTAATGCCGATTTTCAATCCCGAAGATTCATTCAACGCGAGGTCGGCAATCACACCGGCTTTTGTTGTGGCCGTTTTTATAAAACACGAAAACGAAAAATTGCCACCGATGCTGTCAGACAGCATACGACTGGATATGTAATCATCAATTCCGTCGAATTTCAATGCTTTCGATTTAAAACCGGTAACAATCTCAGGTGTGGCAAAATTTTTCATCGTTCCGAAATTGTTGTATTTCATTACATCGGGCATAATGCCGTTGACCGGGGCTTCCATTTCCCAAAACAGAATTGAACTCATATCAATCAATGCCTCTTTAATTCCATAATAGGCGGGTTTTGGTTCAAAGTTGTTGGTGTATGGAAATGCTTTCTGGCCTTCGCGCCAACCATCGTCAATAAATCCCCAGGTTTGAAAATCACTTGCACCGCCCCTGATAGCTGCTGTAATGAGGTTATAATACTGACGCTTTTGTAATTCAGCTTTTTCTTCGGTCCAGTTTTTGGCAACATCGCCAATGTCAACTTCCGGTATATTAACCTCATAGCCCAGTTGTCTGTATCGTTTGATATTATTGGTATAGGCAACCCAATCATAATCCTTTTCAATGTCGATATGCGTTTGAAATCCGATAACATCAACCGGAGCTTTTACTTTTTTCAGGTGAACGGCCAACTGGTATAAGGCATTGTATTTGGCGCCGTTTGAGGGGAATTCGAAGCCCGAATCGCGCAGTTCAAGCTTTTTATTGGTTAGCGTGCGGGCATATTCAAAAGCTTTCCGGATGTAAACCGGATGTTGTGCATTGATAAATTCTTTTCCGGTTAATCCTGAGGAATCGGGTTCAAAACCCATTCGCTGCAATTCGCAGGCATCGTTGTAATTTGCTGCAAACAACGGCCAGTAGCCACCTTTTCCATCCCAGCTGATGGCTTCGTTCACCACATTCCAGATATCCACCAGCGTATCGTTTCCGTTATATTGAATAATGCCTTTCAGCCAGCTTTTCATTATGGCATCCAGTGTGTCAACCTCAAAATCACCTTTTTTAAACCACTCCGGAAAATATTGGTCCCAGCCCAACAGCATGTGCGCGGTGACCGTCATGTTTTGCTTTTTCAATTCACGCACCCTGTTACTGAATTCATCGACATGATAAACATGATGGCTTTTTTCGTCCCAACGTCCCCAGCCGGGATAACACTGTACCGTTACAGTGTTGCAGTCTTTTAAAACCTGTGCTTTTGCAGCTTCGCTGGTAAAATAATGTTTATTGCCCTCGGTTACACAACCGCCAACCAGCATCGACGAACGAATATCCTTTAATCCTTCTCCCTGCTGAATGATATCGGGAATGACCGCATATTCAATCAATTGTACGTCGTCGATGATGTAATCGGAATAAACACCACCCACACTTTCGGTCTCGAAATACAGCATGGCACTGTTCAGTTTGCCGGTGAAGTTGAGTGTAAATGTCTGGCTGTATTGCCTGTACGAGCCAATAACCGGGGTATTGGTCCAAAAAAAACTATGGTAAGTTGAAACACCATCCACGTTAAGAGAAATGGTTGCCCTTAAATTTGCAGCAGGCGAGGGGATTTTTATCCAGGCGCTCAGTGTATAGGCCTGACCACTTTTGATGATGGATGTTAAATCGGTGGCAATGGCATCCCACGGATTTTTACGATTGCTCACTTTTGCCGCCGTATTCCCTGTGTGGGCGTCGGTGGTGGTGGTAAGCGTTGCCCCCCAAACCGTCCAGTTGGTGGTGCCATTTTCGAAACCGCCGTTTGAAATCAGGTTCGACTGGGCAAAACCTGTCAATACAGTGAAAACAAAAATTAGTACCAATGTCGTTTTTTTGTTCAGAAATTGTAAGATGAACCGCTTCATTTCAGGTTGTATTTTAGTTTAGTCGATTTCTGCCAAAGTAAGGAAAAATTCTGTTTCAACAGCACGCTGTGGCTTGCATTGAACGATAAAACAAAAAGCTGGATACTGGATGCAGGATGCTGGATGCTTGATACTGGATACCGGATAGTGGGTTCTGGTTGTGGGTAAATATTACCCCGGGGTCAGGAAGCCCGCAAACCAACTGCCCGCAGCCATGAAACACAGACGTTAAACCAACCGCTTCCGGTTTTTGATTTGTTGATTTTTAATCCTGCAGATTACACACCGACGGCTCGGGGTTGTGCCTGCCGAAGAATAAAACCTATTTCTTCTTTACCTTTTTGCAGGGTAAAAACCGAAGTTGCTGATGGTTGCACGGGTGGCTGGCAGTTCATGTCAGGTTAATTTTTTTTCAAAGCTAATAAAAGTCGGGATATCAGGTGTTTGTGGGGGTAAAATTTTTATGTAATGTACAGGTTTTTTTTTCGCACGCCAACCCATGCCGGCAACCATGGGTTCGGTCTGTTTTGGTTCTGTAAACCTGCCGTTTGCCGGCAGGTCGGTGCCATTCGGTTTTAATTGTATTTTTGTCCCAAACAAAACGAGCATGAGCCAAAGTCCCGAGTTGCTATTACCCGCCGGAAACCCCGAAGCCTTTTTTGCTGCGTTGCAGGCGGGTGCGGGGGCGGTGTACCTGGGACTGGAGCAGTTCAACGCCCGCGGCAGGGCTACCAATTTCAACAGCCGCCAGTTGCCTGCCATTTTGCGCGAGGCCCGCAAAAAAAATGTAAAAGTCTATATCACACTCAACACGGTGGTAAAAAATACAGAACTGGCAAAGCTGATTGATGTGCTGGCTTTTTTAAACGAAGCCCGCCCCGATGCAGTGATTGTGCAGGACTGGGGCGTTTTCTACCTCGCCCGCACCTTTTTCCCGCGGCTTGTGGTGCATGCCTCCACGCAAATGGGCATCCACAATTCGCAGGGAACACAATACCTGGCCGCACTGGGTTTTGCCCGCACCGTGCTGGCCCGCGAGCTGACACTCAAAGAACTGGAAATGGTGGTGAAAAACTCGCCGTCGGAAACCGAGGTTTTTGTGCATGGCGCGCTGTGTTACTCGTTTTCGGGGATGTGCCTGTTTAGCAGCTACACGGGCGGACGTGGCGCCAATCGCGGCATTTGTTCGCAGTCGTGCCGCCGCACCTACGATGATAAGGGAAAGCAGAAATTCCTTTTTAACATGAAAGATAATCAGTTGCTCGACCTGATTCCGCAACTGGCTGCGATGGGTGTTGCCAGCCTGAAAGTGGAGGGCCGCATGAAACCGGCTGAATATGTTTTCAGGGTGGGGTCGGCCTACAAAATGGTGCTGGCCGACAGTCGCAGGATTAATGAAGCACAGCAGTTGCTGGCGCTGGATTTCGGGCGACAGAAAACCCGCTGGTTTGCGGGTGGCGATGTAAAAGAGGCTGTGGCCGACGACAGCTCCACCGGAATTCTTACCGGAAAAGTGGAACGGGTGGAGAAAGACGCGCTGCTCATCAGTTCGTCGCTACCCCTCGAAAACCGTTATCGGTTGCGGATGCTCAATCCGGCCGGTGGCGAACCGGTTCACCTGGTGGTGAAAAAAGTTTCCAAAGAAGGTGCATTTTACCGCGTGAACCGCGACAACCTGCTGGTTACTGCCGGAAGCCGGGTGTACCTGACCAAACTGCAGGATATTCAGTTTCCCAATCGTTTGGAAGAGTCGAAACAGTTGCCGGCGCCGGTTAACAGCCAACTGAAAAAAGAGATTCTGCAGAAAATTCAGCCGGTAAAAAAGGAGCGGGTAGGGGAGCAGTTGTATTTCAGAATCGGGTCGGCCGAATGGCTGAAGCTCATCAGTTTTGCCGAGTTGGACGGCCTGTTTCTGTCGTTTTCAAAACAAAGCTGGATGCGTTTTAACCCTGCCGATGCGTTGATTCAGCAAAACCGCGACAAGGTTTTTGTGGAACTGCCCCGTTTTATCCCCGAAAAGTCGCTCGGTTTTTATGCTGAACTGGTACAAAAAATGGCTGACCACGGCATTCGTTCGTTTGTGGTGAGTCACCTGTCGCAAAGGCTGATGATGCCTGCCGGTTGCCGCATTTTTGCCAGCGAAAACGTGTATGTTTTTAACGATGCCGCCGCCCGTTTCCTGGAAACAGAAGGCATTGAAAACTTTGTTTACCCGTTTGAAACCGACTTTGAAACACTGGATTCGATGCAATACAAAAACGGGATTGTCCCCATGTTTTTTTACCCCGAACTTTTCTTTTCGCGGATGCCGGTGCAGGTGGAAAACGAAGAGTCGTTTTCAGGCGACGACACCAAAAGTCGTTACCGCCGGTTTCGTAAAAACGGGCTCACGGTGGTGGTGCCCGACAAAGCGGTGTCCATTCTTCAACATAAAAACCGGCTCACAGCAAAAGGTTTTTCTTCGTTTCTGATTGATGTTACCTGGGACACCCTCTCGAAAAACCGTTTAAAAACCCTGAAAACAAGATTCCTGAAATCGGAACAGATTCAGCCAACCACGTCGTTTAATTTTACCAAGGGATTGGTGTAAAGGTGGCTGAAGCCATCCATTTTTTTTCAATTTGACCGCCTGCTAAAGCAAGTATGCAAATTTGTTTCTGACTAATCTGGTTCCGAAGATTCGGGATATGCCAGGGAAAAGATTAAACGATAAAGAAGGTCTTCAGCCCTGAAGTTTCAATATTTTGGACTAAAGTCCGTTGTTTTTCAGTATTCTCAATCTCCGGCATAAATGCCGGAGTTAATCAGTTACCACACAGCCAGTTTGTATAACGGTTTCATGTTGAAGTGAATAATAGACAAACAAAGGCTGCCAGACGGCAACCTTTGCATGAAATATCTTTTACTTCTCCAATCCGGTGGGATCGAAGAGGTTTCTATTCGTCGTTCATCGAAGCAAGAAACTCTTCCATCGAGTTCGAACGCATCAGTCGTGTTTTCATAAATTCCATCGCTTCCAGCGAATTCATGCCGCCCAGGTAGTGGCGAAGAATCCAGAGTTTGTCGATGATGTGTTTCGGAAAGAGCAAATCTTCGCGGCGTGTGCTCGAAACCGGAATATCCACCGAAGGAAAGATACGTTTGTTCGAGAGTTTACGGTCTAACTGCAACTCCATGTTACCGGTACCTTTAAATTCTTCGAAGATCACATCGTCCATTTTTGATCCGGTTTCTGTCAATGCCGTTGAAATAATGGTGAGCGAACCGCCTTCTTCAATATTTCGGGCTGCACCAAAAAAGCGTTTTGGTTTGTGCAGTGCGTTGGCATCAACACCTCCTGAAAGCACTTTTCCCGAAGCAGGTTGCACTGTGTTGTAAGCACGGGCCAAACGCGTAATTGAATCAAGCAAAATCACTACATCA
>DAINOH010000073.1:0-23038 GCA_036735485.1 Draconibacterium sp. | reverse complement strand
CTTTCAGCGGATTTTTTGTTCGTGGCGACGATGTGATTGGTGCATTTAACGGCGTATTTAAAGACCCGGCTGCCTTTGACAAACAGATGAATCTGCTTTTCATCAGCACAGGCACCGAAGAACGCAACCCGAAGGACCAGGTTGAGAAGTTAAAAGCGCACGGAATCAAAAATATCGTATTCCACGAATCGCAGGGAACAGCCCATGAATGGCTCACCTGGCGCCGGGCGCTCAACGAATTTGCACCAAGAATTTTTAAATAGAAACCGTTAAAAGCGCAAACTTTATTGATTGCAAAGGCTCCGCCAGCTAGCGGATTTGGGGTGTGAAGAAGTATGACAATAAAGTATAAGGGCATTAAAAAAAATGAAACAGATAATTTACATTTTAATATGCACTCTACTGCTTTTCAGTTGTAGCAACAAGATAAGTAAAACTGTTGATAAAATACCAATCGATACTTTGCAAACAGTATTAGCAAACAATTTGCATTCAAACATTTATATAAAAGACAAATCACAATACGACCAAATCTTTATTGACGGACTTTCTGAATATAATGAGCCAATTCAACTTATTGACAAATTTATTGTAACTGGCAAGGACACAACTTTTTTTCCCGAAGACCTTAGTTTAAACAAAAAGACAATCTTTAAAGGAACTAAGGGCGACTACAAATTTGAACTGACGGTTACAAGGACTAATCTGACAAGTTTAAAATATGAGTTTCAACAATCAAAAAAAGACAACAAACCCATTGATATTAAATCAGGTAAAGCAATTTTAGGCTCTTTGTTTTTCTTAGCATCAGAAGTAGACGAAGACAATCAGAGAGGTGATGCATATGGAAGTTCAGAGTATTGGGACAATTCGAATGACTGTTGGTTTTCCATAAGAATAGGAATTGGTTTAGATAGCAATGGAAAACAAAGAGCAAAGTTGACTTTTGGCTGCGAAGACACAAGCCAAAAATCTTTAGATTTAGATGAATGCCCAACTTTAAGAACAGAATAAAAACGCCTTATAAAATTTACACAATCGTAGATAAGTAATTTAATAAGAAATAAATAACGGCTTTTTTCATGAAAATTAAACAACACAAAACATCAGTTATCATTCTGCTTGCGCTTTTAATGATGGCTTTTATGCCTGCGGGAGAGAAGGCAAAAAAACCGATTTACCTGAACACCGCGTATTCGTTCAGGGAACGGGCCACCGACCTTGTGTCGCGGATGACACCCGAAGAAAAGCAAAGTCAGTTGGGAAATACCATGCCACCCATCCCGCGTTTGGGAATCAATCATTACGATGTGTGGGGCGAAGCGCTGCACGGAATCATGGGCCGCAACAACAACGCCGGAATGACTGCAACTTCCTTTCCAAACAGCGTGGCCGTTGGCGCAACCTGGGACCCGGAGCTGATTAAACGCGAAACAAAAGTGATTGCCGACGAAGCCCGCGGGTTTAATCACGAGGTTATTTTTACGCTCACCTACTGGTCGCCGGTGATTGAACCTGCCCGCGACCCGCGCTGGGGGCGCACTGCCGAAACTTTTGGCGAAGACCCGTTTCTGGTTTCACAAATCGGCAAAGGTTTTATCCAGGGTTTGATGGGCGACGACCCGACTTACCTGAAAACTGTTCCCTGTGGAAAGCATTATTTTGCCAACAATACCGAGTTCAACCGTCACTCGGGCAGCGCCAACATGGATGACCGCGATATGCGCGAGTTTTACCTGGCGCCTTACAGAACGCTTATCCGCGAAGATAAACTTCCGGCAATTATGACGGCTTACGGCGCGGTAAACGGAGTTCCCATGTCGGCCAGCCGGTTTCTGGTGGATACCATCGCCCGCAAAACTTACGGAATGGAAGGTTATGTAACCGGCGACTGTGGCGCAATCGACGATATTGTGAGGGGCCATCATTTTACCGACAGTTACGAAGTAGCGGCATCGCTAGGAATTAAAGCCGGCGTTGACACCGATTGCGGCGGCGTTTACCAGTCGAGTGCGCTGAAGGCGGTTCAGCAGGGAATTTTAACCGAAGGAGAAATCGACAAGGCGCTGGTGAATCTTTTTACCATCAGAATGAGAATGGGTGAGTTCGACCCGCGCGAAATTGTTTCGTACGCTGGAATCAAACCTTCCATTATCAACGACCCGTCGCACAACAACCTCGCGCTCGAAATTGCCACCAAAACCCCGGTTTTGCTGAAAAACAGCACGATTACAAACACAGGCGAAAAAGCGCTGCCCATCAATTTAAAACAGGTAAAGAAAATTGCCGTTTTGGGTCCGCAGGCCGACAAGGTTGAACTGGGCGACTATTCAGGTCAGGTTGAACCTCATCTAAATATTTCACATCTGGCCGGAATTCAGAACTACATCAAAGAACATCAGTTAAATACCGAAATTGTCACCATGAACAGTGGCAACACCAACAAAAACACCGATTTCATCAATGTCAGCGGGTTTTCAACTGTTAGAAATGGTGAAGTTTTAAAAGAATACGATGCCACAAAATTTGCTGCTTCGGCACCCGGATTGATTGTGGCTGCAAGGTTTGGCCGCACTTCCATCAGCGGAATCAAAAACGGCGACTGGACAGCCTACGACGATGTGGATATCACCAACGTCGATTCAATCCGTTTTAATGTGAGTGCATCTGCCGACGGTGGAATGTTGGAAGTGAGGGTTGGCTCGGCCACCGGCAATGTGCTGGCAACACAGAAAATCAGCGGCGGTCAGCAGGGTGGTGGCGGATTTCCGGGTTTTGCACGGCCCAAAGTTGTTCCGGTGAAAATCAATACGCTGGGAATCACAGGTCCGCAGAAACTGGTACTCGTTTATCGCGAAACTGAGAAAAAAATTGACGAGGAAACGCTGAATCTGGCAGCCTGTGCCGATGTTGCACTGATTTTTGTGGGAACCGACCAGTCAACGGGAAGAGAGGAATCTGACCGTTTTTCAATCACCCTGCCAGGCAATCAGAACGAACTGATAAAAGCGGTTGCCGAAGTCAATCCAAATACGATTGTGGTGATGCAAACCATGGGAATGGTGGAGGTCGAACAGTTTAAAAATCTGCCCAACATTTCGGGAATTATCTGGACGGGTTACAACGGACAGGCACAGGGAACAGCAATGGCGAAAATTTTGTTTGGCGATGTAAATCCCGGCGGAAAATTGAATGTAACCTGGTTCAAATCGTTAAGCGACCTGCCCGATTTTAACGATTATACGTTGCGTGGCGATGGAACCAATGGCCGTACTTACTGGTATTTCAACAAGGATGTTTCGTACGAATTCGGTTTTGGAATGTCTTACACCACGTTTGCCTACAGCAATTTTGCCATCAGTAAAACCAATATTACACCCAACGATAAAATTACAGTCAGTGTCGATGTTCAGAACACAGGAAACGTTGATGGTGACGAAATTGTACAGGTTTATGTAAAAACGCCTGATAGTCCGGCTGCTTTGCAACGGCCCATAAAACGGTTAAAAGGTTTCAAACGGGTGAGCATTCCGCGCGGACAGGTAAAAACGGTTTCCATCGATATCGATTGCAAAGACCTCTGGTTCTGGGATGCGGAGAACGACAAAATCACTTTCGACCCGGGCAGGTATATTTTTGAGGTGGGCGCATCGTCAAAAGATATAAAAGGACAACTGGAAGCAAAAATGAGTGGCGCTTACAAACCCGTGTTAACCACGGTGGTGGCCGAAAGCGACAAAGTTGTGCTGCGTCCGGGCAACACTATTCAAACCAGCGTAACCGCGGCCATGTCCGACGATAGTTTTTACGATATTTCAAAAGCGCAGATTAACTGGAAAAGCAACAACCCGAAAGTTGTTACAGTTGACGAAAACGGAAAAGTAACTGTTACCGGTGTGGGTATTGCATCAGTTTTTGCAATTGTTACAATTGATGGAACAACAGTATCAAACAGTTACCCGGTAAAGGTGATGCCCGATTTGAACCCAAAATCAGTGACGGTGAACGGGAAAAATATCCCGGGTTTTGACAAGGAGGTAAAAGCCTATAGTTATCTGCTGAAAAGCGATTCTAAAATTCCGGTCGTAAAAGCCGAAGCATTGAGCAGCGGTATTTCGGTTGAAATTGAACAGGCCAAAACAATTCCCGGAACGACCACCGTTCAGTTTATCGACGATATCACACTCGAAAAGAATGTGTATTACCTCAATTTCGATGCTGAATCGGCAAGCGATGAATTTGACGGAGGCGCTGTGAATCCGCGCTGGCAGTGGAACCGCGAAAACAAACCGGCTCAGAGTCTTTCCAAAAAAGCGGGCTCGCTCACGATAACCAGTGAAATTGGAGCAGTTACAGAAGCTACCAACAATGCAAAAAACATGTTGCTGCAAAGCGCCAACAACGACTGGACCATCGAAACAAAACTGGTGGCGTCAAGAGTTCCGTCGCAACCTGAAAATGCGGGAATTATTGCATACCAGGACGACGACAATTTTGTGCAACTGATGTTCAGGGCTGTGATAAAAACCACAAGACTAAGAGGTCCGCAGCCCGGCACCGTCGATTTGGTGATGGAGGAAAACGGCATTACAAAATCATTCGCCACGTTTAACCTGAAAAATGAAATTGTTGGCGAAAACGCGCTCTTCCTGAAACTGGAGAAGAGGGGAAGCACCTACACCGCTTTCTACTCGGTTGACGGAAAAACTTTCGAAAAACTCGGAACAGCCGATATGTTGCTGAAAGACATCAAAGCCGGATTAATTGTGTGCGACGGAATTGTAACCCAATACATGAAAAGTACTTTCTGGTTTGATTCGAGCACCACAAAACTGGAAACGCCTTTCGATGTTTCGTTTGACTATTTCAGAATAAAAAATAGTGGGTTGGAGTAAAAAACAGGATGAACAGATATCGAAATATTAATGACTTATCAAAAGCTACCTAAGGGTGACTTTGCCCCTCTCTTTGTCAAAGAGAGGGGCAGATTTCTCCCGATGTAAATCGGAAGAAATTGGGGTGAGTGAGAGGAAAAACATATTGAAATTTAAACGAAAACTAAAAGATAACTTCAATGAAAAAACAGCTTAAAAAACTAGTATTAGCAGTTTTGCTGACAGGCGTGGCATTTGTTGCGCAGTCGCAAACCAGTGTGGTTGAAGATTTCAAACCTTCTTCAGTCAACCAACCCGGAAAAGAATACCCGATGGTCAATTCCGAAGGACGGGTTCGTGTTCAGATTTCGGCACCCGGAGCCAACAAAGTACAGCTCGATATTGGTGCAGTAAAATACGATTTGGTTAAAGATGACAAAGGCGTGTGGACAGGCGAATCTGCTCCGCAGGATGTGGGGTTTCATTATTACCAGCTGAATATCGACGGTGCGTCAGTACCCGACCCGGGAAGCCTTTATTTCTTTGGTGCTGGTCGCTGGGGAAGCGGAATTGAAATTCCGTCTGACGACCAGGATTTCTTTGCCTTAAAAGACGTTCCTCATGGTGAGTTGCGCGAGGTGCCATATTTCTCAAAAACTTCAAACAGCGTGCGCCGCGCTTACATTTACACTCCTCCCGGCTACGATAAAGATAATTCGAAACGCTACCCGGTGTTGTATCTGCAACATGGTATGGGCGAAAATGAAACCGGTTGGGGCAACCAGGGACATACCAACCTGATTATGGATAATTTGATTGCTGAAGGTAAGGCAGTGCCATTTATTGTTGTCATGGAAAACAGCAGCGTCAATTTTGAAAGGCCCCGTGGTCCGAGACCGGAGAATACTGCTGGTGCAGATTCAACAAGAAGAAGACCGGGAGGTCCGGGGAGTTTTGATTTTGCCGGGGAGTTCAAAAAAATCCTTCTCAATGATTTGATTCCTTATGTTGAGGCAAATTATCGTGTTGCCGGTGATATGAAAAACCGCGCTATGGCAGGTCTTTCGATGGGTGGCATGCAAACCCGCCTGATTACTTTGGCCAATCCCGATGTGTTCTCGCAAGTTGGTATGTTCAGTGGTGGCAGCATAAGCATGGATGATATCAATAATACGCCTGATTTTAAAAAGAACGTTAAACTTTTATTCATCAGCTATGGTAGCCGCGAACTCGAAAACCCAAGAGGCGGCGGCTTTGGTGGCGACTCGAAGGTGAATACCCAATCATTGAAAGAAGCTGGAATGAACACGCATTTCTATATCTCTCCGGGAACGGCTCACGAATGGCATTCATGGCGGAGAAGCCTCTATCAGTTTGCACAGCTTGTATTCAAAAATTAAAAAAGGAGCCTTATGAAAAAGTTTTTATTTGTTTCTGCTTTGTTGGCAATGTCTGGTTTTGTGGGTTTTGCCCAGACCAGTGTGGTTGAAGATTTTAAACCTTCAACAGTCAACCAGCCTGGCAAGGAATACCCGATGGTGAATTCCGAAGGTCGCGTGCGTGTGCAGATAAAAGCACCCGGTGCAACCAAAGTTCAGCTCGACATCAGCGCTGTAAAATACGATCTGAAAAAAGATACAGCTGGCGTGTGGACAGGTGAATCTGCACCACAGGATGAGGGTTTCCATTACTACCAGCTTTGGGTTGACGGTGCAGCAGTGCCCGACCCCGGAAGTCTTTATTTTTACGGTGCCAGCCGCTGGGGTAGCGGTATCGAAATTCCGGCCAAAGACCAGGATTTTTATGCCCTGAAAAATGTGCCGCACGGTCAGGTTCGGGAGTTTCCCTATTTCTCTGAAATCAACAAAAGCATGAGACGTTGTTTTATTTACACCCCGCCGGGATACGACAAAGATTCTCAAAAACGCTACCCAGTACTTTACCTGCAACATGGTGGCGGAGAAAACGAAACAGGCTGGTCGGCTCAGGGTAAAGCCGGACTTATCATGGACAACCTGATTGCCGAAGGGAAAGCCGTTCCGTTTATCATTGTGATGGACAACGGCACCTGGAGTATGCAGGGTCCTCCACGCGGTGAACGTCCCGCAGGTGGCGAATGGCCTCCCAAAGGTTGGGCCGACGGTTTCAGTAAAACCTTGTTAGAGGAAATCATTCCTATAATTGATGCCAACTTTAGAACTTTGGCTAATCAGCAAAACCGCGCCATGGCCGGACTTTCGATGGGCGGTATGCAAACCCGCGTGATTACACTGGCTAATCCCGATGTATTCTCGCATGTGGGAATGTTCAGCGGTGGAAGCATCAGTATTGAAGATGTTGAAAAAGCGCCCGGTTTTAAAGAAAAAAACAAACTGCTTTTCATCAGTTATGGCAGCCGTGAACTGGAGAACCGTCGTCAGGGTTTTGGTGGCGACCCAAAGGAAAACACCGAAAAGCTGAAAGCCACCGGAATGAATACCCATTTCTATGTTTCTCCGCAAACTGCCCACGAATGGCAAAGCTGGAGACGCAGTCTTTATCAGTTTGCACCACTATTATTTAAAAAATAGAATAACAATGCAATTCAGGATTTTGATTTTTAGTTCAAATAATCAATTCGTTCACCCCGACCCTAAAGGGAGCGAATTGATTTTTCGTTCTCCCTTTAGGGAAGGGGTAATCACGGAAAATCAATTTGCGGATTAGGAATTCAATTAACTTTTAATAAGAAATTTAAATACAACCAATTATGAAAAACAAAATATTTAGTTTACTGATTTCGCTGGTAATAGCAACCAGCCTTTGCTTTGCTCAAACAACCCCAACAGAAATCAAGGAAGATTTCAAACCATCAACCCTGAACCAGCCCGGTAAGGAATACCCGATGGTGAACTCGCAGGGGTACGCCCGTTTCAGGGTGGAAGCGCCCAAAGCACAAAGTGTGACAGTTACCCTCGGATTGGGTGGTCGTGGCGGAACCAAATTGACCCGTGGCGCCGACAGCGTTTGGGTGGGAACCACCGAAGGTCCGATGGATGAAGGTTTTCACTATTATCACCTGATTGTGGATGGCGGCGTTTTTAACGACCCCGGAACCCTGAATTTTTATGGTTCAACCCGTTGGGAAAGTGGTATTGAAATTCCGGCACACGACCAGGATTTTTATGCACTGAAAGATGTTCCTCATGGTCAAGTACAGCAGGTTTTGTTCCCGTCGCCAAGTACCCAAACCTCGCGCAGGGCTTTTGTTTACACACCTCCCGGTTACGCAAAAGATGGCAACAAACGCTACCCTGTTCTGTATCTGCAACACGGCTGGGGCGAGGACGAAACCGCCTGGAGCAACCAAGGACATGCCAATCTGATTATGGATAACCTGATTGCCGAAGGAAAAATCAAACCGTTCATTATTGTAATGACTTACGGAATGACCAACGAAATCAAATTCGGCGGACTCAGGAATTTCGACATCAAACCGTTTCAGACTGTTTTGGTGGATGAACTGATTCCATACATCGACGCAAATTTCAATACAATTGCCGACCAGCCGCACCGCGCCATGGCCGGACTTTCAATGGGCGGCATGGAAACCAAAACCATTACATTGAATAAACCCGAAGTTTTTTCGCACTACGCACTTTTGAGCGGCGGAACATACGCTCCCGACGATATCAAGGATAAATCGAAGGTGAAACTCATTTTTCTGAGTTGCGGTAGCAAAGAAAGACCTGATGGTGTGAAAAATTCAGCCGAAGCATTAAAAGCTGCAGGAATGAACGCAGTTTCGTATGTTTCAGAAGGAACAGCCCACGAATTCCAGACCTGGCGCAGAAGTCTGTACCAGTTGGCACCCATGCTTTTTAAGGAATAGAAGCATTTCTTGACATTATTAAGGATTAAGAAGTCAGGGTCCGATATAAAAATGTGTATTTAAATAATTGAAAAACAATAAATTAATAAGGTTGGAGTGTTCTGTGACATCATTTTCTACTAAGGTTTTTCTGCAAATAAGGTTTTTTAAACCTTATCCTGCACTTTTTAACCTTAGTAGTCCCGGAAAACGGATTGTCTTATAACCCCGGAGGGGTTGAATTTGAATAACCCCCTCCCGATATTTCGGGATTAACCGGGGGTAAGTAACAGGACAGGATTTAGAACCCCGGAGTGGGTTCGACATTAATAATAACAGATTCTTACAACGAATGAAAAAATACATAATTTCAATTGCGCTGACCATTTTCCTTGCCAACGCAAGCTTTGCACAGAATGCAGTTGTCGAAGATTTTAAACCTTCGGCGGTGAACCAGCAGGGAAAACAGTTTCCGCAGGTAAACTCCGAAGGACGGGTCCGTGCCCAGATTGCTGCACCCAATGCTAACAAAGTGCAGCTTGACATCGGCGGTGTAAAATACGACCTCGTGAAAGATGAAAAAGGCGTGTGGACAGGTGAATCGGCTCCGCAGGACGACGGGTTTCACTACTACCAGTTGAACATCGACGGCGCCTCGGTTCCCGACCCCGGAACCCTCTATTTTTATGGTGCCGGTCGCTGGGGCAGTGGCATTGAGATTCCGGCGAAAGACCAGGATTTTTATGCTGTAAAAGATGTTCCGCACGGCCTGGTGAGTGAAAACATTTACTTCTCAAAACTGACCAATTCTTTTCGCCGTTGCTTTGTTTACACACCGGCTGAATATGCGCAGAATCCGCAAAAACGTTATCCGGTGCTTTATTTACAGCACGGAAGTTTTGAAGACGAAACCGGCTGGGCATCGCAGGGAAAAGCAGGCCTCATTCTCGATAATCTGATTGCCGCCGGAAAAGCCGTTCCGATGATTATTGTGATGGACAACGGCTACGCCAACAAACCGCAAACCGGCGAAAATACAGGTCGTCCGGCCTCGGTTTTCGAAGAGGTGATGATAAACGAAATCATTCCGATGACTGACTCAAAATTCCGTACCATTGCCGACCGTGAACACCGCGCCATTGCCGGACTTTCGATGGGCGCCAACCAAACCATGCGCATCATCATGAACAACCTCGACAAGTTTGCTTCGTACGGCGGTTTCAGCGGCACTTCGAATTACCCGAGTTCCACAGAAATTGACCCTGCCACTTTTCTGGATGGAAAATTCAATGACGGTGCCGCCATCAACAAACAAATCAAGGTTTTCTGGTTGGGCCTCGGAACAAAAGAACCTAATCCGTTCCCCGGTTCGGTGGGCGCTTTCCGCAAGATGATGGACAAACAGGGAATCAAATATGTGTATTACGAATCGCCCGGAACAGCTCACGAATGGCTCACCTGGCGCAGGTCGCTGCATCAGTATGCACAATTATTATTCAAATAATTAAAATCGAAATAGAATGAAAAGTCTTTTGATAATATTGTTGATTGTGGTAATTGGTACAGCCGTATTTGCCCAGGGAACTGATTTTCCTGCCGGAACAAAACCGGCTTCAACCAATATTTTGGGGGCCGAATATCCCCGGGTCGATTCGTTGCGCAGGGTACATTTCCGTTTGCGTGCGCCCGAGGCAACAAGTATTTCTGTTAGCCTTGGCAATGTTGCGCTTACCAAAGGCGACGATGGTTTCTGGACGGGTATAACTGGTCCGCAGGACCCCGGTTTTCACTATTACACCCTGAAAATTAATGGTGTTGATGTGGCCGACCCAATGAGCGAAACCTTTTTTGGTGCGAGCCGCGTGATGAGCGGAATGGAAATTCCGGAAGCGGGTGTCGATTTTTATGACATCAAAAATGTTCCGCATGGCGAGGTTCGTTCAGTTTATTATTGGTCGAAATCTTTTAACGAACCGCGACACGCATTCGTTTATACACCTCCCGGTTACGATAAGGATACAAAAACCCGCTACCCGGTGCTGTACCTGCAACACGGAATGGGCGAAGACCGGCGTGCCTGGCCAAACCAAGGTCGCACCAATTTTATTCTCGACAACCTGATTGCTGTAGGCAAGGCAAAACCGATGATTATTGTGATGGAAGATGGCGGAATTGCCCGCGCTTTTGGCACACCCATCCGCGATAAATCGGGTAAAATAATTCCACAGCCACAGGGGCAGGGGCCACGTCGTCCGGGCGGTCCGGGTCAGGGGCCCAATTTCTGGGATGAGTTTACTGAAACCATCATCACCGACCTGATTCCCACCATCGACAGCCAGTTCCGCACTTTGAGCAACCGTGAAAACCGTGCAATTGCCGGACTTTCACTGGGTGGTACACAAACCTACCAGATTTCGCAGGCCAACCTCGACAAGTTCGCTAATATTGGCGTTTTCAGTGCACCGTTTGGCTTTCCGGGCGTTGAAAACGGTTACAAGGGTTTGTTGGCCAAACCCGACGAATTCAACAAGCAGGTGAAAGTTTTCTTTATCAGCATGGGTTCAAAAGAAGGGGCAAATGCCGGACGCGCTGTTCACGAAACTTTGGATAAAGCAGGCATCAACAACGTGTATTACGAAGCGCCCGGAACGGCTCACGAATTCCAGACCTGGCGTAAAAGTTTGTATGGTTTTGCCCAGATTTTATTTCAGGATAAATAATAAACTAATGTTGTTAAGTTAGGAATGAAATTATTGGAAAGATATTTCATAAACCCTTCGACTACACTCCCAATGACAGATTCTTTTTGCTGTCACCTCGACGATAGGAGAGGTCTGTTTGTTCGAAGAGATTTCTCCTCGCACACTCGTCGAAATGACAGCATTGATGCGGCTTTTTGTCATTTTTCCATTGTGTCCAATGAAAATTGGATTGCAACTCAGGATGACAGTCAGACTGAGCGTAGTCGAAGTCTGTTTTTACTGGCTAAACGATTTTGAATAACAAACTGATAAACCTTTTAAGATGAAGTATTTCCTCGTATTCATAGCGATTTTGGCTCAGACCGCAGTTTGTTTGGGACAGGTAATCGAAAACTCAGTTCCTGCACCGACAAACATCAGTCAGAACCAATGTCCGTGCCTCATGCCCGATAACAGTGTGGTTTTTCAGGTGAAAGCGCCCAATGCGCAAAGACTGCAGATTGACCTCGGGAAAAAGTACGACATGGTAAAAGATTCCAACGGTGTCTGGTCGGTTCGCACTGAACCCGTTGTGCCGGGCTTTCACTATTATTTTCTGGTGATTGACGATGTGTCGGTTGCCGACCCGGCAAGCCAATCGTTTTATGGTACCGGAAAAATGGCAAGCGCCATCGACATACCAGAAAAGGGGTTGATTTTTACACGGTGAAAGATGTGCCACACGGTGCTTTAAGTTCAAAATATTATTTCTCTAAAGTTACAAATGACTGGCGCAGACTATTTGTTTACACGCCTCCGGGCTACAATATTAATACCGGCGAAAAATACCCTGTGGTTTACATTCAGCATGGTGGCGGCGAAGACGAAACCGGCTGGTCGAACCAGGGAAAAACAGACATTATTTTGGATAACCTGATTGCAGAAGGCAAAGCACACCCGATGATTGTAGTGATTGCCAACGGAAATGTACGTACCGGTGGTGGTGGTTACAGCAGCGAAGGAATGGCCGCATTTAAAAAGGAGATGACACAAAACATTGTGCCATTTATCGACCAAAACTACAGGACATTGCCCGATGCAAAGAATCGAGCCATTTGCGGTTTGTCGATGGGGGGCGGACAATCGTTTTATGTCGGGCTCGAAAGTCTTGACGTTTTTGCGTCGGTGGGAATTTTCAGTTCCGGAATTTTTGGCGGAATCAGAACTTCGGGAAACGGGTTCGATGCTGAAAAGGAAATTCCCGGATTACTTTCCAAATCGGCTGAGTTCAACCAAAAACTCGATTTGTTTTACATATCCTGCGGCGAGCAGGATATGCGTATCGAGTACACCAAAAAGGCGGTGGAAACTATGAAGAAAAATGGGCTCGAAGTGGAGTTCAATTCTTTCCCCGGCGACCACGAATGGCAGGTTTGGCGGAAATCGCTGCACGATTTTGCAACAAGGGTTTTTAAATAAAAATAAGCTAACACAAACTAATAAACAGAATCAACTTATGAGGAAACATTTCATTTATATCGTCGGATTGCTTTTGGCAGTGCCATTTGGAATGAGGGCGCAGCAGGCCAATGTAAATCTCGATTACAATCCGCAAAAAAATACCGAAGGTATGAATCCGTTCAGCGCACCGGTAAATTCGCCGGAAGTTCGCGATGACCATATCGTTACTTTCCGCCTGAAAGCGCCCAACGCGCAAAAGGTGGTGCTGGCAACAGGAGCAATTTATACCGCCAATAACCTGGGCAGAGAGCCGCTGCCGTTTACCAAAGGCGACGATGGAATCTGGACACTCACCATCGGGCCGCTGAAACCCGATATGTACGCCTATCATTTTAATGTGGATGGCGTGCAGATTCCCGACCCCAGCAATACCTACGCAGCGTTTACAGCAATGCCACCCTACAGCGAACTGATTGTTCACGGCGAAGGACCGGCATATTACGATGCGCGAAATGTTCCGCACGGAACGGTAACTCGCCATGTTTATCATTCCGACGTTACCAACGGCGAGCGTGAAATTTATGTTTATACTCCTCCGGGCTTTGACCCTAAAAAAGAGTACCCTGTTTTGTACCTGCTGGGTGGAAGCGGCGAACTGCCCTCGAACTGGGTGTACGACGGAAGGGTGAACTTCATCATGGACAACCTGTTGGCCGAAGGAAAAGCGGAACCGATGATTATTGCGATTCCCAACAACCAGGTCATTCACCGCAACCATCCGAAACACACCGAACTGACTTTCGATATTTTTGAAAAAGAGATGCGAAACCATGTGATTCCGTTGATTGACAATAACTACAAAACAATCCGGTCACCCAAAGGCAGGGCCATTTCTGGTTTGTCGATGGGGGGCAGGCACAGCATGTTTGTGGGTTTCCGCTCGCTCGATTTGTTTGCGAATTTCGGCATTCTCAGCGCCGGAGACACCAACGCAGAAACCACGATTTCACAGTTTTTAAACGACCCGAAAGTGAATGAAAAGGTTGATTATCTTTTTGTGGGACAGGGTACCGAGGAAGCAAATGGTTTTATGGGAAGTCGTTGTGTCGCGTTGCACGAAGCGCTGAACAAGCACAACATTGAACATGAATATTATGTGGGTGGACATGGTGGCCACGACTGGGCTACCTGGCGTCATTTGCTGTATTACAGGTTTCTTCCAAACCTTTGGAGGAAATAAAAAATGAAAGATTGCTTCGCTACGCTGCCAATTGCAGTTTCTTTCTTCTTGTCATTTCGACGAGTGCGCGAGGAGAAATCTATTCAAAAGGGCAGATTTCTCCTAACGTCGAAATGACAATAAAAAACTGTTATTGCGAGCAACGTGAAGCAATCCAATACTTTAAAATGAAATAAGGAATAAATAAAATTCAATATGAAACAAATCAACTTTTTGCCAATTGTAGCGCTTGCCCTTGTTTTGGGTGCATGCACAAAACTGCAGCCCAACCAGGTAAAAACAGAACTGGGAATTGTTCGGGGAACAATCGAAGACAGTTTGCGGGTTTTTAAAGGAATTCCGTTTGCTGCACCACCGGTTGGCGATTTGCGCTGGAAAGTTCCTCAACCTGCTGCGCCCTGGGACACTGTTTTAATAGCCGACAAATATGCTCCGGCTGCGTTCCAGGGTGGAAATCCACCTTCAGGAAAAAGCGAGGATTGTCTGTATCTCAATATCTGGACTCCCGCAAAATCTGCCGAAGAAAAACTGCCGGTGCTTGTGTGGATTTACGGCGGCGGTTTTAGTTTTGGTTCGACGGCCGAGCCGGTTTACACAGGCGAACAGCTGGCGAAAAAAGGCGTTGTTTATGTAAGCATTGCATACAGGGTAGGGCAGCTGGGATTTCTGGCACACCCTGAGCTGAGCGCCGAAAATCCCAACCATGTTTCAGGAAATTATGGATTGTTGGACCAGATTGCAGGATTGCAGTGGATTCAGAAAAATATTGCAGCCTTTGGCGGCGACCCAAACAAAGTAACCATTTTTGGTGAATCAGCCGGTGGAATTTCGGTGAGCATGTTGAGCGCCTCACCACTGGCAAAAGGTTTGTTTCATGGTGCCATTTCGCAAAGTGGCGGCTCATTTGGTCCCACCCGTAAAATCACTTATCCGGGCGAAAACATGAAAACACTGGCAGATGCAGAAGCCGATGGCGTGGCTTATGTTGAAAAAGTGGGCGCAAAATCAATAGCTGAACTGCGCGCCATTCCTGCTGATAAACTTCCGATGGGAATGGGCATGGGCGGTGGCTGGCCAATTACCGACGGGTACGTGTTGCCCGACAATCAAATCAGGATGTACGAAGCCGGGAATTTTAACGATACACCAGTTCTAGTGGGTTATAACTCTGACGAAGGCGCCAGTTTTACTCGCACTCAAAACCCGGCAGAATTTATTCAATCGGTAAAAGTACGATACGGAAAATACGCCGATTCTTTGCTGGCTGCCTACCCGGTAACCGAAACTTCTGTACCCAAAACTGCCCGGGATTTGGCCCGCGATGCAGCCTTTGGCTGGCATACCTGGAGCTGGGCGCGTTTGCAGGCAAAACAGGGAAAATCAAAAGCATATTTGTATTATTTCGACCAGCACCCGGAATACGCGGAAGGTTCCCCGCGTTTTGGTTATGGTTCGCCTCACGGACAGGATGTGGCCTTTGTTTTTGGCCATCTCGATAAATCAAATCCCGAAACCTCGCCTTCGGACCTTGCAATTTCGGAAGCAATGGTAACCTACTGGACCAACTTCGCCAAATACGGCGACCCCAACGGCGACGGCATGCCGGTTTGGAATGCTTTCAGCGATGAAAATCCGGAAGTGATGTATTTCAGTCAGACTCCAAAACCCGGGGCGGTACCCAGTGCTGAGTCGCTGAAAGTTTTGGATAACTATTTCAGGTGGAGGCTGACACCCGAAGGCGAAACCTGGGCAAATGAAAGTAAATAATCAGACTTTCCCGAGTACTCGGGACTCAGTCTAACTGTCACCCTGAGCGTAGTCGAAGGGTGTTATAATCAAATAAAAAAACAATTTAAAACTATACAACCAATGAAAAAGATTACAACGATTATCCTCTTTTCACTTCTGCTGATGGCGGGAGGAAACATTTTTGCACAAGACCCCAATTTTCAAATCTACCTCTGTATCGGGCAATCGAACATGGAAGGTGCTGCCCGGGCTGAGTTACAGGATTCAACCGTCAATCCGCGCTTTCAGGTGATGGCGGCAGTGGATTGCGATAGAAACGGCAGAACAAAAGGCAACTGGTATCCGGCGGTTCCGCCATTGTGCCGTTGCAGAACAAATCTTGGTCCGACTGATTATTTCGGTAGAACCATGGTTGAAAGACAGCCGGAAAACGTAAAAGTGGGTGTAATTGTGGTGGCAGTTGGCGGTTGCAAAATCGAACTTTTCGACAAGGAAAACTATCAGACTTATACTGAAACTGCACCCGGTTGGATGAAAGGCATGATAAAGGAATACGACGGAAATCCATACGGAAGGTTGGTTGAAATGGCCAAACTGGCGCAGAAAAATGGTGTGATAAAAGGCATTTTGCTTCACCAGGGAGAATCGAATCCGAACGACAGTCTTTGGACGAGAAAAGTAAAAGGTGTGTACGATAACCTGATGAAAGATTTAAATCTCGACCCGAAAAAAGTACCGTTGCTTGCCGGTGAAACCGTTCATGCTGACCAGCAGGGAATTTGTGCGGGATTTAATCAAATCATGGCTACGCTACCGCAAACGCTGCCCAATTCGTATGTAATTTCTTCGGCAGGATGTACCGATGGACCTGACAACCTTCATTTCAACGCTGCCGGTTACCGCGAACTGGGAAAACGGTATGCTGAAAAAATGCTGGAATTGCAGGGGGTGAAATAGAAAAAATGAACTGAAATTGATTCAATCAGGCTTTTTGCAAACATGGTTAGTAAAATTAAAATGGGGTTAAAACCCCTGAACCATCTTCAACTTGCGAATCCGTTCACTGAAGTGAACGGCAATTTATGTATCAATTTCAATTTTGTAAACGATTTATTTCCGTCTGCTTAAGCTGACGGATTTTGGGCCCCTAAAGGGGACTTGTTTGGCTCCCCTTTAGGGGCCGGGGGTAAAACGGAGAAAAATATTTAAAGAAAATAATCATGAAATCACTGTATATCATAATCTTATTGGCAGTCATCACCCTGTTTTTTCAAACACAGGTGGCAGCCCAGGGAACGGAAAAACTTCCGAGAAGCACACCAGAACAGGAAGGCGTTTCGTCTGAAGGAATCACACAGTTTTTAAATGCCTGCGATACCAGCGGACTTGAAAACCACAGTTTTATGATGCTCCGACATGGAAAGGTTATTGCTGAAGGCTGGTGGAAACCCTACGGACCCGAATACAAACACATCATGTTTTCGGCCAGTAAAACTTTTACGGCCACGGCTGTTGGGTTGGCTGTTTCGGAGAACAGGCTGAAAGTGAATGACAAAGTCATCAGCTTTTTCCCGTATTCATTGCCCGACTCCATCAGCAATTACATGAAAGAGATGACGGTGAAAGACCTGCTGACCATGTCGGCCGGACAGGACCCCGAACCAAGTGCATGGGGTGCCGGAGGTGACTGGATGACGACTTTTATTTCGACAGAACCAAAACTCAAACCGGGTACGGTTTTCAAATACAACAACATGGCCACTTTTATGCTTTCGGCCATTGTTCAGCAGGTTACCGGCGAAACGGTTTTTGATTATCTGTTGCCACGTATATTCAAACCGCTGGGAATCCGCGGAATCGACTGGGATTTGAACCCGCAAGGAATTACCATGGGAATGATTGGTTTGCGGCTCAGGACCGAAGACCTCGCAAAATTCGGACAGTTGCTTTTGAATGGCGGAGTCTGGAACGGCAAACAGTTAATTCCGAAAGAATGGGTAAAAGAAGCAACTTCCTTTCAGATTAAAAATTCGGATGAACCTGAAGAAAAAAGAAGTTTGAGCGACTGGGGACAGGGGTACGCCTACCAGATGTGGCGCGGTAAAAACAACACGGTAAGGCTCGACGGAATGGCCGGCCAGTTTGTGGTGCTAATTCCCGATCAAGATGCGATTGTGGTTTTCACGGCCAATAATTCCAACACCCAAAAACAACTCGACCTGATGCACAATTTCCTGATTCCGGCTATCAAATCAGATAAACCGCTGGCGCCCGCACCCGCAACGCTGGCAGAAATGACTAAAAAAGCAGCTGCTTTAAACATCAATCCCGGGTTTGAAAAGTCTGTCGAAATGGGTTTTGAAAAGTCAGTTTCCGGAAAGGAATTTATCCTTTCAGAAAACGACCATAAAATTCAGTCGGTTTATCTAACATTTAAAGAGGGTGTCTGCACTTTTGCCATCAAAAGAGATAACGCTGTTTCATCCATCAAAGTAGGTGCAAAAGAGTGGCAGGTTTCAAATACTTTGTCGGCTTCGCTTTTGGCTCCTCCGCGGAGTAATTTCTCCAAATCTGTCGATGCAAATTATTCGATTTTAAAGCCAAACATAAAAGTGGCAACCCAATATGCCTGGGCCGAAGAAAAAACGCTCGAAATAACCGGCCGTTTTGTGGAAGAAGCGCTGGGCTCGGAAACCATCGTTTGCAAATTTTCAGAACAAAACAATGAGGTACGGGTAACCATCGAACCAAAAACTCCGGCTCGCGCAGGCAGGGGATTTGGACCACAGCAACCCGTTGTTTTGCGGGGAACGATGGTAAGAATTGAATAAAAGATTAAATTGAATAACCGATGTTTTACCAATTTCTGAATGAAAATCAATTCGTTCAACCCGACCCTAAAGAGAGAGAATTGATTTTTTCTGCTCCCCCGCCTGACGGCAAGGCAGGCTTTAGGGATGGGGTAAACAGGAAAAATCAGATTGAGGATTAAAAAGTATAAAAAGGTTTATAAACTGAATCAGATGACTTTCAATTTCAATAAGATAAAGCGGATTTTGTTTGCAATGGGTGTTGGCAGTTTTTTGCTGACAAAGGTGGCAATTGCGCAGGAAAAACTGTATCCGAACGAATTTCCTTTAAGCGATGTGAAATTGTTCGATGGACCGTTTAAACATGCGCAGGACCTAAATATTCATGTTTTGCTGGAGTACGATACCGACCGTTTGATTGCGCCTTTCCGCAAGGAAGCCGGGCTGTTTGAAAAGGCAAAACTCTATCCTAACTGGGCGGGGTTGGATGGTCATGTGGGTGGTCATTACCTGTCGGCGCTGGCCATGAATTATGCGTCAACCGGCAATGCCGAGTGCAAAAAACGCATGGAATATATGATTTCGGAGTTGAAAGCCTGCCAGGAAACCAACGACAAAAACCACCCCGATTGGGGAAAAGGTTATGTAGGTGGCGCGCCCAACAGTCAGCAAATCTGGAGCACTTTTCAGAAAGGCGATTTTGCAGCTTACCGCGCTGCCTGGGTGCCATGGTACAATGTGCATAAATTGTATTCGGGCCTGCGCGACGCCTGGTTGTACGCCGGAAACGAAGACGCCAAAACTATTTTTCTGAAATTCTGCGACTGGGGCATCAACATCACGGCAAATCTTTCCGAAGAACAAATGCAACAGATGCTGGATACCGAACATGGCGGAATGAACGAAACTTTTGCCGATGCTTACCAGATGACCGGCGATGAAAAATACCTGGTGGCAGCCAAACGGTTTTCGCACCGGATGTTGCTCGATGCCATGGCAGCCGGAAACGACAATCTCGATAACAAGCACGCCAACACACAGGTTCCGAAAGCGGTCGGTTTTCAGCGCATTGCGGAACTTTCGAAGGATGAAAAATATAACAAGGCCGGAAGTTTCTTTTGGGAAACCGTTACCGGAAAACGCTCACTGGCTTTTGGTGGAAACAGTCGCCGCGAGTTTTTCCCCAGCGTTGCTTCGTGTACCGATTTTGTAAACGATGTGGAAGGCCCCGAAACCTGCAACTCTTACAACATGCTGAAGCTGACGGAAGATTTGTTCCGTATGAATCCGCAGGCAAAATATGCCGACTACTACGAACGCACGATGTACAACCACATTCTTTCGACCCAGCACCCGGAACATGGTGGATTTGTGTATTTTACCCCGGCGCGCCCGCGTCATTACCGGGTTTACTCGGCGCCCAACGAAGCCATGTGGTGTTGCGTAGGCAGCGGCATGGAAAATCATGGGAAATACAGCCAGTTTATCTACACACATCAGAATAATTCTTTGTTTCTGAACCTGTTTGTGGCGTCGGAACTCAACTGGCGCGAAAAAGGGATAAAACTGGTGCAGAAAACTCAGTTCCCAAACGAAGAAAAAACAATCATTAAAATAACTGAAGGAAACGCAAAATTTAAACTGATGGTTCGTTATCCGTCGTGGGTAAAAGAGGGAGCGCTGAAAATTCAGGTGAGCGGAAAACCGGTTGAAATTGATGCCAAGCCTTCGTCATATGTGGCTGTTGAGCGAAACTGGAAGAAAGGTGATGAAGTTCAGATTTTGCTACCCATGCATAATGCAATCGAAAAAATGCCCAACGTACCCAACTACATTGCCATCATGCATGGCCCTATTTTGCTGGGCGCCAAAACCGGAACCGAGGATTTAAAAGGACTGGTTGCCGACGATGGCCGCTGGGCTCACATTGCAGGCGGAGAGCGGCTTCCGGTTGACAAAGCCCCGATTATCATCGAGAACAGTGCGGAGGATATTGCCGGGAAAATTACGCTGGTAAAAGATAAACCGCTCACGTTTACCACTTCGCTCAACTTGGTAAACAAGGCAAATATCGAGTTGGAACCGTTTTATCAGATTCACGATTCGCGGTACATGATTTACTGGATGTGGCTGACCGAATCGCAGTACAAAAATTACATCGATTCGCTGGCGGTTGTGGAAAAAGAGAGGATTGAACTTCAGAAACGAACCATCGATTTTGTGGCGCCCGGTGAACAACAACCCGAGGCCGACCACCAGATGGAAAAGCTGAAATCTTCGACCGGAAATTTTCAGGATGAATTCTGGCGCGATGCCCGAAATGAGGGGTATTTCAGCTACAACATGGTCACCAATTCCGAAAGCGGCTTAAGCCTGATGGTTCGTTACTGGGGTGCCGAGTGGGGAAACCGTAAATTTGATATTTTCATCGACAATGAAAAACTTGTGACAGAAGACAACACCGGCCGCTGGAACCAAAGTCAGTTTCAGGAAGTGAAATACGAAATCCCGGATTCGATGGTAAAAGACAAAAAACAAATCAGGGTGAAATTTCAGGCTTTGCCCGGAAATACTGCGGGAGCAGTTTATTACATCAGGCTGTTGAGAGAAAGGAATTAGGATTAAATTTAACAGAAATCAATACAAACAAGATGAATAAAGTAATTCGATTTTTTGCAATTCTGGCAGTAACCGGAATAGGTTTTCAAAGTTCATTGTCGGCACAGGAGGCAGGCGCAACTCAAACGGCAACTTCAAGAGTTGTTGAAGATGGCGGTACAGGCGCGTATAGTGCAATCATGTACACCGATGCATCACTGACTACGCATACCATTTTCCGTCCAAAAGATTTAAGCGTTTTCGGAGATAAAAGCAAGTTGCCAATCATTGCCTGGGGGAACGGTGCCTGTGCCAATTCGCCGTGGGAACATATCAATTTCCTGTCGGAAGTGGCATCGCACGGGTTTTTGGTGATTGCCATCGGGCCAATGCCACAGGAAGGTCAGCGCGGTGGTGGCCGTTCAACTTCATCGCAGCTGATTGACGCCATTGACTGGGCTCTTGCACAAAACAGCGATAAAACAAGCGCGTTGTACAATAAAATTGACGTTTCGAAAATTGCTGTCAGCGGCATGTCGTGCGGTGGTTTGCAAACCCTTGAAACCGCGCCCGATTCACGCGTTACCACTGCTGTGGTTTGCAACAGTGGTATCATCGGAAATGGCGGGGGGATGCCAGGAATGCCAGCGTTAACAAAAGACCATCTGGCAAAACTGCATACCCCGACTCTTTATTTGCTTGGGGGAGAGTCGGATATCGCTTACAAAAACGGCATGGACGACTTTAGCCGGATTAACCATGTTCCGGTTTTTGTGGCCAATATGGACGTTGGACACGGCGGAACATACAGCCAGCCTCATGGCGGTGAGTTTGCAAAAGTGGCAACTGACTGGTTCAAATGGCAATTAAAAGGCGATAAAGAAGCCGCTAAAATGTTTACCGGAAATCCTTGCGGGCTATCCAAATCAACGGTTTGGAAAGTTGAAAAGAAGAATTTGCAATAGATTTTTAAAGAAAGATGATGAAGCGAATTGTAACTGCTTGTGTCTTAATAACTATCCTGTCGTTGGGTTTGAGTGCCCAGATTAAGGTGCTTCCGCCATTTCCTGAAATTCCGGTAAAGCAACCTTTAAACAGTGTTGAAATGGGCGAGTGGAAGACGTTCCCCGAAATAATACTGGATATTCCAATCGCTGACGGACCATTTGAACCAACCTGGGAATCGATTGAAAAAAATTATCCCGGCGAACCGGCCTGGCTCCGCGAGGCGAAGTTTGGTATCTGGGTTCACCTTGGCCCGCAATCGGCTGGCGAAAGTGGCGACTGGTATGCACGAAACCTCTACAAACCGGGCAGGACTTACGATAATCATCTGAAAAGATATGGTCACCCTACGGAAGTGGGTTACAAAGAAATTCTTCGCGACTGGAACCCCACAAAACTCGACCCTGAAAAACTCACCAAAATTTACGAAGATGCTGGTGCCCGCTTTTTGATGATTCAAGGCGTTCACCACGACAATTACGATTTGTGGAACTCAAAATATCATCCCTGGAATTCGGTGAATATGGGTCCCAAACGCGACTTGTTAGGCGAGTGGGCCAAAGCTTGTCGCGCCAGCGGGATGCATTATGGCGTAACCTTTCATCACGAATATGCCTGGTGGTGGTGGCAAACCGCTTTTGGCAGCGACAAAGAAGGCGATAAAGCCGGAGTTCCCTATGATGGAAATCTTACTTTGGCCGACGGCAAAGGCAAATGGTGGGAAGGTATCGACCCTCGTCTGCTTTATGGCATCGACCTGCGCGAATACA
>DAINOH010000072.1:0-24108 GCA_036735485.1 Draconibacterium sp. | reverse complement strand
TTTTTATTCCCATTTTTTGACCTAATTTTGGTCAACCTATTTCAGGGATGGACATCGAGAATCCAATATCGAGTATCCAGTATCCGGTATCCAGCATCCCCGCCTGAACGAATTCAGACGGGCAGGCAGTATTCAGACTACTCCTCTTGCGGGGCAATTTTATCGAACTGGTTGAGCATAATGGCTTCAATCAGGGCGGTCATAAATTCCGGTGTTTCAATCAGTTTCAGATAGGCATGTTTGGAGTCTGGTTGTTTAATCCATTTATTTCCGCCCTTGTCGTCGGCCAGGCAAAAACCGCCGGTAACTTTTTCCCACAAAACGCCCTCACCGCCATTAACTGCATAAAGCACAGCAGTCTGGTCGAAGGTAGAGTTGTTCAGAATTTTTCCCTTGAAATCTTTTTTTATCCAGGGTGCATGTTCGCTGAAGAACATAAAACCCTTGTATAGAGGTGTTTCCGGGTCGATGTTATTAAATGTTGCTCCGGTTTTTATTTTGGCTCCCAATTCAAAACCCGAAAATACCACCGGAACTTTCAGATTATTAAGTACAAACTTTGTAACACCGGGCATATCACCGTTAAAATTCCATTCATTTTCACCTTTTGGAAATTGCCCGCCCATCATTATAAATTTCTTTACTTTTTTCGAAATCAGTTCGTTTCCAGTTAGTTTTGAATAAATGTCAGGTTGAGAATTTATCAGTCTTTCAATGTTCTTCAGCGGACCTACAGTCACAATTGTAATGCTTGTGTCCGCGGCTTTTGAAAGTATTCGTCTGTAAAGTTCAACAGCATCCGGTACATCGTTGTATGACAGTTTATACTGAAAATTTTCGGCAATTACCGTGTTGTAACTTGTTTCGCTTTTATAAGTGCCGTCTTTTCGCGTACCGATCGGAATATCAGGATGCCGGTAAAAACGGTTGATAGCGTCAACAGCGGGCACGGCAAATTCATCGGTACTCCACACCATAATTGCCAACAGTCGGCAATGTCCATGGTCGATATAATTGTGCAACATGGCAAGCGCACCAAGGTCGTCGGCATCGCCACCGATATCGGTATCGAAAATAATTTGCGGTTGAGCGTTTGTTTTTAAAACGGAGGAAAGGAGTAAAACAATGATGGCAAATGTTATTGATTTCATATACTGTTATCGAATTAAAATCAAAAGTCGCAAAAAAATATTTGCGGGCTAATTAACTTCAGAAATATTCACAACCCTGCGAAACTTTTTAACTCGTTTTAACTGAAACTGTTCATGCTGAACTTTTGGAAGACCAGATATGTTTTAACATAAAAAAATCATAGTATGAATAAAGTATTTCAATTTGGAGAAGATGTTGAAGGTTTCAATATCAGGGTTTTAAACGAACGTGAAATCAGAGCGGCCGCCGGAATTTTGTTTCTGATGATGTTAATTTCAATTTTAACCGTAATCATGAAAGGCGATTTTACCCTGCTGAAATATGCCGTAATTATTTTTCTGACCGATATTTCAGTCCGCGTTTTTATCAATCCGAAATATGCACCTACTCTTATTCTCGGTCGATGGATTGTGAGAAACCAGGTGCCTGAATATGTTGGGGCACCACAAAAAAAGTTTGCCTGGATCATTGGTTTTGTGCTCGCAATAACGATGTTTGTTTTATTGGTTCTTGTTAATTCATACAGCCCGATAACCGGACTCATCTGTTTTGTCTGCCTCATTTTTTTGTTTTTTGAAACCTCATTCGGCATTTGTCTGGGATGTAAATTTTACCCGCTTTTTTTCAAAGACAAAGTGCAGTATTGCCCGGGTGAAGTGTGTGAAGTAAAAGACAGACACGAGATTCAGAAAACAAGTTGGCTGCATCTGATTATTTTAATGATTTTCATTGCTTTTGTGGCAGTACTGTTTGTTTTCGTTGGTGAATTTTTCAGTTTAAAACCCTTTGATTTGTTCGGACTGGAAAAGTGATTTTTAATTTGAGATAAAATGAGAATTGATTCACTTTTGCGGGTCAAATCTTTTTTACATAAAATTAAAATCGAAGTGAAAAGTATTAAATTTGAGTGAAATAAATCCTGCATAAAATGAAAATAAAGGGCACCAAAAACAACAAACTAATTGGCAATCCGGTGATTCATTACGCTATCCAGTTATTGGCGCTTTCGTTGTTACTGTATTTTTGTTTTGCCATCATAAAACCTTTCATCACTTTGATAATCTGGTCATCGGTGCTGGCAATCACATTATTTCCGTTGCATAAGAAACTAACCGCATGGTTTGGCGGGAGAAAATGGTTTTCGGCAATAATAATAACAGTTGTTATGTTTTTACTGATTATCGGACCTGCAACTTCGCTTTTACTTGCCACAATTGATGAGTTTAAAGTGATCAGCAATGCCTATTCAGAAGGAGTATTACAAATTCCACCACCCGAAGAAAGTGTGAAAGACTGGCCGGTAATCGGGAGTTCGTTATACTTATATTGGTCTGAAGCTTCTTCCAACATATCAGCGTTTATTGCAAAACATTATGAAGACATTAAGCCGGTTATTTTAAAATTTATCGAACTTCTTTCAAGTGCAGGAAAGGGTATTTTGTTATTGATGGCATCATTTTTAGTGGGTGGGGCTTTTCTGGTATATGGCGATCAGGCAAGCAGGATTGCAAATTTGTTTTTTACAAAACTGGTGGGCAAACAAGGAGAAAAAATGGAAAACTCAATTGCAGTCACTGTCAGAAATGTTGCAAAGGGGGTTTTAGGTGTTGCGTTTATCCAGGCAGTCCTGGCCGGAGTCGGAATGATTGTTGCCGGGATTCCGTTAGCGGGCTTGTGGGCATTGATAGGAATGGTTTTAGCCATAGTACAGATTGGCTTGTTGCCTGTTTCGCTGGGTGTGATAATTTACATCTGGACAACCGGGGATACTTTGACTGCTATATTGCTGACAGCGTGGATGTTGTTTGTTGGTGTGGTGGATAATATCATAAAGCCCTTTATGATGGGAATTGGTGCCCCTGCTCCGATGCTTGTTGTTTTTATCGGAACGATAGGCGGATTTATCATGAGTGGGTTTATCGGTTTGTTTACAGGTGCAATTGTATTGACCCTCGGTTATAAACTGATTATGGAATGGCTGGATCCTGATAATGAAGATCAAAATAAAGTTGATTCAGATGAAATTGTTCAGGAACAACTGGTTGAATAATAACCGGCTTCGTTTATTTACAATAACCGGTATTCATTATTTTTAACGCTGTCGATAAAAATATCAGTACCAAATAATACTTAAAAGTGTTATATTTATTTAGAGAAAAGCTAATTACGAAAATATTATTTAAACAATTGTAAAACAAATATTTAAACTATGAGAAAGCTATTATTACTACCTGTGATTTTGATCTTTGCAGCCTGTTCTACTGTAAAAATCGGTTTTGATTACGATAAACAAGCAGATTTCAGTAAGTATAAAACTTACACTATCAGCGAAGAAACCATGAAAATGCCACTGAATCAACTGAATCGCGATAGAATTATCAGTGCCGTTGAAGCAGAAATGGCTGCCAAAGGTTTCACCAAATCTGAAAGTCCGGATGTTATTCTGGATATCAGGGTAAAAGGTGAAGAAGTTCAGACCGCTACAGCCACCACTTCAGGACCCGGTTACGGTTATGGTTATTACCGTTGGGGATATGGAGGTGGTTTTGCCACAACAACGGTAAATTATGACAAATATGTTGAAGGTACCATGTTTATCACACTTGTTGATCGTGTAAGCGAAAAAATAGTCTGGCAGGGAACCGGAACAAAAACTGTTGACGAAAATGCAAGTGCCGAAAAACGGGAAGAAAACATTAATTATGCTGTAAAACAGATCTTTACCAATTATCCGCCCAAGGCAAAATAAACAGAAAAGTCCTATTTGGCGAAAACCATAATTTGTTGAAATAAGCAACAGGTTATGGTTTTCCTGTTTTTGATAGCTGATTAACATGCTAACCACCTGCTGCTTCAGCTTTTACTGTTAAATGCTGAAATCAGTTCCATCCTGATATTCTGCACAATTCGATGCAATTATTCCAACATACTTTGTTTATGATAAATATCAATGCATTGAAAGTTGAACAATTGGTATTAAAATGGTAACTTTAAACCACTTGGATTCTGACGTATTTTGGGTTTTGGTTTTTAAGATTTTAAAAATACCTGATTAAGCCGATTATGAAAGAAACACACTCACCCGGCAGTATTCCCCCCGCCAAATTTCACTTAGGTTTTGATATTGGTTCCATTTCGGTCAATGCAGTCATGATTGATGATTCGAAGAAAGTACTGCAAAATCGATATGAGTATTGTCACGGTAAACCATTTCATGTATTATTCAAAGTACTCGAAGAAATGATTGCCGGAATTGAGTACAATTCAATTGGAAAGGTGGCTTTTACAGGCTCAGGAGGGAAACAAGCTGCGTTACTGACTGGTGGAAATTTTGTCAACGAAATCATTGCGCAGTCAACTTCAGTAGCCGAGTTGTATCCTCAAATCAGAACCGTTATTGAAATGGGTGGCGAAGATTCCAAACTGATTTTTATGGAAAACGGAACATCATCAGGTCATACCCGGCTTTCTGATTTTTCCATGAACTCGCTTTGTGCAGCAGGAACCGGTTCTTTTCTGGATCAGCAGGCCAACCGCATTGAAGTGAAAATTGAAAATGAGTTTGGTGAACTGGCATTAAAATCAGTAAATCCGCCGAGAATTGCCGGACGTTGCAGTGTTTTCGCCAAAAGCGACATGATTCATCTTCAACAGGTGGCAACTCCGTTGCACGATATTGTTGCCGGTCTTTGTTTTGCGGTTGCCCGGAATTTCAAGAGCACGCTTGGAAGAGGTAAAAAATTCGAAAAACCCTTTGTTTTCCAGGGAGGTGTGGCTGCAAACGCCGGAATGGTCAGAGCGATCAAAGAAATTTTCGAGTTGAATGAAAATGAATTGATTGTTCCTGAATATCACGCTTCGATGGGAGCTTTGGGAGCTGTTTTTCATATTCTGAAATCGGGAAACGGGCAGCTTTCAAATTTTAAAGGCACCGAAGAATTACGAAATTACCTGGCGGGTGATAAAAGCAACAGTGCAAGTCTTGCCCGGTTGAAAGAATCTAAAGCAGAATACAACAAACAAGTCTTTTTAATTCCAAAAAATGGCACTAAAACTCCTGTTTATCTGGGTGTTGATGTTGGCTCGCTGAGCACAAATGTTGTTTTGATTGATGAAAAAAACAATGTGATTGCCCGGAGATATCTGCCAACAGCTTCAAAACCCCTGAATGCCATTCAGCGCGGATTGAGTGAAATTTACGATGAAATTGGAGAACATGTTGAAGTGGTGGGAGTTGGCACAACCGGATCAGGACGGTACCTGACCGGTGATTTTATCGGTGCCGATACCATTCAGAATGAAATTACAGCCCAGGCAACTGCGGCAATTGCTTATGATCCCACTGTTGATACAATTTTTGAAATAGGCGGCCAGGATTCAAAATATATCAGTATTGAAAACGGGGTGGTTGTAGATTTTGAAATGAACAAAGTTTGTGCAGCCGGAACCGGTTCTTTCCTGGAAGAACAGGCTGACAAGCTGAATATCAATATTGTGGATCAGTTTGCAGATCTTGCCCTGAAAACCGAAAAGCCAGTCCGGTTAGGTGATCGGTGTACAGTTTTTATGGAATCAGACCTGAATTCTCATCAGCAGAAGGGAGCCGGAGTTGATGAACTGGTTGGTGGACTGGCATATTCCATCGTTCAGAATTACATTCACAAAGTGGTGGGTGATAAACCCGTTGGCAATAAAATTTTTTTTCAGGGCGGAGTAACCAACAACAAAGCAGTTGTGGCTGCATTTGAACAGGTTACCGGGAAACCTATCATAATTCCGCCTCATTTCGATGTTACGGGTGCCATTGGGGCCGCGATTCTTGCCAAGAGATCGATGGCAAATGGACAGAAAACCAGTTTCAAGGGGTTCGATATCAGTAAAATATCGTTCCAGGTTTCAAGTTTTACCTGCCATGCCTGTAACAACGACTGCGAAATTCAGCAGGTGAAAATCGGCGACGAATCGCGAAAATTGTTTTATGGCGGACGGTGCGAAAAATACGAACTTGACGAAAGAAAAAGTAAAAAGAGTGATATACCCAATCTTTTTGAGGAAAGGCTTGAAATGTTGCTGGATGGTTTCACCGAAACACCAGCCAATGGAAAAATCACTATTGGAATTCCGCGTTCTTTGATGCTTTTTTATCAGCAGTTTCCATTTTGGAGAACCTTTTTTGAAGAACTGGGATTTCATGTGGTTCTTTCAGAACCTTCAAATCAGCAGATTGTTACACGCTCAATTGAATTGATGGTGGCAGAAACCTGTTTGCCGGTGGAATTGATGCACGGACATGTTGAAAATCTGCTGAATAAAAAAGTGGATTTTGTTTTTCAGCCTTTTATAGTGAATGCCAAGGGAACCTCTGATAACCCGACAAATAACTGTAATTGCCCGTGGATTCAGTCATTTCCGTTTATGGTGCGGAGTGCTTTTACCGATCCTTCAATCAGGGAGAAATTTCTGACACCAACTTTGCATTTCAGGTATTTTGAGCGTGTGCTGAAAAAAGAACTTTCAGCTTTTATGAAAGAGAAATTTGGTATTCCGGTTAAAAAGTCGATGAAAGCAATTGAGTTGGCTGATTCAAAACAAAATCAGTTTGAATCTTCGGTAAAAAGAAGAGGAGCAGAAGTGTTCGCCAACCTTCCGAAAGATAAAAAAGTGCTGGTTATTTTAGGAAGACCCTACAACACTACTGATCCGCTTTTGAACTTACGGCTTATTGAAAAACTCATCAAACTCAATACTTTGCCGGTTCCGGTTGATTTTCTTCCGCTTCAGAACGAGAATATTTTTGCCGAATACAGGATGATGTATTGGCCAAACGGGCAAAAAATTCTGGCGGCCAGCAGATTGGTGCAAAAAACTGATAACCTTTTTGCTGTTTATCTTGGAAATTTCAGGTGCGGACCCGATTCGTTTCTTACCCATTTTGTCCGCAAGGAAATGAATGGAAAGCCGTATTTGCATCTTGAAGTAGATGAACACAGCGCTGATGCAGGAATGATCACCCGCTGTGAAGCATTTCTCGACAGCCTTGAAGGTTACCAGAAAGTAAAGGGAAATATTTCAGCAAAACAAAAAAAGCAGGTTGTCCATTCTAAATATCTTGAAGGTCGGACGCTTTGGTTTCCTTATGCAGGTGACACGGTTTATGTACTGGCAGCGGCTGTTCGAAGTTGTGGAATTAATGCCCATGTTTTGCCCATGCAGGATGCTTCTGATCTGGAACTGGCAAGAAAACACACAAACGGACAAGAGTGTTTCCCGGCAATCTGCACAACCGGTAACTTCCTGAAAAAACTGCTCGAACCTGGCGTTGATCCTAAAAAGATAAGTTTTTTTATGCCCAATCACAATGGTCCCTGCCGGTTTGGCGATTACAACAAACTGCAGCGAATAATTTTTGATAAACTGGGATTTGAAGAGGTACATATTATGTCGCCAAGTAACGACGATGCCTACGCTGATCTGGTGGGTAAGGACTCGAAAAAATTCCGTAAAAATGCCTGGCACGGGATTGTTGGAATTGACCTGCTGCGCCGGTTGTTACAGGAGCGACGGCCCTATGAACTGACTAAAGGACAATCTGACCAGGTTTATATGAAATATCGTAGTGAACTGGAAAAAGAGATTGAGTCGGGCGCAAAAAATGTAGGTGGAGTTTTACAACGCGCTGCCAAAGCATTTCAGGAAGTGGAGGCAAATCTTGAAAAGAGAAAGCCTGTAATAGCGGTTGTGGGCGAAATTTTTATGCGCGACAATCCCTATTGCAGCGGATTCCTGATTGAACGGCTAGAAGCATTGGGCGCTGAAACCATCATTGCCCCGTTTGGCGAATGGTTGCAATATTCATCATACCGTTATTGGCGCGACAGTGTCTGGAAAGGTGACATCAAAGGTTTGTTCAAATCAAAAATTCAGAAGGTTTATCAACATTTCATTGCCAATAAAATAAAGGGGCAAGTTGATGATTATCTGACGCTTCGAAAAGAGCTCGAAATAGATGAAATACTTAAACTATGCAGTCCATATATTCACAAAGATTATGATGGCGATCCGCCCATTGCACTGGGAACCGCCGCGGGTCTTGTTGAAATGAACATCTCGGGCGTGGCCAATATTTTACCTTTCACCTGTATGCCCGGAACCATTATTTGCTCCGTTTCCAACGATTTTAAGAAGGATCATCATAACATTCCCTGGCTGAATTTTGCTTACGACGGGCAGGAGGATAGTGGCATTGAAACGCGTTTGCAGGCATTTATGCACCAGGCAAAAGAGTATGCTGAAATGCATGGCTTTGGTAGTACTACCGGGTGGTATAAAGAAAAAGAGACTGCCAGTTGACAGTCTCTTTTTCAGAATATTTTGATACGACTACTCCCACGAAAAATTATAGCCCAATGAAAAATACATTACATGCGATTCAAGACCTGAGTATGGTTTTACACCATTGCTCTCTGTAAAATTCTGGTTGTGAAACTCGCTGAAATAATATTTGAATTTTATTGTGAAATCATACGGAAACTGCACCCCGGCAATAATTCCATGCTGAAACATTTCCTGGCGATTACTGAACCATCCGGTGATTTTATCGATTTTATCACCCTGGTCAAATGTTTTTTCCTTGTACAGAAATGGTAATTCAACTTCGTAACCTGCATAAAAGAAAATATTATCAAGGTCGCCGAATTTTATACCAACCGGTACAGCAATGTTATACGATCTGAATTTCTTTTTATACTCAGCACCCAGAGAACCGTCGGTATTTCTTACTTTGTAATTGTCGTAAATGTAACCTACGTTTCTGACGGCGAGCCCTGAAAAAATTCCAAGGTTCTGATTAAAATCGTTGTTAAAAGTACCCTGAACGTTGAAAACTGGGGCCCACCTCAGTACTGAACCTCCGCTTGTTCCGTTATCGCTGATATTGGCAAAAGAGAAAAGCATTTCGCCACCACTCGACCAGTAAGTTTTCGATTGAGCCGAGACATTTAACGAAAACAATGCAACTGAAATAATTACGAGAAGTCTTTTCATATTTTTTGTTTTTAAGAATTGATAATTGCGAATTTACAGCATAAAGTTATGATAATAAACAAAATTAATAAACATAGGTTTAAGTCAATTTTAAAGTATTTTTTGCATTTTTTCATGGATGAATTTTTCAGATTATTTTATTCGAATTAAGAAACCAAAAGCCACATCCTGAGTTTAAAAAACATATTTTTGCAATGGATTTCATTGATGAAGACAGGGAAATATAAATTTTGAAAAATGAAAAATCTTTTACTCGCAGCGGGTTTTATAATATTGTCATTCAGCATTAATGCACAAACAAATGCGGAAGAAATTACCATGGTCCAGAGTATTTACGGAATGGACAAAAGAGAGTTAATTGCCAAACACATGAAACTGAATGCCACGCAGGCACCGCTGTTTTGGCAATTTTACGATGAATATGAAATTCAGCGGAAAGAAATTGGACAAAAACGTGCCAACAATATTATTTCTTATGCCGATAAATATGAGCAAATGTCAAACGAAGATGCCGACAAGCTTATAAAAACCTCATTTGAAATCAACTCATCGTTTATTCAGCTTTGTGAGGTGACCTATAAAAAGATGGCCAAATCACTCACTCCTGTAATTGCCGCACAATTTATACAAGCCGAAATGTTTATCGAAAACATGATAAGACAGGAATTATCGCTTGACATCCCGTTGATTGGCGAAATCGAACTGAAAAAATAATTTTCTGCGTTTCTTTATTCAAACCTTTCGGGTTGCCCGGTGGCAGCAAGTGCAGCTTTCCAGGCAAAACTTGAAACATCGAGCGCTTTTACCTGGCTGGCAAGCAGTTCGATCGGAACATGAATAAATTTATCGTGGAGATATCCGATTACAAGACCTGTTTTTCCTGCCATTGCAGCATGTACTGCATTTCGTGCAAACAAATCGCATATAATAGAATCCTCAGCATTGGCAGGGCTGCTTCTGATCAGGTAACTGGGGTCGATGTACCGCATTACCACCGGAACATTTTCTTTTTTGAAATAGGCGATAATTTCATCACGGAGATATTGTCCGATGTCGTTCAGCAAAGCATTTCCCGATGCATCTTTGGCATTCTGTCTGTCTGAAAGCAATTCCTGTCCGGCACCTTCGGCCACCACAACCAAAGCATGTTTGCGGTCGAGAATGCGTTTTTTCAATACATTCAGAAAACCTCCTTCACCATTTAGTTTAAAAGGCACTTCGGGAACCAAAACAAAATTTACATCCTGCGATGCCACTGTAGCGCCAACAGCAATAAAACCTGCATTCCGGCCCATCAGTTTTACCAGCGAAATCCCGTTTTCAACGCTGCGTGCTTCAATGTGGGCACGGTCTAAAACCTGTGTGGCTTCCTCGACAGCAGTCAGGTAACCAAAAGTGCGCGCCACAAAAGCCACATCATTGTCAATAGTTTTCGGGATTCCAACAACGGCAAGATCGTGCCCGCGTTTTTTTGCTTCCTGGAACAACGCATTTCCTCCGCGTTGCGTGCCATCGCCGCCGATTGTGAAAAGCAGATTGATTCCCATTTCAACAAGATGGTCGACTGCTTTGGCAACATCCACCGGACCACGCGAAGTACCTAAAACAGTGCCTCCTTCTTTATGAATATCATCCACAAACTCCGAAGTCAGCAATACCGGCGGGTCATTTTCGGGTAAAAGTCCTTTGTAACCCCATTTAAAACCATAAACTTCCTGAACCCCGTAAGCATGAGTCAGTTCAAGGTAAATCGAACGTATCACATCATTTAATCCGGGGCAAAGTCCGCCGCAGGTAACAATACCGGCTTTTGTTTTTTTCGGGTCGAAATACAGTTTTTCCCTTGGCCCGGCCAGTTCAAACGAGAGCCCTTCAATATATCCTTTATTCAAATCGGTGATGATATGTTCAGGAACCCTGTAATTGTCGTTTACAAACCTTTTTACAGATGAGGTGAATTTGGCTTCTCCCAGATGTGTGATGTTCATTTTTTTTACAATTTGAATATTTTCAAAAGTAGAAAATGTTGTGGTAAACTTATACGCAGTATCGTTTAAAATTAAGCTTTTTCAGAATGGAAGCCCGATTGCAAGGTTAAACCTGAAATCGGAAAATACATCGCCCATATCTTTATACCAGTAGCCGTTTTCCATTTCGTAAGGTGTGCGAAGCGGCAGACCGACATCGGTGCGAAGTACAAAAAAATCAAAATCGAACCTCAACCCGGCTCCGGTTCCAACGGCCAGTTGTTTGTAAAATGTGCCAAGGTTAAATTGAGCTCCCGGTCGGTTAATGTCCTCGTTCAGCAGCCACACATTCCCGGTTTCGAGAAAAAATGCGCCATACACCATTTTTGAAAACGGAAACCGGTATTCTGAATTCAACTCAATTTTTATGTCACCGGTTTGGTCGATAATGCCATTGTATTCAACCGGTTTGTAGCTTCCGGGGCCCAGCGAGCGTGCGGTAAATGCTCTTAAACTGTTGGAACCACCACTGTAGAACTGCTCGATGTACGGCATAACCGATGAATTTCCGTAGGAAAAACCTGTTCCGGCGTAAAACCTGAAAGCAAAGCCTTTTTTGTAGGTTTCGGGATAATACCTGAAATCGACAGATGTTTTTACAAACTGAGAATAAACCTCTCCAAGAATTGTATAAGGTCGCTGGTTATTGCCCGAGCCTTTTAACAGATCGATAAAATTACCGGAAGTGCTGATCATTCCCTGGAAATAGAACCCATTTGATTTCCGGGTTGAGTTATCGAACGTAAAATTGTATTCGGTTCCGATAATTGACTGTTCCTCAAAACTCTTTTTTACATAAGGATTGTTGTTTACAATAGAATCAAATTCAGGCGTGGTTTTTATCAGCGACACGATGTTTACTTTTAACGGTGAAAACATGTGGGTTATGTTTTGCTTCTTTTTCCATTGATAGCTAAAGCTTGCATTGAGCGAGTTCATGCGGTAATACCGCACGTTGTTTACAAACTCGTATCCCAGCGAACTAATTGTTTTTCCAACAACAATCCTGTTTTTTTCTGAAAGCTGAAAAGGCAGTAAAAGACGCGGAACGATATACGATGAATTCAACCCGGCATTATACGAATTGGCGCCAAGGTCGTTTGCGCCACCTTTGCCCCATTGCCATTCAAAACCACCAAAAGTTTTAAACTGAAGCCGGTTTGCCCCGCGGGCTATATTGGCGTGTGAAATGGCAATTTCGGAAGTTGGCCCTGCAAAACCCGATGATTTTGATTGTACATTGGCTTCCAGGTTCAGACTGACATCCTTCTTGGTGGCAAGATCGATCAGAAGGTCCATTTTTTGTTGCGTGCTGTCGGTGACAATAAATTGTAATCGTACAAATTCAAAAACTCCGTAGTTATTCAAAAGCGGAATTGTTCCCTGATGCTTTCTGGTTGAATATAAATCGCCTTTTCTGAAAAGAATGCTTCTGCTTACTACTTCGGGTTTTAAATAATTGTTCAGATTCATCAGTTTAATTCCGTCGAATACAACTGTATCTTTTGCATCCGAATCAGATAAATGATAACCGGAAAACCTGACCCTGATCTGATCAATCGTGTATTTTTTGAGTGCATATTCCGGTATTTGTCGTTTTTTCCTGATTAGTAAATCCGCTGTAAAATCCTTTTTGGTGGTGTCGGCAATAATTTCAATATAGTCGGGACTGAAAAAATAATACCCGTTTTCGACAAGCGCTGCTGCAATTTTTCGTTTTTCGTTGCGGATATTTTCAAGGTTAAAATAATCACCCGGCTTTAGCGAAAGATTTTCTTCTGTTACATTAATCTGTTCATCAACCGAATCGGCAGTTGGTACATAAACAACGCGGTTTATCCTGAAAGGAGTTTCTAAATCGACCCGATAATTAATCCCTGCTTTTTTCGGATTATTGGTGGCCGTGTCAAGTTCAAACCACGATTTTGAGTTAAAATACCCGATTGAAAAGAGGTCAGACTCGATTTTCCGGCACCTCGTTGCAGGATCAACTGTTGATATGAGTACCGGCTCTTCTGCAAATGTCCTGAATATCCAGCCCGGTTTTTGTCCTTCCTCCGGTTTTTTGTAGTTGAAAACCCACAAGCCCAGCGGCGGTATTACTCTTTTTCCCAGGATGGCATTATTCGGGTTAAAATATGTAACCTCTGCTGCTTTTTCTTTGGCTATGGCAATTTCCTTTTTGTTCGCAGCACCATTAACTTCTATTTTTTTTCTGCCTGTGTACAAAATCTGGTCTTCTGACAGAAATTTTGTATTGGAACATCCGTTAAACAACAAAATGCCAATAAAAGCCGGTAATAATATGGAGATGCGTCTGTTCCTCATTATTCCTTAATTTTTTCAGGCTGAGATTTTGCTTTTTTCTTCCGTTGCCAGATGTCTTTCATTTTTTCGTAATTTTTCCGGTACAAAAAGCCCACACCAAATTTAATCACCTCGCCTTCAAGCATATCTTCGTAGTCTTTTTTCTGGTAGAGTTTTATAAATTTTGAGTCAAGTGTATCGAGTGCGTATTCAAAAATAAAGTTTTCAAAAAGGCTGTTGGTCTGGTATCCGGCATCCTCGTAATCGTTCAGTTTTCCTGACAGTTTTATGGTAGCACGGTCATTCATAAACTTTCGTTCCATCTGGTAGGTAAAACTTGTTTTTTCCTGTTTTCCGGCAGCCGAGTTTTCATCATACGTATCGATACCAAAAGAAAGGTCGGTTTTCTTGAAACTGGTTTTTGTCAATGCATTCAGTTGCGACTCCCAGAAACTGTTGATTTGCGAGGCCATGTAATTGCTTGAACTTTGAATACCGGGAATATCAATGGTTTCAAACAGCAAAAGGTTAACCGCCTGCCGCATCAGATCGTCGTCGGAAAGCGAGTTGATAACACTCGATATATATTGGTCTTCGCTTTTGATATTGAATGCGATACCCAGGTTTGACAATGTGTTTTCGAGCCTCATCGAAACAATAAAATCCACATTGCGGTTTCTGTTGTCAATCGGGTTCAGATACGAACCCCGAACTTTGGTGGTAGCTTCAAGGTTGAGTTCGGGGTTTTCAATTGGTCCGCTCCAACGAAATGAGCTTGCAGGTGTTATCGCGAAATCTTTCCGGGGCCAGCCGGTAATTTTCAGAATACATAGTCCGTTCCTGATTTCGTAAATGCCATTCAAACTCATGGTGTTGTTGGGCAACATGTTGTAATTCAGTATTCCGTCGCCTGCAATCGAAATATCCACATTATAAATATCAGCGATTTTAACCTTGAAAACGCTTTTAGGATCAATGACAATTGAGGTCTGAATGTTGGGCATTTGTGTCACTCTTTTTTCTTCGGCGGTGACCGGATAAATTACATTCAAGGTACTGTCGATGCCTGCAAAAATCACATCGGTCTGGTTGGCTTCCACCGATAAATCCTGGATCATCTGGTATGTTATTTCGGTTCCTTTATCCAGCACAATATTTCCCCTGATTTCAGGACTGAACAGCGAACCTTTAATGCTGATGCCAGAGTTGACCACAATGGTTCCGAAATACTCCGGATTGTCTTTTTCCGTGGTATTCATCAGCATTAAATTCTCTGTTTTCACCAGTAAATCCACAGTCATGTTTTCAGTGTCCGAAAAATTGATGTCTCCATTCAGCGTCATCGGTTTTTTCAGGCTGTCTAACACCGTGAAGTCGTTAAAAATCAGATTACTGCTTTTAATTTCCAGCTTGTTGTCGGGCATCAAAAGCGTGGTTTGCAGCGGAATAATCTTCATGGAAACATCATTGATTGCGATATTGCCATCAAATAACATTTGCTTTTCATTTTCCCTGAAAACGATGTTACCGCTGGCGGTTCCTTTCAACTGGTCAACATATTCACCAATAAAAGGCTGTATTAATTTCACCGGAAATGTTTCAAAATTTCCTTTCAGCATTTCGCCTTTTGCCAGTTTTTTGCTCCCCATTTCAAGGTTCATGGTTGCCGAATCATCGACAATGACTTTAAAAACACCCTCAAGAATTCCGGTGGTGTCAGTAACAATATTTCCTTTCGATTGTATTTGATCAATAGCGAGGTTTTGCCAGCTTATCTGGCTGAAATTCAAGTCGTAATCAAGATTATTTTGTTGTGCGGTTTTGTAATTTATCTGTGCATTCAGAATACCAAGCGGAATAAATTCCGACAATTCATTCGGTACAAGACTGTCAAGCACAACATCTTTCATCAATAATTTATAACTATCAGTGGCGTCATTTCCAATCCTGATTTGCATATTGTCACTGAAAATATTTACATCAGCCTTGAGTTTCTTTGTGGCTGGCATCCACGAAAGAACCTGTGATGGTTTGATGGACCATTTTCGTTGGTTGATAATCCATTCCGGCGATGCAACCAGTTTAATTTCCTGGTTTTCATTGATTGCCTTTAAGTCAATTCCATAAAGAATTTCTCCTTCTTTACCCCTGATTTTCAGGTCCCCGGTTATTTCTGATGGCAAAATGTTAAGTTTTACATTGGAAGCGCCAAATTGAAGCGCCGGTGTAGTGATGCTTTCAGTTTCAATTGCTGCATCAATCCCATTGGTTTCAATACTGGCTAAAATCAACGGACGAATTCCTGAAAACTGCCCGAATTTTATTTTTTCTGTTTCAATTCGCGCAGTAACCAGACTGTCAATATTTTTCTTCCCGAAAAGAATATTTATATCGCTGAAATTCAGAACAGTATCAGGATAAAATAGCTGGAATATTTCGTGGTAATTCAATTTTGCTCCAAGTCTGAATTCTTTCAATTTTCCAATTTCAGCGAGATTGATAAAATTGGCAGAATCGAGATTCACCGCGTTTTTCAGGTCTGTTGCCAGAAATGCTTTCTGAAAATCCTGCAATGTGGCAAGGCTTGAAAAATCGACATTCAAAACCGCAGACCTCAGTTTTGCAAACAACAACGAATCGCCCGACGCCATTTCAAGCTGTAAATTTCCCAGGTTAACCACCTTGTTTTCATTTTGAACTGTCAGCTTTTCAAGGGTGACATTTCCAACGGTTTTAGTTTTTGAAAAACCAAAATTGCCATCAATTTCGCCTTTCAATTCAAGCGGGTTATCCAGAAAATTAAGTGCGAAAGGATTGACATCAAAACTTCCTTTTATTTCGCCATTGTAACCTGATTTTTCCGATTTCAGCGTACCATTTAATTTACAGAATAACGCAGTGTCGGCGGCAATCAGACTGTATTCTGCATTATTTTTCTCCGAATTGATTTTTAACGAAATATCACGGATGTTTTTGTTGTTGTAAAAAACCGAATCGATCTGAATTACAGCAGTTCCTGTTGGAAATCCGGTGTCATTTATTTTTTCGCGGATGTCAATTTTCCCGGTGATATTCTGTGGTGCTGATTCACCAAAAAGCTGTGCCAGATTTACTTTTCTGAAATCGCCTTTCAGGGCAGTTTCATTGGTCTTTGTGTTGTAGTTTCCGGCCAGTCCGATATTTCCGGTTGCACTCACGAAATCAAGGGTCATGAAAGGATGTTGAAGCGTATTACTGATATTTCCTTTTGCCGCAAACGGACTGAAATTTGGGAGTGAAGTTTTTATTCCAAATGCTGAAAGAGCGCCGAGAACCTGTCCCCGTGATACTGTGCTGGTTTTATAATCGAAATTACAAACTGCCCGGTTGAAATCTTCAAGCCCCGAAATTATGCCGGTTACCGAAAAATTAAGGCCGGATGATGCTTTCAGCTCAAAAGCTGAAATCTGCAGCACATCGTTTAACGAACCGTTGATTGCAGCATTGAATCTAATTTCGCGGTTGTTGCCAAACCACTTTTTTCTGTCGGTAATTTCAGCTACCGTGAGGTTTGTTTTCAGATTAATATTTTGCGCTGAATCAGCTTCAAACGACAATACACCCGAAGTCAGATCGATTGAAGTACCGATTTTGGCACTCAGTTTTTCAAGATTCAGGGTTGATTTTTCAGGTGCCAGTGAAATTGTGTTCAATGTAAAATTGAGATGACTGACAGGCAGCCATTTCTCCAATTCCTGGTCAGTTTCTCCTGTCTCATTTTTTAAATTAAGACTTCCGTCAGCCACCAGGATTTTTTCTGAAATTATTTCCCAGGGAAGCTCAGGAAATGCAATTTTTACGGTTGTTTCTTCTTCCTGTGCGGTTGTTTCAGGAATTGTACCAGTTGATATATAATCGATTTCAGGTTGTTTGAGCTCGATTTCACCGGTTTCAATTTTTTGTTCCGCGAGGTCGAGATTTTTCAGCGAGAGATTGCCCTCTTTCAGTTTAATTTCCAGTTGAGTCCCTGATTCAGGCTGATCCAGCAGAAACTTCAGGTTGCTGACATTCAATTTGTTCAACGCAAATTTCCAGGAAGTTGGTCCGGTTGGTTCATCTTCCGGCAGTGCTTCCGAAGCCCAGATTCCCACCATTCCGTCAGGTTCATCGAGTGTGATTTTATCCGCAATAATTGTCTGGTTTAACAACGAAAACGTACTGAAACTGAATTGTGCTTTTTTCAGGTTCTGCACAATACTGATTCCACCCTGCTGGTCGAAATAACTGAACCGGATATTTTTCAAAATAACATTTTTCAAACTGATTTCCCAGGGTTTTCCGGCTGCTGTTTTTGTTGTGTCTTTTGTAACTTTCTTTGGGTTTGAATCAGTTGAAAATACCGAAACAAGGTTTAATTCTCCGGTTTTTTCGTCTGATTTAATGTCAACTACAACCTTGTCAAGATAAATACTTTCGATTTCCACTCGTTTAAAAAGCAATGGCAATGGCCTGAAATTTACGCTGGCATTTCCGGCATAAATAATTGTATCGCTTCCTGTTGCTATAATTTCAACATTTTCAATACCAATTTTACCGTTTATTAACAAGGTGAATTTGCCAATATGCACAGGGATTCCGGCGTCGGCAAGAACCTGGTTGGCTTTGCTGGTAATTACCTTGTGAACCGCAGGCAAATTTATAATGGCCACCAGTAAAACAAACAGCAATACCAGTGTAAGAACAAGGTAATTCAGAATTTTGAAAGCTTTTTTAACTGCCGGTTTCAACGTAATTGCTGTTAGTTTTATATCGTTAAAAATACAACATAATTCAAATATTAAAGTTGAAACAGCTAATCGGAAACATTTATATTCTTCATCTTTAAAATCCTTACTTTTCAAATTTTCGTGATAGATTTGTTTTAAATTAGATTCCACGTTTAAATGCCTGAAGTATGAAAAAATCGACTGCAATTTTGCTCTTTTTGGTGGCAAGTTTCTTTTTCCCTGTAACAAATGGGTTCACTCAGGAAAATCAGGGAAAGGACTCGGTAAAAATTACTGCGGTTGTTACAAATGAACCTGTTATTAAAAAGGAGCGGAAAAATACGATCTCATTTAATGTCACAAATCCGTCGCTGATTTCATCACGGTTTATGACTGTGGGTTTCGAAAGGGTACTCACACCTAACCAGACTTTTTCAGTGCAGGCCGGAAGTTTTTCGGTACCGAAATTTGGAGGTAGCCTGGCTGATTCTCTTGGACTCGATACCGATTATAAAGACAAAGGTTTTCATTTTTCAGCCGATTACCGGTTTTATCTGAAAAAGGAGAACAAATATGGTGCTCCACGCGGAGTTTATATCGGCCCTTATTATGCCTATAATTATCTGAACCGCGAAAATGTATGGAATCTTGACGGCCAAACTTTTAATGGCGAGGTAAATACAAACATCAAACTTGGAATTCATTCGCTGGGTGTGGAACTTGGTTACCAGTTTGTTTTGTGGGACCGGATGTCAATCGACCTGATTCTTGCTGGGCCGGGACTGGGTTTTTACAGCCTGAAAACCGATTTAAAAACTACTTTGACTCCTGATCAGGAATCGGAATTCTTTGAAAAACTGAATGATTATCTTGAACAGAATCTGCCGGGTTATGACTTTGTTATTGAGCCGGGAGAATTCAAAAGAACCGGCGATTTTAACACCGTTGATATTGCTTATCGTTACAGTATAAGAATCGGTTACAGATTTTAATCCGTTTTTTTCGGCCTCCAAAGTTTATGTAAAAATGTCGTGTTCAATTTAAACATTATATTTGCAACTTTGTTGCATCTGTTGTTTTTACTAAAATGAACACAAAAGATTTATTGCATAAACATAACCTGGTGCGAACCAGTTGCCGGGAGAGTATCATTGGCGTGATGCTGCAGTCGGGTGTTGCCGTTTCTGAAGAGGAAATAAAAAGCAAAGTGGAGGGGAATTATGACCGCACCACATTTTACCGCACTTTCAAAACATTAATCAGCAGCGGGATTGTTCACAAAATTGTGGTGGACAATCAGGTTGTGAAATATGCGCTTACCGAAACAGATAACGTTGACGATCAGCATATTCATTTTTATTGCAACGAGTGCGGACAGGTAAAATGCATTGAAGGGGAACACGTTCCTGCGGTGGTTTTGCCCGAAGGTTATAAACCGGTTCATGCAGAATTGATAGTAAAAGGTTTATGCAAAAATTGCAGTCACGGGTAGAATTTCATCAATTGTAAATAATAGAATAATGGGAAATATATGGTTGGGAGCAGTTGGCAGCACTTTGCTGGTAAGTTTGCTCTCGTTTTCTGGATTGTTATTGCTGGCAATGAAAGCCAAAATGCTGAAAAAGCTGGTTTTTATATTAGTCAGTTTTGCGGTGGGTGCCTTATTTGGCAACACATTTTTTATGCTGATCCCGGAGTCATTTGAACAAATTGCCAATCCGCAACTGATTGGATTATTGATTATTTCGGGACTGATAATTATGTTTTCGCTCGAAAAATTTATTCACTGGCATCATTGCCACAACGTATCACACAACCACGAAGCCGCACCGCTCGGATATATTAGTTTGGTAACCGACAGTTTACACAATTTTACCGACGGGGTGCTGATTGCAGCCGCCTGGATGGCGTCGCCGGGTGTGGGAATAGCCACCACTTTGGCGGTAATTGTTCACGAAATTCCGCAGGAAATCAGCGATTTTGGTGTATTACTCCATGCTGGTTTCTCAAAGAAGAAAGCGCTTTTTCTCAATTTCGTGGCTGCGTGTGCTGCCATTCTGGGTGCTGTTTTTACCATTCTGCTCGGAAATCTGACCGAAAACCTGGTGGTTTACATTCTGCCATTTGCAGCCGGTGGATTTATCTACCTCGCTGGCAGCGACCTGATTCCCGAACTGCACCGCGAATCATCGGTTCGGAAAAGTATCATCCAGCTTGTTGCAATTCTCACCGGTCTTTTGCTGATGTTTTTTATCAGCCTGAACCACAGTCACCAGCACAGCGGATCGAACGAACACGATACGGAGCAGGTTGATCATAACCATGTCCACGATCACGACCATCAGCATTGATAGTTTTTTACACCGGTAAATTTTTTGAGTAAATGAATATCGGGCTAAACAGAATAAAAACAGAAGCGGAACTCCGGATAATAAAAGAGCTCTATATTTCAGCTTTCCCGGAAAAAGAACGGAGAGAGTTTTCTGATCTTGAAAAGCTGCTTTCCGCCGATCAATGTTTTATTTACAGCATCGACACCGAAAACACCGGTTTTTCCGGTTTTTGTATTTGCTGGGATTTGGGTGGTTTTGCTTTTGTCGAACATTTCGCTGTTAATCCCGAAAAGAGGGGGTTGGGGATTGGAGAAAAAACTTTATCGCTTCTTAAAACGATTCACTACAAAACAATTCTTCTGGAGACTGAACCTCCTGTTAACGAAATCACCACCCGACGTGTACATTTTTACCAGCGCAATGGTTTCAGAATGTTGCATCGGTTTTATGTTCAGCCTTCGTATGGAATTAACAAACCGGAGGTTGAACTGAAACTCATGTATTGCGGCGAGGAACCGGATTCAACCCAACTTGATGATATGATAAACAGGATTAAGAAAAATGTTTATCGGGTAAATTGATGCCCGCCAAACGTCAGAAAAATGCGTCATTTGGTATATTTGCAGGATAAATTAACTACCTGTTAAACGTAAAATTATGATTCTTTCCGATTCAGTTGTAACATTGAGACCCCTCAGTATTACCGACAAATTCAGGCTTGTTGAAATAGCCAACAATAAGAATATCAGTTCAAATCTGCGTGATGGATTTCCAAATCCCTACACTTTGGAAAATGCAGAAGGTTTTATTGCGAATGTTTCGAAAGCTGATCCCCCGGAAGTTTTTGCCATTGAATGGGAAGGTGAATATGTGGGAAATATCGGGCTGCACAAGGGAACAGATGTTTACAGGAAATCGGCGGAAGTGGGCTATTTTCTGGGAGAACCATACTGGAATAAAGGAATCATGCCCCGCGCGGTAAATTTAATTTGCGAATACGGTTTTCGCGAACTCGATATTGTGCGGATTCATGCCGGAATATTCGAATTTAATCCCTCTTCGATGCGGGTGCTTGAAAAATGCGGTTTCAGAAGAGAGGCAATTTTTAAAAATGCTGTTTTCAAAAATGGCAAAATCTGCGACGAATACAGGTATGTTAAACTGTTGGGAGATTAAATTGTTTTAAATGAAAAAATCTGAAAAATCATGATTTTAAATAATCGAATTGCCTTACTTTTTGCACTGAACTCCCTTTTGTTAGCCGGTTGTTCGGGAAACAGGAATCAACAGGAAAATAATAAAGAGGAAACACAACAAACCGATGTTGGCGGAAATTATGTTACCGAAGCTTATAAAAACCGTGATGAAGGTTACGATTGGGTGGCCGTGAAAGTGAAACAGCCAGCCGACTCTGTTTTGCTGGTATCCATCCGCTCGAGAGCTGATATTAAAAAACCATCTTGCACCTTTGATGCAACAGCGTTCAAAGTGGATGATTCAAATAGGTTTACTGCGGTTGTTGAAGGTTTTGATGTATTTTTTCGTTTCGATGGCGACAGTCTGGTGGTTTCGGGCGAAACCGAACAGGATGATCAGATGCTGGGCTATTTTTGTTCGGGAGGTGGAACCATTGCAGGTGTTTATCATAAACTTCAGGAGCCACTTGATACTGCACAAATCGACAAGGTAATTTTCAGGAAAAACCTGAATTTTGGCAACTATTTTTTTGGAGCCGAAGTTTATAACAATACCCTGACACTGAAAATATCAGGAACAGAAACCGAAAACAAGACTTTTAAACAACAGATTGAGGGGACAGTAATAAATGCCGAAGCCGGTGATTTAAATAATGATAGTTTACCCGAGGTTTTTGTCTATCTTCAGTCGGCAGGGAGTGGGAGCTATGGTACTGTAATCGGGTATTCAGTAATTAAAAACAACGATGTAATCCCGCTTTCGCTCCCAAATGTGGCTGAAAATGCTGAAGCCGGCAAAGGATATATGGGGCACGATGAATTTGCCATTGTGGAGAATAACCTGAATCAGCGTTTCCCGGTTTATCTTCCGGGCGATTCAAATGCCAATCCTACTGGCGGAATGCGACAGATAGAATACAAGCTGGCAGAATCGGGCGGAAGGCCGCAACTGATTGTCAATAATATTGTTGAATACTAATTTCCCCGACAACTGATTACTTGCTGAAACTGTTTTACTTTTACCCGAAACAAAAACTTTCCGAATATGAAGACGCGGTATTTCCTGTTACCTGTTGTTGTGATGCTGATTGTTTTATCCTGTAAACAAAAACCCCAGCTTTCAACTCCGGTATTAGATCCCGATTTGCAGGGCAGTATTAACCGTTACAGCAAAACAACCTTCGACAGTACGCTTGTCGATTCGTTTTTTGTAAAATACAGCCAGCTCGCTGTTTACTCAGATGATATTAAAAAGATTTACCGCGGACAAAAATACCACCACATCTGGTACGATGAAAATGGGCTTGTTGAGTTTGCCAGCTCATTGTTCAGCAAAGTAAAAGGAATTGCCAGTGAGGGAGTTTACAAAGTGTTTCCCTATCTCAGTGAAATTGACGGGGTTTTTGAATCGGATGTTGAAAACGCACTCTCACAGACCGAAACCGAAATCATGCTTTCAGGTATGTTTTTGTTTTATGCCGAAAATGTTTACCGGGGTGTTGATGATAAAACTGCGGCTGCACTTGAATGGTTGTTGCCCAAAAAACAGGTTTCGTACGAAACGGTGCTCGATTCGATGATTCAAAACACAGGGTTGCTGGCGCGTAACGACTCGGTATTATTCGCTCAGTATTACAAGCTCAAAGATTTGCTGCAACACTATCGCGAAATACAGAAAAAAGGGGGGTGGGATACTATCGCCATCGACCCGAAAATTAAAACCTACAAACTGGGAGATTCAGCCGGAGCAATTGTGCAAATCAGGGAAAGACTTTTGAAAACAAACGATCTGGAAGTAAACAGCGGCAGTAATGTTTTCGATGAGGAGCTTTTGGTGGCTGTCAACAAATACCAGGTCAGAAACGGAAAAGGTGCCACAAAAACCATTAATCAGCAACTGATTAAACTGATGAATGTTCCGCTGAGTGAACACATTAAAAAGATAGTGGTGAATATGGAACGCTGGCGCTGGATTTCGCCCGAAATGGCCAATGCCAGAGAATATATTTTTGTCAACATTCCATCCTATACATTAATGCTTAACCGCAATGGTGAAAGGGCTTTTGAATCGCCGGTTGTGGTTGGAAAAAGCATGTCGAAAACGGTGGTGTTCAGCGGAAATATGAGTTTTGTGGTGTTCAGCCCGTATTGGAATGTGCCGCCCAGTATTCTGAATAATGAAGTATTGCCGGGTATCAAAAAGGACAAAAATTACCTTGCAAAACACAACATGGAATGGTACAACGGGCAGGTGCGGCAAAAACCCGGGAAAAATAATTCGCTGGGGAAAGTGAAATTTATTTTT